>NZ_LDIG01000151.1 GCF_015845845.1 Paenibacillus dendritiformis
CATTTGGCTGACTATCTCAAGGACAAGGGGAGAAATCGTTTCCCCGATCCCGAACACGTCGCCCGCTGTATTCAAAAGGCGGCTCGGACCTCGTACCGTCTCTCGAAGGTTGTCGAGGATTCCATTGATTTGGTGCTGGGCACCTCGATTCAGTCGATCCGGAGCATCCAGAGTCAGCTTAAAGAGCTTGACAAGGCGATTGAGCGCATTTTAGACGGCATTTCCGGCAGCCAGTGCCTCCGTTCCATTCCGGGCATTGATCGGGTTTACGCCGCTGGTATCCTGGCCGAGATTGGCGACATCGACCGCTTCACGGATCAAGCCGCCTTGGCCAAGTATGCGGGTCTGACATGGTCCCAGTTAAATTATGGTATTTTACTTAATTTTCGACTGGGTCTAGTTTGGCGATGCCCTTTTTGGGATTGATCCTGCTGCACGCCAAGGAAATTTTCCAATTCTCATAAATCAGGGACTTGACATCATACCGCTGGACTTATAAAAATAGGTTCGCCGCGGGATGCAGACGTCAGATGGCCCTCTATCATCTTATGATCGGTGTCGAGGGATGTCAAAACATGAAACTGTTATTTTTCCGTAAAGAGGGGATTGACATGTGTTTTGACCCTGCTATAATCTTAATAGTAATAATTACGAAATAGAAAGAACAAGGACAGGAAAGGGAGTTGGAATATGAATCTTCGGAAACGACGTCTGTCGCTGCGGTTCATGATGCTGGCGCTGCTCGCTTGCGCTCTTGTGCTGCTCAATGCATGCGGCAATAACGATTCGGCTGCGGAAGGAGCGGCCGACGGGAAGGTCAATGTGATAACAAGCTTCTATCCGATTTATTTCATGGCGAGCGAGATTGGAGGGGAGCATGCTCAGGTAACCAATCTGATCCCGACGGGAGTCGAGCCGCATGACTGGACGCCGAAGAGCCGGGATTTGCAGAATGCGTCCAATGCGCAGCTGCTGCTCGTGAACGGAGCCGGATTCGAAGGCTGGCTGCCGGATTTCCAAAAGGGGCTTGATGCGGACTCGAAGGTGAAGACCGTCGAGGTCAGCGATGGAATCACGCTGATAAAGGCGAGCGAAGAGGAAGAGGAGCACGGAGAAGAAGCGCATCACGAGGGCGAGCATGCTCACGAGGACGAACATGGGCATAACCATGGCGATATCGATCCGCATACGTGGATCAGTCCCAAGTCTGCGCTCGTTATGGTTGAGAATGTGAAGAACGCGCTAGTGGATGCCGATCCGGAGCATCGCGCCGACTATGAGAAGAACTATGATCAATTGAAAGCGAAGCTGGCTTCGATCGATGAGGAATACACGTCGAAGCTGAAGAACGTGACAAAGCGCGATATCGTCGTGTCGCACCAAGCCTTCGGTTACTTGGCGCGGGATTATGATCTTCGCCAGCATGCGATCATGGGCATTTCCCCGGATGCGGAGCCGCGCGCCCAGGATTTGCTGAATCTGGCGAAGCTGGTGCAGGAGAAGCAGTTGAAATATGTATTTTTCGAGGAACTGGTATCTGATCAACTGGCCCAGACGCTGGCATCCGAAGCGAAGGTCGACACGCTCGTCTTGAATCCGCTGGAAGGCTTGACGCAGGAGCAGGAAGCGGCGGGCGATAATTATTTGACGCTGATGGAACGCAACTTGCAAAATCTCCTTCTCGCGTTACAATAAGAAGGATACATTCCGGCGCGGGCGGCGAGCCGGCCGGGAGGATAAGGAAGAGAGATGACTAGAACAATGCACGTAACCGATCCCTGCCACGGGCAGGTCATCACGTTGGATCATGTCGGTTTTGACTACGAAGGGCAGAAGGTCTTCGAGAATGTGAACTTCACGGTGCGAGAGCGGGACTTCGTCGGGGTCATCGGGGCGAACGGGGCAGGCAAGACGACGCTGCTGCGCTTGATGGTAGGCCTGCTCCGGCCTACCGCCGGGGAAGTAAGGCTGTTCGGCACGCCGATTCAGCGGTTCAAGCAGTGGGAACGCGTAGGTTATGTTCCGCAAAAAAATTCGTTCAATCCGCTGTTCCCCGCCACGGTCATGGAGGTGGTGCAGTCCGGGATGTATAATCGGAGACGCATGTTCCGCAGGCTGTCGAAGCAGGAAATCAGCCAATGCATCGATGCGATGGCCGCGATGCGGATCGAGGATCTGGCTCACAAAAAAATCGGGCAGCTGTCCGGGGGACAGCAGCAGCGCGTCTTTTTGGCCCGGGCGATGGTGAACAAGCCGGAGCTGATGATTTTGGACGAACCGACCGTCGGCATCGATGCCGGCACCCAGAAGGAATTTTTCAGCCTGCTGCAGCATTTGCATGAGCATCACCGGATGACCTTCGTCATGGTCTCCCACGATCTGGACCTGGTGAATTCTTGGCTTGGCGACGAGCCGGCCGGCACCTGCGGGAAGTTCCACTTCTATGTGAAGCACTCTCATGAGGCGGAATGTCTGGAGCCGGGTTTGACGCATGGCGTCAATGTCTGAATGCCGCTGCGGGATGCGGCTAGCAAATGATGTGAAGGGGTCGGTATAGATTGGATATTATATTTTCGGAATTTTTCCAGAGAGCCCTTATCGGCGGTCTGTTCATCGGGATTACCGGACCGCTGATGGGGATGTTTCTCGTGCTGCGCCGGCTGTCCATGATCGGGGACACCTTGGCCCATGTCACGATTGCCGGGGTGGCGCTTGGCTTTTTGCTCGGCATTTATCCGCTCGCGATGGGAGTCGTCTTCGCCCTGCTGGGGGCGGTGGCGATTGAGCGGCTCCGCAAGGCGTATAAGACGTATGCGGAGCTGTCGATAGCCGTTATCATGTCTGGCGGCGTTGCGTTGGCCTCGCTCTTTTTCACGCTGGGACGAAGCTTCAACGCGAACGTGACCAATTATTTATTCGGCAGCATCTACACGCTGAACGGTACCGATTTAACGGTGGTCGGAGCCGTTACGGTCATCGTCGTTGTGTTTATGCTGATTTTTTTCAAGGAAATGTTCATGCTGACCTTCGATGAGGATGCGGCCGCGGTGAACGGGCTACCGGTTCGCTGGTTGAATATTGCCGTGACCGTGCTGACGGCGCTTGTCATCAGCGTGGCGATTAAAATCGTCGGCGCCTTGCTCGTATCGGCGCTCTTGACGATTCCGGTCGCGACCAGCCTGCTCCTCGCCAAGAGCTTCAAAAGGGCGGTCATCGTCTCCGTGCTCGTCTCGGAATCCGCCGTCATTGCCGGGCTGCTCATGGCAGGCGTGTGGAATCTGGCGCCCGGAGCGACGATTGTATTACTATTGATTGCCATGTTAATATTAACCTTAGTGATACGCCGGGGGGTAAAGGTATAGGTCTGTCGGAATGGCGGTCTTCCGCTCCATGCAAGCCGCCCCGGCGCGCGAACCAGGGAGGAGGCGGTCAACATGTCGGATGTAACGGTCTGGGTTGCCTTTTGGGCAGGAGTCATATCATTTATTTCCCCGTGCTGCTTGCCGTTGTATCCCACGTTTCTTTCAATTATAACGGGCATGTCCGTCAATCAATTGAAGGAAGAGCGCAACAAGCGGGTCGTTCGCTGGAAGACGATGACGCATACACTGTTTTTCATTCTTGGGGTCAGCGTCGTTTTTTATACGCTGGGGTTGAGCGCGACCTTCCTCGGATCGTTCCTGGCTGAATACCGGGATACGGTCCGTCAAATGTCAGCGATTATCATCATCGCGATGGGCCTTGTCATCATGGGCGTCTTCCGCCCCCAACTGCTGATGAAGGAATGGAAGTTCGACGTGGCGCGCAAGGGAGGCTACTTCGGATCGTTTTTGTTCGGAATGGGCTTCTCGGCGGGATGGTCTCCGTGCGTCGGGCCGATTCTCGGGGCTATCTTCACCTTGTCGGCTTCTCAGCCGAGCCTTGGCATCGTGATGACGACGGCCTACTGCATCGGCTTCGGGCTGCCGTTTTTCATCTTGTCGTTTTTTATCGGATCGGCGCGTTGGCTGCTTCGTTATTCGAATGCGATGATGAAGTTCGGCGGCGCGGTGATGATTATTATGGGGGTGCTGCTGTTTACGGATCATTTGAACCAGATCAATATATGGCTGCAGCAGATCACGCCGGATTGGCTCAAGCGGCTTACATAGGAGCGGCATCGGCTCGCAGAACTTGATGCTGCGCGCCAGTGAACCGGGCATGATCTCTCCGGATGGAGACGGCATGCCCGGTTTGTTGCCGTTGGCGCTCGGACTCCGGCTTACGTGAAATAGAGGACGCGGGAAGCCGGGAAGTAGTCGCCGATTCGCCCGGCGATGAATTCCTTCAACCGGTTCGCCCGCTCATCCGGATAGACATATTTCCCTTGTCCCCAGCGGCCCCACTTATATTTGCGCTCCGCGATATTCATCTCCAGCTTGCTTTTCGGATAGCGCTTTTCGATGACGGCTTTGGCCGTCTTCGTGAAGCGGTGCTGAATCAGCTCGAACGTGATTCCCTCGCTTGCTTCCCGCGGCAAGGCTCCGGCCAACGTCATGAGCAGCTTGTCATACCCTTCCTCCCACCCGTCATGCCACATAATCGGCGCGATGATGAAGCCAAGCGGATAACCGGCTGCGGCGATGCGCCGGGCCGCCTCGATCCGCTCCTCGAAGCGCGAGGTGGCGGGCTCGAAGTGGCGAATGACATAGTCGCTGTTGATGCTGAAGCGGACATCGGTGCGGCCGCCGTGCCGGAGCGGGAGGAGCGGATCGACATGATGGTACTTCGTGACGAAGCGGAGCTTGGCGAAGGGCTCGTCGGCCATCCGCTCGATCAGGTCGGACAGACTGCCGGTGATATGCTCGATGCTCAGCGGATCCGAGGTGCAGGACGCTTCGAAGCGCGTAATCTCCGGCTTCCGCTCTTCGATGTAGCGCACGGCCGCCGCCCATATGTCATCCGTGTTGACATATACCCGGATATAGGGCTTGGCCCCGAGCGTTGTCTGGAGATAGCAATAATGGCAATGGCCGATGCACCCGGTTCCGATCGGAATCGCGTATTCGGCGGAAGGCTTTGATTGATCGAAGGTCAAGGTTTTGCGGACGCCGACGACAAGAGTGCGCTTTGCCATCCGGTATTTCTCCGCATCGGTATCCCCCGGCAAGTCCAGAATCCGGTTATGCGAAGTCGTCATCCGGTATTCTATTCCCTTTGACTTGACCCATTTCATAATCTGACGGCCCTTCGGATATTCAAGCGCCCCCGGCTCGAAATAGACGAGATCAGGGACAAAAAGCCGCGTCTCCCGCCGCTTCTCCTGCTGTGTTGCGGACTGTGACGCCATTTTGCGCCTATCCCTCCTCCATAATCGGTTACCGCCGGCCTGCGATGGGCTGGATGGCCCCGGCAGGCATTCCTGCCCGGTTAGTATGCGTCATTTTCAGGCAGAATCGCTTGGAAAAAGCCGTATTTCCCTGCAATGGTTGAACTTGCTTACATGAACATGGTACACTATCTTATGGATATTGTTAGCGATCGTGGATGAAATGAGGGACGCTTGATGCCTACGCCAAGCATGGAAGATTATTTGGAACGTATTTATAAGCTGATTGATGAGAAAGGGTACGCCCGTGTATCGGATATTGCGGAAGGGCTGGAGGTACATCCGTCTTCCGTTACGAAGATGATTCAGAAGCTGGATAAGGATCAATATCTGATCTATGAGAAATACCGCGGGCTCGTGCTGACGAGCAAGGGCAAAAAAATCGGCAAACGGCTTGTGGACCGCCACCATCTGCTGGAGGAATTCCTGGAGATGATCGGCGTGCAGCATGAGAACATCTACACGGATGTGGAAGGAATCGAGCATCATTTGAGCTGGGATTCCATTACGTGCATCGAGGCGCTTGTCGAATATTTCAAGCGTGACCCCGAGCGTATCAAGGATCTCGCCGGCGTGCGCGGCGAATTGGAGAACGAATCTTCGTAAAAACATCTGTTTCGAGAGAAACAGATGTTTTGTTTTGTGCGTCTAATATAGTAGGGCTTGAATACTTGAATAATTGACCAAGCCTGGAATATCAGATGCAAGGGAGAGAGAGGATTCATGACAATCTGGAGACGCCTTCTGTCGGGAACGATGGCGGCGCTCCTGTTCGGGGCCGGATTGGCGGCGCCTGCGCAGGCAGCGGCGAACGACATTACCATTTATCTCGATCAGAAGAGGCTGGTCACGGACGTGGCGCCTTATCTGGTGCCGGGGAAGAACGTAACGATGCTTCCGTTCCGGGCCGTCGGGGAAGCGGTCGGCGCGACGGTAGGCTGGAACAAAAGCAAGCAGGAAGTGGAGTTCCGCAAGGATGGCACCGTCATCCAGCTCACAATCGGCAGTGATACGGCGCTCGTCAACGGGGAGAAGGTGGAACTGGACGCCGGAGCGCAGATGCGGGACAGCCGAACGATGGTGCCGCTGCGGTTCATCGGGGAGAACACGGGCCTGACCGTCAAGTGGAATCAGGAGGAGCGCAGGGTGAATCTGTTCACGAGCGAGGCAGGATCACAAGGCAATACAGGTCCCCAAGGCAATACAGGCTCACAAGGAAATACAGGTTCGCTAGGCAATGCTGGAGCGGAAGAAGAAATACATACCGAGGGCTTGAGAGGCACTTGGATTTCCACCGTATATAACATTGACTGGCCGGCCGATCCCCGCAAAGGGGCCAACCCGGAGCAGCAGAAGAAGCAATATTCCGATATGCTGGACAAGCTGCAGGGTATGGGGTTAAACGCGGTCTTCGTTCAGGTAAGACCGACATCGGACGCCTTCTTCCCTTCGAAGCTACTTCCGTGGTCGGAATGGCTGACGGGGAAGCAGGGGCAGGACCCGGGGTATGATCCGCTCGCTTATATGATCGAAGAGACGCACCGGCGGGGAATGGAGTTCCATGCCTGGTTCAATCCGTTCCGGATCAGCGTCCAGGGAGACATCGCCAAGCTGGCCGCCGATCATCCGGCGAAGCAGCATCCGGATTGGGTCGTCAAGCACGGCGGCAAGCTGATGTATGATCCGGGCGTGCCGGAAGCGCGCCAGTTCATTATCGATACGATTATGGAAGTGGTGAACGGATACGATATCGACGGGGTCCACCTGGATGACTACTTCTATCCGTACGGACAAGCTGCCGAGCCATTCCGTGACGACGCTTCCTATAAAGCGTATAACAAAGTGTTCAGCAACAAAGGCGATTGGCGGCGCAACAATGTCAATCAATTCATACAGCAATTGAATGGAGAGATTAAGTCGAGCAAGGCGGATATCCGCTTCGGGGTCAGCCCATTCGGGGTATGGCGCAACTCGACGCTCGATCCGACGGGCTCGTTGACCCAGGCGGGCTACAACAGCTACGACGATCTGTACGCCGATGTGCGCACCTGGATCAAGAACGGCTGGATCGATTACATCGCACCGCAAGTCTATTGGCATATCGGCCACAAAGCGGCTTCTTATGATACGCTGGTCGACTGGTGGGTGAAGGAGACGGCAGGCACCGGCGTCGATCTGTATATCGGACATGCCGCCTACAAGCTGGCGGACGCGAAGGAGAAGGATTGGTCCAGCGCCGATGTGCTTATCCGCCAACTGGACTACAACAAGCAATATAACAGCGTAGCCGGCAGCATTTTCTTCAGCGCCAAGGATCTGCTGAACAACACGAAGGACGTGGCTGCGCGGCTGAAGCAGTATTATGAGCAATAACAACACCGCACTTGTATAACCCATCATAACCGCCCTCTTCCGCGCATACATAACAGTAATACGATCCGCATATGCGCCGGAAGGGGGTATTCCCTTTATGAAAATCAATGCTGTTTTTGAAGGCGGCGGCGTCAAAGGCATTTCGTTGGCCGGAGCGGTGCAGGCCGCCGAGAACTACGGTTTTTCCTTCCATCGCGTGGCCGGAACTTCATCGGGTTCCGTGGTGGCCGCGCTCATCGCGGCAGGCTACTCGGCGGAAGAGATGCGCCAGCTCATGTTAGAGATGCCATTCTCCTCCTTCTTGCAGCGCACTCCGATTTTTCAAATCAAGTGGATTGGACCGGCGATGCGGCTGCTGCTCAAAAAAGGTTTATACTCCGGAGAACGGCTTGAATACTGGATCCACCAGCGGCTGCTGGAAAAAGGGGTACGCACCTTCGGGGACGTCAAGCCCGGCCGGCTGCGCATCATTGCCTCCGATATTTCCAACGGACGGCTGCTCGTGCTTCCCGACGATATTAAGCAGTACGGAATCGATCCGAACCGGTTTCCCGTAAGCCGGGCCGTCCGGATGAGCACCAGCATTCCGTATTTTTTTGATCCGGTCATCATCCGTCAATCCTTCCAGTCGGCCGTCCGCAAAAGCAAGCCGTTCAACAAACAGTTCTCCTATATCGTCGATGGAGGCTTATTGAGCAATTTTCCGCTATGGCTGTTCGATGAGGACGCGGCGGGCGGGGGCAAAAACTGCATTCCGACGATCGGATTCCAAATGGTGGGGAAGAAGGAGAATCACCCGCACCGGATCTGCGGCCTGCTGTCGATGCTGCAAGCGATTTTCGGCACGATGATGTCCGCTCATGATCAGCGGTATATCGAGAAGCACAACCAGTACCGGACCATCAAAATTCCGACGCTTGGCATCGGCACGACCGATTTCGATCTCACGCTGGAGCAAAGCATGGCGTTGTTCGCCTCCGGTCTGGATGCGGGCACCGAGTTCTTTAAGAGCTGGGATTTCGGAAAGTACAAAGAGATGTTCAAGGCTTTTCATAGCCTGGTTCATAAAATATAAGCAAATAGCGCTGCCGCCTAAACCGCGGAGCGCTATTTCGGTTCGGTCTTGAATTCGGGCAGGAAAGGCGCGGGCGAAAAGTCAGGTTCGCGAAGAAAGGAACGCGTCATGGGGAAGTGACGCCATCGCTGCCGGGATCGGCAGAGGTCTCATCCGGCCCGGGATCGGTTTTCAATGAAACGGTATTTTGCGAGCCGTTCCAGTTGAGCTCAATGTTATACATTTGGCACAGTTCCCGCAAAGGAATCAAGATGTCCCCATCCTCTAACAAGGGCTGTTTTTTTTTAAAATTGACATTTTTGCCGTTGATCTGGACATAAATCTCATTTTTTTTCTTCTTCTTCGCATACCCGCCTTCGCTAAGCAGTTGAATCAGCTCTTCGGGCGTCTGCTTGATCGTTCCCGCATTGAAACGGAAGGCGTTGCGGTCTTCCCGGCCGGTCATTCCCGGCTTGATGGTGAAGGAGAGCTCAATATTCAGCGTCTTGAGAACGCCAAGCACATCCTGGTTAAAAGCTCCGTACGGGAACGCGACGATGCTGCGCGTGTTGCCCAGCTCTTCCCGGAGCCGCTTCTCGGCAGTGGCCAGGTCGCCGGTAATGCGGCCGATATATTCCTCGTCGGTCTCGACTCGATCCCGGTCCTTCAAGTACAGATGGCGGCTCAGCATCGGCTTCTCCTTGCCTGTGGCATTAATTGGGCCATGGCGGTGGGAGTTGTATGTATGACTGTAGAAGCTCATGCCGGCTTTCTTCATTTCACGCATCTGATCCCACGTCAGCTTCGGCTTGCCGGTCTGGTTGTCTATGCTGGCGACAATGACGAAGTTCGTGGCGGTGTAGCCGAATTTCTGCAATATTGGAAAGGCGTGCGTATAGAACGTCTCATAGCCGTCATCGAAGGTAAGCAGCACGGCATTATCCGGAATCGCGGATCCCGCCGTCATAAAATCAACGTATTCATCCATGCTGATGACATGAAATCCCCGTTCCTTAAGCAGCTTCATCTGCTCCTCGAACTGATCGACCGGCAGCAAGTGAGGCTTTTTCTTATCCGGTTGATCGACGAGCTGGTGGTACATCAATACGGCAACCTGGTTCGAATAGTAGACGGAAGATGAGGCCGGCGGGGAATATTCCTCGATTGTCATCCCTAATTCCTTCCAGATCTGATCTGAGGAAGCCCGAACCATCAGCGTTCCGTCGTCCACGACAACGGAGACGGGTTTCTCCAGCTTTTGTTCATTTATAATGAACGCAACCTCCTTCACGGTTCGGTTCAAGCCGCAGCCTTCCAGCACCACGAACAAAGACAGAAGCGCAAGTGCGATTTTGGCAGGGTATAATAAGCGGGCTTTCATCAAAAAATCCTCCTTCGTTCATCTCATATCGAGATTGTAGAGGGAGGATCTTAATGATCTTGTTCGTTAAAGCTTAACGAATGCTTATCAATCGCAAAGTAATTGCCATCTTCCTTAAGGATTCCTTAATAAGGAAGCAAAAACTCCGTCCCGCATAAGATCGGGACGGAGTATCAAGGTCAGCCGCTCGCAGCCACTCCCTGCGCAGGCTTGCTCTTTTTCCGCGGAGGCGTGCTCCCGAAGATAACCCAGGATTGGGGCACGAAGCGCACCGTCAGGGAGACCGTAATCCAGGACAAGATAAGCGCCGACAAGAATCCGCCGGCATACCACATATGCAAGAGCGGCGATTTCGATGTATGCGGCGGGAAATTGCGATAGATGAATAAAAAGAAGGGATGAATCAAATAAATGCCGAATGAGATTTCCCCAAGCCGATGCATTCCGTTAACGAGCCACGGCCAAGCATGGCGCCGAAGCAGAAACGCGATCTGAAATGCCATAATCGCGAAAGTATAGGTGTGGACATTCCACATCAATTCATACAAGAGCGAATTGTAGTTGGCGCCATACAGCCGTGTCGTGTGCCAGATGTACACATGTCCGAGTCCGGCGCATAGCCCGACCGTCCACAGGGCAATCCAGGATACGACACGCGGCGCGGTCGCGTTTTCCCGGCTGATGATGAGCCAGTTCTTCAGCTTTGGATAGTAGATGCCCAGAAAGGCTCCCAGCATGAAGTAGGACATATACGCGAGCGACCAGCTCCCTTTGTTAGGAACCTGAAGCGCGTATTTATTAAGCAGGATAAAGCCCCATTGAATGGCCAACCCGAGTGGAATGCTCCACTTGACGATGGATGGCTTCCGCTTGAACAGCCACAGGCAGATCGGGAACAGCAGATAGAATTGGATGCTGATGAAGACGAAGTATAGATGCGTATACGCCTTGCCCGTAGCCAACTGGGTGAAAAATTTGATTAGCGTTTCATCCAAGGCACGGTCCCGGTAATGAGTAAAATGCAAGATGACAAAGTAAAATACCGAAAATAAACAATACGGAATGATAATGTACTTCAGCCGTTTTTTGTAGAAATTGCCGATGAGCTGCGAGTCCAAAGGCCTCGAAAAGTAATTGTAGAACAGCACGAAGCTGCTCAAAAATAAAAAGGTTGGTGTGCCAATCTTCATAAATATATTCATGAAGCTGTACATCCAGTAAAAGTTGGAATCCTTCATCTGCAGCGTCGCAAATGACGTCGAGTGAACGGACAGGACTCCGATGATCGCCATCGCGCGTACCAACTGCACTTCGGACAGCTTTTCACGTCCGGTTGCCATGATGTCATACCTCCCATGCGAAATATCTATAAGAAGATGTTCAAGCAGTCCCATGTATCAGATGCTGTGGAACATTCCCTATTACCGACTATAAAATATGTATCTTATGAAAAGGGAGCGGAAACCCTTATTATTTTCTTAAGAGAAAGCGCCGGCGGGTCAGGCGCTTGGGAAGCGAGTCGTAAATGTCGTCTTGTTGCGATCGCTTGCGGCCGAGATCTTCCCGCCGTGAACTTCAATAATGCTCTTCGTAATCGCCAGCCCCAAGCCGGTTCCGCCGGTTTCCTTGGAACGGGACTGCTCCGCCCGATAGAAGCGGTCGAAAATATACGGCAGATCTCTCTCGGAGATCGGCTCGCCGTAATTTGTTACTTTCACATAAATCTGATCCTCTTCTTTGCCGAGCTCGATATCGACATACTTGCCGGATTTCCCGTACTGGATCGCATTCGAGATCAGATTCTCATACGATCGGACGAGTCGGTCTCCATCCGCCATAATGTACAGCGGCTCGGAAGGGGCGTTGATGCGGCACATCATGCCGGCTTTCTCCAGACTCGGCACGAATTCCTCCGCCAGCTGCCGGATGAAGTTGGTCATGTCCAGCTCGGTCAATTCGAGAGGAAGTCCGTTGTTGATGCGCGTAAATTCGAACAGATCGTCGATCAAATACTTTAAGCTTAACGCTTTCTCATAGGCGATATTGACATAGTACCGCAGCTCCACTTCATCGTGATACCGGTCGTTCTCGATCAGCTCAAGGAAGCCGAGAATCGACGTCAGCGGGGTGCGGAGGTCATGCGAGACGCCCGTAATGAGGTCATTCTTCGTCTTCTCGGCATTGCGCTCTTCCTGGATCGAGTGGTACAGTTGGGCGCTCATATGATTGATGCTCTCGGCTACCAGACCGAGATCGTTCGCAGGCTTAACCGGAATGACATGCTCGAATTGCCCCTTGGCAATCTCCTGCAGTCCGAACGTAATCTCTTGCAAATAGCTGTTCAATTCTTCTGACAACGCGTTGACCCGATAGGCGATAGAGCCGATTTCATCCGACGACTTGACCGGAATGACATAATCGAATTGTCCCTTGGCGATCTCCTGAAGCCCGTCTGTTATCTCGTTCAGATAACGGATGATGGGACGGCTGAACAGAAAATAAAACAAAATGAACGACACGATTCCGGTAACGATCATAATCGGCTTGGAGCCGATATTGTTCACCGTCCAGATGAGCAGTCCGTTATAGGGCGGCTCCGACAGCAAATAGCCGGCCAGCAAGCGGCCAAGCAGCATGATGAATGCGGTCAGGCTCACGCTCCCCAGGAACACGAGCAGGAACTTCCAGCGGACGGTACGGATGAGGTTGGCGCTTTTCGGTTTTCCCATTCAAGACACTCCTATCGGCTCCAGTTTTATAGGGACTCCATCTTGTAGCCAATGCCCCATACGGTCTTGATAAATCTCGGATTTTGACTGTCTTTTTCGATTTTCTCGCGAATTTTACGAATATGGACCATGACGGTGTTTTTGGATTCCATGAACGGCTCGTTCCATACTTCCTGATATATTTTCTCCATGCTCAGCACAATTCCCCGATTCACCGCCAGCAGCTTCAGGATCGCGAACTCCCGCGGAGTCAGCTTCACGGGAACATCATCCACGGTCACCGAGTGAGTGGCAAAATTAATCACGAGATCGTCAATCTGGATCTCATTCTCGTCCGCCGGGCGCGCCGTATTGAACTGCTTGTAACGTCGGAGCTGGGATTTGACACGCGCAATGAGGACGAGCGGATTGAACGGCTTCGTGACGTAATCGTCGGCTCCGATGCTGAGGCCTGCGATTTTGTCGATATCCTGGCTCTTGGCCGACAGCATAATAATCGGGGTGTTGTTCTGCTCCCGGATTTTCATGCAGGCCTGAATCCCGTCCATCTTCGGCATCATGACATCCAATATAATCAGATCGACTTTATTGTTCTGCAGCAATTCGAGCGCGACCAGACCGTTTGGCGCTTTCAGCAGCTCATATCCTTCGTTTTTTAGATAGATTTCCATTAGCTCAATGATTTCTTTTTCATCGTCTACCAATAGAATGGTCTCTTTCGGCATCAGACTGACTCCTTTACAGTGTAGGTACGATTGTGCGATGCGGCATGTCCCCTGGCAGGGAAGCGGCGGGACATGCTTCAAGACGCCCCGGGCATGCCGCCCGGCGGCGTCTTGATCGCGCCAATCAACCGAATTTTTTTCTCTCTATATAGGATGCGCGTAACTGCGCAAGAAAGCAACCCTATTCTTTGGCTTCCGGCATCGGCAGGAAGAGCATGTGAATCGGCAGGTTGCTTCCGGAGGCCAGGACGAAGGTCAGATGAACCGTCTCTTCCCGATCGCCTGTCCGGTGCAGAACGCCGACTTCCTCCGGATTGATAAGTATGCTTCCGTCCACCATATTGACGACTTTGCCGTTCACGAGGAATGCCCCTGCATAGTGTCCGCCGCGCGCGTTCAGCCCGACAACGGTGTGCGGGGCAACCTGCAATTCCATATCATAAAGTACCCCGGTGTTCCCGATATTGATCTCTTCCAGGCCCGTAACCTGATCGGAGCCTGTCACGAACGTGTCGAGATCATTATCCCCGATAATCATCCGCTGCGGCTTGGCGCCAAGCACCTGATTGACGTGGAACGTGCGGTTCCCTTCGGGGAATGTTCCGCGCACATGCTTGCCGTCCCGATCCAGCTTGGGAAGCTCCGGCAGCGCTTCGATCGGATCCTTGTCCGGATCCAGGATGACAACCGAGAATTCAAGTTCCTGGTCCGTATGAATTTCGGAATAGGATGTCATCGTCAATCCGCCCTTCATCGGAGATTTGCTAATCTCGGGCAGGACCACGACCGTCTCGCCGGCCGGCACCTTCATCGTCCGGATCGGTTCGGCCTTGGCGAGAGAATCCAGGAAACGCGAGACTGCGGTTTTGCCGCTGGTGGACACATATTTGGTCGGACCGCCCATCCCGAAGGCGTTGAGCGTGAGGTTGGCATCGGAGGTGCCATGATTCGTCGCCACCAAGTATACGGAGATATCTTGCTGCGAACGGTTCTGATTGTGGATGTTAATCCGGAAGCTTCCCGAAAGTGTATCCTGGTAACCGATACCTTCCTCCCCATACAGATGCTCGGGGCTATTGCTGCGGACGAAGGTCATTGGACTGGTCGTCGTCGTATAAGTGACCGCATCATAGACAAGCACGTCGTTGCGGTCAACCAGGAATTTGCTACCGGGTTCAGCGTAGAGAAGCCCGTGCTCTGTCGGGGTATACAGGGATTCATTGGTTACGGTAATCTTTTGAGTTATCGTATCGCTCTTGCCGTGCTCGTTCTCGACCCGAAGGGTGACTTCATGTTCCCCGGGTTCGAAGAAGGCGGACGCTTTGCCTGTCCAGGTTCGCTTCACGATCTCGCTGTGCTCGTCCTCGCTCAAATCCTCATACCGGATATTTTCGCCCATTCGATAGACGGACTTGTCCGTTTTGAAATTGGCGACCGGAGGGGAGGGCTCGGCGACGATCTCCTTCCAGGCCAGCGTATATTTCGAGCCGGATACCTTCAATTCGCTCTCCGTGATGTCGGCCCATGTGCGAAGCGGCACCATCAGACTGCCTTTCTGGCTGAAAATCTCTCCTGCAGCTTCCACTTCTGTTCCGTTTACGCTAATCGTTTTTGCGCCCGCTTTGAAGCGGAGCGTCATCTCTTCTTTGCTGGCTACCGTCTCCTTGGTCCCGGCGTCGTAGGTTACCGAGAACCCATAGAGGAGCGCGACGCTCTTCAGCGGAATATAAGCCAGGTTGTCCTTGTCGACCACGGGCTGATCGGCGATAAGCTCTTGTCCATTATGAGACATCTTGGCTTTATCGGCTGTTAAAGCAAGCACATGGCTTGCTTCGGAGGCTTGTGCGGCGGAGAATGGAAATAATAGCTGCCAAGCCAGAACCGTACTGAATACGATAAGTTTCACACTACCTGATTTGTTGCGGTTCATCAAGAACACTCCTTCTCTCTTAGGGGGTAAATGTGTGTTGGATAATTGTCAAATAATTATTCCAGAGCCTTTTACGTACAATTGAGGAAAAAAGTTGCGCATCAACTGATGCTTGTGCAGCGAAGGAGGGGGGCGAGCGGAATGAAGAAAAAAGAAGCGTTACGGTCTGATTGTACAGGGAGACGAACGGCAATGCATCCATTCGACACATTATTTAATGGAATATTAATGAAATGTTAAGAAATAAAAAAGGAAGCGCCGTGGCGAGCGCTTCCGTTCCGCTACTTCGTATTCTTCTTGTTATCCTTCGGCTTGCTTCCTTCAATGACCCGCAGATTGGCCTGCGACCGCGGCCGGATCCGCTTAGGCTGCCGGTTCGCGTTGCCCTTCGCCTTGGCTTCCGTTTGGGCCGACTTCTTGATTTTGGGGGCGGCTGATTTCTTCGGTCCCAGCTTATACAGGAGGAATACCGCTGCAATCAGCACGGCGGGAATGAGCAACGATGCGATGCCTCTTTGCAGGGCGGAGTACAATACGCCGAGCCCGGCCAACGCCAGGATTACAGCCAGAGCCCATCTTGGAAATGCGCCCATATTATCATTCCTTTCGCCTGTTGTCTTCTTCCGCAGAAGCCGATGCTGCTCAGGAGGCCGCTTTCTTCGCCGTGAGCTCCTGATCCAACTCGCGCATTCGGTTGAACGAAGCGATGGATACTTCTACTTGATCGTCGGTCGGCTGCTTCGTCGTCAGCAGCTGGAGCCACAAACCGGGGTAACCGAGCCAGCGCAGCACGGGAACATCTCTCAGCGCATTGGTCAGGCGGAGGAACTCATAAGCTACGCCCATGACGACGGGGATAAGCAGGAGCCGGGGGTAAATCCGTTCCCATAAATTATCATATGGAATGAAGGAGTAAATGACGACACCCACGATGACCGATAAAATGATAAAGCTGCTTCCGCAGCGGTAATGAAGCGTGCTGAACTTCTGCACGTTCTGCACCGTCAGCTCCAGCCCAGCCTCATAGGCGCTGATCACCTTGTGTTCCGCCCCATGATACTGGAATAATCTTCGGATAATCGGCGTCTTGGCGATCAGCCACAAGTAGGCAAGCAGGAAAATGATCTTAATAATTCCTTCAATCAGCGTATGAATGACCCGATTATCGAATGCTTTTCCGAATAAAAATTGCTCGATGACGACGGGAACGGCGGTAAAGATGACCTTGCTGAAAATCAGCGACAGTATGCCGACGGCCGCGACCCCGATAATCATGACGAGATTCCATTTGCCGTCATCTTTGCCTTGTTCGGCCGCTTCCTCGCCTTCCTCGTCCTCGGCATACTTTTCCGCCGCATAAGTCAAATGCTGATATCCCTTGCCGCTCGCATCCAGAAGACTGACGAACCCGCGGATAAAGGGAATCTTCTTCAGAGCGGTAAGCCATGGCTTGTCCTCGCGCGGAACTTCATAAAAAGTAATTTCCTTATTTTTACGGCGGACCGCTGTCACATTGACATGCTTGCCAGCGAACATGACGCCTTCGATCACGGCTTGCCCGCCATAAATTGACCGGTTTTGCTGTTCAGACAAATTCGTTCACCATCCTCATTTATTCAAAAACAGTTGTGCAATCAAGTACTAATGTATTAGGAATGTTATATTATTGTAACGAATTTCAAGAGCGTTTTCCACATCATGATTTTCCGGAACTCTGTAATCTCCCTTCCACGATTGGTGTATACTACCGCATATATGTTGTCTGAGGAAAGGAGAGCAAACGATATGAACGAACGCCAGATTCGCATGCAGAAACGGACGAATCCGTTCACGTTCGGCGTGCTGACCGGTTTTTTTGCCGGATTGATATGGGGGGGACTGCATTGGCTCGGCTATATCTTTAGCTTTACGATTATCGTGCCGGGATTTTTGATCGAGCCGTTTTACAAGCATGCCTATTTGACTACGGTGGATGGCCAGCTTCTCGGCTTGGGCTCATTCATCGTCTTCTCGATTCTGGCGGCGCTGCTGTATGTGCTTGTGCTCCGCAAAGTGCCCGGGCCTTGGGCGGGCATCATCTTTGGCCTGGCGTGGTGGGTTATCTTGTTCGTCGCTCCCGGACCGCTGCTGGGCCTGGTTCCGCCGGTACGGCACACGACTTGGAACACGATATGGACGGAATCATGCACGATGCTGCTGTGGGGGCTGTTCATTGGCTACACCGTGGCGACGGAATTCAATGAAGAGCGGGAGCGCGAGCCGGAAGATACCAATCAATTCGGTGCGTCAGGAGAACCGCACGATTCGACGGAGAATGGAGAAAATGACGGCGGCGGGGACGCATCCGACGATCGCTCGCAGCCTCAGCCTGTCATGTAGTCCGCGAGCGGGGGGAAAGTAAGCTTCTCCTTTGCGCTTACGCTTCTCATTTGCCGCTTCGTATGTTAAAATACGTGAGGATTCTCATGTAATCGTGTACGGGGAAAGAGGTGTGCAGCTTGGCTTCCTATCTGGTATTGAACGGACCGAATCTGAACATGCTCGGCATTCGCGAGCCGGGAGTCTATGGAGACGAATCGCTGGCGGCGATAGAGGGCAGGCTGACGCGGATGGCGGAAGAATGGGGCGTCCGGCTGGAGACCTTCCAGAGCAATCATGAAGGCGAGCTGATCGACCGCATCCATGCCGCTTACGGCACGCATGACGGCATTCTGATTAATCCGGGCGCGCTGACGCACTACAGCTATGCGCTGCGCGACGCGCTTAGCGCCGTGAACATCCCGGCAGTTGAAGTCCATATGTCGAACATACATAAAAGGGAAGCCTTCCGGCATGTGTCGGTAACTGCGCCGGTTGTCCTCGGTCAGATTGCGGGATTCGGATCGAGGTCCTACGAGTTGGGCCTCATGGCGCTTCATCAGGCCGTAAGCGATTCGAAGCGGGAATAATCGGGCGGGCCCGAATAACGGATTGACAATAGTCCATGTCAGGAGATGATGAGAATGAGTCAACACCGCATTACTCGATTGAGAGAAGCGATGGAAGCTCGCGGCTTGGAAGCACTGCTTGTGACCAGTGCCGTGAACCGGCGCTATTTGACCGGATTTACCGGATCTTCAGGCTACGTCTTCATTACAGCCGATCAGGCGGTTTTAATGACGGATTTCCGCTACACGACGCAAGCATCGGATCAGGCGAAGCATATGCAAGTGGTGGAGCACGCGCCGTCAATGACCGACACGCTGAAGCAGCTGCTGTCGGAGGCGGGCTTGACTCGAATCGGCTTCGAGCAGGAGCATGTGACCTATTCCACCTATGCCGCCTACAGCGAACAGCTGCAAGGGATCGAGATGGTTCCGGTCGGCAGACTCGTCGAAGATCTGCGGATGATCAAGGATGCGGAGGAACTGGCGGTAATGAGGGAAGCGGCCCAACTGGCCGACAAAACCTTCAGTCACATCCTTGGCTTCATCAAGCCGGGCGTGCGTGAGAAGGATCTCGCGTTGGAAATGGAATTCTTCATGCGCAAGCATGGGGCCACGTCCAGCTCGTTCGATACGATTGTCGCTTCCGGAGAGCGTTCGGCGCTTCCGCACGGCGTGGCGAGCGAACGGGTCATTCAAGGAAACGAATTCATCAAATTTGATTTCGGCGCATTGTACAACGGCTACTGTTCCGATCTGACACGGACTGTCGTTCTCGGCACTCCGTCGGATAAACACCGGGACATTTATAATATTGTACTGGAAGCGCAGCTGAATGCGCTGGCTCACATCCGTCCGGGGATGACGGGACGGGAAGCCGACGCGTTGGCGCGCGATATTATCAAGCGCCATGGATATGGCGATCAGTTCGGGCACAGCACCGGGCACGGCGTAGGCATGGAAATCCATGAAATGCCTCGTCTTGCCTCTTCGTCCGATGATGTGCTCGCCCCGGGCATGACCGTAACGGTCGAGCCGGGCATCTATTTGCCGGGCTTCGGCGGGGTGCGCATTGAGGATGATATTGTCATTACGGACAGCGGAATTGAGATTATTACTCAATCGACCAAGGAACTGCTCGTATTGGACATGTAGTCGGACAGGATTGAGAGCTAGCTGCAAGGATCTGCTCCGTCCAAGGAATCTGGGTTGCATAATTGTAGGAGGGAATCAAGCGAATGATATCAGTTAACGATTTTAAGACAGGATTGACAGTTGAAGTGGACGGAGATATTTTTACGGTCCTCGATTTCCAGCATGTGAAGCCGGGTAAGGGCGCCGCTTTTGTGCGTTCCAAGCTGAAAAACCTTCGTAACGGCAACACAGTCGAAAAAACATTCCGTGCGGGCGAGACGCTCTCGAGGGCGCAAATCGATAACCGCGAAGTACAGTACCTGTACAACAGCGGCGACGAATATACGTTCATGGATAATGAAACCTATGATCAGTTCAACCTGACGAAGGAGCAGCTCGAATGGGAGCTGAACTTCCTCAAAGACAACATGATCGTTCATATCGTCAGCTACCAAGGCGAGATTATCGGCATCAATCTCCCGAACAGCGTGGAGCTGAAAGTCGTCGAGACCGAGCCAGGCGTTAAAGGCAACACAGCAACGGGCGCAACTAAAAACGCGACCCTGGAAACCGGCCTCAACGTTCAAGTGCCGCTGTTCATCAACGAAGGCGACGTCCTTCTGATCGACACGCGCGAAGGCAAGTACATTTCCCGCGCCTAATTAGCGGATATGCGCATCGAATCCGCAAAGCCCCGGAAGCAGGCCGCTTCCGGGGCTATTTATATGCCTCAGGTTTACCGTTGCCCTCGAAGTACCGTTGCCCTGGGAGTACCCTTGCCTTGGAAGTACCGTTGTCTTGGGAATACCGTTCGCATTGGTACATATCTTGGCACTCTTATGATGAGTCTCCCGGTAGCTCAGGAAGCTAGAAGCTAGGTCAGGCTTCTGCCTGACATGATTGTGACTTCAACTGAGACGACCCGAAAATATGTCTGACGTGCCCGGTAACTAGGCCTGCAATACGCAAAAAGTCGGTCTGCAGTTTCCATTAACTTTGCCGAGATGAGAAGGATAAACTATGGCCATCTCCCGAGGCTTGGATCTTTCCATCTTTCCCTTATGCTCAATATCCCCGTCCCTCAGAAGCTACGTTCTTAGAAGGGTTCTTAGAGGGGCCGAACTCACTCTCCTTTGTCTCGTTATCCCAACAACTCAGGAAAGCTACCTTTCTAGAAGCCTAGATGTTTTGATACTCCTAAGAACCGATCAACCCGAAATGGAACAACCAGCTTCGGCTCCTCTAAACAATGTAGCAAAAACGGAGTGCGGGGATCAGTCCAACTGGCACGTAACCTCTCAATTTCCCGTGCCGATTTATTTAGGCAGCCATGAAATAGCCGTTGCGGCTTATAGAGGAGGCTGCTCTCCATAAGTATTGACGTCTTGCCCCGTTGTCGGCACAGCAAATCGCCGCCAATGGTTCCCATCCTGTCGTCTGGCGGGCGATAGCATTTTCACGGTAGCAAAATTCATCCAGATAATTCTGCAAATACTTACCGCCTATCCCGCAGAATGTATCGCATAACCAACGCTGTGCTCGCCGGAACACAGCATAGAGAGGAGTGTTATGTTTAACCTGAAAACGCTGGCGGATAATGGAGATCATGGACTCCGGTGCAGAGACATGTTCTGTGATAAAGTGATCGCGGCCGCACGGAAGCAGCAGCTTGCCAGAAATATGCTTCCGGTTAACCTGCTTCATTTTATATTGCCGTTCCCCTCCATTCGAATCGTGAGAAGCAGCTACAATTAACGGCTGTTCGCGCGGACCGAGATCGATATTGGGATATTGGCGCGGCCCATTAAAGGCAATGAAGCCAAGAACACGATGATCAAGCCTTTCTTGTTCATCGGCACAGCTAATCGCAATACGAATTTTATGCAGCATAGCCCATGCCGTTTTGTAGGTTACCTTAATGATGGAGCTCAGCCGAACTGCATTGATTCCAGATGAAGGTTGAGAGACGAGCCATATCGCAGCTATCCATTTCCGCAGAGAGGTCCGGCTTCCTTCCAGGATCGTTCCGGCAGTCAGAGACGTCTGATGATGGCAGTCGGTACATTCATACAGAGGAAGCCGCCGTGTCCGGATCTCATACGCGCGGACATGACGGCAGTTCGGACAACGAAACCCGTGGGGCCATTTCAACGTAAACAGGTCAGGAATGCATGATTCTTCTGTAGGGAATTGCTCCATTAACTCTTCTAATGTACCAACATTCGACCAGCCATTCATCCCGGTAACCTCCTCCTAACAAAACTAACACAAACAAATGTTCTTGTTTTGATTATACCAAACATATGTTTCCATATCAAGTATGAAAGTGGGATATGGGGTCCTAAAGAATTCTAATGACTTCTTATTTGACTGTGGGATGATCATTGCATTATAAGGAAACGATTTTTTAATATGAACTCAACCTGAGCCCATGGGAGCTTCGTTTTAAGGCAATTTAGATACCTGAGGGCACTGGAGATTCGTTGTATGGCAATTGAGACGTCGGAATGCTTGGGAGATTCGTTGTATGGCAATTGAGACGCCTGAGCGGGTGGGAGATTCGTTGTAAGGCAATTGAGTTGCTTGAGTGGCGGGGAATTTGAGTATAAGGCTTAAGTGATAAACATGAATTGACTCAACAACAGCGCTGGGGAATGAAGGGAATCATGATTGCAGGGGCCCGGAAGGAAGAGCCAATAAAAGCAGAGAAGCTCCTGAGCGAGAGGGATCGTCTTCATAAGGTCATGGACACAAGTTTCTACCATTTGGCTCAATCCGAACGAATTGGGATATAGGGGTTCAAGTCGTCCGTGATTGTTGTATTTTTTTCTTCCATCGGCCCAAAAACGTGCTATAATATGCAATTAATGATTGATACAGTCCATTGAGGGTGGGAGTGAGGCAGCGTGGCACTATACGTTATGAAGTTCGGAGGCAGCTCCGTCGGCACGGTCGAACGGATGAAGCGGGTTGCCGAACGGATCGTAGAGAAAAAATTAGAAGGCCACCAGTGTGTTGTCGTTGTGTCTGCAATGGGGGATACGACGGATGATTTGATTGATCAAGCGAAAAGTATAAACGATCAATTGCCAGCCCGTGAAATGGATATGCTGCTGACTACGGGCGAGCAAATCTCGGTGTCCTTGCTAGCGATGGCGATTCAAAAGCTGGGCCATGCGTCCATGTCGATGACCGGGTGGCAAGCCGGCTTTCGAACGGACGCCTCGCATGGAAAGGCGCGAATCAGGGACATTGTTCCGGAGCGTGTGCATGCCGCGCTGCAAGCGGGGAACATTGTCATCGTCGCCGGATTCCAAGGCATGACCGATGACGGAGAGATCACGACCCTCGGCCGCGGCGGATCCGACACGACGGCGGTCGCGCTCGCTGCGGCAATTGAAGCCGATGTGTGCGAAATCTATACGGATGTTGACGGAATCTATTCTACCGATCCGAGAATTGTGCGCCGTGCGCGCAAGCTGAAGGAGATCTCCTACGATGAAATGCTGGAGCTCGCCAATCTTGGCGCGGCGGTTCTTCACCCCCGGGCTGTAGAATATGCGAAGCATAATAAGGTCTGTCTCGTCGTGCGATCAAGCTTCAATTACAATGAAGGGACCTATGTGAAGGAGGAAGCGAAGATGGAGCAAGGGGTGGTCGTTAGCGGCATCGCCTATGACAAAAATGTGGCACGCATCAGTGTTCTCGGCGTAGCCGATCTTCCGGGGGTGCTCGCCCGCATGTTCGGCGCGCTCGCCGATGAGCAAATCGATGTCGACATCATCGTTCAGAGCGGGGTAACGAACGGGGAAGCCGATTTCTCGTTCACGACGGCGCTGCATGACCGTGACCGGGCTGTTCAGGTGCTCGAGAACATCCGGAGCGAAGTTCCTTACCGCGAAGTGACCTCTGAAGCCGACCTGGTCAAAATCTCGATCGTCGGCGCCGGCATGGTCAGCCATCCTGGCGTTGCGGCCCAAATGTTCCGCGTCATCTCGGAGACGGGCGTCAGCATAAAAATGGTAAGCACGTCCGAGATCAAAGTCTCCTGCGTCGTGTCCAGCGCCAAGCTGAATGATATTATTACTGCGCTTCATACTTCATACGGCCTGGATGCTATCGAGGAAGCGTTCGTCGGCGGACCGAAAGAACGAAGATAATAGAAGATCATAAAGGAAGATATGAACAAGATAAGCCGGTCCGCAAGGGCCGGCTTTGTTGTCATGTGTCGTAAGAGGCGGGTGTAGTAAGAGGCGGGGGAAGCGGCTAGAACTTATCGATAATCCAACGGCTAATGGTCAACAGCAAGGCCGTTATTCCGGCCGCCATCAGCGGTCCCACGGGCACGCCTCGCAAGAGAACGATCCCGATCAGAGAGCCGGCAACTAGGCCGACGATCATCTGAGGATCGTTTTTCAGCAGTTCCAGGCCCCGGCCGTTCATGGACGTGGCTATGGCCCCGCCGGCCAGCGCGATGATTCCCGGCCAGGATGTGAGCGTGCTCCACAGATGTTCGGCCGTAATCCGCTCGGCGGCGAAGGGGACAAGCACGGCTATCGTCAGGAACAACAGCCCCAGTTCCAGCCCTCTCCGCTCGATGGCAGGCAGATACCGTTCCAGATGCACAAGCTTGACGATAAGTAGGATGCATGCAGCCGTCGTAATGATCGGGGAACGGCTGACCAGTCCGACAACAATGAGTATAACCAGTACCAACTCGCCATTCATGATTATTGCTCCTCGACAAGAAAGTTTGTCCGTCCGATTGATCAAAAGGGGACGTATTGAACATCCTCTATTTACTGTATGAACAAGCCTTCTCCGTTTAGAACAACGATTATTGCTTATCATCCATGAACAGCCGTGATCTAGGTCGCGAACGGGAGCATCATCTGCTGAACCCACACCGGAACGACCGACACCGTGTCGATGCCGGCGCAATATTCGACATCCTTCTCGTATCCTAGCTTGGCAAGGCGCATCCCGCCGGAGCAGCCGAGCAGCGCGGCCGTAATGTCTCCCGCATGGTGACGATAGGCGCTGACAAGAATGCTTCCGAGGTCATTCGTTCGCATATCCTGTTCCTGGCTGGCAAGCCGGAACAGCTCGGCGAGGATGAAACCGGCGCACAGGCCGTCCTCGAAGGCGAACTCATCCTGAATGCCGGCGCATAATAACGCAATGTCCTTCCGGAGCTGGTAGGCGGTGCGCGCGCATTCCGACGCATTCAGGAAGGCGCCGGCCAAAATGACGTCGGCCTTCGACGCCTTGTGGATCGCCCGCGTCCCGTTCGACGTCGTCAGCACGACGCGCTTCCCGTATACGCTCTCGCCCATATATTCGAACGGAGAATTGCCGGCATCGAAGCCTGGTATTTTTTTGCAATTGCGCTCGCCTCCCATAATGTCCCCGTCACGGGCAGCCTGCTTGGCCTGCTGCACCGTCTCGACCGGCAGGATGCCGGATGCCCCGTGCGCCAGCGCCGTAATGATGGTGCTCGTCGCCCGAAGCACGTCGATGACGATGACCGTCCGGTTCGCCAGTTCAACCGATCTTGCCTCATTGACGCTAGCTATGACATCGACCTGCATAGTTGCTCCCCCCTTACTCTTCCTCCGGCTTCGCGTTGGCGATGCCGTTAGAATTCGGCTCTACTTCACCGTGTCCAGCAAATGGCCCATCGTATCGGAACGCAATCCCCGCCGCAGCGCCTCGCAAGCGATAATGTCGTCCGGCGCGATATTGCCGAGATTGGCTTGCGGACCGAGCGTACGGAGAATGGCGGTCTGCTGATCCTTCCGCGGAGCCTCCCACATGAGCCGGTGCGGGGAATGCACCGCCTCGGCGATCATCGACACCATCTCCGTATCGCAGCCTCCGCGTTCGTCGAATACGCCAACGCCTGCGCCCGACTCTCTGCCTTCAAGCGTCATCCACTCGGCGCCATGGGCAATATCTTCATTGAACGCTTCCAAAACGTCGTCCCAAATGAAAGTAGAGCCGGCCGCCTTCTTCCCGTATTCGGAGCAGACGAAGAATCCTTCCTCGCGAGCGCGCTGGATGAGGTTATTGCGCCGCTCCCGAGGCATCGAAATCGTTCCATCGGATACTTCGATTCCAGTAAAGCCCATTTCCTTCATCATATGAAAAAATGGTTCGACCATGCCTTTGGCGACGGCGTATTCGAGAAATGTCCCCCCGGGCATCACCGTAATCCCATACTGCCGCGCCATATCCAGCTTCCATAACAACAGCGGGGCCGGCGTAACCGCAGCCGTGCCGAAGCCCAGCTTAATGATATCGATATGCTCATGAGCCGAAGAGAGCAGATCGGAAAATGCGTTTGCTCCCAAGCCTTTATCCATTACCATCGTCAATCCGGTTATTCTTGGCTTGTGGGTTCGTACTCCGCTCGGATCCACCATGGCTCCAGGCCATTGTTCGATTTGAGGTTCGGAAAGACTCATCACATAATCCCCTTCATGTCCCCAGATTAGTCGAATCATGCAAGCAATATATGCTCCCGCCTGCTGACAGGTGCCTACCGGGACGGGAAGGCCGCGCTTGGGGAGAAGATGGCGAAGGAATCGAAGATCGAAGAATCGAAGGGACGAGCATGAATGGTAAGGCTCCGCGCATACAATGGTCAATATACGGAAAAGGACAGGCCGCACGGATTACGCCTGCGGGTCCGGAGATAGAGGAAAGTATGTATCCGCCATACGTTTCCCTTGCAGCGAAAGGAGGTGCGAAGTTGTCCGTCGATAAATTTGTCGCCAGCATGTCAGGGCTCCGCATAATATCGGGTTGCCTGGAAATTACCGCGGCACTCATTATGCTGAAGCTGAATGAGCCGGAGAAGGCGCTGGCCGTCAATTCTCTGCTTGCGCTTGTCGGTCCGCTCGTTCTCATCGCGACGACGACCATCGGTCTCATCGGCATCGCAGACAAGCTGAACTGGAGCAAAATGGCCTGGATTGCGGCCGGGGTGTCTTGTCTGCTTATCGGCATTTTGAAGAAATAAGAACCGGGCAATTCGGGGCGCCAGGCCCGGCGGGGGCATAAAAAGCGGCGCGGCGCCATACATATAGGGATACAAGCCCAGGTTGTCCGGCTGTCGAATGATGACACGGGAGGGAATGCAAATGGAAGCGCTAAGCTGGTCGGCGGTGCTGCCGCCGATGCTCAAGTCAATCCTGATGCGGCTGCCCGCCGGCACATATCGGGAGCTGGAGGAGATTCGTATCCGCGTAGGACGCCCGCTGGAAATCGGCGTCATGGGTGACTTCCAGCTCGTGACGGAGCGGGGGGAGCGTACGGATAATCCGAACGCTGCCTATCGCCCAAGCCGGGAGGATGGGCATCAGCTGCTCGATCTGATAACGAATCATTCATTGTACACGATGGAGGAAGAATTGCGTCGCGGATTCGTCACGATTCCGGGCGGACACCGGATTGGCCTCGCTGGCCGCACGGTGCTCGCGCAAGGCCGGGTAAGCCATCTGCGGGAGATTACCGGCTTCAATCTGAGGATTGCGCGCGAGGTGCACGGCATCGCGGCTTCGGTCATGCCGCTGCTGCTTGATTTCAAGCATGCGCATGTTCACCATACGCTGATCGTGTCGCCTCCGCAGCAAGGCAAGACGACACTGCTGCGCGACCTGGTGCGGGCGATCGGCAGCGGGAACTGGCATCATCCCGAAGCGAGGTGGAAGGCGCTCAAGGTAGGGGTCGTCGACGAGCGGTCCGAGATTGCCGGGTGCATCAAGGGGGTGCCGAGCTATGATCTCGGCTATCGGACCGATGTGATGGACGGGTGCCCAAAGGCGGAAGGGATGATGATGTTCATCCGTTCGATGTCGCCTGACGTGCTTGCCGTCGATGAAATGGGACGGGAGGAGGACATGCTGGCGATGAGGGAGGCGATGCATGCGGGCGTGCGCTTGATCGCCACCGCCCATGCGGAGGATATGGACGACCTGCTGCGCCGCCCCGGCATCCGGCAGATGCTTGAGGAAGGGGCTTTCCGCCGCATTGTCACGCTCCGCCGGGCCAAAAGGGAATGGCAGCGCAAAGTATACGACGAGAAAGGGAGAGTGCTGCAGAAGCCCGTGCTGCCGATGGAAGGGAGGCGTCCGGAATTATCAAGCTCCTCGGATCGGCCCTCTTGATCGCCGCCGCAGCCAGCATCGGCTGGCTCAAGTCCGCTTCCTACGCAGCGCGGCCGAAGCAGCTCCGCCTGCTCAACCATGCGCTTCAGCGGCTGGAGACGGCCATCATGTACGGTCATACGCCGCTTGCTGCGGCCTTCGCCGAGATTAGCCGTCAGCTGCCGCTTCCGCTGCGCGCCGTCTTCGCCGATGCGGCGCAGTCGATGGACGCCGCGGATGCGCTCCCGCTCACCGCACGCGAAGCGTGGCAGTTGTCCTGGGAGCGGCATCGCGGAAGTACGGCGCTGGCGAACGAAGACCTGCGCATTTTGCTCGAATTGGGCTATAGCCTCGGCATCAGCGATCGCGACGATCAGCGCAAGCATATCCGCCATGCGATCAAGCAGCTGGAGCAGGAAGAATTCGTGGCCCGCGAGGAATACCAGCGGTATGGCACGATGTGCCGCAGTCTCGGCGTTTTGAGCGGCTTGTTGGCCGTTATCTTGATGTATTGAGGTGCCAGGAAATGAATGTGGATGTCAGCGCCATTTTCCAAATCGCCGGGATCGGCATTATCGTGGCCATGATACATACCGTGCTCAAGCAAATGGGCAAAGAGGACATGGCGCACTGGGTGACGGTCATCGGCTTCGTCGTTGTCCTGTTCATGGTCGTCCGTCTGCTGGATCATCTTTTTCAAGAGATTCGGACTATATTTTTGTTCCAATGACTGAAGTTGACTAGCGCGGCGCGGCCGCAGTATCCGGGTAGGTGGTTTCCGTGGAAATCATACAGGTGGTCGGTCTCGGATTGATTGCCGCCATCCTTGTGCTGGTGGTCAAAGAACAGAAGCCGATGTTCGCCTTTCTGATCTCGGCCGTGACCGGAGTTATTATATTTATTTTTCTCATCGGCAAAATCGATATCGTCATTCACGTGCTGGAGGATCTGGCGGATCGATCCGGGATTCAGCCGGTGTATCTGAAGACGATTCTCAAGATTATCGGAATCGCCTATATCGCCGAATTCGGCGCCCAGGTGGTGCGGGACGCCGGCCAGGAAGGCATCGCCTCGAAGATCGAGCTTGCGGGCAAGGTCCTTATCATGGTGCTGGCGGTACCGATCATCAGCGTCATTATCGAGACCGTAATGAGATTGCTGCCAACATAAGGTGGAGAGGGAATGAATCGATTACGACGGATAGACAAGCCGCCGCTGAAGAGGATGCGCATCTGGATCTCGGCACTGCTGTGCTTCCTGTTCGCCTTCATCGGGTCCGGGCATGCTTCCCCCGAGTCCCCTCAGGGGGACACGGGGAATTCCCGCGTACAGGCGGTGACCGAACAGTGGGGCCGCGAGCAGGCGGACAAGCTCGATACAGGGGATGTCGAGCGCTATTGGAACGAACTGCTGGGCAAATACAGCGGCTTTTTTCCGAGAGACTCGCTTCCCGACTTTGCCGATCTGCTGCTGCCCGGGGGAGAGAAGCTCACAACCGGGGCGGTGCTGCAGGCGCTCGGCAAGTTCCTGCTGCAGGAAGTGATCCTGAACGGCAAGCTGATTCTGACTATCGTCATTTTAGCCGTCTTCAGCATGGTTCTGGAGACGCTGCAATCGGCGTTCGAACGAAATGCCGTCAGCAAGATCGCCTATGCCGTCTCTTATATGGTCATCATTATTTTGGCCATCAACAGCTTCCATGTGGCGATCGGGTATGCGAAGGAAGCGATATCGAGCATGATTCATTTCATGATGGCGATGGTGCCGCTTCTGTTCACGCTGCTTGCTTCGATGGGCAATCTCGTTACCGTCTCGGTCATGCACCCGCTCATCGTCTTCATGGTGCATCTTATCGGAACGCTAATCTATACCGGCGTCTTTCCGCTGCTGTTCTTCTCGACGCTGCTGCACATTGTCAGCGCCTTGTCGGACAAGTACAAAGTCACCCAACTGGCCAATCTGCTGCGCAATATCAGCATCGGCCTGCTGGGCGTGCTGCTGACCGTCTTCCTGGGCGTCATCTCCGTGCAGGGCGCCACAAGCTCGGTGACCGACGGGGTGACGGTTCGGACGGCGAAGTATATTACGGGCAATTTCGTGCCTGTCGTCGGCCGCGTCTTCTCGGATGCCGCCGATACGGTCATATCCGCCTCGCTGCTTGTCAAGAACGCGGTCGGATTGACCGGGGTCATCATCCTGCTGTTTATCTGCGCGTTCCCGGCGTTGAAAATCGTGACGCTGGCGCTCATCTACAACGTCTCCTCCGCCATCATGCAGCCTCTTGGCGACACGCCGGCAGCCGAATGCCTCAAGACGGTCGGCAAAAGCATGATCTACGTCTTCGCGGCGCTCGCGGCCGTCGGCCTGATGTTCTTCCTGGCCATTACGATACTGCTGACGGCAGGCAATGTTGCGGTCATGATGAGGTAGTCGTGATAGAAGGGAGGCAGAAGTATGCAATGGTTCAGTCAATGGCTCAAAGAAATCATCATGGTGATTTTGCTGGCCGCCTTCATCGACCTGCTGCTCCCGAACCGTTCGATGCAGCGCTACGTCAAGCTGATGCTCAGCCTGATTATTCTGCTCACGCTGCTCTCTCCGGTGCTGCGCCTGTTCGACTCCAATGTGACGGCAGAGCTTGCCCGCGAATGGGATACGCTGCTGGCCACTTCCCCCGCCGACAGTCCCGAAGGGAAGACGCTGGAGCAGATCCGGCGGGAAGGGGAGCGCCTGGCCCGCGCTCGCGAGCAGGAGGCGCTCCGGTTGGCCGGCGCGCAGATGGAAGCGAGCATGAAGGAGCAGATTAACCGGGCGCTGCTCCAGGCGGGGGCTGCCGGTTCCGGCGAGGGAACGGCCGTTCAGGTGGCGGCCGTGCAGGTTACGCTGACGCAAGACGCCAGGCAAGGGCAGCCGGCGATTCAGCGGATTGCGCTGACCTTGGAGGAGGTCCCGGCCGCCGGGGAGGGGGCCCCGGCCAGCGGCAGCCCGCCCGGGCCGAACCCGGTCGCGGCTATCGAGCCGGTTCGAATCGAGCCAGTCGAGGCGGGCCTCAGCTCGCTGCCGGAAACGCCGGAAGACGCGCCGGTCTCCGGCGCGGGCAGCGGCGAGCTTCTGCGCATGGAGGCGGCCGCCGTCGGGGCCCTGACCTCCGCCTGGCTCGTGAAGCCCGAGCAGATTGCGGTGTCGTGGTCGCCGGAGAACGCCTTCCCGGCCGGCTCCTATAAAAGATAACCGCAAGATAGACGCAGCTCGCCGCCATAAAAAAAAATGCGGACAAACCGTCATAAAATCGCCGCACGCGCGTATAGGTGAAAATAGGACAAGTGAGAGCAGGTCCATACTACGCAAAGGCGGTCGATAGCGTTGGCGAAATGGTTGCAGCAGATTGAACAGTGGATCGGCAAGGGCTCGAACGGTTCCAAACGGATCAAAGCGTTCCGCTGGCTGCTTCTTCTCGGCTTGACCGGCGCGGCGCTCCTCTTGTACGGCACGTTCCAGTCCGGGGGCGGCGGATGGCCGAAGGGCACAAGCAATGTCGGCCGTGAGCCGCCGGCGGTAGGCGTCTTTGACGGCGCGGATCAGAACGCGTCCGGCACACCGGCCGCGCCGGGCTCCTTCGAGTCGGTGGAAATGACATTCGAAGCCCGGGTCAAGTCGATTTTGGAGGAAATTGTCGGGGTGGGACAAGTCGATGTGTTGGTCACGATCGACTCGACGGAAGAGATTGTCGTCCAGCGCAACTTCAAGGACAATCAGCAGTTGACGGACGAAAGCGATGCGAACGGGGGCAAGCGGCATACGACGCAGCATACCCGGGACGGCGAGATTGTGATGTACGAGTCTTCCGACGGCAAGACGCCGATTGTGACCAAGCGCATCAAGCCAAAGGTTCGGGGCGTTGTCGTCGTCGCCAAAGGAGCGGAAAACGCCGTCGTCAAGTCGCTCATCGTCGATGCGGTCGAGAAAGGGCTGAATGTGCCGGCCTATCGAATCTCCGTCGTGCCGCGCAAAATCGCCGAGTAGCAAATCAACCTGCATAATGCATGAATCGTGAAGGAGGAGAAAAAGACGATGAATACGAAAAGACAAACGATATGGCTGGTATCGATGCTTAGCTTGATGGTGGTGCTGTCCGCTTATTATTTGTTCACGGAGGACACGCCGAAAGCCCCGGAAATGGCGGCCGAGCAGCAGCAGTTGAAGGGCGATGCGACGGAAGCCGCCCAGCTTCCGCAAGTGGAAGTCACCGAGGTGTCCGTCGGAAAGGACGCGCAGGCCAAGGCGGCGGAGAACGGAAAGCCCGCTTCGGAGCAAGGTATGCAAGGAGAGCAAGGCATGCAAGGAGAGCAAGGGGCCGACCCTACGGGCAACGTCGAGGGCGGACAGGGTCAGGATGCGGCGGCGCCAGAGGCGACTCCGGAGGCCAAGGAGCAGGCGATGCTGGATCAAGTCGTGGCCGAAGGCGTCATGAAGCGCAGCACGATCGAGCAGAAGCAGATGGAGCGCAACGAGCAGTACCAGCAGGAGCTGGAAAAGCTGATGGGCATGATCAACGACGACAAAACGACGGGCGACAAGCTGGCGCAAGCCTACGAAGATATGAACCAGTTGGAAGAACGCGAGGTCAAAATCTCCAATCTGGAAACCGAGCTGCAGAAAGATTACAACAACGCGGTCATTACCCAGGAAGACGATCGGTTCACGGTCGTCGTGCAGAGCGACAAGATGGAAGTGTCCGAAGCGGTGGACATCATTTCGAAAATGATGAAAGAACTGAACATCACGCAGGATAAGGTAAGCGTGCAGTATGTCACGGAATAATGCGGCGTTGTCGGAACAGGCCCGGTTAAAAACTGGGCTCTTTCCATTTGAGACGATTATGATATAATACATACGTCGTAGATTGTCCGCCTGTTAACATAATCTACTTGCTCATACATATCGTCTCAAGGAGTGATTCAAGTTGTTCAAAATTAGCGAAATCAAGGAACTGATCAAGCTCCTGGACCAGACATCCGTACATGAACTGGAAATAGAGAACGAAGGCTGCCGCATCGCGATCCGGAAGCCCGGCAAGACTGAGGTGTTCAATGTGCAGACATCGGCCGCGCCTCTTACATATCCAGCGCCTGCCCCGGCAGCGGCTGCTGTTCCGTCGGAAGCGGCTGCCCCGGCGGCCGAGCCTCAGCCGGAGAAGAAGGAAGAGCAGGCGGGCTTGATCCGCATCGTGTCTCCGATGGTCGGCACCTTCTACAGCGCGCCTTCGCCGGAATCGCCGCCGTATGTGAAGGTGGGCGACAAGATCAACGAGAAAACGGTTGTGTGCATTCTGGAAGCGATGAAATTGATGAACGAGCTGGAAGCCGAGGTCAAGGGCGAGATTGTCGAGGTGCTAGCAACGAACGGCCAATTGGTCGAATTCGGCCAGCCTTTATTCCTGGTGAAGCCAGAATGACGTATTCCGTCATTCCATTACGATGCCCAGCCAAGGAGGTCCAAGGATGAAGTTCCATAAGATTTTAATCGCTAACCGCGGCGAGATAGCCGTTCGCATCATTCGCGCCTGCCGCGAGCTTGGTATCGCGACGGTCGCCGTCTATTCGGAGGCGGACAGGGAAGCGCTGCATGTGCGTCTTGCCGACGAAGCTTATTGCATCGGGCCCACCGCGTCCAAGGACAGTTATTTGAACTTTACGAATCTGATGAGTGTCGCCACGTTGACGGAATGCGACGCCGTGCACCCGGGGTACGGGTTCTTGGCGGAGAACGCGGACTTCGCGGAGATCTGCGAATCGTGCGGCATTACGTTCATCGGTCCGTCCGCGGACGCCATCGAGCGCATGGGCGACAAATCCGTCGCCAAGCAGACGATGAAGGACGCCGGCGTTCCGGTTATTCCCGGATCGGACGGACTGGTCGAGGATTTGGAACAGGCGCTTATGATAGCGCGTGATATCGGATATCCTGTCATTATCAAGGCTACCGCGGGCGGCGGAGGCAAAGGAATCCGCATCGCGGAGGACGAAGAAGCCTTGATCAAGCAGATGACGGCCGCTCAGCAGGAAGCCGAGAAAGCGTTCGGCAATGCGGGCGTGTACCTGGAGAAGTATTTAACCGGAATGAAGCATGTGGAGATTCAGATCATTGCCGACAAGCACGGCCATGCCGTTCATTTGGGCGAGCGCGACTGTTCCGTGCAGCGGCGCCGCCAGAAGCTGGTCGAGGAAGCGCCGTGTCCGGTCTTGACGCCCGAAGTCCGGGAGCGGATGGGAGAAGCGGCGGTTCGCGCCGCGCTGGCTGTCGATTATTCCGGTGCAGGCACGTTGGAATTTCTGCTCGGGCCGGACGGCAGCTTTTACTTTATGGAAATGAATACCCGGATTCAAGTTGAGCATCCGGTAACGGAGATGATTACGGGAATCGATCTCATTCAAGAGATGATTCGCGTCGCTCAAGGCGAACCTTTATCTTTCCGTCAAGAGGATATCGTCATTGACGGATGGGCTATAGAGTGCCGCATTAATGCGGAGGATCCGGCACGCAATTTTATGCCTTCGGCCGGCCAGATCGGGTTTTATCTGCCGCCGGGCGGATTTGGCGTTCGCGTCGACAGCGCCGCCTATCCAGGCTTCCTGATCTCGCCGCATTATGATTCGATGATTGCCAAGCTCATTGTGTGGGCGCCGACGCGCGAAGAGGCGATCGACCGCATGAAGCGGGCGCTGTCCGAATTCGCCATCGAGGGCATTCATACGACGATACCGTTCCATATCCGCCTGCTTGAGCACCCGAAGTTCATCAAGGGCGATTTTGACATTAAGTTTTTGGAAGAACACGAGGTCTAGGAGTCCTGGTCTGAACGGCCCCGTTTGTCTTGTGCATGGGCAAATGGTATAGTTAGGTTAATCATGGACAGGAACTGCCTCTAGTACAAAAAGACGAGGAGAGTGTGACGGATGAATCAGGCAATCGCATCGGAATTTGAGCGCACGGATTTGGGCAACATCCAGATTGCGCCGGAGGTCATTGCAGTTATCGCCGGTCTCGCGACGATCGAGGTTGAAGGCGTAGAAGGCATGAGCGGAGGATTCGCCGGCGGCATCGCTGAGATGCTCGGACGGAAGAACTTGTCCAAAGGCGTGAAGGTGGAAGTAGGGCAGCGCGAAGCGGCTGTCGATGTCAATATTATCATTGAGTACGGTCATCGCATTCCTACCGTAGCCAGCGAGATTCAGCAGAACGTCAAGCGCTCGATCGAGATGATGACCGGGCTTCATGTCGTGGAAGTGAACGTGCATGTGCATGACGTCCATTTCAAGGCGCAAGAGAAGGTGGAAGAGACGGATCCGGCGCGAGTTAAATAAGATCGAAATGGAACCCCCTCTTGGAGGGGGTTTACTGCCATTCAATACGAATTTGTTCAAAGGAGGCAGGCTAGCGTGAGCAAAATTGTGGACAGGTTCTTCCTGTTTATATACAGCTTCGCGATCGGCACGATTGCCATAGCTGTCATTCTTGCCGCTACAGGCTTCATCGCCCAACCGATACAGCTGACGGAGCCGTTCTGGCTGCAGTCGACGGTCATCGCGACGGCCGCCGTCTTGTTTTTGTTGAGCATCCGTTTTTTCTATGTGTCTATCCGGAGAGAGCGTGCGGCGCTGCCTTCGATCGATCAGCGGACAGAGATTGGAGATATCAAGATCTCGATTGAGACGATAGAGAATGTGGCGCTTAAGGCGGCTGGCCGGGTACGCGGAGTCAAGGACCTGAAGGCCCGGATTCGCACGAACGATGCCGGTCTGGATATTGTGATCCGGACGGTCGTAGACGGCGAGACGTCGATTCCCGAGCTGACGGAGGAGGTCCAGCGCCAGGTTCGCGATTATGTGCAGCAAATTACGGGGATTCCGGTCTCATACGTATCGGTGTATGTGGCGAATGTGGTCCAGACGCAGACCTTCAAAGCGCGAGTTGAATAGGTGGTGAGCTTTCCGGATGTGGAATGAATGGTGGGAGAGTCACAGGAATCGCATCATCGGCATCGCGGCTGGAATCTTTTTCGGCGTCATTTATTTGATCGCCGGCTTTTGGGATATGTTATTTTTTGCGCTGCTCGTCTTCATCGGATACAATGTAGGCAGGCAAAAAGATTTGAATCTGGGCCCCATGTTCCCGTGGCGGCGCATCGGATTATGGCTGTCAGAACGGTTTGATAGGTTTAAGTAGTCCTATGGACGCTCCGAACGACTGCTTGACCGCCGGTCTCTTACCGACGGAGCAACAATCGGGGCGGTCATAGGATTTTTTGGACTGGGCATGATTCCGGATGGGCCTTGGCAAGCCTAGAGAGAAGTAAGCCATCTTCGGACGGCAGTGCGAAGTGGCGATTCGGATGCTATATAGATGCAGGAGGAGTTTTTTTCATGAAGAGACGCATTGCCAGAGAGATGGCAGTTCAAAGCTTGTATCAGCTGGAAATGACGGACGTGACGCCTGAACAAGCGGTGGACATGATCGTTTCGGAATCGAATCAAGAAGAGAATGAAATCGGGCTGAAGCCGGAGCATGCGCGGGCGATGCATGAGCACGTGCTGGAATGGGTTCGCGATACCTGGAAGAAGCGGGATGAGATCGATGCGATCCTGGCCCGATATTTGAAGGGCTGGCAGGTCGACCGGCTGTCGCGGGTCGATCGCCAGGTGCTGCGCCTCGCCTGTTATGAGATGGCGTTCCGTACCGATGTGCCGCCGAAGGTGGCCATCAACGAGGCGATCATTTTGGCCAAGCATTTCGGAACCGAGGAGTCGGGCAAATTCGTGAACGGCGTGCTCGGCCAGATGCTGCGCGATCGCAGCGGCCAGCAGGACGGAACGGACGCGGACGCGGGCGTGAGCGCGGGCGACAGCGCTCATCGCAAGGACGATGATCCGGCGGGTGGAACCGCGATGGAGAGCGAATTGCGGGGCTAACCGGCGAACTTAGGCGAGCTTATATGAACGAATGGAGGAGAGACCATGACAGCGCAACTTTTGAATGGACAAGCATTATCACAGACAATACGCGAAGAAATCAAGCAGCAGGCGGCACGGCTGATTGAGGAAGGAACCCGCCCCGGATTGGCGGTCATCATCGTGGGCGACGACCCGGCTTCCCATGTATACGTGAACAGCAAGCATAAAGCCTGTCTCGAATTGGGGTTCTATTCGGAAGTGCACCGTCTGGCGGAACAGACCTCCCAGGAAGAGCTTCTGGAGCTGGTAGGCCGTCTGAACGGGCAAGCGTCGATTCACGGCATTCTCGTCCAGCTCCCGCTGCCGTCTCATATCGACGAGAAGGCCGTCATTGACGCGATTGAGGTCGAGAAGGATGTCGACGGCTTCCATCCGGTCAGCGTCGGGAACATGGTGCTTGGCGACGAGTCTCTTCTGCCCTGCACGCCGGCGGGCATTATGGAAATGCTCAAGCGCAACGACATTCCGATTGCTGGCAAGCATGCCGTCGTCATCGGCCGCAGCAATATCGTCGGCAAGCCGATCTCGCTGCTGCTGCAGCGCGAGCATGCGACGGTGACGATGTGCCATTCCCGCACGCAGCACATCGAAGAGCTCTCCCGAATGGCGGATATTCTCGTCGTCGCCATCGGCAAGGCGCATTTCGTCAACCGTTCCTTTATTAAGCCGGGAGCCGTTGTGATCGATGTCGGCATGAACCGGCTGGAGAACGGCAAGCTCGTCGGCGATGTCGATACCGACGACGTCAAGGAGCTGTGCTCCTGGATTACTCCGGTGCCGCGCGGCGTCGGTCCGATGACGATTACGATGCTGATGTCCAATACGCTCAAGTCGGCGGAACGGTTCCACCGCTTGGCGAAGGCTTCGGCCCAGGCGTAGCCGGCGGCAGGGCGGGAGCCGTGCGGCGGGTCGCGGTGCGAACCGGAGGACGAGTCGCGGCAGGAGCCGCCGCACGGGCCGCAGCCGTTAACGTTCACATGGCAGGATGTCTCGGGGGGAGGAGGCTGCCGGAATGGCGAATCAGACACGGGTTCTGTCCGTTAAGGATCTGAACCGTTATATACGAATGAAGCTGGATGGGGATGCCCGGCTGCAGGATGTCTGGGTGCGGGGCGAAATCTCGAACTTCACCCACCATTCCAGCGGCCATATGTATTTCACGCTGAAGGATGCGGACAGCCGCCTGCGGACGATTATGTTCGCATCCTACAATCAACGTCTCCCCTTCCGGCCGAAGGAAGGGGCGCGCGTCATCGCCCACGGCAACGTAACGGTGTATGAGCGCGACGGCCAGTATCAATTCTATGCGCAGCATATGCAGCCGGACGGGATCGGAAGCTTGTATGTGGCGTTCGAGCAGTTGAAGGAGCGCTTGGGAGCGGAAGGGCTGTTCGCGGCGGAGCGGAAGCGGCCGCTGCCCCGCTATCCGAAGAAAATCGGGGTCATCACGTCGCAGACGGGCGCCGCGGTGCGCGATATTATCATTACGCTGCGGCGGCGCCAGCCCGGCGTCCATGTGGTTCTCTATCCAGTGCTGGTGCAGGGCAACCAGGCGGCCGCCTCGATCGCGGCGGCCATTGAAGCGATGAATCGCCACCGGGAAGCCGATGTGCTGATCGTGGGGCGCGGGGGCGGATCGCTAGAGGAGCTGTGGGCCTTCAACGAAGAAATCGTGGCGCGCGCTATCGCTCAATCGGCCATTCCGATTATTTCAGCCGTCGGGCATGAGACGGATTTCACGATTGCGGACTTCGTCGCCGACCTGCGCGCGCCGACGCCGACGGCGGCCGCCGAATTGGCGGTGACGCATCAGGAGGAGCTGCGCCAGCATCTTCAGCATCTGGCGGAGCGGATGAGGCACGGCATGCGGCGAACGGTGCAGCAGGGCCAGGAGCGGCTGCTGCGCGCCCAGCGCTCGCCCGTGATTCGCAAGCCCGAACTGCTGACGGCGAAGCATCAGGAGCGGTATGAACGGCTGAGGGAGCGCCTCGCATACCGGTCGCGCAGCCGCTTCAAGGAAGCGGACGAGCGGTGGAGGGAGCTGCGCGGACGCCTGCGGGAGCAGACGCCGGTGCATCAGGTGCGTTCCGCGCGGGAGCGGCTGAACGGCATCGAACGCCAGCTTCACCGCGCGATGGCGATGCAGATGAATGAGCGGCGGCTGAAGCTAGGGGCGCATCTGAAGCATCTGGACGCCCTGAGCCCGCTGAAGATTATGGCGCGCGGCTACAGCCTCGTGTATGATGAGCGGGAAGAGAACATAATCCGCACGATTCAAGATGTGCAGCTCGGAGACGTCGTGCGCGTGAAGCTGAACGACGGCCAGCTCGATTGCCACGTCTGGTCGATGAAAGGAGACAGCGATTGATCGATGGATAATCAAGAAAAAGCTACCAATCAGGAAATGAGCTTCGAAACCGCAATGGAGAAGCTGGAGTATATCGTCGAGCAGTTGGAGAGCGGAGATGTGCCGCTGGAGCAGGCAATCGAGCTTTTCCAGGAAGGGATGGGCCTGTCCGGTCTGTGCGCCCGCAAATTGGAGCAGGTTGAGCGCAAGATCGAGGTCTTGTCGGAGCAGAATGGCGAGCTGAAGCGGCAGCCGTTCCCGTCGGAAGAAGCGGGTGATCGGATTGAATAGCGCCGGAGCGGAAGAAACGTTCGCTTCTTATCTCGAGCGTCACGTCGCGCGGATTGAGCGGCTGTTGCCGGCTCAATTCCCCGCCGGCTGGCAGGTCCCTGCCGAATTGAAGGAATCGATGCTGTACTCGCTTATGGCCGGGGGCAAGCGCCTGCGGCCGCTCTGTGTTGTCATCGCATGCGAGAGCCTGGGCGGCCCGCTGGAAGCCGCCGATCCGGTGGCCTGCGCCATCGAGATGATACATACCTACTCCCTCGTTCATGACGATCTCCCGGCGATGGATAACGATGATTATCGCCGGGGCAAGCCGACCAACCATAAGGTGTTCGGGGAAGCCCTTGCCATATTGGCGGGGGATGCGCTCCTCACGCACGCCTTCTACACGGTCGCGCAGTGCGCGCGCCGTCACTGCATCCCGGCCGAGATCGCCCTGACCATCACCGAAGAGCTGTCCGTTTATGCCGGCATGCGGGGCATGGTGGGGGGCCAGACAGCAGATATGCTGGGAGAACAGGGGATAACGACGCTGGAACAGCTCGAATATATTCATTTTCACAAGACGAGCGATCTGATCGTGTTCGCGCTTCGCTCAGGCGCCCATCTGGCGGGGGCGAATGAAGCGCAGTTGAACGCGTTGACCGAATTCGGCACGAAGCTTGGCCTCGCCTTCCAGATTCAGGACGATATTCTGGATATCACCGGCGAAGAAGCGCTGCTCGGCAAGCCGAAGGGGAGCGATGAGAAGAGCGGGAAGGTAACGTATCCGTATTTTATCGGTCTCGAGGCTTCGAAGCGGGAGGTCGTCCGGCTGACGGAGGAAGCGAAGCAAGCGGTGCGGCAGGCCGGATTCCCTTATCCGGCGCGCCTGTACGAGCTGGCGGATTATTTAATGGAGCGCCAATTCTGATCCGGCCGCCGGTACGTTACCCGCGGCATTTCAGGGCGGGGCTTCCATGGAAATGATATTTCATGATTCGCTTTCCCGATTTGTGATATAATAGAGCGTACATAGAGTGGTGCAGTATTCTAGTCGGCCTCCCGACACCGAAGGCGGGCCTAAAAATTCGCCAAAGGGCACATCGATGAAGTTCCTGGTGTTGGCTTGCGACGCCCAGTCGTGGGCTGATGCTGGGAGTTAAGGTTGTGGGGCGATCCACAATGGCATGTGGGCGTTGACCCCGCTTCCGCGGAGGCCCAAGTGCGTGGTACGGCGTCCTCGCGCGCCGCATTACGGCTTGGGGTATGAACCTATATTGCGAGTCACGCGGAACGCTCTCCGGCTTGCCGGATCGTTCCGTCAAGGTGGCTTGTATGTAGCGTAGCCTGCCTTGAGTGAGTCTGCAGGGATAGCGGATGTGTAGATATGACGGTCTTCGGCCAAAGACCTGCCTATCGGATGCCGCTTGAAATCTGATTTGCAAAAGAGGCTAAGGGTCGGTTCAGGGCTGCTCGAGGAAAACTCCTAGACTGTTCACAATGTGAGGCTTTGTGGGGATTATAGTGTGGTCTAAGTGGTAATCCAGTCTGATGTCCGGCGACGGCGTCAAGACGCCCTTAATTGGAAACGGCCTGTCCGGCGACGGGGAGGCGGGCGTCTGGGAAAACCTACTGGACCTAAGCCACAGCGTTTATCCAGAAAGCTGCCACTCCAACCATCTTTGGTTATCAAGACACATAAGAATGAGTTCGTTCGCGGGAACATCTCATAAAAGGATGAGTTGACAACGATAATGAAGTTTTCATTCAAACATTCCGTCAAGTGGAGCATATTCATTTTTTTCGTCACCTTCGCGATGGCCGTCATATTGTCTGTTGCCTCCACGTCAATGCTGGGGAAAGCGGGCTGGGGCGTCGGTATGGTGATCGTGTTGATGCTCGTGCTTATTGGAGTGTTTTTTGATATTATGGGCTTAGCTGCGGCTGCCGCGAAAGAGACTCCGTTCCACGCGATGGCGGCGGAGAGAGTGCGCGGAGCCAAGCAAGCGATCTATATCGTGCGCAACGCGGATCGTTTCTCGAACTTCTGCAATGACGTGATTGGTGACATGACAGGGGTTATCAGCGGTTCGGCCACGGCGATCGTAGTGACGAATTTGCTATGGTCCATGAATGCGGAGAACGTATGGATGACGACGGCGGTAAGCGTTGCCTTCACCGGCCTCGTATCCGCATTAACCGTCGGAGGCAAAGCGTTGGGGAAGTCATTTGCGATTCATTACTCCACACCGATTGTGTTGCTGATCGGCAAATGCTTCTATTTTTTGGAGAGCAAGCTGCATATCCGCCTGTTCGCCAAAAAACGCGGCAAATCGAAACAACGAAAGCGAGGGAATTCCCGTGCTGCTCGAACAGATTAACCAACCTAGCGATCTGAAGCGGTTGACGAAGGAAGAACTGCCGATCCTGGCGGAAGAAATTCGACAATTTCTCATTGAAAAGCTGGCGGTGACCGGAGGACATCTGGCATCGAACCTGGGCGTCGTCGAGCTTACGCTTGTCTTGCATTATTTATATGACAGTCCCCGGGACAAAATGATATTCGACGTCGGCCATCAGGCATACGTTCATAAAATATTAACCGGCCGCAAGGACCGGTTCGATACGCTGCGCCAATACAAGGGGCTGTGCGGCTTCGTCAAGCGCGCGGAGAGCGAGCATGACGTATGGGAAGCCGGGCACAGCAGCACCTCGCTGTCCGCGGCGATGGGAATGGCGCTCTCCCGCGATTTCAAGGGCGAGAGCAACAAAGTCATCGCGGTCATCGGCGACGGCGCGCTGACTGGAGGCATGGCGCTCGAGGCGCTCAACCATATCGGGCATGAGAAGAAGAATCTGATGGTCGTGCTGAACGACAACGAAATGTCGATTGCCCCGAATGTCGGAGCGCTACATAATTATTTGTGCAAAATACGCTCCGATCGGAACTATTTAAAAGCGAAAGAAGAAGTGGAGCAGCTGCTCAAAAAGATTCCGGCGATTGGCGGCAAGCTGGCCAAGACGGCGGAGCGGGTGAAGGACGGCTTCAAATATTTGGTCGTGTCCGGCATGCTGTTCGAAGAGTTCGGGCTGAAATATTTCGGACCTGTCGACGGGCATGACATTGACAAGCTGATCGATATTTTCCAGCAAGCGAGCCGAGTGAACGGCCCGGTGCTTATTCATGTCGTTACCCGCAAAGGCAAAGGATATACGCCGGCGGAAGCCGATTCGCATAAATGGCACGGCATCTCGCCGTACAAGATTGAATCCGGGCAAGTGCTGAAGGCGGTAGGCAATCCGATGTACACCGAGGTATTCGGCAAGACGCTAGTGGAGCTGGCGGAGCAGGACGATCGCGTCGTGGCCGTGACGCCGGCCATGCCGGGAGGTTCCGGACTGCTCGGGTTCGCGGAGCGCTTCCCGGGCCGCATGATCGATGTCGGCATCGCCGAACAGCATGCCGCCACCATGTGCGCCGCATTGGCTATGGAAGGGATGAAGCCGGTATTTGCGGTCTATTCCACCTTCCTGCAGCGGGCGTACGACCAGGTGGTGCATGACATTTGCCGCCAGAGCGCGAACGTGATATTCGCCATCGATCGCGCAGGGTTCGTCGGACCGGACGGGGAGACGCATCAAGGCGTATACGATATCGCTTTTATGCGCCATATTCCGAATATCGTGCTGATGATGCCGAAGGATGAAAACGAGCTGCGCCATATGCTGAAGACCGCGCTCGAATACGACGAAGGACCGATCGCGGTGCGGTACCCCCGCGTAAACGGGGTCGGCGTCGAACTGGACGCCGAGCTGATTCCGATTCCGATCGGGACATGGGAAGTGGTTCGCCCCGGCGATCATGCCGCCGTGCTCGCGATCGGCCCGATGGTTCAGGTGGCCGAGGAAGCGGCGGAGCAGCTGCGGCGCGAAGGCATTCAATTGCGCGTCATCAACGCGCGCTTCATGAAGCCGCTCGACGAGGCGATGCTGACCATGCTCGCCAGAGAGCAGCTTCCGATGATCGTGCTGGAGGAGGGATCCGTGGCAGGCGGCCTGGGCAGCGCCATCATGGAGCATTATGCCCAGCATCATGTATTCGGCGTCAAGGTGAAGCCTATCGGGGTTCCGGATTGCTTCGTGGAGCACGGCAGCATCAAGGAGCAGCGCCAGGAGGCGGGCCTGACGGCCGAACAACTGGTAAAGGAAGTGCATACAATGCTCTTCGCCCATGGCGATAACCGGATGAGCCGGGCCTAGCCCGAGTACCCATTGACAGACAGGAGTACAGCATGTCCATACCGAAGGAACGGATAGATGTTCTGCTCGTGGAGCAGGCCTATTACGACAGTCGTGAAAAAGCGAAAGCCGCCATTATGGCCGGCTTGGTATATGTGAACGAGGAACGGATTGAGAAGGCGGGGACGAAGGTTCCCCGGGACGGAACGATTACGGTGAAGGGCGCGGTCCATCCTTATGTAAGCCGGGGCGGCTTGAAGCTGGAGAAGGCGATTCGCCACTTCGGCCTCTCGATGACGGATGCCGTCATGCTGGATATCGGCGCTTCGACAGGCGGTTTTACCGATTGCGCCCTTCAGCATGGCGCGCGCTACGTATATGCCATCGATGTCGGATATAACCAGCTTGATTGGTCGCTTCGCAATGACGAGCGGGTGCATGTCATGGAGCGGACCAACTTCCGGTATACGGAGCCGGATCATCTGCAAGGACCGGTTCCGGATACAGCGACCATCGATGTATCCTTTATCTCGCTGAAGCTGATTTTGCCGCCGCTTCAGGCGCTTATCGGCAAGCCGGGCCGGGTCATCGCGCTGATCAAGCCTCAATTCGAGGCGGGAAGAGAGAAGGTCGGCAAATCCGGCGTCGTCCGCGATCCGGGGACGCATGAACAGGTGCTTAGGGAGATATTGGACTTTGCCGCATCGTTGGGCTTCCGCCTGGAAGGATTGACCTATTCCCCCATTACGGGAGGAGAAGGCAATATCGAGTTTTTGGCTTATTGGAGCGTGCCGGAAGGCGGCTCGCCGGAACCTGCGGCCTCCCGCGAGCAGATTCACGCGGTCGTCCAGGAAGCCAATTCGGCGTTCCGCTCGACCTCTTAGTTCGATTCCATCCGCTGAAGCTCATCCGGGACAGACATCCGACGGATGAGCTTTCTTTATGTATTGGCAGGCACCGGCGGTGCGCTTTCCATCATGGCGGGGTGGTGATTCCATTGAGCGATATCTGGGTAATGGGATTGATTTTCATCGGTATATTGATCTGGATCGGCTCCGGCGTGCGGAGGTACGCCCATTCTCCCGAGCCGATGGAGGATGTCTGCCTGAGCGACCGGTTTCCGGAAGATGAGGAGGCGATACAGCTCGTCGAGGATGCCGGGTATGAGCTGATCGGCGGCAAGTTCTGCATGCCCCTTCACTTCACGATGGACGGAGAGGACATCGATGCCCGCATCTGGATCGATATGATCGCGAAACGCGACAATCAATGGTATATTGTTCGTATCGCACGCGAACGGATGCAGCTCGATTGGGACGGCAGCGGCATGAAGCGGCAGTGGATGCCTTACTTCGCCGCCTATCCCGACAGCGCCGGCCTGCTCGTCGTCGATATGTTGGAACGCCGGGTCCGGCTGATTCGGATGGACTGGGGGGAAGCCTATGTCCACGGCGATTAAGGCAATACTAACAATAGGAACAACCCTAACAATAGCAACAACCGGCTCGCTTGCTGCGGCCAAAGGCCAAGAGTAGAAGGAACAAAAACGGAGGGCTCACATGAAAGGTCAACGACATATCAAAATTAGGGAAATCATAATGAACAACGAGATCGAAACCCAGGATGAATTAGTCGATGCCTTACGGAGCGCAGGCTACCACGTGACGCAGGCTACCGTATCCAGGGACATGAAGGAGCTGCATTTAATCAAAGTTCCGATGAAAGACGGGCGGTATAAATACTCGCTGCCGGTCGATCAGCGCTTCAATCCGGCCCAAAAACTGAAACGGTCGCTGCTCGATAACTTCATCAGCATCGACAGCACGGAAAATCTGGTCGTAATTAAATGTCTGCCGGGCACGGCGAATGCCATTGCCGTACTGATGGATAACATCGAGTGGCCGGAGATTATGGGCACCGTCTGCGGAGACGACACAATACTTATCATTTGCCGGACCAAGAAGGAAAGCGATCAAGTCGTAGCGCAAATTGAAGAGTATATTTCGTAAACGGCATCCTGGGAGGGGAGTCCATGTTAATCGCATTATCCATAACGAATCTGGCGGTCATTGAATCCGTTCAGCTCCAGTTTCATCAAGGCTTTCATGTGCTGACCGGGGAGACGGGCGCCGGTAAATCGATCATTATCGATGCGCTCGGATTGATCGGGGGAGCCCGCGGTTCCTCGGAATTCGTGCGCTATGGCTGCGATCGGGCGGAAGTGGAGGCATCCTTCGATCTGCCCGCCGACCATCCGGCCTGGGAAGCGATCGCGAAGCTGGGCATTCAGGCGGATGCGGAAGAATTGCTGATTATCCGCCGGGAATTAACGGCCAACGGCAAGAGCATGTGCCGCATCAACGGCCAGATGGTCAATCTGACGATGCTGCGCGAAGTGGGGGAGCTGCTTATCAATATCCACGGCCAGCACGAGCATCAATCCCTTCTCAAGGTAGAACGGCATCTGGACTGGCTTGATGCATACGGCGGGGAAGAGCTGGCTGCGCTCAAAAAGCGGTACCGCGAAGAATTCGGCTGCTTCATGGCGCTGCAGCATGAGCTGAGTCAGTTGAAGCAGACGAGCCAGCAAGCTTATCAGATGCTTGATCTGTACCGTTTTCAGATTGAAGAGCTTCACAATGCCGGCCTCCAGGTAGGCGAGGATGAATTATTGGCGGAAGAAAAGCGCAAACTAGCAAATGCCGAGAAGCTGATGGATCACGTCAATCACGCATATGAGCGGTTGTATGGACAAGGCGCGATGGATGCGGTCAGCGTGGCTATCGCGAAGCTGGAAGACGTGATGCCGTATGATCCGGCCAAGTTCCAGCCGATGGTGGAACAGCTTCAGACCGCCTACTATCAATTGGAGGATGCGGCATACCAGCTGCGCGACTACCGGGAGAACATCGAATTCAATCCGGAGCGGCTGGAACAGATCGAGGATCGGCTGGAGCAGTTGAATGGATTGAAGCGGAAATATGGGGCGACCGTGGAAGAAATGATCGCTTATGGCGAACGGATACAGGCCGAGGCGGACAAAATCGAGCACAAGGATGAGCGGATTGCCGCGCTGGAGAAGGAAAGCGAAGAACGGCTGGCGAAGCTGGCCAAGCGGGCGCAGGCATTAAGCGATGCCAGACGGGAATTGGCCGATAAGCTGACGAAGCGGATCGAGAAGCAGCTTCAGCATCTTCATATGGAACGAACCCGTCTCGATGTCCGTCTCGAACGGCTACAGGACGGACAAGGCTTCGACGTGAACGGAGTGAACGTCCGGTTCACAAAGAACGGTTGGGACGATGCGGAATTTTTGATTTCGCCGAATCCGGGCGAACCGCTGCGGCCATTGCACAAGATCGCATCCGGCGGGGAGTTGTCGCGGATTATGCTCGCATTGAAGACAATATTTGCCGAGATGGATCGCATTCCGGTGCTCGTGTTCGATGAAGTGGATACCGGAGTAAGCGGCCGGGCGGCACAAGCGATTGCGGAGAAGCTGGCCGAAGTGTCCCGGAGCGGGCAAGTGTTCGCGATTACCCATCTCCCGCAAGTGGCCTGCATGGCGGATCATCATTACTACATAGAGAAGCTCGTTCGGGACGAGCGCACATCGACCCAGGTAACGGAATTGCAGGAACAAGGACGTGTTGCCGAACTGGCGCGCATGCTTGGCGGCGTGGAAGTAACGGAAAGAACCCTGCATCATGCTCAAGAAATGCTGAAGTTGGCTGAACGTCAAAAAGGTGCGTAATTCAAGGGCTTGAGGAATGATTTTCACTCATAAAACGCTGGGGTCAAGGTTACCTTAATGTTACGAAACGGGCACGCCCTTTTTCGTCAAAGCTTCCGTCAACAAAGGAGTGTGACACCTTTGAACCCCAACGCAAAACGGCTGCTCGGTCTTATGCTAGCCATTATTGTTTGTTTATGCTGCACCATAGCCCCTTTCCGCACCTACGCGGCTTTGCCGAATCATCTGCGCCTTTTTGAAGGAGAACACAAGGAACTGAATCTGGTCATGCCTGTGCAAGCGCAGGCCACCGTGGATCGGCCCGATATTCTGAAGGTGAACGGGCAGAGCGAGCCCTCTTTCCGCTTATCGCTGCAGAAGCCGATCTCGCTCCAGTCCTCCCAGACCGGGCAGGCTGAATTGAAGCTGAAGCTGTTCGGCGGCATTCCGTTGAAGACGTTGAAGGTGAATGTCGTTCCTAACCTGCGGGTCGTCCCCGGGGGACAAACGATCGGCGTCAAGGTCAAATCGTCCGGGATTCTCGTCGTCGGGCACCATCTTGTTCATGTCGGACCTGAGCGCAAAATATCGCCGGGTGAAGAAGCAGGCGTCCGGTTAGGCGACATGATTATGAGCATGAACGGGACCCGCCTTAACGATGTGACCAAGGTGGCGGATATCGTTCGCGAAGCCGGCGAGAAGAAGCAGGCGATTGAATTGGTCATTCAGCGGGGCGATACCGAGATTAAGACGAAGCTGAAGCCGGCCTATGATGTGGAGGACAAGACCTGGCGGCTCGGGTTATATATCCGGGATTCCGCCGCGGGCGTAGGGACGCTTACGTTTTATGCTCCCGATCAAGGGGTGTATGGCGCGCTGGGCCATGTGATTACCGACATGGATACCCAGACCCCCATCACGGTAGGCCAGGGCGAAATTGTTCAGTCCAATGTAACTTCCATCTCCAAAAGCCAGAATGGGGAGCCTGGCGAGAAGCGGGCTCATTTCCTCAAGGAAGGCCGCGTCTTGGGAAACATTGAACGCAATACACCGTTTGGCATTTTTGGCAAAATGACGAATCAACCGGAGCACAGTCTGTACAAGGAGCCGATTCCTGTCGCTTTCAGCGAGGAAGTGCAGGAGGGCCCCGCCGAAATGCTTACGGTCGTCAACGGCCAGCAGGTGGAACGATTCAAGCTGGAAGTGGTTCATGTGACGAAGCAGACGTCACCGGCCACCAAAGGGATGGTCATCCGCATTACAGACCCTAGATTGCTGCAAAAGACCGGGGGCATTGTCCAAGGGATGAGCGGAAGTCCCATCATACAGAATGGCAAGCTCATTGGCGCGGTTACTCACGTGTTCGTCAATGATCCGAGCTCCGGCTACGGTTGCTTCATTGAATGGATGCTGCAGGATGCGGGCGTGGTGCTCTCGCCGCCCCCGACCTCCAGCAGAGAAGGCTCACACGCTGCGTGAGCCTTCTTTTTTCTGCGCTGATTCGCCTTTTGCGTGTCGAAGGAATGCGAATGATGTAGAAAAAATGAATAACTATACATTATAAATCATGTTCCTAAAAAAATAAAGAAAAAAAGTTTTCGACAGAAGGAATTTCATTATTGGTGTCGAATAAGTTATTCTTGTAGAGGAAAGCCAACGACATCAATGCTCGGGAATGCTAAACTTTGACAAGGGAGGATCAGAAGTTGCAAAAGATCGAAATACTGTTAGCGGATGACAACCGAGAATTCACGAACTTATTAGCTGATTTTTTATCAGAACAGGAAGACATGGTTGTCACCGGTGTCGCCTACAATGGCGAAGAGGTGCTTCAATTCCTGGAACAGACGAGAGCGGTGCCTGATGTGCTCATTCTCGATATTATTATGCCTCACCTGGACGGTCTGGGCGTGTTAGAACGTTTACGCAGTATGAATCTGTCCCCGCAACCGAAGATCATCATGCTGACCGCATTCGGCCAGGAGAGCATTACGCAGCGTGCCGTGCAGCTCGGCGCGTCCTATTATATCCTGAAGCCGTTCGACATGGATATCCTGGCGAACCGCATCCGGCAGTTGGCTGGCGTCGCTTCGACTCCGTCCGTCGGCAGCTCCAGTGCCGGCAGCTACATGACCTCCTCCAAGTCGAATGTCGTCCAATTGGGCAAGACCAAGAATTTGGATGCAAATATTACGTCCATCATACATGAAATCGGCGTTCCGGCGCATATTAAAGGATATCAGTACTTGCGCGAAGCGATTACGATGGTGTATAACAACATCGAAATTCTCGGCTCGATCACGAAAACGCTCTATCCGGCCATTGCCGAGAAATACAAAACGACGCCGAGCCGCGTCGAGCGCGCGATTCGCCATGCCATCGAGGTGGCCTGGACCCGCGGCAACATCGACAGCATCAGCCGCCTGTTCGGCTACACCATCAATATCAGCAAGTCGAAGCCGACGAACAGCGAGTTCATCGCGATGGTCGCAGATAAGCTGCGGATTGAGCATAAGGTGTCGTGAAAGGATTAGCGGTGTGAGTTATACCATGCCAAGGCCTATGGCAGGAATGGCCATAACTATCCGAAAATGGCTGATTTGATTTAGCAAATATTTAATGGATAGCTACAACAAATACCACTTGTTTATTGGGTTCCTACAAACCAATAAAGGAGTGGTATTTTGTTGTTTTTAGTCCCCAGCCAATCCAAATAACTCAGGTTGGTTCCCTTAATACCCGCACGTAATGGGTAATGAAAAAGCTTCGGTTTCACTATTTTTCTCCAAAGATGGCTTTGATCGAAAAGTGAGGAAAATATAGTACCTCAGGCTTATGTAATATAGAAATGCTAACCAAATTAAGTGGGTCTATGGTATAATCTTACTATCCAGTCCCGACGCTTCTACTAATCTCCTAATTAAATAACAAAATTGTCAAGGGGAATTGTACATGTCTATTTTCAAACAATTATTCGGACAAAAAAGGACAATCCAAAACCCGATTTTCATCAAGGACTTTTCAAAAGATAATCATCAACTGTCCGCCCTTAATGAACTCCTTACTAAGGTTGTAGATGGGGAAAAGAAAGATAACATTGAGAGGGATATTAAATATCTTAAATATGGACTTGATGGTGAAAATAATGTTTACTTCGAACTAAAAAATTCGTTCCTGCCCATATTATGTTTACATGATGTTAGGGTAGTGTATGAAGATTATGTTGCTCAGCTTGATTTCGTCGTCATTTCCAATAAGTTCACATGTATTTTAGAAACCAAGAAGTTAAGCGGGAATATCACTATCGACCAGGATGGTAACTTTGTAAGAACATTGAAGAATAGGTTTGGAAAAGAATACAAAGAGGGAATTTATAGTCCTATTACTCAAAATGCGAGGCACATCGATATCATCAAATATGTTTTGGCAAAAGAACTGAAAATTAATAATATGCCAATCTTATCGCTCGTCGTAATGGCTAATCCCAAAACCATAATCAACAAGTATAGATGCCCTGAAGAAATAGAAAAATCCATCATCAAATACGACCAAATCAAAGTAACACTGGGAAGATATCTGAATGATAAAGCAAATACATATAGCTTACCTGAAAAGGACCTGTATAATATTGCAAATTTGCTAGTCAAGTTGAACACACCATTGAATATAGATTTAGTCGAGAAGTATCAGCTTGCAAATGATGATTTTCAAAAAAAGGATGAAGCTCAGCTCCGTGAGGAATTAACAACATATAGACTCCAAACTTCAAGAGCAGAGAACATCAAGGCATACTACATCTTCAATAATAATGAGATGGAAGATATGATAGCTAAATATCCAAGAACAGAGGAAGAATTACTCGCTGTTAAAGGCTTTGGAAAAGCGAAAATGGAGAAATACGGCGCTGCGATTCTAGGTATATTCAATGGATGATAAAATAATAATCGCGTATTAAAGAACCCGAAGTTGATCAAATGCACTTCTTAGAGTAGACATTGGACCCCCTAGGTCCGATGAATTCTAGGGGGTGCATTTTTATGAGTCTTTGCAATGTCTTCCGAAGAGGGCCTGACTTAACTTTTTTTATTTTGTCGTTTACTTTGCCCGTAGGGTAAAGCGTACAGTGAAATGGAACAAAGATTGATATGTAAAATATTTCGTCCGTAAAAATCGAAGAATGGAGGTGACCTCGTGTTATCGATTGGAGAATTCTCAAAGATATGTGGCGTGTCTACAAAAACGCTTCGCTATTATGATGAGATCGGACTCATCCATCCTGATGAGATTAATCCGGAAAACGGTTATCGGTATTATTCGATCAAGCAGCTCAAAAAGATGCCCCTGATTAACCGTTTGAAATCTTATTATTTTTCTCTGGAAGAAATTAAAGACATTTTGGATTGGGAAGAGGATCAATCCGAAGAGAAGCTTCGTCCTGCCCTGAACCGCAAGCGAAGGGAAGTACAGGAAAAGATAGATGCTTTCGCGTATGCCCTAAATCAAATGAACCGTGATATTTCGAATTTGGAGAAGGGCATGCCAATGATGGCACATCTTGACCATATAGAGGTGCAGCTTGTTGAAACGCCGCCAATGAATATCCTTTCTATCCGGCAGTTGATGAGCAGTGATGATTATGCTGCAGGCTATGGAACGTATTTTAGCGTGCTCTATGCAAAGATTGCTACTGAAACACTCACCCTGCTTGGTGCGCCGATGACGATTTATCACAGCCCGGAATACAATCCGGCCGGCAACGACACAGAGTTTGCCATCCCGGTAGCGGAAGCGGTAAAGGGAACGAGGCATGTGCCCGGAGGCCTCTGTGCGAAATCTGTGCTGCACGGTTCATATTCCGAATTGACATCGGTATATGCCAGACTGAGGGAATGGATAGAAAATGAAGGCTATGAATTGGTGAAGTCACCCTATGAAGTGTATATAACCGACCCCAATCAAGCGGCCGTTCCTGAAGACATCGTTACCGAGGTATATTTTCCTGTAAAGAAAAAATAACGTCTTGTAGAGAGGTACCTATCATGCAAAGAAGTTACTGGCCAACGACAGAATGGCAAGCCGCAGACCTTGCAGCTTTGGAAATGGACGCTGACAAGCTGTGCATGCAGCCCGATTGGGTAAAGTACACACTGGATATGCTGGGCCAAAAAGGGAGTATCGGAGCTTTCAAATATTCTACCGCCGGGGCGCACCTGCTGTCAGCCATTATCACTCGCAGCACAGGAAAAAGCGCCCGCGAGTTTGCCAACGAGCGTTTATTTAAGCCGATCGGCATGAGAGAAATCCCGAATTTCGAAATGAAATCATTCGGCTTTGACGACTTATTCGGGAAAAACGTGAAAGGATGGGTTACGGATCCTCATGGCAACTCCACGGGAGGGTGGGGACTTACGTTAACTCCCCGGGATATGGCACGGTTTGGCGTTTTGTATCTGAACCGTGGCATGTGGGACCATCATCAGGTGATTTCCGGGACATGGATTGACCAGTCAACGGAGATGAACCCCAATCATTACGGTTATCTATGGTGGTTGCGCGAAGAGGACGGAGTTTTTGCCTACTCGGCACTAGGCGATGGCGGTAATGTCATTTGCTGCATTCCGGAAAAGGAACTGGTCGTTGCCATTGCATCCGAATTCAGCATGAATCCGCGTGATCGTTGGACACTGATTAAGGAAGGCATTATTCCGGCTGTACTGGATTAAATATATAATCACTTAACGACGCTGCGGAAGAGGCGAATGTTAATTTCTCGCGAATACTTCAAGATGGATTGAAATCGTATCTTGGCGTAACCGACCGCAAGTCATACGAAAAAGGCCCTGTTGAATAATACGGGATTTAACTGATATTCGTCGCCTCTCATACGTATCTGCGCTCCTGAAGCATGGGGAGAATGATTATAAGGCGGGATAAACCCATATGCGTCTGTCCTGACTGATGGGGAGAGTGCGAATAAGGTGAGGGGGGATGACCTTATTTGGCCTCCAGGGAGTTGCGCTTCATGAATATAAGCATGCTGTGAAGGCAAAGCCCCACAAGCGGAATATCCCGCCGGGGGCTTTTTCCATTATGTAACCGAAATCCAAAAGTCGTGCGGTGTTGACCCCATTTCAATGCGAGCGATGAGCAGGGGTGATTCTGGCATGTCTCTGTTTTAACCTCATCAAGTTAGAGCTGCTTTACGATGTTTTTTCCGGCTCATTCGATAAATCGATGTCATATTCCATTCTTTTGGCCGTGCGTTCGGCAACGTCCCGGTCCAGCAGCCGGCTGACGAGATGGAAGGACATATTGATGCCCGCCGAGATGCCGCGGGATGTGACGATATTGCCTTCATCGACATATTTCACGTCCCGCTTTACCGTCAGGTTAGGGTAGTCCTTTTCCAAGCGATCGTAGGAATTACAATGGGTGGTTACGGTCTTGCCGTCGAGCAATCCGGCTTCGGCCAAGATTAAGGCTCCGGTGCAGACGGAGGCCATGATGTTTACTTCATCCATGCGGCTCTTCACCCATTGAGTCGTCGTCTTGTTGTACATTTCCGTCCGGCTTCCCGGTCCGCCGGGCACGATGAGAATATCGAAGCGAGGCGCATTGTCATAGCTGTAATCGGGCTGTACTTTCAAGCCGTTCCGCGCGATTACCAGCTTGCCGTCTTCTGACACGGTTTGGACGAGAAAAGGTCTGGCTGCAGGGTTAGTCGAATGCTCCGTTACGGCGAATACTTCAAATGGCCCTGCAAAATCAAGTACCTCTACGTCGTTATACAGCAAAATTCCTACATGAATCACGGCTCTTTGATTCCTCCTTTATCCCATTTGGCTGTTGCATGCTGCCATTTTATCAGGCTGTTCACGGAAAAGCATGACGATAAAGGGCTATAAAATAAGAATAAATTTTGAATGGCCAGGTTTTGGAAATCAATCCGGTTCGCCGGGATGGGATGTGCGCTGCACGATTTTTATTGGAGAATTCGGCGAAATACGGTAAAATAGACGAGCGTTGAAGGAATAGCCGTATACGTCTGCGTCGAAAATAAGACTTCCGTGTGCGGCAGCCATCCGCTATATACATACAAAACATGACTGTGCAATAAAGGGGTAGCCAGCAACGATGAATGCTTATTTATTTCCGATCAAAATCGCGTTGATTACGTTTCCGATCGCGGCGTTTTTTCTGACGCTCCCGTTTTTAATCGTGCAGTACCGCAAATACGGCTATGTGAATAAGGTACGGTCAGTGGTGCTGTACTCGATGCTGCTGTATTTTATTTCCGCATACTATCTCGTCATTCTGCCGCTGCCGGCCAATCGCGACAACTGCGTGCCTGGCGGCAGCGGGGTATTTTCGCAGTGGATTCCATTTACATTCATCCGTGACATTATGAAGGAGACGAATGTCGTCTGGTCACAGCCTTCGACCTATGTGCAGATATTAGGGGAGCGGGCATTTTGGCAGGCGGCCTTCAACGTCGCTCTAACGCTGCCGCTCGGGGTATATTTGCGTTATTATTTCCGGAAATCGTTCCTCGGGACGACGCTCATTGCCTTTATCGTGTCCCTCTTCTTCGAGACGACGCAGCGCACGGGCTTGTACGGGCTGTATGCATGCCCATACCGGCTGTTCGATGTCGATGATTTGCTTCTCAATACGGTCGGCGGGATGCTTGGATTTTTGCTGGCTCCCTTGATTACGTATTTCCTGCCGCACAGCAGCCAACTGGATGCGGACGTGGATCTGACGCGCAGGCCGGTCGGCTTCATTCGCCGGGCCATCGCGCTGTGGCTCGACTATTTGTGCATCGGCTTTATTTACTGGATTATCGCCATATTTATGGTCGCGGCCAACGGCAATGACGTGGATCGCTTCCTGAATTATTTGCAGTCCAACGGATGGGTGCTGGCGGCCACGATTTTTGTTTATTTCATGCTGATGCCGCTGTGGACGGAAGGGAAGACATTTGGCAAATGGGTGACGCGCATTCATCTGATCGAGGACCGCTTGGCGGCGGATCCGGTGCGGACGAACAAACTTTCTTTCAAAGGTCTGCTCATCCGGTACGGCTTGCTGTATTTCGGCATTGGCGGGATCAATTATGTGTTTTTCTACGTGCTGAATTCCGGCTATCTCGTCGAACTGGGCGGCTTCGCGCCGATCGTCATCATTTTATGGCTCGTCTTCAATGCATTCGTCGGCCTGCATGTGCTGCTGCATATTTTCCGCCGGGATAAGCGTCTTTTTTATGAGAAAATAAGCGGCACCCGCAACGTCATCACGATCCCGGAGCGCATGCTGCCTTACGCGGGAACGGCTGACCCGAAGGAGACGAAGGAGGATGCGGAAGAGAATCCGCCCGTTTGCCGCACGATGGAGTTCCAGGACGGATCGCAGTTGATCATTCGGGCGGATGCCGTGGCGGAGCCGGAGAAGGAGCAGTCATCCGAAGAACGCGCGGCGCCTCGGGATGCTGACTCGGGCGAGCCCGATGGAGGGGCGCAGCGGGAAGAGGCGGCAGCCGAAGGCGAAGCGAAGGAATGGAGCCGGCAGGAGCAGGTAGAGAAGGAATTGGCGCGGCTTCGCGCCAAGCTGAATCAAGACCGGTCCGATGATAAATAGAGGAAAAGCAAAAACGGTCTCCGACCGTCCGGAAGGGCGGGGAGACCGTTTTGTGCTATGAAGAGGCAGGCGGGTCGGAAGATGAATTGTCGCGGGCATCGGCCTGCTGCTGGATCATCGGCTTGAACGAGGCCGGCCGCGGACCCTTCTTTTTGCGGAAGCGGGGAGCGACATAATTCCGCTTGCGGTCGCGGTAGAATACCCAGCCGCCGATAAAGGCGACTCCGATGGCGAACATGGCGAAGCCTCCAAGGAAAGGAAGCCAGCCGAAGGATGGAGCGGCGAGGCAGTCATTCCCATGGTCGGCGATGTAATCGAAGATGACGTTCTTCATCGTCAGAAAGCCGAAGGTCGCTAGCAGGCCCGGAATGACGAGCAGCAATATGGCAATAAAGCGGGTTATCACATGCGTATCCTGTCTCATGAATTGATCACCTGTCGGAATATGTTCATTATTACCTACATTTCATCTTACCTGGAAAACGGGGGATTGTCTATTCGGATCGCGCCCTGGAACGCGGGCGCCTGACAGATTCAGGTTTGGCGGCGCCGGAAAAAGGGAGTACAATAGAACCATTGGATTCGGACGATAAAGGAGTGCTTGGTATGACAAAGCAAGTCGATGTAGCCATTTTGGGCGGAGGAACGGGCGGGTATATCGCGGCCATCGCCGCGGCGCAAGCCGGCAAATCGGTCGTCGTCATTGAACGGGAGAAGCTGGGCGGAACCTGCCTGCACCGCGGGTGCATTCCGAGCAAGGCGCTGCTGCGCAGCGCGGAAGTGTATCGGGAGGCGGTGAACGGCTCGGCCTACGGCATCGAGGTCGAGGGCGTGAAGCTTCGCTTCGACCGTGTCCAGGCCCGCAAGCGGGACGTCGTCGAGAAGCTGCATCAAGGGGTCTCGCTGCTGATGCGGAAGCATGCGATTGAAGTGATTTACGGCACCGGGCGGGTCATGGGGCCGTCGATTTTTTCGCCGAAGAGCGGCTCGGTGGCGGTCGAGTACCCGGACAAGGAGGCCGATACGATTGTGCCGAAGCATCTCATTATCGCGACCGGATCCCGTCCGCGGATGCTGCCGGGACTGGAAGCCGACGGAGAACTCATCGTTACGACGGATCAGGCGCTCGAATGGGAGCGGCTTCCGGAGCGCGTCGCCATTTTGGGAGGCGGCGTCATCGGCGTCGAATGGGCATCGATGCTGACCGACTTCGGCGTGGAGGTCGATGTGATCGAAGCGGGAGAACGGATTGTCCCGATGGAAGAGGAAGATACGGCGCGCGAGCTCCAGCGGCAATTGGCGAAGCGGGGCGTCCGCTTCCATACGAAGGCGGCGCTTCAGCCGGAGGCAATACATAAAGATGAAGAGCGGGGAGAAGTTCATCTCATCCTTGAAGAAAACGGGGAGAGCGTAAGCATAAAAGCGGACAAGCTGCTCGTATCTATAGGAAGACAGGCCAATATCGAGAATATCGGTTTGGAAAATGTCGGCCTGGAGACGGAGGAAGGGTTCATCCGCGTCAACGAGTGGATGCAGACGAACGAGTCCCATATTTATGCGATTGGCGACGTGATCGGCGGCCTGCAGCTCGCCCATGCCGCGGCGGCCGAAGGGCTGACCGCCGTGCGCCATCTATGCGGCGATACGTCGGTTGGTTATGACTCGCGGAACATTCCGCGCGCGATCTACTCGCGTCCGGAAGCGGCCTCGATCGGCTGGACGGAGCGTGAAGCGAGAGCCGCCGGCCATGACGTGAAGGTAAGCCGCGTGCCGCTGCATGCGGTCGGCAAGTCATTGGTGCACGGAGAGCCGGAAGGGTTCGCGAAGGTGATTGCGGATGCACGGTCCCGCGATCTGCTCGGCGTCCATATTGTCGGGCCGCATGCGACCGAGCTGATCGGGGAAGCTTCGGCAGCCATGCTGCTGAACGCGACCGCATGGGAGATGGGGCAGGTGAACCGGCCGCATCCGTCGCTTTCCGAGATAATGACCGAAGCGATGCTTGGCATAGAAGGCAAAGCGATTCATATCTGACACATCCGGGCGCGGAAGCTTGACCATAGCTGACGTTTTCTTTTTCAGAACGATGAGAGTATAATATGTTTAGAGTCAAGTCTTAGTACCAGGTATTATACTCGCGACAGACTTGAATGTAGAAGGAGGTCTGCTTCATGACGCCGGAAGCGAATACTCGTCAGAAGACGAGGCATGAGTCCCTCGGGCTCTCGGATGAACAGGCGATTGACATGTACCGGAAGATGCGGCTTGCCCGCATGTATGATGAACGGGCGCTGCTGCTGCAGCGGGCGGGAAAAATCAATTTTCACGTGTCCGGCATCGGTCAGGAAGCTGCCCAGATCGGCGCGGCATTTGCATTGGATAAAGAAAAAGACTATTTTTTGCCCTACTACCGCGATTACGGCTTCGTCCTGTCCGTCGGTATGACGATACGAGAATTGATGCTGGCCATTTTTGCCAAGGCCGAGGATCCGAACAGCGGCGGCCGGCAGCTGCCGGGCCATTTCGGCAGCAAGCGTCTTCGCATCGTAACCGGATCGAGTCCGGTGGCGACGCAAGTTCCGCATGCCGTAGGCATTGCGCTGGCGGCGAAGATGCGCAACGAAGAAGCGGTCTCCTTCGTCACGCTGGGCGACGGCTCGAGCAACCAGGGGGATTTCCACGAGGGCTGCAACTTCGCGGGCGTGCATAAGCTGCCGATGATCGTGATGGTGGAGAACAACCAGTATGCTATCTCCGTTCCCCTGGACAAGCAGGTGGCGGGCCGCATCAGCGATCGGGCATTGGGCTACGGCTTCCCGGGCGTGCGCATCGACGGCTGCGACGTGCTGGAGGTGTACCGCGCCGTCAAGGAGGCGCGCGATCGGGCGCTTCGGGGCGAAGGTCCTACCCTTATCGAAGCGGTCATGTACCGGCTGACTCCGCATTCGACTTCGGACAACGATATGGTCTACCGGACGAAGGAAGAAGTGGAGAAGAACTGGAAGAATGACGCGCTGCCTCGTTATAAGGCGTATTTGATGGAATGCGGCCTCTGGTCGGAGGAAGAGGACGCGAAGCTCGCCGCGGACATCAAATCGTTGATGGATCGCGAGCTCGCCTACGCCGAGCAGGCGGCCTTCCCGGCTGGCGAAGAGGCGCTGCGGCACGTCTATGCGGAGGAGGAAGCTGGCACATGGCGGTAATCGATTATATTGACGCAATACGAACGGCAATGAAGGAAGAGATGGAACGGGATGCCGACGTATTTGTGCTGGGCGAGGATGTCGGCGTCAAGGGCGGCGTGTTCACGACGACGAAGGGGCTGTATGAGCAATTCGGCGAAATGCGCTCGCTCGATACGCCGCTGGCCGAATCCGCAATCGCGGGCGTCGCGATCGGCGCCGCGATGGTCGGGATGAAGCCGATCGCGGAAATGCAGTACTCGGACTTCATGTTCCCGGCTACGAACCAGATCATCAGCGAAGCGGCGAGAATCCGCTACCGCTCCAACAATGACTGGTCCTGTCCGGTTGTCATTCGCGCTCCGATCGGCGGCGGAGTGGCCGGCGGACTGTACCATTCGCAATGTCCCGAATCGGTCTTTTTCGGAACTCCCGGCTTGAAGATCGTCGCTCCGGCTACGCCTTATGACGCGAAGGGACTGCTCATCGCGGCCATTCGCGACCCGGATCCGGTATTATACTTCGAAAATAAAAAATGTTACCGCATGATTAGCGGGGAAGTGCCGGAAGGCGATTATGTCGTTCCCATCGGAAAAGCGAATGTCGTGAGGGAAGGAAGCGATATTACCGTCATCTCTTACAGCCTGCCGGTCCATATGGCGATGCAGGCTGCGGATGAACTGGCCAAGGAAGGAATCAGCGCGCATATTCTTGATCTGCGCACGATTCAGCCGCTGGATCGGGAAGCGATTCTCGAAGCGGCGGCGAAGACGGGCAAAGTGTTGATCATTCATGAAGACAACAAGTCGGGAGGCGTCGGCGCGGAGGTCTCCGCCATTATTGCGGAAGAGCTGCTGTTCGATCTGGACGCGCCGATCAAGAGATTGTGCGGCCCGGATATTCCGGCGGGCCCGTACAGCCCTCCGCTGGAGAAATTCTTTATGCTGAACAAGGATAAGGTCAAGGATGCCATGCGCGAGCTGGCGTTGTTCTAAGGACGGGAAGCGGCCGGACTGGCGGAACGCCGGCATGCGCTCATGCACGCCAGCGCAAATTCGCCGGATCCGGCCGGTTGTCAAGAACGGGAGTGAGATTCAATGTCTGATGTTAATGGGAAAGAAATCACCATGCCGCAGTTGGCCGAATCGCTCGTGCAGGCCACGATCGGCAAATGGCTGATGCAGCCCGGGGATTCGTTCGAGGCCTATGAGCCTATCTGTGAAGTCATTACCGATAAAGTCGTCGCCGAATTGCCGGCTACCGAAGCGGGCGTCATGGAACAGATTATCGCGCAAGAGGGCGAGACCGTCGCCGTCGGCGCCGTCATCTGCCGCGTCCGCACGGAAGGCTCCGCCGTTCCGGCGGACGCGGGACAGGCGAACAAGCCATCCGCCGCGCAGGGCGGCGGCCAGGCGCCAGCTTCCGCCGGGCAAGATATGAGCGGGCGCTACTCGCCTGCCGTCCAACGCCTGGCGTACGAGCATGGCGTCGATTTGACCCGCTTGAAGGGTTCCGGCTTAGGCGGCCGGATTACGCGGAAGGACGTGCTGGCCGCCGTCGAGTCGGGCGCTTCCGCCTCTGCTGGAGGAGCCGGTGCGGGCGCGCAGACGCCTCGCCAAGCAGAGCCGTCGGCTCCGTCCGGCACGGCAGCCTCGGCGGCTTCATCGGATGCACTGCCGGATGCGGCTCAAGTGCCGGTGCGCCATTCAGGGCTCCATCTGGCGGATTCGCCGCGCATACCAACCATCGAAGTAGAGGAGGCCGGCCGCGGGGAGACGTTCATTGACGTGACGCCCATCCGCCATACGATCGCCAGCCGGATGCGGCAAAGCGTCTCCGAGATTCCGCATGCGTGGACGATGATTGAAGTCGACGTGACGAATCTCGTGCTGCTGCGCAACAAGGTCAAGGACGAATTTATGCGCAAGGAAGGCTTCAACCTGACCTATCTCGCGTTCGTGCTGAAGGCGGTCGTCAACGCGATCAAGGATTACCCGATCATGAACTCGGTCTGGGCCGTCGACAAGATTATCGTCAAGCGGGACATTAACCTGTCGCTGGCGGTCGGCACGGAGGACTCGGTGCTGACGCCGGTCATCAAGCACGCGGATCAGAAGAACATTGCGGGCCTCGCCCGGGAAATCGACGAGCTGGCGCGCAAAACGCGAGAAGGACGTCTCAGACCCGATGATATGCAGGGCGGAACCTTCACCGTGAACAATACGGGCTCGTTCGGCTCGATTCTGTCCTACCCGATTATCAACTACCCGCAGGCGGCGATTCTGACGTTCGAGTCGATCGTCAAGAAGCCGGTCGTCATCAACGACATGATCGCGGTCCGCTCGATGGCGAACATGTGCTTGTCGCTGGATCACCGCATTTTGGACGGCGTCATTTGCGGGCGTTTCCTGCAGCGGGTGAAGGAGAATTTGGAAGGTTACACGCTCGATACGAAAGTGTATTGAGAGATAAACGCGGCATGAGCGGAACGAGAGAAGACTTTTTATAGAAGAAGGCGATATCAGGATGAATGGAACGGCAGAATCTGCACAAGGCGGGAGAAGACTTCGTGTTCATCATCTGGGCTTCACCGACTACGGCGAAGCGTGGGAGCTGCAAAAAAGCATCGTGAAGCAGGTCGATAGCGGCGAGCGCGACGATACGCTGCTGCTGCTGGAGCATCCGCCGACCTATACGATCGGATCGCAGCGGCATCCGGAGCATTTGCTCCTCTCTCCCGAGCAATTGAAGGAGCGAGGCATCGCCGTCTATCAGATTGACCGCGGCGGGGATATCACTTACCACGGTCCGGGGCAGCTTGTCGGCTATCCGCTTCTGCTGCTCGAAGGGAAGCGGATCGACCTTCACGGCTACTTGCGTTCCCTGGAGGAAGCGATCATTCGGCTCCTCGCTTCGTTCGGGATCACAGGAAGCCGCAAGCCGGAATATACGGGCGTCTGGGTCGGCGACGTGAAGCTGGCGGCTATCGGCGTCAAGTTCAATAAATGCCGCCGGCACCGGGGCTTCGTGACGAGCCACGGCTTCGCCCTGAACGTCAAGAGCGGCATCCAGGCAGGCGGCTTCAGCGGCATTGTGCCATGCGGAATCAGCGAGTATGGAGTCACTTCCCTGGAGGACTGCACAGGCATGGAATTTACGGTAGAGGACGTCGGCAGGCTGCTGCTGCCTTACTTGGCCGAGGTGCTGGAGTACGATCAGGCGATCGTCGAGCCATTGGAAGCGTTGAGCAGATAGCAGCGGTTTCAGCCGCAGGGGTTCCCGCCTCTGCATAGGCGGAAAGGCCATGTACGGAGCGGCGGAACAAAGGCGCGCGGGAATAGCGGGAGGGCAGGCGTCCTGCGGGGAACAGCTTGTCCCTCCCATTCCGGATGCGGGCTGTCAGCCGTACAACAATGGCTCGATCAGCACGAGCGCGGTGGATACGAGCATGGCCGCCAGCATCAGATAGACGATGATTTTGAACCACTTTTTGGATTGCATGTAACGGGTAAGCTCCTTTCTTCAGCGAACGCTGAATTTCAGATCATTACCCCTATTGTAACGAACAATTCGTCAGGAGGAAAGCGAATATGGTTCAACAGGATAGAGTAGTGAAGCATTTCATGGAATTGGTGCAGGTGGACAGCGAGACGAAAAACGAGCGCGCGATCTGCGACGTGCTCAAGCAGCAGTTCGAAGCGCTCGGTCTGCAGGTGACCGAGGACGATACGGCTCAGACGACGGGGCATGGGGCAGGCAACCTGATCGTGAACTGGCCGGCAACGCCGGGACAGGAAGGCAGCACCCGCCTGTTCTTCACTTCCCATATGGATACCGTAAAGCCAGGCAACGGCATCCGTCCGCAGCTCGGAGACGACGGATACATACGCAGCGATGGCACCACGATTCTCGGATCGGACGACAAGGCCGGTCTGGCGGCCATGTTCGAAGCCATTCGCGTCATCACGGAGACGAATCGCCCGCATGGCCAGGTTCAATTCGTGATTACGGTCGGCGAAGAATCGGGACTCGTCGGCGCCCGCGCCATGTCGGCCGATCATCTGCAAGCCGATCTCGGCTACGCGCTCGACTCGAACGGAGAGGTCGGCGCTATCGCGGTGGCGGCGCCGACGCAAGCGAAGATTTCGATGGAGATTTTCGGGAAGTCGGCCCATGCCGGCGTGAATCCGGAGGATGGCATCAGCGCGATTCAGGTTGCCAGCAAGGCGATTGCGCGCATGCCGCTGGGACGCATCGATCACGAGACGACGGCCAACATCGGCCGCTTCGAGGGCGGCGGCGCCACGAATATCGTCTGCGACTATGTGAAGCTGGACGCCGAAGCGCGCAGCATCGTGCAGAGCAAGGTCGAAGCCCAGGTGAAGAAGATGAAGGAAGCCCTGGAGAGCGCGGCAGCCGAATACGGCGCCCGCGCGGAATTCAAGAGCGAGATCGTCTATCCGGCGTTCAATTTCACGGAAAAGGATGAGGTCGTGAAGCTGGCGCAGCGCGCCATCGAGCGAATCGGATCCGTCTCCCGTCTGTTCCATTCCGGCGGCGGCAGCGACGCCAATATCTTTAACGGCATGGGCGTGCCGACGGTCAATCTGGCCGTAGGCTATGAAGATATTCATACGACGAGCGAACGCATTCACGTGTCCGATCTGGTACGCACGAGCGAACTGGTCGTAGCCTTGATCGAAGAAGCGGCGAAGGCGTAAGCGGCCGGGCCGGGCGGTTCGATGGAAGCCTGTACGTGCGGACCGCGCCGGGATCGATCCGTGCCGCGCTGGTTAGGCAGGCTTCGGGCCGCTCCCGGCCACCTGAAGGAGGAGAGACGATTGTCCTTCATTCATCATTCCTCGATGTTCGATTTTCAATATCGCAATACGGCGCCTTACGAGACGCCGTATTTCCATTCTCATGCCAATTATGAGATCTATCTGTTCCATTCCGGCCATGTTCATTATTTGATCGGCGATCAGATCTATCTCCTTCAGCGGGGAGATTTGATTTTGATGCACGGCTTGACGCTGCACCGGCCGAATATTGACACCCGTTATCCGTATATTCGCTCCATCATTCACTTCGATCCGCGCTATGTAGAGGCGATCCATGCGGCAGGCGATGCCGCGCGGGAGCTGCTGCGCCCGTTCCGGTCCTTGAAGTACGCCCGCTTGCGGCTGTCCGAAGGCCAGGTCGACGAAGCGATGCGGCTGCTCGGCCGCATGAGCCTGATGGGGGAACGCGGGGACTTCGTCGGCATTCAGCGGCAGCGCCTTGCATTTCTCGAATTGCTGTACTGTATCTATGATTGGTGCCAGGAGCCGCTAGCGGAACGGTCGGCGGAAGGTGAGCCCGAGATCCGGGTGCAGGAAGCGATACAGGTCATCGAAGGCTGCTATCAAGAGGAGATTACGCTGGAGGACATCGCCAGCCGCCTGCATATGAACAAGCATTATCTCAGCAAAGTGTTCAAAGAAGTGACCGGTACCACGGTCTTTACGTATCTGTACCACCGCCGCATCAATCAGGCGAAGATTTGGTTTTTAACCGAACCGGATTGGTCGGTAACCGAGGTGGCGATGCGGGCGGGGTTCAAGCATCTATCGCATTTCTCCCGCCTGTTCAAGCAAATGGTCGGGTGTTCGCCGGATCAATACCGCAAGCAGCTTCAAGCTTCCGAGTCAGGGTAACCTGACCGGAAGCTTTTTTTGGCTGAACGGACGGAACAAGGCAAGGTTTTTTCCGGCGGATGCGGCTGCTCGTTCTTCCGAATGCCAACCACAGTTAAATGCGTCCCGGAAACGCTTAATCCGATGAAAGCGCAGTCAGCCCGTCTTGTGATACGCTACGTACAAATGCAACCGTTCCGGCTGCGTTCCAGCTCATTATTCGTCAGTTAAGGAGGAAACGCGAGTGGATACCGTACGAATCGGCGTTATCGGATTAGGAAATATGGGGAGCGCGCATGCGAAGTGCATCGCGCGCGGCGAGATAATCGGGGCGGTATTGGCTGCTGTCTGCGACAGCGTTCCCGGCCGCCGGGAGTGGGCGAAGTCCGAATTGGGGGAGCATATCCCGTTTTATTCGACAGAGGAGGAGATGCTGGCTTCCGGGAAAATTGATGCCGTACTGATCGCGACCCCTCATTACCATCACCCGCAATCGGCGATCAACGCCTTCGGGCATGGGCTGCATGTCCTGATCGAAAAGCCGGCCGGGGTCTATACGAAGCAGGTCCGGGAGATGAACGAGCGGGCGGCGCGAAGCGGCAAAGTGTTCGGCATTATGTACAATCAGCGCAGCCAGCCGATCTATCAGAAGCTCCGCGATCTCATTCAATCGGGAGAGCTGGGCGAGATTCGGCGGACGAACTGGATTATTACGAACTGGTACCGGCCGCAGAGCTACTACAATTCAGGCGGCTGGCGCGCGACCTGGGCGGGCGAAGGCGGCGGCGTGCTCATCAATCAGGATCCGCACCAGCTAGATCTGTGGCAGTGGACGACCGGCCTTGTGCCGAAGCGGATGCGGGCGTTTTGCCGCTTCGGGCATTACCGGGACATCGAGGTCGAGGACGATGTTACCGCTTATGTGGAATATGAAAATGGAGCGAGCGGCGTATTCGTCACGACGACCGGCGAGGCGCCGGGCACGAACCGCTTCGAGATCACCGGGGATCGGGGCAAGGTCGTTATTGAGCACGGAAAGCTGACGTTTTGGCGGCTGAGGGTGCCGGAGCCGGAGTTCAACCGGGAATATGACGGCATGTTCGGTCAGCCTGAATGCTGGAAATGCGACATCCCGGTCCATGGACAGGGCGGCGAGCACCGCTTCATTATTCAGAATTGGACCGACGCCATCCGGACAGGGGCGCCGCTGCTTGCGCCGGGCGAGGAAGGCATCCACGGCCTGACGCTGTCGAATGCGATGCTGCTGTCGACCTGGACGGACGACTGGGTGACGTTCCCGCTGGATGAGGAGCGGTTCCATGCGGAGCTGCAGAAACGGATTGCCCAGTCCCGTTATTCGCCCGATGCGCCGGAAGAGGCGCGGGCTCCGGCGGATATGAGCCGTTCATTCGGCTCGTAGCCGCCGGCAGCCGGTCAGCAGGCTGGGGCAGGCGGAACCGGTTACGGCGGCTGAAAAACAGGGAGAAGGAGGTTGACTGCGATGAACCAGGAAGAACAGGCGATTCGGCAGATGGCGCACGAGGTCGTGAAGCAGTGCGCCGTCACCGATATGCATACCCATCTGTATGCGGAGAACTTCGGTCCCCTGCTGCTCTGGGGGATCGACGAGCTGTTGACTTACCATTATCTGATTGCGGAAATGTTCCGGCATTCCTCCGTTCCGGAGGAAACGTTCTGGGGGTGGAGCAAGGAGCGGCAGGCGAATCACGTGTTCCAGACCTTATTCGTCGAACGTTCTCCCGTCAACGAAGCGGCGATCGCGGTCGTCGGCATATGCCAGCGGCTCGGCATGCCAATCGCAAGCCGCAGCATCGAGGCGCTGCGGGAAGCGTGGGCGACGGTCAGATTATCGGGGCATATCGATCATATTTTCCGCTTGGCGAATGTGAAGCAGGTCGTGATGACCAACGACCCGTTCGATCCGTTGGAGCGTGCGGTCTGGCACAGCGGCGGCGTGCGGGATTCCCGGTTCCTGGCGGCGCTTCGGATCGATTCCTTGCTGCTGGACTGGGAATCGGCCTGTCCGAAGCTGCAGGCGGAAGGCTTTGCGGCGACGGCGGAATGGGACGGGCCGGGCGGCGAGCAAAATGTCCGCGAAGCGAGACGGTTCCTGAAGGAATGGGCGGTGCGGATGAAGGCGGTCTATATTGCCGCTTCCTTGCCCGGAACGTTCCGGTACCCGGATCACGGATGGCGCAGCCGCATGCTGGACGAGGCGGTTATCCCCGTCTGTCAGGAGCTGAACCTGCCGCTGGCGCTCATGATTGGCGTCAAGCGCCAGGTCAATCCGGCCTTGCGGCTGGCGGGAGACCGCGGGGAGCGGACCGACGTCGGCATGCTGGAGCGGCTGCTTGTCCGCCATCCGTCCCAGCGGTTCATGGTAACCCTGCTCGCCCGCGAGAATCAGCACGAACTGGCGGTGCTGGCCCGTAAATTTCGCAATCTGCTCCCTTTCGGCTGCTGGTGGTTCCTGCATACCGAATCGATGATCGCGGAGATGACCCGGATGCGGACCGAGCTGCTTGGCACCTCCTTCATTCCGCAGCATTCGGATTGCCGGGTGCTGGAGCAGTTGATTACGAAATGGGACTATTCGCGCAGCACGATTGCCGAAGTGCTGGCCCACCAGTATATCCGCCTCGCACGGGCCGGATGGAAGGTATCGCGGGATGAGATGGAACGGGATGCGGATGAATGGTTCAACCGTCAATTCCGGACGTTCGCCGGCATCGCGCCGGCCGGAGCTTGAGGATGGGCAAGGAGGTTGAATATGTCGCAGTGGTTTGATTTGCACGGCAAGACAGCGGTCATTGCCGGAGGAACGAGCACGCTGGGCCGAGCGATGGCCGAGGCGCTGGCCGCGCATGGCGCTAAGGTCGCCATCATCGGGCGCAACCCGGATGCCGCCGCCGAAGTGGTTAAGCGGCTGGCCGCGGCGGGAGGGGACGCCGAGGCGTTCCTGGGCGATATGACGGACGAGCGCGATATCGAGCGCGTTCACGCCGAAGTGATGCAGCGCTGCGGAAAAGCCGATGTACTGCTGTACTGCCCTGGAGTGAACAGCGCGACGCCGTTTTTCGAGCTGGAGATGGAAGAGTGGGATCATATTATGAACGTCAATGTGAAGGGCGCCATCCGGATGTGCCAGCATTTCGGGAAGTCCATGATCGAAGGCGGCAGCGGAGGCTCCGTTATTCTTATCTCCTCCGTCTCCTCGGATCCGCCGTTATCCCGCGTGTTTTCCTACTCCATGTCGAAGGCGGCCCTGAACAGCATGACCAAATATTTGGCCCGGGAGTTCGCTCCGCACGGCGTCAGGGTCAACGCGATCATCCCCGGCTTCTTCCCGGCGGAGCAGAACCGGGCGATTCTGTCCCCGGAGCGGGTGGAAGCGATTATGCGGCATACGCCGATGGGAAGGTTCGGCAGCCCCGAGGAGCTGCAAGGGACTGCCGTCTGGCTGGCGTCCGAGCGGGCTTCGGGCTTTGTGACCGGCGCATTGATCCGCGTCGATGGAGGCTTCGGAGCGATGACGATTTAGAGGACCGCAAGCCCTTTAAACAACTGTCACTGAACCTTAAATAACTGTCTCTGTATAAAGGAGGACGCATCTATGAAATGGTCTGTCTTTACCGTAGCCGTTCCCGATCTGTCGGTGGAACAAGTCATTCCGGAAGCAGCCGCTGCCGGGCTTCACGGAATCGAATGGCGCTGCGCCCCGAGGCCGGCGGAAGCGAAGAGCCAGCCGCCATCCTTCTGGGGCAATAATCGGTGCACCATCGAGCCCGGAACCTCCCCGGAAGTGCTTCAGGGCCTGCGCGAGCAGATGCGCGAGCATGGCCTCGACAGCGCCGCCGTCATGCCCTACTTGAAGGTCGGAGATATGGAGGCGGCGGAAGAAGTAATGCGCATGGCCCGGACGCTGGGCGCGCCGATGATGCGGATCGGCGTCCATGGCTATAACCGGAGCCGGCCTTACAACGAGCTGTATGACGAGCAGATGGAATATGTGGCGAAGCTTGTGCCGCTGCTGAAGCAGTACGGCATCCGGGGGCTGATCGAGACGCATCATATGACGATCGCGCCAAGCGCAAGCGCGGCATACCGGATCGCGTCTTCCTTCGACCCGGAGCATATCGGCGTGCTGTTCGACCCGGGCAATATGGCGTTCGAGGGGTATGAGAACCACCGCATGGGCCTGGAAATGCTGGGGCCGTACCTGGCGCATGTCCATGTCAAAAATGCGGATGTCGCGGCAGCGCGGGAAAATAACGGCCCGAAGCTGGAATGGTCGCCGCTGGAGCGGGGATTCGTCCGCTGGCAGCAGGTGATGGAGGACTTGACCGCTGTCGGCTACGACGGCTATTGCGGGGTGGAAGACTTCAGCGGCGTCCATTCCTCAGGCGACATGCTGCGCGGCTTTGTCTCCCTGATGAAGGAGCTTGCGCATGGCGCCGCAGCCCGTCAGGAAGCCGGAAGCGCCGGGGGGAGCTCGCGATGAACCGCGCTGACGGCATGCGTTACGCTCCGGAAGGCAAGCCGAACCCGGTATGCGGGCCGGGGGAATTCGTGTTTGCGGCGATGGCGCTGGAGCATGGGCATATTTACGGCATGTGCAACGGCCTGTTGGAAGCGGGAGCGAGCTTGAAATGGGTCTACGATCCCGACCCCGCCAAGGTGGAGGCGTTCCAGGCCCGCTATCCCGGGGTGCGGGCAGCCCGTTCGGAGGCGGAGGTCTTGGAGGATCCCGAGGTGCGGCTGATCGCCGCGGCAGCCGTCCCGGCGGACCGGTGCGCGCTCGGGCTCCGGGCGATGGAGCACGGCAAAGATTACTTTACGGACAAGACGCCGTTCACGTCGTTCGGGCAGTTGGAAGCGGCGCGCCGCACCGTGGCCGGGACGAAGCGGAAGTATATGGTCTACTACAGCGAACGGCTGCATTCGGAAAGCGCGGTGTATGCCGGGCAGTTGATTCAGGATGGCGCCATCGGCAGAGTGCTCCAGGTGATGGGAACGGGACCGCATCGGCTGCAGGCGCAGCAGCGTCCGGCCTGGTTTTTCGAGAAGGAGCGCTACGGCGGGATATTATGCGACATCGGCAGTCATCAGGCCGAGCAATTTCTGTACTATGCGGGCTGCCGCGATGCGCAAGTGCTGCACAGCAAAGTGGCGAATTACGCGCATCCCGAATATCCGGAGCTCGAGGACTTCGGAGACGCCATGCTGCTGGGAGACAACGGCGCCACCAATTATTTCCGCGTCGACTGGTTCACGCCGGACGGACTCGGCACATGGGGGGACGGACGCACCGTCATCCTTGGAACGGACGGTTATATCGAGCTGCGCAAATATATCGATGTCGCCCGTTCCAACACGCCGGATCATGTTTATCTCGTCAACCATGAGGGCGAACGCTATATTCCGGTGTCCGGCAAGGTCGGATTCCCCTTCTTCGGGGAGCTGATTACCGATTGCATTCATCGCACGGAGCGGGCCATGACGCAGCGGCATGCGTTCAAGGCGGCCGAGCTGGCGCTGACGGCGCAGGCGAATGCAGTCGTCATTCCGAATCCATTCGAAAAAGGAGGCGGAGAACTTGGAATTAACGTTCCGCTGGTACGGCGCGGATGACCCGGTCCGGCTTGACTATATTCGCCAGATTCCGGGGATGCGGGGCATCGTCTCGGCCGTCTATGACGTTCCGGTCGGCGAAGTGTGGAGCCGCGAACGAATTCGCGGCCTGAAGGATACGGTGGAGGCACACGGCTTGCGGCTCGCCGTGATCGAAAGCGTCCCGGTGCATGAAGATATCAAGCTGGCGCTGGCCGGGCGGGACCGGCATATCGACAATTACATCGCGACGCTTCGGAATCTGGCGGCGGAAGGCATCCGGACGGTATGCTACAACGTCATGCCGGTGTTCGATTGGACCCGATCGAAGCTTGATCATGTCCTGCCGGACGGCTCCACGACGCTTATCTATGAGGATGACGTCATTCAACGGATGGATCCGGCGGACGGAACGCTGCGCCTTCCCGGGTGGGACACGAGCTATCTTGACGGGGAAGTCGGACGTCTGTTCGAACGGTACCGTTCGATCGGGGAGGAGCAGTATTGGGAGAACATCGCTTATTTCGTGCAGCGGGTCATGCCGGAGGCGGCGAAGCTGGGGATGCGGATGGCGGTCCATCCGGACGATCCGCCTTGGCCGATATTCGGCTTGCCGCGAATCCTGGGCCGCGAGGAGCAGTTCGCCCGCTATTTGTCGCTGTTCGTTCATCCCGCCCACGGCATATGCTTCTGCACCGGCTCGCTCGGCTCCGATCCGGCCAATGATTTGCCGCATATGATCCGGCAATTCGGCAGCGCGGGGCGGATTCATTTCGTTCACGCGCGCAACGTGCGGGTGACCGGACACCGCTCGTTCCAGGAAACGGCCCATCTGTCCTCCGCCGGATCCGTCGACATGACCGCGGTGATGCGCGCGCTGGCGGACATCGGCTACACCGGCCCGCTGCGCTCGGATCACGGACGCATGATCTGGGGAGAACAGGGGCGTCCCGGCTACGGGCTGTATGATCGGGCGCTCGGCGCCGTCTACTTGAACGGCATTTGGGAAGCGGTGACGAAGTGCTCGGAAGCGGGGCGGGCGCATCATCCCGCCAAGTAAGACAAGGGTACGGATAAGGCCATGAACGCCTTGGACCGTACCCTTTTTGGGTTTGCGGCAAGCCCGGGCCGGCCGCAACGCAATGCGCCTCTACTTTTTGGCCCGGCTCTGCTGCTTTTGGAGCGTCATGGACAACGTGGCGGTGCGTCCTTCCCGAATCATGAGCCTTCTCAGCTCGGCGCGAATTTCATAGCTTTTTCCTACGAACAGCATATCCTGCTTGGAATAATATTGTTTCATGTCAGTACCCTCATTTCGTTCGGACGAGCCGTTTTGGTATAATGGGTATGTTGCATCGACCGGAATTATGTATGCATAGCGATGGCTCGCTCCGGTGCCGGACGGCTCCGGAAGGACGAGCCAACCATTTGGAATAAGGGAGTGGCCACGAGATGAGCGTGCACGATGATGTCAATCAAGGCAAAAAACGCCCGTCGCTCGAAGAAGTGACGGTCGATACGTCCACCATTTTCGAAGGAAAAATTATCGATCTTCAGGTCGTTACTGTTACTTTACCCGATGGGACAAAAGCAACTCGCGAAATTGTCCGCCATCCGGGCGCGGTCGCGGTGCTGGCGATCAAGGACGGGCGCATGCTCGTCGTCGAGCAGTACCGCAAGCCGCTCGAGCGGACGCAGGTCGAGATTCCGGCAGGCAAGCTGGACGCGGGCGAGCGTCCGGAGGATGCGGCCAAGCGGGAGCTGGAGGAGGAGACGGGCTGCCGGGCGGCTTCCTTGATTCCGCTGGGGGCGTTCTCGACCTCTCCCGGGTTCGCGGACGAGATTATCTATCTGTATGCGGCGGAGGAATTGGAAGAAGGCACGATGAAGCCGGACGAGGACGAGTTCCTCGAGGTGAGCGCGCTGACGATGGACGAAGCGTTCGAAGCGATGCGCCAGGGCCGAATCGGCGATGCGAAGACCATACAAGCGCTTTATGCATGGAAAATATACGAGATGACGGGCTCATGGCCGGTATAATCACGCCCGTGGATGGCTCGAAGTTCACCGGCATGCGCGTCTTCGGAGATTTCCATATCCATATCGGCAGCACGTCCCGCGGCGCACCGTGCAAGATGAGCGCAAGCCGGGATCTGACGTTCGAAGCGATCGCGAAGGAAGCGTCGGAGCGCAAGGGCTTGCAGCTGATTGGGATTATCGACGCGCACGCGCCGGGCGTACAGGAGGATATTGCCGCCTTGCTGGAGAGTGGAGAGATGGAGGAGCTGGCCGACGGCGGCATCCGCTACCGGAACACGACGCTGCTCCTTGGCGCCGAGCTTGAAATTCGGGCGGAAGGCCTCGGGATGGCGCATGTGCTATGCTATCTTCCCAGCTTCGATGCGATGCGCCATTTCTCGGCCTGGCTGTCGCCTTACGTGACCAACATGAATCTGTCCTCCCAGCGGGTATACGTCTCGGCACGGGCCCTGCAGGAGCAGACGGCGGCGCACGGCGGCATATTCATTCCGGCGCATGTCTTCACGCCGTTCAAGAGCATCTACGGCAACTGTTCCGAGCGCATGGCGGATGTGCTGGACATGGAGCTTATCGATGCAGTGGAGCTGGGCCTTAGCGCCGACACCGAGATGGCCGGTCTCATCTCCGAATTGGACCGGTATCCGCTGCTGACGAATTCGGATGCCCATTCGCTGCGCAAGATTGCCCGGGAGTACAACCAATTGACGGTTGCCGAGCCCAGCTTCAAGGAGTGGGCGTTGGCGCTTCAGAACCGGGACGGCCGCTGCGTCAATGCCAATTACGGGCTGAATCCGAGCCTGGGCAAGTATCATCGCTCGCGCTGCGCGGATTGCGGAGCCGTGCCCGAGACGGCGCAGCCTCCCGCCGTATGCCCCGCCTGCGGCAGCGGCAAAATGGTGCAGGGCGTGCTCGACCGCATTCACGCCATCTCGGATCGGGATTGCAGCCAGGTTCCCGGACATCGGCCGCCGTATATTATGCAGGTTCCGCTGGAGTTCATTCCTGGCGTCGGGCCCCGCACGCTGAACAAGCTGCTTGATCGGTTCGGCACCGAGATGGCGGTGCTGCATCAGGCGACCCCCGAGCAGCTCGCGGAGACGGTCGGCGAGAAGACGGCGGAATATATCGTCAAGGCGCGAAGCGGAGAATTGGTGTTGGCGAGCGGCGGGGGAGGAACTTACGGCAAAGTCCTCGCTTAACGGCGAAGCCTGCGGCGAAGAAGGGACGGCTTCGGCGTTCATATTCGGACGAGCCGCCGCATACAATGGAATGACACAGAGCCGCTGTGAGTCCATCGTACCGGAAAGGAGCCGTTCCCTGCATGAAGCCGGCATCACATTCGATTCGCGCGCAACTTCATCTGTATCTTTTTGTCTCGATATTATTCTTGGTTGGCGTCGTGTTCGGGGCGCTGCTGGTCAATGCGCTGACGCTGGAGCAGCAGCAGGATCTTGGCAGCCATCTTGGCCACTTCTTCGTCATGCTGGACGGCGACAGTCCCGCGCCGGACCGGGCGGGGATGTTCGCCGAATCCGCCATGCTGTACGGCAAATGGATCGGGCTGATCGCGCTGCTTGGCTTTTCGATTGTCGGATTTCCGCTTGTCCTTGCGCTTGTCTTTGCCAAAGGGATCTTCATCGGCTTCACGGTGGGCACGCTGATTGGCCAGTACGGCTGGAAGGGGATGCTCTTCGCCTTCGCTTCGGTCGCCCCGCATAATCTGCTGGCCATACCGCTTATCCTGATCGCCAGCGTCGCATCGATTACGTTCGCGACGTATATATTGAAGAACCGGGTCTTCATGCCCAAGGTTCAGTCGCTGCGCGAGCCGCTAGGGCGCTTCGTGCTCGTTCAGACGTCGGCAGCCGCCGGGATGGCCGTCGTGGCCGCCGTCATGACCTGGGTATCCCCCTCCTTGATGAAGCTGGCCGCCCCGCTGCTTGCCGGAGCGGTATCCGGAGGATGAGACCCTTTTTCATTTGCGTAAATGATTTGACACTTATTGCATTCTCCCCCTATAATGATAGAAGCGAATAGAATTGCGGATTGGCGGGCAAGGGGGGAGATCATGGAAGCGCGTATTGAGAAGATCAAACAACAACTGCAATCCCAAGGGTACAAGCTGACACCCCAGCGTGAAGCAACCGTTCGCGTTCTTCTCGAGAATGAAGAGGATCACCTCAGCGCGGAAGATGTATTCATGCTAGTGAAGGAAAAGGCCCCTGAAATCGGTCTTGCCACCGTGTACCGGACATTGGAGCTGCTGAATGAGCTGCACGTGGTGGAAAAATTGAACTTCGGGGATGGTGTAGCCCGTTATGATTTGCGCGGCGACAACAACAAGCATCACCATCATCATTTGATCTGCGTCCAATGCGGTTCGATGCAAGAGATACAGGAAGACTGGCTGGGCCCGCTGGAGGAGCGACTGGAGAAGGAATTTCAATTCCACGTCGTCGACCATCGGCTTGACTTCCAGGGCATATGCCGGGAGTGCCAGGAGAAGGAGCGCCTTCGCAAGGAATCTTCATCGAACGATGAATCATAACATACAGCCTCGATGTCAATGACGTCGAGGCTTATTTAATCTGTGTTGGATGGAGTATCTTGACAGATTTGCCGAGCGTTGCTTGTGCGAGACGGTCTTTGCGCCATCTGGCATGCGCCCGGCACGCCTGCGGCGGCTGCGGATGGAGCGGATCGCCGCGAACGCGAAGGTGTCTGCTTCTTGCTCGCCAGGCTTGCTGTGAGCGCTGCCGGCAGGCCGGGGCTGCACGCTTTCTTCATGTGGTGTTTAGCCTTCGCCGTATACGCGACCGCCCTGTGCGCATTGATAAGTCCCGCGCCTTGGGCCGTCACCGGCTCCCCGCTCAACCGGTGGGAAGTATGAACCAAGGCGGAGCGAATCTGCTCCGGCTGTATGCCGGGACAAGCCGCCAGCATCAATGCCGCCGTGCCCGAGACATGCGGGGCCGCCATCGAGGTTCCTGAATCTGCGGCGAAGCCGCCCTTATCGCTCGTTGAGACAATGTCTGTGCCCGGGGCAGCGACATCGATTCCTTTGCCCCGGCTGCTGAAGCCGGCAATGCGGTTCACCCTGTCGGTCGCCGCGACCGCGATTACTTCCGGATAACTGGCCGGCTCATCGATGGCTTCGGCATCTTTGCCGTTATTGCCGGCGGAAGCGACGATTGCGATGCCTTGGCGGCGGGCACGGCGGATCATGTTGCGCAGCAGCTTGCTGGGACCGTTCAGACCCAGACTCAGATTGATGACATCCATCCGGTTCCGAATACACCATTCCACACCTTCTACGATATCGGATACATAACCTTCGCCATTTTCATCCAGAGCCTTGACTGCATACAGCTCCGCTTCAGGAGCTGTGCCATACAGGAGATTCCCTCTGCCGAGCGCTGCGGCGGTGCCTGCCACATGGGTGCCGTGGCCGTTGTCGTCGTCATAGGATGCCCCTGGGCGAATCGTGTTGATCCCGCCGGAGATCCGAAGATCCGGATGGGGCGAGATACCTGTATCGACAATCGCAATCCGAATGCCCTTGCCCCGGGTTGCCGGCCAGACTTTGGGCGCCTGAATCCGTTTGATACCCCATGGAATTTGCTGCATAGGAGCCGCTTCAGTTTTGGCTGTGGAATGGTTCCGCTTTATGGAACGCACTCTAGTGCAAGAAGAACGCCGACCCCGACCAACCGCATGAGCCCGCACGCGGGCATCGTTTTCGATTCGGCGGACGCTGGGATGCTTCATTAAATCGGCCAGCTTGGCATGGAGATGAACATGACAGCATAGCATGCAGGCCGATTTCACCTGCTTCACGGGAACGATGCCCTGCTTTTTCAACTCGCGAACGCACGCATTGAAGCTTTTTCGATCTTTCAGCACGATGATTTTCCGTACCGTGTGCCGGGCAGGCTTCCCGTGCACGACGGCTTGTAACATGCGGGTTAACTTGCGCATGCCGTACCGCCCTCCCGTTCCGTTCAGGATAGGTTATGTTGTGCCTTCATATAAGGGCACACGATTAGAGTATGGGAACGAAGGAGAGACGGTGAGCCTCCTCGATACATTTGCTGTATCAAGGGCGAATGGAGCGCCTGCCCGGATAAGACCAATTATTGTTCATTAGGGAGGATTCTGTATGAAAATTGGAGTGCCTAAAGAAATCAAAACGAATGAGCGCCGCGTCGCCTTGACCCCTTCGGGAGCCCACGCGCTTGTGCAGGATGGTCATCAGGTCATCGTGGAACGGGGAGCCGGGGTTGGCAGCGGATTTGAGGATGAGGAATATGTGCGGGTCGGCGCGGCGATTGCGCCGGATGCTGCCGCGGCATGGGGAGAATCGGATCTGATTGTCAAGGTCAAGGAACCGCTGCCGGAGGAGACGGCCTTTTTCCGGTCCAATCAGACGCTTTTCACGTATCTGCATCTGGCCGCCGCTCCTTACCTGGCGGAGGCGCTGATCCAATCCGGGATGTGCTCGCTCGCTTATGAGACCGTGCAGCTTCCGAACGGCAAGCTGCCGCTGCTCACTCCGATGAGCGAGATCGCCGGCAAAATGTCGGTCCAGATCGGCAGTCATCTGCTCGAATCGTATGTAGGGGGACGGGGCGTGCTGCTTGGCGGCGTGCCGGGCGTTCCGCCAGGAGAAGTCGTGATTATCGGCGGCGGGGCCGTCGGCACGAACGCGGCCAAAATCGCCCTAGGCATGGGTGCCCGGGTAACGATTCTCGACCTGAACATCGACCGGCTGCGCGAGCTGGACGATTTGTTCGAAGGGCGAGTCACGACCGTGGTCTCCCAGCCGTTCTATGTGGAAGAAGCGGTCCGCCACGCGGATCTGCTGGTCGGAGCGGTTCTCGTGCCGGGCGCGAAGGCGCCTCGCATCGTGTCCGAGGATATGGTGAAGCAGATGAAGCCCGGCGCCGTTATCGTCGATGTCGCCATTGATCAGGGCGGCTCGATCGCGACGATGGATCGCGTCACGACACACGAGCATCCGACCTTCGTCAAGCATGGCGTCATCCACTATGCGGTCGCCAATATGCCGGGCGCCGTGCCGCGCACGTCGACGCTGGCTCTGGCGCATGCCACGCTCCCGTATGTGCGGAAGCTGGCGTCCTTGGGGCTCGAGGGAGCGATTCAGCGCGCCCCTGAGCTGAGAGGCGGCCTCACGACGTACGAAGGCGGCATCGTTCACCGCGTCGTCGCGGAAGCGCTTGGCTACGAAGCGCGTCCGGAGCCGTTCCCGTCCGCCTAGCTCCCGTCATGCCGGTGGCATATCCTGTCCGCTCGTCTCATACGTTACGAGTAAGGGGACGATTCGGATAAGGGAGACGTGAGAGAATGATCGTATCGCTTCGCAAAGTATTGGACCGGCTCAAGTTCGTGGCGCTTTTTTTGCTCTTGACGTATGCGATGGCCCATCTGCTCGGAAGCGTATCCGACTGGATATCTCCTGTCGACAAATATAGAGAGCCGCAGGGCAAAGCGGTGAAGGTGTTCCAGACAGAGGGAGTGGCGGACATGGAGCCCCGCACGTTCAAGGAACGGCTTCGTCTGTTTTATTGGCTGGGGGAATAAACCGCTGCGTTCACGTATCAGACACACGGCACGAAGCAGGAAAGTGCCGAATCCGCGTGGAAAGTATAAAGGAACCTATTCATGTCTGCCGCCTCTATAGCGGGAGAAAGACGCAGCAAGGAGATTTAACATGGAGCATCCGATAGAAGAGTGCATCGAACGTTATGAACAGCATCTAACACAGGAGCGGCGAATGTCTGCCCATACCCGAGCCGCGTACCTGCGGGATATTCGCGCGTTCATGGGAGCGGATACGATGAGCGGGTTGGATTCGATTGCGTCGATCCGGCCTTTTCACGTAAATCAATATGTCTTTCAGTTGAAGCGGGAGGGGCGGGCTGCGTCGAGCATTTCCCGCCACGTCGCTTCGATTCGCTCCTTCTGCCATTACTGCATCCGCGAAGGATGGCTGGACCTGGATCCGACGCTCGGGCTGGAGCGGCCGAAGCCGGAAGCAAAGCCTCCCGAGATTTTGTCGCCGGAGGATACCGAACGGCTGCTCCGCCTTCCGGATCTGGCGACAGAGCAAGGAATCCGCGATCGCGCCATGCTGGAGACGCTGTATGCGACCGGCATGCGCGTGTCCGAGCTGATGGCGATCAATGTCGGGGACGTTCAGCCCAAATTGGGCTTCGTGCGCTGCGCTTCCGCGAACCGGGAGCGGGTCATCCCGCTCGGACAGGCTGCGGCTGAGGCGATTCAGCGGTACTTGGAGGAAGCGCGGCCCCGACTGCTCGGCAAAGAGCCCGCCAGCGGAGACGATACGTCACGGAACGGCGCCAGAGCGGAGATGCGGGAAGAGGCGTTATTTCTCAATGTGCGCGGACAGCGCATGTCCCGCCAAGGGTTTTGGAAGACCATGAAGAAATATGCGGAGCGTATGGAACTACCGTTTCCGCTTACGCCGCATACGCTGCGCCACTCGTTCGCGGTGCATCTGCTGCAGAACGGAGCCGACGTCCGCGCGGTGCAGGAGATGCTTGGCCATACCGAATTAGCGACGACGCAGCGGTATATCGCGCAAATGTCAAGAACGAGCATGAAGGACGTATACACGCACGCGCATCCGCGCGCCAGAACATCATCATTCGGGGAGGAAAAATAATGAGTCAAGCTTATGAACACATCCAAGAAGCGGCATCCTATATTCAGAGCCGTACCAGCGCTCGTCCGGAGATCGGGCTGATTCTCGGTTCGGGTCTCGGCGTGCTGGCCGATCTTGTCGAGAATCCCGTCACGATTCCGTACCGTGAGATTCCCCATTTTCCGGTATCCACTGTCGAAGGCCATGCGGGTGATCTGCTAATCGGCACGATTGAAGGACGCACGGTCGTCATGATGAAAGGGCGATTTCATATGTATGAAGGCTACGGACCGGAAGTGACGGCGTTCCCGGTGCGGGTCATGAAGGCGATCGGGGCGGAGAAGCTCCTCGTCACGAATGCGGCCGGCGGCATCAATACGAGCTATGAACCGGGCGATCTGATGGTCATTAGCGACCATCTTAACTTGACAGGCCGCAACCCGCTCATCGGGGCGAACGACAGCCGTCTGGGCGTCCGCTTCCCGGACATGTCCCAGGCCTACAGCCCGCGGCTGCGCCAGTTGGCGAAGGCCATGGCGGAGGAGCAGGGCTTCTCGCTTCGCGAAGGGGTCTATGCCGGACTGCTAGGCCCGAATTATGAGACGCCGGCCGAGATCCGCATGCTTCGCACGATGGGCGCGGACGCGGTAGGCATGTCCACCGTCTCGGAAGTCATTGTCGCCAGTCATGCGGGCCTTGAGGTGCTGGGCATCTCCTGCATCAGCAATATGGCGGCGGGAATTCTCGATCAGCCATTGTCCCATGACGAGGTGATGGAGACGGCGGATAAAGTGAAGGACGCCTTCTTGAAGCTGGTACTGGCACTGATTCCGAAAATGTAAGCTTGATCACAGCATCCGGTTAGGAGGAGCGAAGATGAGGGCAGTCGACATCATTCACAAAAAACGGGAAGGTCACGAGCTGACCGCCGAAGAAATTCGTTTTCTCATTCAGGGCTACAGCAGCGGCGAGGTGCCGGATTACCAGATCGCCGCTTGGGCGATGGCGGTTTATTTCCAGGGCATGACGGCGAGCGAGACGGCGAGCCTTACGCTGGAGATGGCTCGCTCGGGCGATCAAATCGATCTGAGCTCGATTAGCGGCATCAAGGTGGACAAGCATTCCACAGGCGGCGTCGGGGACAAGACCTCTTTAATTCTCGCGCCGCTCGTCGCCGCGGCAGGGGTGCCCGTCGCGAAGATGTCCGGGCGCGGTCTGGGCCATACGGGCGGAACGATTGACAAGCTGGAGTCGATTCCAGGCTTCCAGGTCGAATTGGACCGGGAGCAATTTTTCAAGCAGGTGAACGAGATTGGCGTCTCTCTGATCGGGCAGACGGGCAATATTACCCCGGCGGACAAAAAGCTGTACGCTCTGCGCGACGTGACGGCCACGGTCGAATCGATCCCGCTCATCGCCAGCTCGGTCATGAGCAAGAAGATTGCGGCCGGAGCCGATGCCATCGTGCTCGATGTGAAGACGGGAAGCGGCGCATTCATGAAGACGCTGGATGACTCGATTGCCCTCGCGCAGGCCATGGTCGATATCGGCACGGATACGGGACGGCAGACGATTGCGGTCATCTCGGATATGGATCAGCCGCTCGGCCACCTTATCGGCAATTCGCTCGAAGTGGAGGAAGCGATACAGACGCTGCGCGGCGAAGGTCCGCGCGACCTGCATCGTCTCTGCATCGTGCTGGGCGCCCATATGCTCGTGCTGGGCGGGGTCGCCCGCGATGCGGCCGAAGCGGAAGCCCGTCTGGAGCAATTGATTGCGGACGGGTCGGCGCTTGGGAAGCTGAAGGAGCTCATTGCGGCCCAGGGCGGAGACCCGTCGGTCGTGGACCATCCGGAGCGGCTGCCGCATGCCCGGGAGCGCTTCGAGGTGAAGGCGGAATCCGGCGGCACGGTAGCGGCCATTCAAGCCGAAGAGATCGGCATAGCCGCAATGCTGCTCGGAGCCGGAAGGGAGACGAAGGAGTCCGTTATCGATCTGAGCGTCGGCATCGATCTCCGCGCCAAGGTGGGGGATGCCGTGAATGCAGGCGATGTGCTGGCCGTGCTTCATGTCAACGACGCTTCGCGTCTGCAGGAAGCGGCGCAGAAAATTATCCAAGCGTACCGGATTACTTCCGAAGCGCAAGCGGCGGCCCCGCTCGTATACGCCATCGTCACGAAGGACGGCGTAGAGAGATTCGTCTGACAGTGACATGCTGCGCAATTCCATACGAAGCCGTTTGTTCCCTCAACGGCAGTCCAATGAGGGATACCGTTTCTAGCGAAACCTTTGGTTTTGCTAGAAACTTTTTTATGTCCGGAAATAGGTGGAATATTTTGCTTGCATTCAGACAAGACTGAAACTAAGCACATCTGGCGGAGGTTTGACCCGTCCATTCTGTTGTGCACAACTCTTGTAGGAGGGGAACTGCTTTGAAGAATAGGCTATATAGAGTGGCATGTTCCGCATTGCTGAGCGCCAGCCTGATGACAACCGGCGCCGCTGCAGCGTTCGCCGACGTGCCGCCATGGACCGGAACGGAAGAGCCTAGTCAGGCCACTTCATCAACGGGTGCAGCAGAAGTGCAGCTAGCGGAACATGCACGCTCGGCCATACTGATGGATGCGGATACGGGTACCATCATTTTCGAGAAAAACAGCCATGATCGGCTCCCGCCGGCCAGCATTACGAAAATCATGACGATGCTGCTTGTGATGGAAGCGATAGATGAAGGCAAGCTGAAGCCGACGGATAAAGTTACGACCAGCGAGTATGCGGCATCCATGGGTGGCTCTCAAATCTTCCTCGAGCCGGGGGAAGAAATGACGGTCGATGAAATGATGAAAGGCATTGCAATGGCTTCAGGCAACGATGCTTCGGTCGCCATGGCGGAGAAGGTTGCGGGATCGGAAAAAGCATTCGTGCAGATGATGAATGAGAAGGCCAAAGAACTCGGCATGAAGGATACCCACTTCGAGAACAGCAACGGTCTTCCTTCGGACAATCATTATACATCCGCGTATGACATCGCTCTGATGTCTCAAGCCTTGCTTCAATACCCGGGCGTCACGAAATATACGGGTGCTTACGAAGATTACTTGCGCCAAAACACGGCCAAAAAGTTCTGGCTTGTCAACACGAACAAGCTGGTCCGGTTCTACCAGGGTGCGGATGGGCTCAAAACGGGATACACCTCGGAAGCGAAGTTCTGCCTGTCAGCCACGGCCAAGCGGGACAATCTGCGCGTCATCGCGGTCGTGCTTGGCGAGCCGAATACGAAGACGCGCAATGCGGAAGTGACGCAAATGTTCGATTACACATTTGCCCAATACATGAACGTCCCGATTCTGAAAAAGGGCGATGCCATTGGCAGCATTCGGGTAGAAAAAGGCATGGTCGAGTCGCTTGATCTGGTGGCCCAGCGCCCTTACCATGTGTTGCTCAAAAAGGACGGGTCCAAGGATAACGTCCATTTCAAGCTGGAGTCGCCGGAATCGATTAAGGCCCCGATTGAGAAGGGCCAGTCGCTTGGCAAGATTATCGTGTACCAAGGGGATAAAGCGATCCGCGAATACCCTGTCGAAGCAACCGAGTCTATAGCGAAAGCTGGCTGGTGGACGCTGTTCAAACGGACGTGCGGAAAGTTGTTTTTTGTCAAATAACAGCATGCTTCTTCTAGTTTTGTCGCCAGGCAGGAATTGGGTTTGGCGGTGACGAATGGTATCGGCAACGTGGGAGGAGAGTGATTCGCATGAACTTGCAGGTGGAATTGGAACACCGGCGCAATGTACTGATCACCCGTCTGAGGGGAGAGCTGGATCATCATACATCGGAAATTGTACGCATGCAGTTGGATGAGGCGATTCAGCGCGGACAGGTGAACCATGTGGTGTTGAGCTTGAGCGAATTGACCTTCATGGACAGTTCCGGTCTGGGGGTCATTCTCGGCAGATACAAGCAGATTAAGGGCAGAGGCGGAAAGATGGCCGTCTGCGACCTGAACCCTGCCGTACGGCGGTTATTCGAGCTGTCGGGCTTGTTCAAAATCATGCATGTCTACGATAACGAGCGCCAGGCGCTCCTTGGATTGGAGGACGTATCATGAGTGGACATTCGAACAAAATGTCATTGGAATTTTCCAGCCGCTCGGAAAATGAAGCCTTCGCCCGCGTCGCCGTGGCGGCCTTCGTTGCGCAGCTTGATCCGACCCTGGAAGAGCTGACGGATTTGAAAACCGTGATTTCCGAGGCGGTCACGAACAGCATCATTCATGGATATGACAGCAATCCGGAAGGCATCGTATCGATTACGGCGGAGATTGAGGGCGACCAGATTATGCTGACGGTCTCCGACCGGGGGCGCGGCATTGAAGACGTCGAACTGGCCAGGCAGCCGCTGTTTACATCCAAGCCGGACATGGAACGCTCGGGGATGGGCTTCACCATCATGGAGAACTTCATGGATGAATTTGAAGTGACAACCGAATTGGGCGCCGGTACCACCATCCGCATGAAAAAGCGGATCGAATCCAAAAAAGCGCTCTACAATTAGGGGTTGAAGCCATGAAAGCTGATGTGAAGCAATCGTCGCAAAGTTATTTGGACGACGCAGAAGTGAAACGTCTGATAGCGCTGAGCCAAGCGGGTGATGCCGTGGCTCGCGAAACGCTGGTCAATTGCAACATCCGGCTTGTATGGTCGGTCGTGCAGCGCTTTATTAACCGCGGGTACGAACCGGATGATTTGTTCCAAATCGGCTGCATCGGCTTGCTCAAATCGGTCGACAAATTCGATTTGACCTATGATGTCAAATTTTCCACCTATGCCGTGCCGATGATTATCGGAGAAATTCAGCGCTTCCTGCGCGATGACGGGACGATCAAAGTGAGCCGTTCCTTGAAGGAAATGGCGAACAAGGTCCGCAAAATGAAGGACGAGCTGTCCAAGCGGCTCGATCGTCTGCCTACCATTAAGGAAGTGGCGGACGAATTGGGCATCACGCCGGAAGATGTTGTCTTCGCCCAAGAGGCGAACAAGCCGCCGAGCTCGATTCACGAGACCGTCTTCGAGAACGACGGGGATCCGATCACCTTGATGGATCAGATCGCGGATGATTCCCAGGACCGCTGGTTCGACAAGCTCGCGCTGAATGAAGCGATTGAAGGCTTGAGCGAACGGGAACGGCTCATCGTCTATTTGCGCTACTTCCGCGACCAGACGCAGTCGGAGGTAGCTGGCCGGCTCGGCATCTCCCAGGTGCAGGTCTCCAGGCTGGAGAAAAAAATATTGCAGTCCATCAAGGCGCAAATTGCACAATAAAGCGGACACCGCAAGGAATATTCCTGCGGTGTCTTTTATTTGTTTGTTGGCGTGTTGGGAGAACGTCAGATGTTCTTCTTTATATGGGAAAGAGGGTGAAGTATCGGGGCGGGGTAAGCCCTTGCCAGCATTATCCCATTAGGTCAGGGGTAAAAATGGAGCCGTTCGCAAGATTGCGTGGGGAGTTCCGACAGGGCCTGTTTCATGGTCAACGAAAATAAGGTCGTATTAAGTATGAATTGTTGCGTCCGATGTCCGTGGCGGCAACTGATAAACTGACGCCCGCCGATATGCGCCGACACTCGCTGATGCCGATTGTCTCGTCGGATGCGCTGTTGCTGCCGTAAGTTCGAAACGTTAGATGCTCGTACATTTGTCGAATGGGGAGTGAAGTGCTGAGCAGCCCTTTACACCATTATCCCGTTAACTCAGAGTCCGCATACTGCCCTCCGTAAAGACCGGCTACATATCTTCAAAAGGGCCTGCCCGATGATCAGCCTGACTTATCGGGATAATGCACGTAGGAACTAGTTTGCAAGCCGATCCGCTCTGACTGAACGGGATAACGCACGTAAGGACTAAATTGCATGCCGACCCGTACTGACGGAATGGGATAATGCTCATAAGGCTGTCCGCACATCAACATACTCTACAACCATCCTTACTGACCGAAGGGGCGAAAAGGCTTCGGATAGGATAACGGCTAGCCAATGAATAGTCCGATTGGAGGGTGGGGGCAGGGAGGAGCAAGCCCTCGAACCGATGCAAATGTTTCCTACCCGGTTCTTTCCTCATAATGCAAAGGAACTCAACCATACTAAAGAGTACATATCAACATGGCGACAGGAGGTTTTTGCGATGAAGGAGCAGCAGACGCATGAGTCGGCTCAGACGGAAGGGGAGTTGCAGCCTCCGCTTTCCGCGGACGGTTCGAATGAATGCGAAGCTCAGGATCATAAGCAGCAGCACGGCATGGCGAATGCAGGCCAGCAGCGCGACATGGGGAATGCAGGCCAGCAGAGCGGACCCGGACAGAAAGGAAAAGGCAATAAGCGCGGGAAAGCAAAAGCGGGGGCAGTCAATAGCATTCAGGGACCGGTAGAAGTCTCGAATACGATTGAAGAGGCCATCGCGTTCTGGAATGATGATGATCATATTCCGAAGAGGCTGGAGGATACGAAAAAGACATTGAAGGAGGTCGTCGGACTTACCGATTCGTTCGATGTGATTTTTCGTGAAATGACATTCGGCGGGCGGCATGTCGGCCTCTTTTATTTGAATGGATTTGCCAAGGATGAGGTTATGACGATTATTTTGACGCGTCTTACCTTCCTGGATAAAAAATCGCTGACCCCGAACGCGCTTAAGGCATTTTTTGATTGCTATATCCCGCATATTCAGGTGGAAAAGGTAGACAGGCTCAGCGAAGTAATCAATAAGGTGCTCGCTGGCGGCAGCGCCTTCTTCATCGAGCATGAGTCGGAAGCGATTGTTACGGATGTGAAGACGTTCCCGTCTCGGGGGCCAGAGGAGCCTTCCCTGGAAAAGGTTGTGCGCGGGGCTCGCGACGGGTTCACCGAGACGCTGCTCACGAACGTTACGCTGGTGCGGCGGCGGCTTCGCGATCCGGGCTTGAAATATGAGATCATACAGGTCGGAAGACGGACGCGAACCGACGTCTGCATTGCATATATTGATGATATCGTCGACATGACCCAAGTGGAAGCCGTCCGCAAAAAGATTAAGGCTGCCAATCTGGAAGGACTGCCGCTCGCCGATAAGCAGCTGGAAGAAGTCATTATCAACAAAGGCTGGAATCCGTATCCGCTCGTGCGGTATTCCGAAAGGCCCGACGTGGTGGCGGCCCAGTTGCTTGACGGGAATGTCGTCATTTTCGTCGATACGTCGCCTTCCGTCATGATACTGCCGACGACGTTCTTCGATCTGTGCCAGCATGCCGAAGAGAACCGCCAGACGCCGTTCATGGGGACCTATATGCGATGGATTCGCTTCATCGGCATATTTGCGTCCTTGTTCCTGCTGCCGCTCTGGATGCTGATGGTGATCGAGCCCGGGATTAAGCCGCCGGCCCTGCAAATTATCGGTCCGCATACCATGGCGAAGCTGCCTATCTTTCTGCAGTTTTTGCTGGCTGAAATCGGCATCGACCTGATGCGCATGGCGGCTGTCCATACGCCGTCCCCGCTGGCGATCGCCCTTGGTCTCGTGGCGGCGGTCTTGATTGGCGACATCGCGGTGAAGACCGGCGTCTTCGTCAATGAAGTCATTTTGTATTTGGCCGTAACGGCGGTCGGAATGTTCGCTACGCCTAGCTATGAGCTGTCGCTCGCCAATCGGATTGTCCGGCTCCTTTTGCTGGTGGCGGTTGCCTTGTTCAAAGTGCCGGGAATGGTATTCGGCGTTACGGTGTTCATTCTCTGGCTGTCGCTGCACCGCTCCTACAATTCGTCATATCTGTGGCCGTTCATTCCATTCAATGCGAAGGCGATGTTCAACATTCTGTTCCGTCAGCCGGTCCTGAACATGAAAACCCGGCCGAGCTTCAACAAGACCCGCGATAACACGAAGATGCCCCCGGATCGCTCTTCCGGTCGGAATGATGGCGAGCTGCAGACGTAGCACGGTGTCGCGATAAAGATATAATGCAAACGTTATGTACAAAAGTCCATTCTTCCATATAGAATGGACTGGTATACTCGATGTAATATTTTTCATGGTGCTGGGAGATCCAGTGTATGGATGAGGAAATGGGGAGAAGAGAACGATGCACTTACATGGAACAAGCACAATCAATGAATCCGGCCACCTCGAAATCGGCGGCTGCGATGTAACCACCTTGAAAAACCAGTTCGGAACACCGCTGTACATCATGGATGAGGCGCTCATTCGTACCCGCTCCCGCGAATATATGGAAGCGTTTCGCGAATCGGGGCTGAACTTCCAGGTTGCTTACGCGAGCAAGGCGTTCTGCGTGATGGCAATGTGCCGCATCGCGGACGAGGAGGGCTTGTCTCTTGATGTCGTATCGGAAGGGGAACTGCATACGGCGCTGCAGGCAGGCTTTCCTGCCGAACGGATCCATTTCCATGGCAATAACAAGACCCCGGCCGAGATCGAGATGGCGCTTGATGCCGGCATCGGATGCTTCGTCGTTGACAGCTTCGCAGAGCTGCACTTGCTGAATGCGCTCGCCAAAATGCGGCGTCAGCAAGTATCGGTGCTCCTGCGCGTTACGCCCGGCGTCGAAGCGCATACCCATGAATATATCTCGACCGGGCAGACGGATTCCAAGTTCGGCTTCGATATCGGGAACGGAACGGCGTTCCAGGCCGTCGCGCAAGCATCCGATGCGGAAGGCTTGCATCTGCTCGGAATTCACTCCCATATCGGATCGCAGATTTTCGAGACGGAAGGATTCCAGATGGCGGTACAGCGCGTCGCGGAGTTCGCGGCCCACGTGCTCAGCCAGATGAATGTCGTCTTCCGCGTCGTGAATTTGGGCGGCGGCTTCGGCATTCGCTATGTTGAAGGCGATACACCGCTGGCTGTCCGGGATTACGTGATGGCGATTACGGAAGCGGTGCGCACGCACTTCGGGCCGATCTACAGCGAATTGCCGGAGATCTGGGTCGAGCCGGGCCGCAGCATCGTCGGGGAAGCCGGCACGACGCTGTACACCATCGGTTCGGTTAAGGATATCCCCGGGGTTCGGAAGTATGTTGCCGTCGACGGGGGCATGACTGATAATCCGCGTCCGGCGCTGTATGAATCGAAATATGAGGCGATCGTGGCCAACCGTGCAAAGGATGCGGCCGATGAAGTGGTCTCGATTGCGGGCAAATGCTGCGAGAGCGGCGATATGCTCATCTGGGATGTGGCGCTGCCATCCGTCACGGCTGGAGATCTGCTGGCCGTCTCTTGCACGGGAGCTTATAACTATTCGATGGCAAGCAATTATAACCGGATTCCGCGCCCGGCGGTTGTGTTTGTCCGGGAGGGCAAAGCCGATCTGGTCGTCCGCCGCGAAACCCATGAAGATATTGTCCGCTGCGATCTGATTCCGGCACGATTGGAAAAACGCGAATCGCAGCCGCTTGGCCGGTAAATTCCGCGCCCCGCTTTTCGCCTGCAACCTGGCGGAGCGGGGCGGTTTTCTTTTTGCGCCCAAATAACGTATAATCGTTAACGATAGTCATCCCACAACGACATAAGAGAGGAGTTCATACATAATGAGCAAATTTGCACAAATTGAGATGGAAAAGGGCGGCACCGTCAAAATCGAATTGCACGAGAAAGAAGCGCCGGGAACGGTAGCCAACTTCGAGAAGCTGGCGAATGAGGGCTTTTACAACGGGCTGACCTTCCACCGCGTCATTCCGGGATTCGTCGCCCAAGGCGGATGCCCGCAAGGAACGGGAATGGGCGGACCGGGGTATACCATCAAGTGCGAGACGCAAGGCAATCCGCACAAGCATGTTCGCGGCGTGCTGGCGATGGCGCATGCCGGCAAAGATACCGGCGGCTCCCAATTTTACATCACGTATGACGCTTTCCCGCATTTGGATGGCGTGCATACGGTTTTTGGTAAAGTTGTGGAAGGCATGGAAGTTGTCGACCAAATCAAGCAAGGCGATAAAATGAAGGAAGTACGCGTCGTAGAAGGCTAAAATTCGCCTCCCTGCTCCCGCTCACTGCGGAGCAGGTTTTTTTTACATTCAGAAACATTAGACAAGATAAAAATATTGCGTATAATCATAGAAGATGATAAAATGCTAGGGAAGAACGAACGTGCGTTCCCTGGAAATTGTGGCAGCCGGCCGGAAACGGCAACGCAAGCAGGCGGCCTATGCCAAATCAGAACAGACCCGAAGCTATTGATAACAAATCAGGTTGAAGCGAACAGGTAATCAGCTCCCGGAATCGTTCGATCCCGGGCAAGCGACGATTATTTTGCACTGATACCGCATTATGAACGCCTCTTTTATCCATCCCATCCATTGCATCCGGAGTACATCGCTTCTATCATTTCCGCTCTCCCGTATATCTCACCTCGCCCCTATGAGAATCGGAAATACCATGATTTGTTTCAAGCTGACCATGATTGAATAAGTAGAGATAGAGAGAAACGCAACCGGTTATCGCTACCGGCGGTGTCGGGGTAGGGTCATTAAGAGGAGATGAACATGAGGAAAGGTGTCATAACCGTCGTAGGCGCGGCAATCGTTCTCACATCCTGCAGCCTGGACGGATTGAACAGAGAGACGGCGACGTATCAGGAATATTTGGATCGGGTGCCGCTCGTCTTCGAGCTGGAAATGGAACGTCAGGCCCGGCAAGCAGATTTGCATAAGAGCAGCGGAAAAGAAAGAGAGGTTCGCATCCAATCGGCGGCGAAGAGCGAAGCGCCCGTTCGCCCGCACATTCCGTCAATTAAGCTGCCGGATGAGGTGCTTGATTTGATCTGGAAGGAAACGCGCAAAAAGAATATTGATTATATGACCTTTTTGGCCTTGATCAAAGTCGAAAGCAACTTCGATACAGACCTGGTGCACAGCAATCCGAACGGGACCAAGGATTACGGGCTTGTGCAAATGAATTCCGTCAACGTATCGCGGCTGTCCAAAGCGATCGGGCGTTCGAATCTCGATATGTTCGAGCCGAAAGACAATATTTTGCTCGGCTTGGCCGAACTGCTCGAATGCCGAGCTTATTGGAAGGACAAGTACAAGGGCGATGAACTGGAAAAAGCGATGCTGCTCGCTTATAATCGTGGCAGATACGGCTCCAAGCGCTGGATTCAGAACAAAGGCACGCTTGACAGCGCCTATACGAAAAGAGTGCTGAAAGCGAAGGCCCTGTATAAGCGCGAAGCGGCAGAGGCCGCGCAAGCCGTCAAGACGGCCCGCAAGAAGCCGGGGGCGAAGATGGCTTCCCCGAAGCTGCAGAAGCCGGCTCATACGATGAGAATTCAGCGCACGAGACAGGCGAATTGAGCAGGCTGTACGCTCTCTGGAGAAAGGGGGACGCGAATCTATGCGCAAGAAACGCCGATTAGGCCTCCTATGGTTCATATTAACCGTCGCCTGGATGGCATTTATATTCATGAAATCGGCCGAACCGTATTCGGTTCAGGATATGAAGCCGGCGCTCGGCTCTTTCATCCCGGAAGATCGGCTGCTTGGCTATCTTCCGCGTTGGGAATTTCTCTATGACGGAAGCCTTGTGTCATGGCGGGAACCCTACCATTTTGTCGAATTTTTTATTCGCAAATGCGGGCATGTCGCCGAGTTCGCCTTGCTGACGCTGCTGCTTATCTTGACGCTGTCAGCCCGCGTCCGTTCAAAGGGCGTGGCAGCGGCGTGGAGCGGAGGGATTGCCGTCTTATACGCCTGCTCCGATGAGTGGCACCAGACCTTCGTGCCCGGGCGAACAGGACATCTCGCCGACGTTGCGGTCGACTCTATCGGAGTGGCGCTCGTATTGGCCGCCTATGCAATCGTCATTGCGGCCCGGCGGAGAAGGTGAGGTATAGCCTTGCCTTTTTCCGCTTGAAGTGATAAGATCCGTTACGTAATCGCTTTGTCGATTACTCAATAGGATATCTGCTGAACCTTCAGGGCAGGGTGCAATTCCCGACCGGCGGTGATGGAACGATAACGCTGTTGACGGCTATCGGTTCCTTAGTCCGTGACCCGGGCGAATTTCGTTCGCACGGTGGATCTGGTGCAACTCCAGAGCCGACAGTATAGTCTGGATGGGAGAAGGGCGTCAGGAGAAGAGTTTTCTTTTTAACTCTTTTTAGTTCTTTTTTTCACATAGTTTTTTTCAGTTGCCGATATTCAGCCGGTTTATTTGTCGTACGCGGGAAGGCGGTTGCGTTCCGTCTCTTTTTTCGCCAACGATTCCGGACTGTTTATTTGACTGTGCCTATGATGAAAAAGAGTACATACCTGTAAGCTCAACAACCTAGCCCTTCGGAGGATTCCGAAGGGTTTTTTGCTGCGATGGGGCAAGCTGTAAAAAGAAGGAGGGACGTTCTGGTGCATCCGGTAATCAATGATGAGTTCTACATGCAGCTGGCGCTTGATATGGCGGAACGGGCCATGGGACAGACCGACATCAATCCGGCTGTCGGCTGCGTCATTGTCCGCGAAGGCCGGGTCGTCGGCCTGGGCGCCCACCTGCGGCGCGGCGAAGGCCATGCGGAGGTGCATGCGCTCCAGATGGCCGGCGAAGCCGCCCGCGGCGCTACCGCCTATGTGACGCTCGAACCATGCAGCCATTACGGCAAGACGCCGCCCTGCAGCCTCCGGCTCTTGGAAGCCGGAATCAAGCGCGTCGTCATCGGCTGCCTCGATCCGAACCCGGCGGTCAGCGGCCGGGGAGCCAAGCTGCTGCGCGAGCATGGCGTCGAAGTGGCGGCGGGCGTGCTCCAGCCCGCGGCCGAGGCGCTCATCGAGATGTTCGCCAAGTACATCACGACCGGCTTGCCATATGTCACGCTCAAGACGGCAAGCACGCTGGATGGACGCATCGCGACGCATACGGGCGACAGCCGGTGGATTTCCAACGAGCAGGCCCGGGAACGGGTGCATGCGATGCGCCACCGCCATCAGGCGATAATGGCCGGAATCGGCACGGTGCTGGCCGATAATCCGTCCCTGACGACACGGCTGGCCGTGCCGGGCCTTCATCCGACAAGGCTTATCGTCGATTCACGGCTGCGGCTGCCGCTGGAGGCGAAGGTCATCGCCGACCGCTCCGCGCCGACGATCGTTTTCACGACTTCCCGGGCGGATGCCGGGAAGCGGGAAGCGCTGGAGGCGCGCGGCGTGCAGGTTATCGCCGCGGGCGACGGGCCGCAGGTCGATCTGGGGCGCATGATGGAATGGTGCGGAAGCCAGGAAATCGGATCTATCCTCCTGGAGGGCGGCGGCCGCCTGAACGGGGCGATGCTGGAAGGGCGCTGGGTGGATCGGGTCGTGCTGTTCTATGCGCCGACGATTGTCGGAGGCACGGCGGCCCCGGCCAACTTCGCCTTCGACGGCGTAAGCCGGATGAACGACGCTTACCGGCTCCGGCATACGCGAGTGGAAACGCTGGGAGATAATATTTGCATCAGCGGCTATCCGTTCGGCACCGTATTTGAACGGATTGCCGGAACGCTGGATGAGAAGGGAGGAAGCGACGATGTTCACGGGACTCGTTGAAGAAGTCGGCCGGCTGCAGGCCGTGACGAAGCGCGGAGAAGCGATGGTGCTGCATATCCGGGCCGCGAAAGTGCTGGAAGGAATGAAGATCGGCGACAGCATTGCCGTGAACGGAGTATGCCTGACTGCAGTCTCCCGCGACTCCGGTTCCTTCATGGCGGATGTTATGCCCGAGACGTTCCGGCATACGAACCTGAAAGATTTGCAGCCTGGCGCTCCGGTCAATCTGGAACGGGCGATGGCGGCGGACGGCCGCTTCGGCGGACATATCGTCCAGGGTCATGTCGACGGGCTGGCTCGCATTATGCGCCGGACGGCGCAGGCGAATGCGGTCGTGTTCGAGTTCCTTGCCGAGGATCCGGGCATGGCCAAGTATATGATTCCGCGCGGATCGGTAACCGTGGATGGCATTAGCCTCACCCTGATCCGGGCGGAGGAGGGGATGTTCGCTGTATCGATCATTCCGCATACGCTTGCCGAGACGGCGCTCCAGGGCAAACAGCCGGGAGATACGGTCAATATTGAATGCGACGTGCTGGCCAAATATGTCGATCACTTGCTGGCCTTCGGCAGCCGCTCCGCCACGAGCGGAAGCTCCCGCATCGACAGCGCCTTTTTGGCGGAACACGGCTTTATGTGACATCATGCAAAGGGGGAAGAGCGATGAGTGAACAATTTCAGTTCGATACGATAGAGGATGCCATCCGAGATTTAATGGAAGGCAAAGTGATCATCGTCGTCGATGACGAGGATCGCGAGAACGAAGGCGACTTCCTGGCGTTGGCCGACAAGGCGACGCCGGATGCGATCAACTTCATGATTACCGAGGGCCGCGGGCTCGTCTGCGTGCCGATTACGCCCGAGCGGGCAGAAGAACTGGATCTGCCGCCGATGGTTACGCATAACACCGACAATCACGGGACGGCGTTCACGGTGTCGATCGACCACGTCGAGACGTCGACGGGCATCTCGGCGCATGAGCGCTCGCTGACGATTCGGAAGATGCTTGATCCGAAGGCGCAAGCGGCGGACTTCCGCCGTCCGGGCCACATCTTCCCGCTGATCGCGAAGCGGGGCGGCGTGCTGCGCCGCGCAGGCCACACCGAAGCGGCCGTCGACCTCGCCCGCCTGTGCGGGGCGTCTCCGGCGGGGGTCATCTGCGAAGTCATCAAGGAAGACGGAACGATGGCGCGGCTGCCCGATCTGATCGAGATTAAGCAGAAGCACGGCTTGAAGCTCATCTGCATCAAAGATCTGATTCATTATCGGAACGAGAAGGAGAATCTGGTCCGGCGAGAAGTCGAAGTCAACATGCCGACCGACTTCGGCGTGTTCCGGGCGATCGCCTACACGAACGAGGTCGATAACAAGGAGCATGTCGCCTTGGTGAAGGGCGAGATCGACAGCGCGAAGCCGGTGCTGGTCCGGGTCCATTCCGAATGCTTGACCGGAGATGTCTTCCATTCGCACCGCTGCGACTGCGGGCCTCAGTTCGCGGCCGCCTTGCGCGCCATTGAGCGGGAAGGGAACGGCGTGCTCCTGTATATGCGGCAGGAAGGCCGGGGAATCGGCCTCATTAACAAGCTGAAGGCGTACAAGCTTCAGGAGCAGGGGCTGGATACGGTCGACGCGAACCTGAAGCTCGGTTTTCCGGCGGATCTGCGGGATTACGGCATCGGCGCGCAGATTTTGAAGGATCTCGGGGTCCGCCAGATCCGGCTGATGACGAACAATCCCCGCAAAATCAAAGGACTGGAGGGCTACGGCCTGGAAATTGTCGAGCGGGTGCCGATTCAGATGCAGGAAAACGAAGACAATACCCGTTATCTGCATACGAAGGCGGCGAAGCTCGGTCATATGCTCGTATTCGACGATATCGAGCAGAACGAACGAATCGAATCCTGAATCACAAGACTGGCAACTAGCCGTTCGCTGAGCAAACTATATTCCATCGGGAGGTTTTACCTATGCCACATGTATTTGAGGGTCATTTAGTATCGGAAGGATTAAAATATGGCATCGTTGCCGGACGCTTCAATGAATTCATCGTCTCCAAGCTGGTGTCCGGCGCGCTGGACGCCTTGAAGCGCCACGGCGTGAAGGATGAGGAGATCTCCATCGCCTGGGTTCCCGGCGCATTCGAGATTCCGCTTATCGCCCAGAAAATGGCGGAAAGCGGCAAGTATGACGCGGTGATCACGTTGGGCGCCGTCATTCGCGGATCAACGCCCCATTTCGATTATGTGTGCAGCGAGACGGCCAAAGGGGTCGCTCAAGTCAATATGAAAACAGGCGTGCCGACCGTGTTCGGCGTGCTGACGACGGACTCGATCGAGCAGGCAATCGAGCGCGCGGGCACGAAGGCCGGGAACAAGGGCTGGGAAGCGGCCGCAACGGCAATTGAGATGGCCAACTTGACGAATCAGCTGAAATAGTGCTTATTTAATGTAGTGCCCTTTATAGAGGTACACCCTTTATATCGGGCGCTACATTTGTTTTTTACGGGAGGAACGTTCGTGTCCGTCACTTACAAGCTGGAGCTGTTCGAAGGGCCGCTTGATCTGCTGCTTCACCTTATCGATCAAGCGGAAATTGCCATTCAGGATATCTCGATCAGCGAGATCACCGATCAATATATGGATTATTTACATAGCATGAAGGAATTGGAATTGGATATTACGAGCGAATTTCTCGTTATGGCAGCGACCTTGTTAGCGATGAAGTCCCAGCAGCTCTTGCCGAAGCCGCCTGTCATGGAATGGGACGACGACCTGATGGACTACGAAGAAGAGGAACTGGATCCGCGAGCGGAGCTGATCCGCAAGCTGGTAGAATACCGGAAATATAAAGGAATCGCCGAGCATTTACGGGGAAAGGAATCGGAACGAAGCCTGCTGTTCACGAAGGAGCCGGAGGATCTGACTCCGTTCATGCCATCGAAGCCGTCGAATCCGGTGGAAGGACTCCATGTGTCGGATTTGATTGCGGCTTTTCAGAAGGCGCTGCGCAAAGCATCCCGCCGCACGATGGTCGCCACGATTCACCGCGACGAGATTTCGGTGAAGGATCGGATTCGCGATATCGTCACGGTGCTGCGGCCGGTGGGAAGAGGAGGCAAGCTGATGTTCTCCAAGCTGCTGAGCGAGCAATTGACCCGCCACGAGGTCGTTGTCACGTTCCTAGCGGTGCTGGAATTAATGAAAATGAAGCAGATTCGATGTTTTCAAGATCGGGTATTCGATGAAATCGTGATTCAGTGGCAAGGGGATGTGGAAGACGATGGACTTTCAGACGTTGAAGTCGATTATTGAGGGACTCCTGTTTATGGCGGGAGATGAAGGTTTAAATAGTAAGCAAATCGCAGAAATTACGGATCAGAGGCAGGAAATCGTCATGGAGGCGCTCCAAGATTTGCAGGCGGACATGGAGCGGTCGAAGCGGGGGATCCAGATCGTGGCCATCGCGGGCATGTATCAATTGGCGACCTTGCCGGATCATGCGCCTTATTTTGAACGGATGGCCTATTCGCCTTCCCGCTCGTCTTTGTCCCAGGCAGCGCTCGAGACGCTGGCCATCGTGGCCTACCGCCAGCCGATCACTCGCGTGGAGATTGAAGAGATTCGCGGGGTCAAGTCCGATCGGGCCATTCAGACGCTCGTGAACAAGGACCTCATCGAAGAAACGGGCCGGGCCGAAGCGATCGGAAGGCCGATACTGTACGGCACGACCCGCGCGTTTCTTGATTATTTCGGGCTCGCCAGCTTGTCCGAACTGCCGGATGCCTCGGCCTTCGAACAAAGTGAAGGCTTGGAGGAAGAGACGCAGCTGTTGTTCGAGAAATTAGAAGGACGGCAACTGACGATTGAAGATGTGAATGATGAAGGAGGAGATCGTTAAATGCGAATTCAGTTTCATGGGCATGCCTGCATCGAAATCGATACCGGGAAGCATCGGCTTATCATCGATCCATTCTTGACGGGCAATCCGGCGGCCAAGACCACGGCGGATCAAATTCAGGCGGATTATGTGCTGCTTACCCACGGCCATGGCGATCATATCGCCGACGCGGCAGATATTGCGAAGCGGAATGACGCCACCATACTGGCCATCGTGGAACTGGCCGACTATATGGAGCAGCAGGGAGCGCGGGCCATCGGCATGAATCTGGGCGGGGGAGGCACGTTCGACTTCGGCTCGATCAAATGGGTCAATGCGCTCCACAGCTCTTCGGTTACGGTGAACGGTCAGGCCCAATATTTGGGCAACCCGGCGGGAATCGTGCTTCAGATGGATGGATTGACCGTGTATCACGCGGGAGATACCGCCCTGTTCAGCGATATGAAGCTGGTTGGAGAGCGGTATAAGCCGGATATCGCCTTTTTGCCTATCGGCAGCTTCTTCACGATGGATCCGGAGGACGCGCTCCTGGCCGCGCAGTGGATTAAGGCGAAGGTCGTCATCCCGATTCATTACAATACGTTCCCGCCGATTGAACAGGACGGCGCGGCCTTCGTGTCCCAACTGAAGGTGATCGGGATTCAGGGCGTCGAACTGGCGCCGGGAGAATCGCTTGACACCGATGAATTGGAACTGGGCTGACCTGCGCTGGCATAGCGGGAAAAAGTCCGTAGAGCAGCAGATGGAATAATGACATGGATAAAAATGGAAATCAGCGGCCATGCACAAGCCCGCCAGCGGACGACGCCAATCGATCTGCGGCGGGCTTTGCCGTGCTCGGCTGTCCCCCTCGTCAATGCCGCGATGGTACTTCGCTGCATGTCTGATTGGATAAAAGGCCATAATACGGATAGTTCAGGAAATTATTCCGATCGGAGGCAGACTATGGGGATGTGGATTATGGCAGGCGTCGCAGCGGTTATCGCCATGCTGCTCTTCCTGATTCTTTTCTCGACCGTCGAATGCAAGCTGGTCATTCACAAGGTGGAGAAGCATGAGCGGGTATCCCTTATTATCCGGGCCTTCTACGGATGGATACGCTGGCGGTATGAATGGCGCTCTATCCGCTTCATTAATATGGAAGAAGGCTTCAATCTGAAGCAGAAGAAGAAGGAGAACTTCGGCGGTGCCAGCCAGGATAAATCGAGGCGGAAGGTAAACCGGGAGGCGGTGTCCAGGAACGCCAATCGGATCAAGCGCCTGGCCAGGCATACAAAAGGCATCGTCGAATGGGTCGAGGAGACGATGGACCATATGAAGTGCAGCCTGTTCATTTGGGAGACGGAAATCGGGATCGGCGATCCGGCCGGAACCGCGATCGCCACGGGAACGACCTGGTCCCTCAAGTCATGGCTAGTCGGGAAGCTAAGCTATTCGCTTCGCTTTCAGGATTATCCGATACTGGAAATTACCCCTCAATTCCATTATCCTTACTTCTCCACCCGCATCGTCGGTATTGCGGAGATCCGATTCGGCCATATCGTTCGCTCGGTGATCCGGCTTGCCTTCCGGATTGTGCGTGCCGAGGGCGGCATCGGCATGTGGCGGCGGACGATGGCGGAAGCCAACGCACGGAAGGTGCAGGGGTAGGCTATACATACTACGCATTATTTGTGCGCAAGCTATGCACGTGCAGGGAATACCTCATGTGGGGATAGGTGTGGTAAAACCGATTTTCGCATTGGAACGGCACTATTTTATATATGCGGAGGAGGACTTAAGGCAATGGCAGAACATCCTGTCGCAGGATTGATGCAAGCTGCGTTCGAGAACATAAAAGCTATGGTCGATGTGAACGCGATCGTAGGCGATCCGGTTCAGACCCCGGACGGCAGCGTTATTCTTCCGATCAGCCGCGTCGCTTTCGGCTTCGCTGCGGGAGGGAGCGACTTCCGGATTGATCCGCGTCGAGCCGGGTCCGGGAACGGGCATGAGGATCGGAAGGCGTCTCATGCACTGCCGTTTGGCGGCGGAAGCGGCGGCGGCGTCTGTTTGACCCCGATAGCATTCCTTGTCGTTGGCCAGCAAGGCATCAATGTCGTATCGCTCGATAATCAGACTCATCTGCTCGAACGGATTATCGACGTCACCCCGAGCGTGCTTGACCGAATCGAAGCGATGTTCACCCGCGACCGGCACGACGGGCTGAATGAAGAAGAGGCGTGATATCGCGATGCGCTCTTCCATGCAGAAGCGTCAAGTTCACCTGCCTTCCCCATCGCTTAGCGATGTGTGAAGGAGAGCGGGCTTGGCGCTGTTTGTCGTGCAGGGGCGACGGCGTCTTCTTTCGCATGTTTTCTCGTCTGCTTCCGTTATTTCTCGTTTCCTTCCGCATACCTGGGAGAAGACAAGCATACACATGGTAACAATTGGACTGGCATCACCAAAAGGAGGACCCTATGATCCGATTCACCAATGCGGGATTCACCAAAAAGCTGCTGCTTATTAGCTCCGTGCTTCTTGTCCTCAGCCCGTTCAGCGGGGCAAGCAACGGAAGCGCGGGCTTTTCCGATAGCTCCGGCACGGTGGCGCAGGCGGAACCCGAACACGCTCCCGAACGCCTTGCCGAACGGTTAAAGCCCCCGGCCATCCATGCCAAGGCGGCGGCGCTGATCGACGTCGCCAGCGGCCGGATTCTGTACAGCCTGAACGGCGAGGAGCCGCTTCCAATGGCCAGCACCACGAAGATTATGACCGCCATCGTGGCGATTGAAGCCGGCAAGCTGAGCGATGTCGTGAAGACGAGCAAGCGGGCATTCGCCAAGGAAGGTTCCTCCTTGTACCTGCGCAGAGGCGAAGAAATGAGCCTCCATCATCTGCTCTATGGGCTGATGCTGCGCTCCGGCAATGATGCCGCGGTCGCGATCGCGGAGCATGTCGGCGGGTCTGAGGAAGGATTCGTATACATGATGAACAAGAAAGCGGAGATGCTTGGCTTGGAAAAGACGCAGTTCCGCAACCCGCATGGGCTGGATGCCGACGGGCACTATACGACGGCGAACGATCTGGCCCGGCTGTCGGCGTACGCGCTCCACAATCCGACCTTTCAGGAGATCGTGCGCACGAAGGTGAAAACCGTGCCGAATCCGTATGCGAATTGGGATTATAAATGGACCAATAAAAACAAGATGCTGCAGTTATACGAGGGAGCCGACGGGGTGAAGACCGGCTATACGTCCAAAGCGCTTCGCTGTCTTGTCAGCTCGGCGACGAGACACGGCCAGCAGCTTGCGGTCGTGACGCTCAACGACGGCAACGACTGGCTCGATCATTCCCGCTTGCTTGATTACGGGTTTTCGGCCTATCCTGCGGTTCCGCTCATCGCCCAGGGAGACCCGATCCAAGGCTATGAGCATCTGCAAGCTTCGGCCTCGGTCGCCTACCCGCTCGGGGAGGATGAGCGCGGCCGGGTGAAGGCGTCCGTCCGGCTTATTCCGGCGGGAAGTCTCGATTACCGGTTAGGCTACCGCGGGACGCTTCGCTATGAACTGGACGGCAAGCCGCTGATCGCAGTCCAGTTGGAGGAGGCCGCGGCAGGCGGCGACGGGGCTGGAACGGGCAAGGAGGCTTCCGCCGCCGCCAGATGGTTCCACGGGCTGCGGACCGCGGCGGGCGCGTTATTCCATGCGCGCTAATCCGAGCGGGAAGGGAGCGCCGGAAGTCATAAGGGGGGAGAACGATGGTCAATGCAATCTGGATGTTCATGCTGCTGGTCGGATTTATCGCGGCGGCCGCCCAAGGGCGGATTGAAGCGGTGACGGAAGCGGTTTTTGACGGAGCGAAGACCGGAGTCACGGTCAGCTTCGGCCTGATAAGCGTGATGGTGTTCTGGCTGGGAATGATGCGCATCGCGGAAGACGGCGGCCTGCTGAATAAAGTCGCGAAGGCGCTTGGCCCGATCGTCCGCTTCTTGTTCCCGGACGTGCCGCCCAATCATCCGGCGCTCGGGTACATCATGTCCAATATGAGCGCGAATCTTCTTGGCCTGGGGAACGCGGCGACGCCGATGGGGATACGGGCGATGCAGGAGCTGCAGAAGCTGAATCCGGACAAGGACACGGCGACGCCTGCGATGTGCACCCTGCTCGCGATCAATACGTCCAGCATCACGCTGATTCCGACGACGCTCATCGCGATTCGGATGAATTTCGGTTCGGCCAATCCGGCCGAGATCGTCGGCACGACGCTGCTCGCCACGATGGTGGCGACGCTCGCCGCGATTGCGGCCGATCGGTGGTACCGCAATCGGGCCTCGGCCCGTCCGCCGAGCCGGACGGCCGGTACCGGCCAGGCAGGGCCTGGCGTGCCGCCGATGCCCGACTAAGACCGGGCAGCCGGTCATGCGGTCAAGCGCCATTGGCTGAAGAGGGACCTCATCACTCGTTCGGAAAGGACGGCTGCTCATGTACGCTGTAGTGTCGCTTATTTCTGCATGGGCCATCCCGGCCATTATCGTCTTCATCCCTTTATATGCGTATTTCAAGCGCATCCCGGTCTATGAATCGTTCGTGGAAGGAGCGAAGGACGGCTTCCAGACCTCGATCAACATCATTCCGACACTCGTGGGGATGATGGTGGCCATCAGCGTCTTCCGGGCCTCCGGGGCCATGGAGTGGATTGTCGGCTGGTTCGCTCCGCTGCTTAGCTGGTTCGGGGTGCCGAGCGAGGTGCTTCCGCTTGCCTTCCTGCGGCCGATAACCGGTGCGGGTTCGCTCGCATTCACGACCGATCTCATTAAGACATACGGCGCCGATTCCATGATCGGACGAATGGCTTCCACCATTCAGGGCAGCACCGATACGACGCTGTATGTGCTGATGGTCTATTTCGGAGCGATCGGCATCCGCAAGGGGCGCTATGCGCTCAAGGTGGGGCTGTTCTCCGATTTGGTCGGATTTGTGGCCGCCATTATCGTCTGTCTGCTCGTATTCGGGTGAGATGACGGAATCGAATCATGGGAAGGGAGTGTCTCATAGGCATTGCCAAAATGATTGAGGTGACGAGTAAACAGAGAATGTGGATGCGGGAAAAACAGAAACGCTCGGAAAGAGAATGTACAGTTCGGAAAAACCGGGGCGCGCAAAACGTTGGAAGATGGATGGAGCAGTGATATCCTGCGTGGATGCAGCAATTTCTGCTCTTTATGCCGGATTTTGATGAAGTTCCTGCAATAGTACATTATTTTTATCGATTTTTTCTTTTAACTAATTGGATAGTCTGAAATTGATGCAGTTTTGCAGGAATCCCTGTAATGGAGTACACTTCATAAAGGAAAGGTGTATTTTTGCAGGTTTTCGGCGAGTCGAGCTTTGAGAATCAGGGGCTGTCTCAAATGTAGTTGAATGCTACTTTTGGGACACCCCCTTTGTCATGGATTTCGACAATATTTTGAACCTCCGGCTTGTGGTCTTGTTCACAAAAGGATATCATAGGTTTGAGGTGACAGACATCGATGGAAGAACGATTGCAAAAAATAATGGCAAACGCAGGGGTTGCGTCGCGCCGCAAATGTGAACAATTGATACTGGACGGGAAGGTGGAGGTGAACGGAGAGGTCGTGACCGCGCTGGGGGTCAAGGCGGATCCCGCGACCGACATCATTACCGTGAACGGCAAGCCGATTACCGCGAATGCCAACAAAGTATATGCCGCCTTCCACAAGCCGAAAGGGGTCATTACGAGCATGTCGGACCCGGAAGGGCGCAAGACGGTGCTTGATTTTATCAAGGGGATCGGGGCGCGGGTCTATCCGGTAGGGCGGCTCGATTACGATACGGAAGGGCTGCTGCTTCTGACCAATGACGGCGATCTGGCGAACATGCTCATGCATCCGCGCCATCATGTGGCGAAGACGTATCATGCGACCGTCAAGGGCATTCCGCACGGCGATCTGCTGGAAAAGCTGAGAGAGGGCATTCAGCTTGAGGACGGCATGACGCAGCCGGCTGAGGTGGAATACCATGATGTCGATATGGAGCGCAAATCGGCCACGATCAGCATTACGATCTACGAAGGGCGCAACCGCCAGGTGCGCCGGATGTTCGAAGCGATCGGGCATCCCGTCGTGAAGCTGAAGCGCGTTCAATTCGGCAACATCTTCCTGCAAGGGATTCCACGGGGCAAATTCCGGCACCTGACCAAATCCGAGGTCAACGAATTGAAGATGGCAATCAAGGAGAACCGCACGGAGGCCTGAACCGATTCCCGAATCGGTCGGAACGAACCCGGCAGGAGTGGGGTTTGTTTCCCGTTGCTATGACACATAATTTTCATATTAAGGAAGAGGGGGCGCTCAACCAATGAATTATAATGATCGTGGATGGTGTACGGAAATTGTAGCAACTCCTCTGCCTAATTGTGAAAAATGTCATAGAAACGAGTGTTCAAAAAAGTCCGGCGTTTCGTGAGCAACACCGGATTTTTGAACAACCTCTGGAAGGGGCGTAGATGATGGGGAAACGCAATAAGACAGTCCAAATCATTATTTTAGCGGGCATCCTTCTGCTCGGCGGCTTCGCTGTCAGTTCCGCTTTCAAGAAGTCGGAGACGCCAAAAGCCGGGGATGCGATACCGAACCTGACCTTGCAGAGCGTGCAGGGCGATCTGGTTCAGTTAAGCGATTACCGGGACAAGACGGTCGTGCTGAATTTCTGGGGATCCTGGTGCGAGCCGTGCGAGCGGGAAATGCCTGCCTTGCAGAGCACGGCGGATGACTGGAAGGAACGGGGGGTCGAGGTTGTCGGCATCAATGCGGGGGAAGATGCGCTGGTCGTCGAGAACTATATGAAAAAAGTGAACGTGGGTTTCACGATGCTGCTCGATCAGAAGAAGAAGGCGATTAAGGCGTTCGGGATCGGGCCGATGCCGACCACGTTCTTCATTAAGCCGAACGGCAAGGTCCACGCCATCCATATCGGAGAATTATCCCGTGATCAGCTGAATGCTTATCTTCAGCAGATTACTGGCACCTAACCGGATGGAAGGAGGGCAATGACGTGGCGTTTGTCAACACGAAATGTGAATGCGGGCACCAGAACGCCGTAGGAACGGTGCTGTGCGAAGCGTGCGGCAAACCGCAGAACGAGGAGCCCGGGTCCGACGCGGTGCTCGAAATGAGATATGACGGCGTCGCCCGCAAATCGCAAAAAGCGAATCCTTCATGGATTGACCGCATCTGGAACTTCTTCTCTTCGGTCAAAATCGCGATCATCATCATTATCATTACGCTGATCGGGGCTTCTCTCGGAACGATTTATCCGCAGGAAAGCAATTTCATCTCGATCGATGCCGCGACGTACTACAAGCAGACCTATGGCACGCTCGGGCATATCTATTATTTGCTTGGCTTGTCCCATACGTATGAATCATGGTGGTTCATTACGCTGCTCGTCATGATCGGGGCCTCGCTCGTCATATGCAGTCTGGACCGGGTCCTTCCGCTGTACCGCGCCTTACATAAGCAAAAGGTTCGCAAGCATGAGCAGTTCATTACGCGGCAGCGCGTCGTCTATCAGGGCGACATCAAGGAGGAGCCGGAGGCGTGGCTGGACAAAATGTCGGACGCCCTCAAGAAGCGCGGCTACCGCATCGTCCGTGACGACGGGGCGCTGCTCGCGGAGAAGAACCGCTTCAGCCGCTGGGGGCCTTATATCAACCATATCGGGCTTATCGTCTTCCTGCTGGCGGTGCTGGCAAGAAGCATTCCGGGATGGCATATGGAGTATTACGCCGGATTTCCGCAGGGAGAGCCGCGGGAGATTCCGAATACGCCGTACTATTTGCAAAATGATCATTTTACGGTGGAGTATTATTCGGAAGACGAGATGCCGGAGCAATTCGTCAAGGAAGGCCGGGTATTCGCGAAGCTGTTCGAGACGAAGGCGACCCTGTTCCGCTGTGTCGACAAGTGCGACGATCCGGTGGCGGAGCCGGTGCTGGAGAAGGTTCACCAGCATGATATCCGGGTGAACGAGCCGTTGGAATACGACGGCATCTCGGCGTATCAATTCGATTTCGATCTGACGCCGAAGCTCGTGGCGGTCAAGCCTGAGCTGCGGAATCCGGCTACGGGCGAAATATACGGGCAATTCGAGCTGAAAGTGAACCGGACGGAACGCGAGTATAAGGTAGGCCCGTATACGCTGGAATTAACGAGCAAATTCATGGACTTTGGCTTGAACAGCAAAGGCGAGCCGACGAATCTGTCGCAGGAGCCGAATGCACCCGCTTTTATTTTCCTGATTAAGGGACCTGGCTTATCGGAGGAAGGAGAGCCCTATCTCTATTTCCCGCTGCAAAAAGACAAGGTCCGCTTCCAGCAGGATGTCATCAACGGCAAGATGGCGGAGCGGTTCGAGCTGCGCGTGCCCTCGATGGATGATGTGACGATGTCCGAATCCACGAGCTACCTGACGGTTCGCAAGGACACGGCGATGCCCTTCATCTGGATCGGGGCCGCCATCAGCATGATCGGCCTTGTCATGGGCTTCTACTGGCAGCACCGCCGCGTATGGCTGCGGCTGGACGGACAAAATCTGGCTTTGGGAGCGCATACGAACAAAAACTGGTTCGGCTTGCGCAATGAAGTGGCGCGTGCATTGGCGGCCGCCGATGTGCAGGTGGATTCCAAAATGATAGATCGTGGGGGGAATAAGGCTTGAATTTGCTGCAATTTAGCCAGGACGCCTATTTAGTCGCGTTTTTCTTGTTCTGTATCGCGTTCATTCTGTTCGTGTTTGCCCTCGGGGGCGGCAAATCCCAGGATTCCGGACGCCGGGAACGGAAATGGGGAAAGATTGCGTTCGCCGTGACGATTATCGGCTTTTTGGCGCAGGCCGCCTACTTCTTCACGCGCTGGATTGGCGCGGGGCATATTCCGGTCAGCAATATGTACGAATTTATGTCCTTCCTGGCAATGATGATTATTGCCGCTTTCGTCGTGGTCTATCTGATATACCGTTCGACGGTGCTCGGGGTGTTCGGAGTGCCGCTGGCCGTTATCATTATGGGCTATGCCTCTGTATTTCCGAGCGAAGTTCAGCCGCTCATCCCGCAGTTGGACTCGATCTGGCTCTATATCCATGTTACGATGGTCGCGCTCGGTTACGCGTTCTTCGCGGTCGGGTTTCTGGCCGGCCTGCTTCATCTGCTGAGATCGATCCGTTGGGATGCCGGGGCGCCGCGCCGGCCGCAGCGATGGCTCGAGTTCACGATGGCCAGCATCGTAATCGTCGTAGGCTTCATTTCGATCGTGTTTATTTTCCGCGGAGCCGGATATGAGGTCATCATCGACCAGAAAGTGGAGAGCGTCAAGAACGGTCAAATCGAGACGAGGCTCGAAAAGGTTACGTATCAAATGCCGCCTCTGGTCGCTCCGTACAACAGCGATTCGGCTTCCTTGGAGATGGTGCCGAGCTTCATCGGCTTATCGCTTCCGCTGATGGAAGCGCCAAGCTGGATGAAGGGCGTCCAGGCGGGGCGGAAGCTGAACACCGTCATCTGGTCGCTGCTTACCGGACTGGTGCTGTATGGTCTTATCCGCTTGATTATCCGCAAGCCGATCGCGAAGTCGATTCAACCGCTTGTACGCGGCGTCGATCCGGAGCTGGCCGATGAGATCAGCTACCGGTCCATCGCGCTGGGCTTCCCGGTGTTTACGCTGGGCGGCCTGATCTTCGCGATGATCTGGGCACAGATTGCCTGGTCCCGCTTCTGGGCATGGGATCCGAAGGAGGTCTGGGCGCTCATTACGTGGCTGTTTTACAGCGCCTACCTGCATTTGCGCCTGTCGCGAAGCTGGATCGGGACGAAATCGTCCTGGCTGGCCGTCATTGGCTTTTTGATCGTTATGTTTACTTTGGTCGGAGTCAATCTCATTATCTCCGGGCTGCATTCCTATGCCGGAGTATAATCCGGGCAGCTGCGCATGCGACTGGACAGGACCATGTTCTGTCCAGTTACGCGTATAACCATTGGAAGGGGAGTCGTATATGTCTGAACATGTGAATCGCATACTGGTGGTAGATGATGAAGAACGCATTCGCCGCCTGCTCAAAATGTATCTGGAAAAAGAGGGATACGCGATTGATGAGGCGGAAGATGGAGAAATCGCGCTCCGCAAAGCGGTAAGCGAGGATTATGATTTGATCCTGCTCGACGTGATGCTGCCGGGGATGGACGGCATCGAAGTGTGCACGCGGCTGCGGCAGGTCAAGGCGACGCCGATTATTATGCTTACCGCGAAAGGCGAAGAAATGAACCGGGTGCAAGGGTTCGAGGTGGGGGCGGACGACTATGTCGTCAAGCCGTTCAGTCCGCGCGAAGTGATCTACCGGGTCAAGGCGGTGCTTCGCCGGTCGTCGGCGACGGCGTTCTTGACCAACGATCCGAAGACGAGCAACAATATCGTATTCCCGCATTTGGTTATCGAGCATGATGCCCACCGCGTCACGGCCGGAGGCCAGGAAGTGAGTCTGACGCCGAAGGAGTATGAGCTGCTTCACTATTTGGCGATATCTCCGGACAAAGTGTTCTCGCGCGAAGAGTTGTTGAAGGATGTATGGAACTACGAATTTTTCGGAGATCTGCGGACTGTGGATACCCATGTGAAGCGTCTGCGCGAAAAGCTGAACAAGGTGTCGCCGGAGGCGGCGGCCATGATTACGACCGTATGGGGCGTCGGTTACAAGTTAGAGGTGCCTAAATAACGTGAAATTTTGGCGAAGCATTGTCGGAAAGCTATGGATGACCATCATCGGCCTTGTCGCCTTCGTCATGGCGACCTTGGGCGTATACCTGCTGCCTTACATTGACAGCAACTTCGCGCATCCGAATGACATTAAGCAATTGTTCGTCTATACCGCCATTACCGGATTCTCGCTGACGACATTCTTTGCGCTGTTCCTGTTCACGAAGATTACGCAGCCGCTCCGCAAGCTGAAGGAGGCCGCCGACACGATACGGCAAGGAGATTATTCCACGAAGGTGACGATACGCTCCTCCGACGAGATCGGCGAGCTGTCCCGCACGTTCAACCATATGGCGGAGGAGCTGAAGCTGACGATTCAGGATTTGCAGCATGAGAAGGAGCACCTTGCCAGCGTGCTGCGGAGCATGACCGACGCGGTGATTACGTTCGACGCGGCCGGTCAAATGCTGCTGACGAATCCGCAGGGCGAAGCGATTCTGAACACCTGGAATCAGATGGAATGGAACATTCAAGAGGAGGGAGCCGAATCTTCGGCGGTTCCCGATCCGTTGAAGCCATATTTCGACACGGTCGTGAAGGAAGGGAAGGAAGTGACGGCGCGGGTTCACGTCCAGAAGGAAGTGTGGTCGGTCGTGATGGGCCCGCTCCATGCCGACAGCCGCGTCCGCGGGGCGGTCGCCGTGCTGCGGGATATTACGGAGGAAGTCAAGCTGGAGAAGCTGCGGACGGACTTCGTCGCCAATGTGTCCCATGAGATTCGCACTCCGCTCTCGATGCTGCAAGGGTACAGCGAAGCGCTGATGGACGATATCGCCGCCTCTCCCGAGGAACGGCAGGAACTGGTCCAGGTCATCCATGACGAATCGCTCCGTATGGGGCGTCTCGTCAAAGATCTGCTTGATCTGGCGAAGATGGAATCGGGCCATATGCAGATGCATTGGAACGAGACCGACGTGGATGAACTGATTCACCGCGTATACCGCAAATATACGGTGCTCGCGAAGGAGCAGCAGATTCCGATCGTGCTGAAGCTCGAAGCGCATGATCCGGTGCTGCCCGCCGCCGACGAGGATCGGCTGGAGCAGGTGCTGACCAATCTGCTGGACAATGCCATGCGGCATTCGTCGGCCGGGGAGGAAATATGCATCGGCACGAGCCGCGGCCCTTCCGCCGATGGCGGCGAGACGCTGAGCATCGTCGTTCAGGACCACGGCCAGGGCATACCGTCTGAGGATCTCCCCTATATTTTCGACCGCTTCTACAAGGCCGACAAGGCCCGCAAGCGGGAAGCGACCGGCGGGACCGGATTGGGTCTGGCCATCGTCAAAAATATTGTGGAGGCCCACAAGGGCTCTATCCAGGTTCACAGCGTCCAGGGAGAGGGGACGACATTCACCATTCAACTCCCGATCCCGGTGTCACAAAAAGAGAACGGATGACGAAACGAGAAAACTCCCTTTTCCGCTTGGCGGAGAAGGGAGTTTTGTGTCGTGCGGCGATTCGCTAATGATGTCAGAGCAAGACGGATTTTTTACCAAAATCTTGTTGCCCGTGGAACAAGGCGCAGGGCTTTGCTTGCTCCGGGTATCTTTTCGTTATAATACGATGACTTTCGCTTTATTGATATCCGCATGGGCCTTCAGCTCCGCGAGCACATCCTGAGGCACCGACTTGTCCACGGACAGCACCATAATCGCGTCTCCGCCGGCGATTTTGCGTCCCACCTGCATCGTCGCGATATTCACGCCGTTGTTGCCAAGCAGGGAGCCGACCAGCCCGATAACGCCCGGCTTGTCATGATGCGAGATCAGAAGGAGATAGCCTTCCGGCACCAAATCCACGGTATATTTGTCGATCTGAACGATCCGTTCTCCGTATCCGTTCAGCAGCGTGCCGGCCACGAGCCGTTCTTCGGTGCTCGTGCGCAGCTTGACCGTCAGCAGGTTGGTGAAGCCTTTGGCGATATGGGATTTTTCGACCAAAATATTAATGTCGCGAACCTTGGCCAGATGCATCGAATTTACCTCGTTCACATCGGAGCCAAGATAGCGGGACAGCACGCCTTTGACGATGTAGCGCGTAATCGGCTGGGTATCCACCTCGGCCAGATCGCCGCAATAATTGACGACGATCTCCAGGACGGGACTTTTGGCCATTTGGCCGGCGAATTGCCCGAGCTTCTCGGCGAGCTTGAAGTAAGGCTGAATCTTTTTCAGCACGCTTGGCGCAACCGGCGGCATATTCACGGCATTTTTGAACGGTTCGTTCCGCAAAATATGCAGCACCTGCTCGGAGACGTCGACCGCCACGTTCTCTTGCGCTTCTACCGTCGATGCGCCAAGGTGAGGGGTGACAATGATTTTCGGATGCTTCAAGAACGGATGATCCGCAGCCGGCGGTTCCGCCTCGAACACGTCGAAGGCCGCTCCGGCAACGATGCCCTCGTCAATCGCCTCGATAAGCGCCCGTTCATCGATAATGCCCCCGCGGGCGCAGTTGATGATGCGCATTCCCCGCTTCATCACTTCGAACTGCGGGCGGGAGATCATATGGCGCGTCTCGTCCGTAAGCGGTGTATGGACGGTGATGAAATCGGCGGCGCGGATAATTTCGTCCACTGTTCCAAGCTTGACGCCGAGCTTCTCCGCCCGCTCGTCCGTCATGAACGGATCGTAGCCGATGACTTCCATGCCGAACGCCTTGGCGCGCTTAGCGACCTCGCTCCCGATTCGGCCCATGCCGAGGACGCCGAGCGTCTTGTTCATCAATTCGACGCCAAGGAACGACTTGCGGTCCCATACGCCGCTTATCGTCTTTACATACGCTTGCGGAATGTGGCGCGACAGGGCCATCATCATGGCGAAGGCATGCTCGCAGGTCGTAATCGTGTTGCCGTCCGGCGCGTTGATAACGATGATTCCCCGCTTCGTCGCCGCTTCCAGATCGATGTTGTCCACGCCGACACCCGCGCGTCCGATGACCTTGAGCTGCTTGGCTGCTTCCATGATGCGCGCCGTCACCCGCGTCTGGCTGCGGACCAGCAGGGCGTCGACATCGCCGATGATGCCGATCAGCTCGTCTTCCGACAATCCGGTTTTTTTCAGGACGGTCACATCCTGCGCGTCGACGAGCTGCTGGATGCCGAAATCGCTGATCGGATCCGATACGAGTACTTTGAACATGGATATCTCCTCCCAATATCTAACTCATAGTTATCTATAAAAAAACTCCCGTCCGCATACTACGACCGTAGTAAGGGACGAGAGTCTTCTTCCGTGGTGCCACCCTTATTCGCCCGGCGCTCGCACGCCAGACCTTGACCATCTCGCAATGAGATGCCGAGCGGTAACGGGCTCTAGCCGGTTGGACCTACGCACCTGCCGCCGGCAAGCTTCAGCACAACAACTCCGGAACGCTGGAACATGATGGTCCGCCGCCGATTCCCACCTGCCATCGGCTCTCTGTAGGCCTTCGCATCTGTTCTTTTCCTTCACCGTATTACATCATGAAATTGCATTTAATGTATCACGCTTCATGATCGGTGTCAATAGGGAGAAAAAAGACCTAATCGTATAGGGAGCGCCGGTCTAATTGCGCTGGCCGAGGTTGTATCGGAGCCATTTTTTCTGATATGATTCATCTGTTGGTTCATCGCAACTTTACTTGCATGTTCGTGTATATATCGGTAAGGCAGGGATTGAATGAAACAGAAATGGAATCAATTTAAAGAACGGCAGGTTCGTGTTCACGAACTGGACGATCGCCTCCTGCTTCTTAACCTGTACCTGACGCAGGGCCTTACCCTGCTGGCGGGATTGATATGGATATGGCTGCAGGGCAGAAATCCGTTCGCTCTTCTGGCCTTGCCGGAAGGATGGCAGTGGCTGTGGTGGAGCGCCGGATTGGCCGTCGTCGTCGTGCTCGTCGACATCGCCGTATCGCAATTCGTGCCGGAGGAAATGACCGACGACGGGGGCATGAACGAGAAGCTGTTCGGCAAGCGGCCGGTGTGGCATATTGTCGTGATTTGCCTGATTGTTGGCATCTGCGAAGAACTGCTGTTCCGGGGGGCAGTCCAGCATGCTTTCGGTTCGTACTGGACCAGCATTCTGTTCGCCGCGATCCATGTCCGCTATTTGCGCCATTGGCTGCCGACACTGATGGTTTTTCTCATCAGCTATGCGCTCGGAACCGTCTACGAATGGACGGGCACATTGTGGGCGCCGATTGCGGCTCACTTTATCATTGATTTGATTATGGGACTTATTTTACGCTTTCGGAGGGAATTATGAGCGAGAAGCGGCCTGACCCGTCATTTCGCGGGTTCACACGCAGAACCGCGGCCCCCGACATGGAAGACAGCCCGGCGCTCGCTGCGCTGCGCCGGCTGCGGGAAGATTCGGCGTCCAAGGCTTCGGCCGATGGGAAGGAAGCGGCCGGGTCCCATCCAGACACCAAGACAACAGCATCGAAGCGCCAGGGAGAGGAGCCGCGGGAACAGGCGGCGGCTCTCCTTGATGAGGAAGAGGATGAAGATCGTTATTTGCCGCCTCGCAAAGAATTGTATCCTTCCAATTACGCAAAACTTACGCAATGGTTTTACAATATATTGTTTTTGCTGTTTATCGGGCTGTTAATCGCTCTCTTCTTGTGGGGGCGGCATAAGATGGCGTTGGGAGGATAATTCGCCATGATTGCTGTTATCGGTCTTGTTGTATTGGGCTTCTGTGCCGTTACGGGCTACATGCTGCGGGAAGCGAGCGGATGTAACGTTGTGGAGGAGGAAGTGTCGTTAAGGCGGCTGCCGTCATCATTCGACGGCACCCGCTTGTTTTTTATTTCCGATATTCATCGGCGGACCATTACCGAGCGGGAGCTCTCCGCTCTGCTGAAGCATGACAAGGCGGATCTCGTCATTGTGGGCGGCGATATGACGGAAGCCGGCGTTCCGCTAGAACGGTGCAGGCATAACATGCGGATGCTGTCGCGGCTTGGCCCGGTCATGGCCGTCCATGGCAATCATGATTACAAGGCCGATATCCGCAGGCTTGACGATATGCTGAGGCAACTGGGCGTGAAGGTGCTGGACAATGAAGCCGTGCGGCTGGAGCGGGACGGAACCGCGATATGGCTGGTCGGCTGGGATGACTTCAGCACGGGAAGAACGAACGCCAAGATCAGCATGCTTGACGTCAGGGAGCAGCCGGGCTGCACCATCGTCGTCACGCATGATCCGTTGTCCCTGCGGGGCGAGAGTTTGGAGGGCATCGATTTGGTCTTGTCGGGGCATACGCATGGCGGCCAAATTTGCTTGCCTGGCCTCGGACCTGTCCGCACAGGAAAGTTTTACCGCCAATACCTGGCAGGCTGGTATCCGTTCGCCGACAAGAACGGACATTGCACGCGGCTGTTCATCAGCAGGGGATATGGGACCTCGCACGCCCCTTTTCGCCTGTGCAGCCCGCCTGAGGTTCATTTCATTACGCTCCGGGCACGCTAAAAAACAAATACCGGGGTTTCCAGTTCCTGCGATGCATGCCCCATTGTTTCCTGAATTTATTGCGCATGGTTCAGGTGAACGGCGACCACACTAACTACTGAATCCGAATAACCAAGGAGGGATCAGCAGTGAATATGAGGGCGTTTTTTACCGGTACGGCTCTCGGTGTAATCGCCGGCATGTATATGGCCGATCGCCGATCGCTTGCGAACCTGCAGTCCAAGCTTCAGGTGGCTGGCAACGTGATGCAGGACGTAATGGGCCAAGCGAAAAACAAAGTGATGGACACTGCGATGACGAATCTGGCCAATGTGGGCAACGCGTTGTCCAAAGCGGCCAGCCAAGCGAACGCGAACGAGTTCAGCCTGGACAAAGTAAAGCAGCTCATCGATAGCGATCCGGAAGTCAAACGCAAGGTTGATGCGATTTTGCGCGAGAACGGACTGGCTCCGCTGCCTTCATCCATGAATTCTTCGGCTGCTGCCACGAGCGCCCAGGACGCATTGAAGACTGCGGTTCAGTCGCTGGAGACCAAAGCGGACATGCAGCAGCCAGCCCGCCACTAATGAAATAGCTAGGAAAGGCTGCCAGATCATGCAGCCGATTTGGGCCGTCTTGATCGAGCAACCGGCAACAAGAGCCGTCGAGCGTTCATCGACGGCTTTTTTGGGTATTTTCCATACATACCTGAGAAGATCCGGACAGGCCATTTTATGTAGTGCAAAACATTTGAATTAATGATAACATGAGGTTACAAGGAACCATTTTCAGCACATATTATATGTTGCTTCATAATCTGTTATAACCGAAGTTGCAAAGGAGGGTCCTGTCCATGAAAATCGAACGTCTGAGCCAAGACAAAATCCGTGTTTTCCTTACGTTCGACGATTTGTCGGAGCGCGGGATCCAACGCGAAGATCTCTGGCGCGAGATGACGAAGCTGCAGGAGCTGTTCGCGGAAATGATGGACCAGGCTTACACTGAACTCGGATTCGACGCGACGGGACCGCTTGCCGTAGAAGTGTTCGCAATGCCTGCCCAAGGCATGGTCGTCATTGTAACCCGGACCCGCTGGGATAGCGCGGGGCATCATGCGAGCGGCGCGGATGAAGACGAGCTGGATGATGTGTATGAAATGGAAGTGACGCTCGAAGAGAGCGACACCATCGTTTTCGCTTTCCGCGATTTTGAGCATTTCATTGAGGCCGCCCATACGGTGAATACGAATTACTCCGTCTCTGGCGCGCTATACCAATATAATAATCAGTGGATATTCTATGCGGAACCGGCGGATCTCGACTCTCACCGTCTGCAAGGTCTAGTCTCTATTCTTGCTGAATATGGGGAAGCCGCATCCGTAACTGCCGCGGTTCTGGAGGAGTACGGAACCTGCATTCTCCCGGAGAATGCGATTGCCGTCATATGCAATCATTTCCCTCCTCGGCACGCTTAAATGGTTTCTGTTGATTAACAGGGAGCGCCCGCTTCTGAAACGGAGCGAGTCCCCTGTTTTCATTTGTCATCATATGTCAGTCAGTATATTCAAGCTTGCTCTCATTGGACACATCAATGTCCAGACACCCGGGTTCAATGAGTCTATCTACTATAAACCTATGAGGTGAATAATGATGACCGCTAATGATCACAACTCCCTGCTTGCTTCCACTCAGCTCGTAATTGAACAGGCTTTGCAGCGTCTGGGTTATGGACAAGATATGGTGGACCTGATGAAGGAGCCGCTTCGCATGCTGACGGTGCGGATACCAGTGCGCATGGATGACGGCACGGTTCAGGTGTTCACCGGCTTCCGCGCCCAGCATAACGATGCAGTCGGTCCAACCAAGGGAGGCGTGCGCTTTCATCCGGATGTGACAGAGGAAGAGGTCAAGGCCCTGTCCATTTGGATGAGCTTGAAATGCGGAATTGCCGATTTGCCGTACGGCGGCGGCAAAGGCGGAATTATTTGCGACCCGCGCCGGATGTCATTCGGCGAATTGGAGCGGTTGAGCCGCGGGTATGTTCGCGCGATCAGCCAGATGGTCGGTCCGAACAAGGATATCCCGGCGCCGGACGTCATGACGAACTCGCAAGTGATGGCATGGATGGTCGATGAGTATAGCCATATTCGGGAGTTCGACTCCCCGGGCTTTATTACGGGCAAGCCGCTCGTGCTCGGAGGATCGAAGGGGCGCGAGACCGCGACGGCGCAGGGCGTCGTCATGATGATTTTCGAAGCCCTCAAGGTGCGCGGGATTCCGCTCAAGGATGCCCGGGTTATCGTTCAGGGCTTCGGGAACGCCGGCAGCTATCTGTCCAAGTTCATGCACGAAGCGGGAGCGAAGGTGGTTGGCATCTCCGACGTCAATGGCGCGCTTTACGATCCGGAAGGTCTCGACATTCCGGATTTGCTTGACCGCCGGGATTCGTTCGGAACCGTCACCAATCTGTTCAAGAATACGATTACGAACGAAGAATTGCTGGTGCAGCCTTGCGATATCCTCGTTCCGGCAGCGATCGAGAATCAGATTACCGAGGACAACGCCCATAAGATTCAGGCAAGCATCATCGTCGAAGCGGCCAACGGTCCTACCACGATTGAGGCGACCAAGATTGTCACGGACCGCGGCATCCTGCTCGTGCCGGATGTATTGGCTAGCGCCGGCGGCGTCATCGTGTCTTATTTTGAATGGGTACAGAACAACCAAGGCTACTACTGGAGTGAGGAAGAAGTCATGCAGAAGCTGCAAAAGCTGATGACGCAGGGCTTCAACAAAGTTTACGAGACGCATCAGATGAAGCAAGTGGACATGCGGCTGGCCGCTTATATGGTCGGCGTGCGCAAGACGGCTGAAGCTGCGCGCTACCGGGGGTGGGTGTAAGTGTGGGCATAGTTCCGGCTATCACAGCGATAGCCGCCAGCACTTCAGATACGGCCGTGCAGACGATGGAATCAACGGCGCCGATACTGCCTTTGCTGACGGCCGCGATAGCCCCCGGCATTGCGCTGTTGGTGTACTTTTATCTGAAGGACCGCTATGATTACGAACCGATTCATATGGTCGTGCGCGTATTCCTGCTCGGATTTCTAATTGTCTTCCCGATTATGATTGTGCAGCACGGGCTCGTGCTGTGGTGGGGGGATAACCCGCTCGTCTCCTCCTTCGCCATTTCGGCCGGGGTGGAAGAGGCGGTTAAATGGTTCGTGCTGTATCATATGATCTATAATCATGTTGAGTTCGACGAGCATTACGACGGAATATTATATGCCGTTGCAGTGTCTCTTGGCTTTGCCACCATCGAGAACGTATTGTATGCCTGGATTAATCATTCTTCCTTCTCGCATTTGATCCTGCGGGCGCTGCTCCCGGTATCGGGGCACGCAATGTTCGGCGTGATGATGGGCTATTATATGGGCAAGGCGAAGTTCACCAAGGACAATGGCGGACGGACCAGGCGTTACCTGGCCTATTCCCTGCTGTTCCCTATTTTCTGGCATGGCATTTATGATCTGATATTGTTGACGGTGACACGTTATTGGATATGGTTTGTCGTACCGCTAATGATTTTTCTGTGGTACTACGGCATGGGCAAGGTGCGGCGCGCGAATGCCCGTTCGCCTCTCCATCTGGTGAAGCGGGAGGAAGAGATTAATATGTGAACCGGCAGGCAATACTGGCACATAGGAAGCAAGGGCAATCCTTGCGGTTTCCTCTCGGAAGCGAGGTGTTCCTGCGCGACGTGGCGAACACCTCTTACAGATGATGGAGGAGTGAGCGTGTGCGGGTAAAAGTAACCATTCGCTGCAACCGTTGCGGCGAGAAGTTCGTGCTGCGCGGCAAGAGGGAAAAAGGCCGTGTGGAAACGGGCTTCAAGCAATGCCTCTGCGACAACCGCGATAATTTTGAAGTCGAAGAAGAACCGATTTGAGCTGGCAAGCTGTCAGCATGAAGAGCGTAACATAGGAAACGATGCATAAACCTTCCGCTGTTCCAGCAAACTATGGACAAATCCATGTACAAGTTGCTGTGAAGGGAGACGTTTGTACCATGTATAAACGATTTAGTGCCGTCATGTTTCCGATCGTTACGCTCTTTTTCATTGGAGCGATCGTGTGGGGGTATCAAGAGCATCAAGAGAAAAATTCAATATTGATCAAGGCGGAAAACCAATATCAACGGGCATTCCATGATTTGACCTATCATGTGGACAGGCTTCACAGCGAGCTGGGGCGCACCCTCGCGGTGAACTCGCAGTCGCAATCCATGCACCGCAAAGGGCTCGCCAATGTATGGCGCATTACGAGCCAAGCGCAGCATGAGATTAACCAGCTTCCGCTGACGCTGCTGCCGTTCAACAAGACGGAGGATTTTCTGTCGCGCATCTCCAATTTCGCTTACCGCACCTCGATTCGCGATTTGACCAAAAAGCCGCTGTCGGATGACGAAGTGAAGACGCTGAAGACGTTGTATAAGAATGCGGGCGAGATATCAAAGGATTTGCAGCAGGTTCAGCATAAGGTCATCGCCAACAATTTGCGCTGGATGGATGTCGAGACCGCGATGGCCTCAGAGCAACAAACGATGGACAACACGATTATCGACGGCTTCAAAACGGTTGACAAAAAAGTCGGCGATTATCCGGAGTTGAATTGGGGGCCTACCATCGCCAACATCTATACGAAGCGTTCCGTCAAGATGCTGAAGGGCCAGCCGTTAAGCGTACAGCAAATCCGGCAGAAGGCGGAACAATTTTTGGGCAACAAAAATTATAATAAAATCGAAGTCAGAGAGAATGGGAAAGGAACGGAGTACGAATCCTACACGGCGTTTGCCGATTACGGCAATGACGGCAAGGGAACCGTAACGCTGGATTTTACGAAGCAGGGCATGCTGATGGCGTATATGGACGCGCGCGAGATTAAGCAGAAGCAAATTTCGATGAAGCAGGCCGCCCAATCCGCCAAGCAGTTCTTGAAGAAAAACGGCTATCCCGATATGGAGGCCGTCAAATACAATGAACGAAACCGCGTCGGCAGCTTCACCTTCGTGCCGGTCGTGAACGGCGTCTATGTCTATCCGCAGCAAATCGGCGTGCGGGTCGCGCTTGATAACGGGGAAGTGACCGGGCTTCAGGCGACGGATTATGTATATGAGCAGAAGGACCGGAGCATCGGCAAGGCGAAGCTCACGAAGCAGGAAGCCCAGAAGATGCTGCATCCGGAAATGGATGTTTTGTTCGATCGGTTGTCCCTGATTAAGAATGATGAAGGGGAAGAAGTGTTGTGCTATGAATTCGGCGGCAAGATCAACGGCACAACGTACCGCATCTATATTAACGCCGAAAATGGCGAAGAAGAGCATATCGAAGAGATGACTGCCGTGCAAGAATAACATTTGCGCCGCAGAAGCGCCGGAGGGTGTCTATCCTGTAGACGGGAGGATGCTTTCCGGCGCTTTGTGCTGTTGGACCCCGGTATCCCGTGGTATAATTGCCCACAGGGGGGAGCTTATGTTACCTAAAGTCAATGATATGTTATATATGCAATTGGAGCGTTCTCCGGAGGAGGCGACTTACAAAGCAAGGGTGACGGAATTGGATGACGAATGCATCTGGATGGAGGTTCCGCTCTGCGAAGAGACCGGCAAATTCGGATTGTTCGCCATCGGGGATGAGTTGGATGTCTTTTTCTCCCGGAATGACGGGATAATATGGCATTTCCGGTCCCGGATAGAGGGCAAGCGCAACGAGGCGATTCGAATGCTGTCTATCCGCAAGCCGAACCCTGACGATATGACGAAAATGCAGCGCCGCAATTATTTGCGGGTGCAGGCTCAACTGGAGACGGCGGTATCGACGCTGGACGGCGTTCGATTTTTGGCGTGCACGGAGGATGTCAGCGGCGGCGGGGTATCGCTCACGGCCGCGCCGAAATGGGGCCTTCGCGAAGGCCAGCTGCTGCAATGCTGGCTTGCGGTTCCGTTCCGCAACGGAACGATCGAGCACATCCCGTTCACCGGGGAAATCGTGCGGGTTCGTCCGCTGCACGAGGAGCGGAACCTGATCATGATGAAATTCGGGCAGATTGCCGAATTGGACCAGCAGAAGCTGATCCGGTTCTGCTTCGAACGCCAAATTGAGGCGAGAAAATGAGTCTTGCCGCCGAAGCCCATTCATACATACGGGGAAGACCGCAGCTCCGTGTGCATAATCCGCGGGGCGGCCAGCCATAATATTCCTCAAAAACAAGGAGGATGTGGGAACCGGTGCATGATCGGGAAATGGCACTTATGGATTGGTGGGAACGCATCTTCAGGTGGATGATCCGGATTGGGCTGGCCTTCGCCGCGGCGCTTCTTGCGGTGCAGCTGCTGCTTATGCACGGCGGGATACGAAGCTTGCTCTGCAAGGTGGAGAGGCTGGAAGGCGTGCCGTATCCGGCGGCCGGCGCACCGGAGGAGCCTTGAGGCTGCTCGGGGAACGGGCGCGATCCATGCATTGCCTGTTTTGCATCCCCTCATGAAGTGTGGTATAATTTTGACGTCGCAGGCAACGCCTGCTTTTTTAGTGATATCTCTATACACGGTGATTGTTCCAGGAAGGAGTCAGACTCGGTTGACAGTACAGTCCAACGCTCCTGCGCTTCGTTTGAATATCGCTATCGACGGGCCAGCAGGAGCCGGGAAGAGCACAGTGGCCCGCCTCGTCGCCCGGGAATTGGGTTATACGTATATCGATACCGGTGCGATGTACCGGGCGGTAGCGTTACATATGTTACGATTGGGAATTGATCCTGACGATAGGGATGCCATTCAAGAAGCGATGAAGGATGTCGCGATTGAACTGATTCCGCTTGATTCCGGGCAAGCCGTTCTGTTGAACGGAACCGACGTCACGGCCGAGATCCGGACGCCGGAGATTAGCCGGCTCGCTTCCTCGTTTGCCCGGTCATCCGCCGTTAGGGAGAGGCTAGTCCACCTCCAGCGCGGCATGGCTGCCCGCAAGGGAGTCGTCATGGATGGCCGCGATATTGGCACGCATGTTCTTCCCGATGCCGAACAGAAATGGTTCGTGACCGCTTCCGTCGAAGAACGGGCGCGCCGGCGCTACGCTGAGTCGAGCGGAGTGGACGGCGCGACCGTAGAGCAGTTCATGCGGGAGATTGCGGCTCGCGACAAGCAGGACGAGACGAGGGAGGTATCTCCGCTGCGTCAGGCGGAAGACGCCGTTCTGCTTGATACGACGCGCATGACGATAGATGAGGTCGTTCGCGTCATCGTGGATCAGGCCAAATTATTATGCAGAGATGGGGAACGGTAATCAATTATGTTTTATACGACGATTAGGGCGCTGCTTCGCCTGATTTACCGGCTTCTTTTCCGGTTGGAGGCATCCGGGACAGAGCATGTGCCGAAGGATGGCGGCGTTGTCCTCTGCTCTAACCATATCAGCCTGCTGGACCCTCCGGCGATAGGAATATTGCTGAAGCGGCGCATCCGCTTTATGGCGAAGGCCGAGCTGTTCAATATACCGGTGTTCGGAGCGGCCATCAAGGCGCTGGGCGCTTTTCCCGTCAAGCGCGGCGGCGTCGGCAAAGAAACGATCCGCACCGCGTTTCAATTGCTTCAGGACGGGGATATTATGGGTATATTCCCTGAAGGGACGCGCAATACCGGCCAAGCGGCCGCAGCGAAGAAGGGAGCGGCGATGATTGCGCTCCGCAGCGGCGCGGCTGTCGTTCCGGTAGCGATTATCGGGAGCTACCAGTTGTTCCGCAAGACGCGGGTCGTCTACGGTCCGCCCATCGATATGTCGGATCTGCTGGAACAGAAGGGAAGCGACGTTCTGGAAAAGGCAACCGACCGCATCATGGACCATATCAACCGGCTTAAGCGGGAAGGTTGACGATTCGGAGGATTGGCGTGCATGATTTTCCGCTAACGTCAGATACTACAGGTATTATTTACAGGTTATATTCGAGATTGTTACGACATCCCGATGCGGAGCGGCCATTCGAAGGCCGGGCCGCGGACGGATTCGCATATTAAGGCATCGCGTCAGCGGTGCTGCAGAAGGGCACGGAAGAGTCCTTGCGAAGCCGGCCTCTAAGGCGGGGTTCAATAAATGGGGTTTCAATTGAGGAGGTAGTTCACATGTCTGAAGAAACAAAAGTCAACGAAACAGCCGACACGGCAAACCAGGAAGTGATGGAAAACATCGTGTCCGTCAAAAAAGGGGATACCGTCAGAGGCACGATTGTGAAAATCGACGACAACCAAGCGGTCGTTAGCATTGGATATAAATATGACGGTGTCATTCCCGTCCGCGAATTGTCTTCCGTATCCGTAGACAATATTGCGGATGTTGTCCAAGTCGGGCAAGAAGTCGAATGCAAGGTTGTCAGCATCGACGATGACAAGGAGCGCATGGTTCTGTCCAAGCGGCAAGTAGACAGCGAGAATGCATGGGATGTCATGCAGCAGCATTTCGACAACAACGAAGTATTTGAAGTTACGGTTGTTGATGTCGTCAAGGGCGGCGTCGTAGCCGATGTCGGTGTCCGCGCATTTATTCCTGCATCCATGGTAGAACGTCACTTCGTGGAAGACTTCAGCGATTACAAAGGCCGCACGCTGCGCGTAAAAGTCAAGGAAATCGATCGCGAGAACAACAAGCTCATTCTGTCTCAAAAAGAAGTGCTTGACGAAGAGTTCGAAGCGAACAAGAAGCGCGTGATGGAAAGCCTGAGCGAAGGCCAAGAGCTGGAAGGCACCGTACAGCGCCTGACTCAATTCGGCGCATTCGTTGACGTGGGCGGCGTGGACGGTCTCGTGCACGTGTCCGAGATGGCTTGGCATCATGTCGACAAGCCGTCGGATCTCGTTCAGGAAGGACAGAAAGTCAACGTTAAAGTATTGAAAGTCGATCCGGCGAACGGCAAAATCAGCCTGAGCATGAAAGCGACGCAGCCAGGACCTTGGGAGCAAGCTGCCGACAAGATCAAGACTGGCGATATCTTGACTGGCGAAGTGAAGCGTCTCGTCGACTTCGGCGCCTTCGTTGAAGTGGCTCCTGGCGTGGAAGGGTTGGTTCACATTTCCCAAATCGCGCATCGCCACATCGCGACGCCATCCGAGGTGCTGAAGCAAGGGCAGACCGTTCAAGTGAAGGTGCTTGACTTTAATCCGGCCGAGAAGCGTGTCAGCCTGAGCATCAAGGAGACGGAAGAAGCGCCGGCTCCCGCGCCAAAAGCCGAGAAGAAAGTCATGAAGGAAGAGTTGAACAACAACCCGAACGTGTCCTTGAACAATCAAGGAATGAGCGTCACTTTGGGTGAGCGCTTCGGCGATATGCTCAACAAATTCAAAAAATAATCGAATCAACATCCTTCGGCGGGTTCCCCAGGAGCCCGCCGTTTATTTTTGCAGATTCCTTCAAATAATAAGCAAAAAAGGAATCGGAGTTGAAGCGATTGTTGCCGGGGATGCTGTCATTCATTTTGTGGCTCTGCTGCGCCATATTGATGGCGACGGGATGGAGGGGCGTGCTGCTGCGCGGAATACCGCGAACGATTCTGCTCCTCGTCGGCCTGTTCTGGCTGCTCTATCACGATGCCGGCTTCGGGCTGCTCCCGGAAGGACGCGGGATTCAGCCGGTATGGCTGCTGTGGTGCATGATCGCGGGATGTCTGGCCGGCATGCAGGCGCAGGCCTCCGGCTGGATCATGTTCGCCCTGGCCGGGCGCATCGTCTTGATCGGCGCGGTCTGGCTGTGGACGGCGCTGCTGTCCCAGTCGGCGGTGTGGCCGCTCCCGCTTCTCCCGGCGCACAGCGCTGCCTATCTGATGATGATTGCGATTGTGCTGCTGTGCTCCCGGGACTGGACGCATCAGTGGATCATGCTGACGCTGGGGCTAACGGCGGGGGAGTGGCTGAGCCAATTGAAGCTGTCCTCTGCCGCCGAATTCGGCGGCGCCGCCGTGCAGGATGCGTGGTGGCTCGTGTTCGTGACCGTACGCCTGCTGTCCGCGGTCATTGAATGGTCCCGGCACAAATGGTGGCAGACACGCTTGCAGTGAACCGGCGGCGCATGGTCCGGGCCGGACAAATGGGAGCTACAAATTAGTCAGGTCTCCTGCAAATTGGTTAGCCAAGGTGCTGATTTTTTGATATGATGAACTACGTGTAGATGTTGCATTAGAGATGAGGAGTGAACTGCATGGCAAAACCCGTTGTTGCCATTGTCGGGCGGCCGAATGTCGGCAAGTCCACCATTTTTAACCGAGTCATCGGCGACCGTTTGGCCATAGTGGAGGACAAGCCTGGCGTGACACGCGACCGTATTTACGGAACGGGCGAATGGAACGGCAAGCCGTTCAGCGTTATTGACACGGGCGGAATCGAAGTGTACGGCGAAGACGAGATGCTCCGCTCCATCCGTGTGCAGGCCGAGCTGGCCATTGAAGAAGCGGATGTCATTGTTTTCATGTGTGAAGCGAAGAGCGGCGTAACCCAGGCGGACGAAGAAGTGGCTGAGATTCTGTTCCGGTCCGGGAAGCCGGTAGTTCTTGCGATTAACAAAGTAGACAACTTGCAACGCATGGACGATGTTTATGAATTTTACAGTCTCGGATTCGGGGATCCGGTGCCTATCTCCGGTTCGCACGGCACGGGACTTGGCGATTTGTTGGATGAAGTGGTCCACCGCTTCCCGGAGACGACCGAGGAAGAGTACGATGAGGATGTCATCCGGGTTGCCCTGATCGGCAGACCGAACGTAGGCAAATCCTCGCTCGTCAATGCCATATTGGGCGAGGATCGCGTCATTGTGAGCGATATTGCCGGCACGACGCGCGACGCGATCGATACTCCGTTCGAGAAGGACGGTCAGCGGTTCGTCCTGATCGATACGGCCGGAATGCGCAAGCGCGGCAAGGTGTACGAGACGACCGAGAAGTACAGCGTCATGCGCTCCATGAAAGCGATCGAGCGGGCCGATGTCGTCCTCGTCGTCATCAACGGCGAAGAAGGCATTATTGAGCAAGACAAGCATATTGCAGGCTATGCCCATGAGGCCGGCAAGGCGGCGCTGTTTGTCGTCAACAAATGGGATGTCGTCGAGAAGAACGATCGCACGATGCATGAATTCGAGACGAAGATTCGCGATCATTTCCTGTTCATGCCTTATGCGCCCATCGTCTTCCTGTCCGCCAAGACGAAGCAGCGGCTTCACAAGCTGCTGCCGGTTATCGAGCATGTCGCAGAGCAGCATGCGAAGCGCATACCGACGCATCTGCTCAACGATGTGATAAGCGATGCGGTCGCTTACAATCCTCCGCCAACGGATAAAGGCAGACGGCTGCGCATTAATTATGCGACGCAGGTCGCGGTGAAGCCGCCGACGATTGTCATCTTCGTGAACGACCCGGAGCTGATGCATTTCTCCTACGAGCGCTATTTGGAGAACCGGATCCGGACGTCGTTCGATTTCGAGGGCACGCCGATACGGCTGTTCACCCGCCGCAAATCCGATGAAGGTTAGGGGAGAACGGAATTGGTATATTCAACGATTGCCATCGTGGCTAGTTATTTAATCGGTTCAATCAGCTTCAGTCTGCTGCTCGCCAAATGGCTGCGCGGGATCGATATCCGCCAGCATGGGAGCGGCAATGCCGGCGCGACCAATACACTGCGCGTGCTGGGCAAGGGACCGGCCATCAGCGTGCTGCTGCTGGATGCGCTCAAAGGGATTATTGCCGTGCTGCTTGGATGGTGGCTGACCGATAATTCCTGGGTGATGGTCGGTTGCGGCATCGCGGCGATCACCGGCCATAATTGGCCGGTGTACTTCCGTTTTCGCGGCGGCAAAGGGATCGCGACGACGATTGGCGTGCTGGCGATGCTGGCATTTTGGCCCGCCTTCACGGCAGGCGTGCTGGCCATCGCCTCGATTGCCTGGAAGCGGTATGTCTCCCTCGGCTCGCTTATTTTTACGCTGCTGACACCGGTCTTTATTTTGATTTATCGTTATGATTGGCCGATTTTTTGGGGGAGCCTGCTGATTTGCGCGTTCGCCTTTTATCGTCACCGAAGCAATATCATGAAGCTGTGGCGAGGCACGGAGAACCGCCTCGGCTCGAAGAAAGGAGAGGTGCCGCGTGTCCGCTAAAGTTGCCGTGCTCGTCGCCGGAAGCTGGGGGACGGCACTCAGTGAGGTGCTTGCGCAAAATGGGCATGACGTGTATTTATGGACACGCCATTGCGACCAAGCGGAAGAAATTAATAAGAAGCATCGCAACGGAAAATATTTGCCGGACGTCGTGCTTCACCCTGGCTTGAAGGCGACATGCAGCATGCAGGAAGCGATGGAGGGGGCCTCGGCATGCGTTGTCGTGGCGCCTTCTTCTGCCATGCGTCAAGTAGCGGGTCAGATGAAGCCGTATGTTACGGATGAGATGATTATCGTCCACGCGACCAAAGGGTTCGAGACCGAATCGCTCGCCCGCATGTCGGAAGTATTGGCTGCGGAGCTTGAATGCGGCCTGGAGCGAATCGCGGTTCTGTCGGGGCCGAGTCATGCGGAGGAGGTGGTCCTGCAGTGCCCGACGACGGTCGTCGTGGCTTCCGCCGGATTGGAGACGGCCGAGCAGGCGCAGGATCTGTTCATGAATGACACCTTCTTCCGGGTCTATACGAATCCCGATGTGCTTGGCGTCGAATTGGCCGGATCGCTGAAAAATATTATCGCGCTTGGCGCGGGTCTGTCCGATGGGCTCGGCTTCGGCGATAACGCCAAAGCGGCCTTGCTGACGCGCGGGTTGGCGGAGATAGCGCGGCTCGGAACGAAGATGGGCGCCAATGCGCTTACATTTGCGGGCCTGGCCGGCGTCGGCGACCTTGTCGTCACTTGCACAAGCCAGCATAGCCGCAATTGGCGCGCCGGCTCGATGATAGGGCAAGGGATGGCTGTAGACGAGGTGTTGTCCCGGATGGGAATGGTCGTCGAAGGCATTCGGACGACGAAGGCCGCCTACCGTCTCTCCGGGCAATACGGGGTGCAGATGCCGATTACCGAGCAGCTCTACCGCGTCCTGTTCGAAGGCAGGGAAGCGAAGACGGCCGTAGAATATTTGATGGGCCGCGTACGCAAGCACGAGATCGAAGAAGTGGCTGCCTGGTCCTGACCGCTCAGGGCTGAGTGCGGAAATGTCGCTCCATCTCTCACCTCTCCTGGAATCTGTTCATACATTGAAGGTAAACAGACTTGAGGAGGGAATATATGTCGAGCAACAAATTCCCGAAGGAAGCCTTGAACAAGATCAACAAAAAAGCCGGCAAAAACATAACCGAAAACCAAATCAAAAAGCTTGCCGGATCGGTTAAGCCTTCCACGCTTCAAAGCGAAGCCCAACTGCGCCAGCTCATCAAGCAGGTCGCTGCGGTGGCGAAGCTTCCCGTGACGGAAGCTACAATAAATGATATTGTCAGCGCCGTGAAGAAGAGCGGCATGAATCCGAACAATATGGAAGCTTTGATGAAAATGATGATGAAGAAGTAGCGGTTACCGTCCCCAACCGGCGGCAGCGTGAGCGGATGCTTGCGCTGCTTGTTTTTTGCCAGCGGCCATCATAAGCCGCGGCTGGCGAAGAAGAATCATCCACTCTCGTTTTCTTCTGCGGATACGAATGGTATAATGGGAGCAGTTTGTGAGGAATGGGAGAATCAGAGACTATGGATGGTATGACGAAGATGTGGGTATCGTTTATCGGAATCGGCCTGATGGCTTTTTCCGCCTTTTTAATCATGTTCGCCCGGACAAAAACCAAGGGTTGGGTCAAAGGCATTCTATCGTTTGTCGCATTCATCATGCTGTTGGCCGGCATGCTGTACGGCCTGATTTCCATTATGTAATCACAATAAGCATACTCAGGAGGAACAACGGGTTATGGCAGACATTAAGATACGGGGACGCGAACGGGAGGCTACCGTGACGGTGCCGGTCGGAATGACGCTGCTTGAAGCCGCAATCCAGGCCAAAGTGGACTGGTCTTATTCCTGCACGCGGGGGACCTGCGCACGCTGCCGTTGTCAGATTGTCTCCGGCTATGACAACCTGGGCGATGTCACCGATGCGGAATGGAACCGGATGGAGGAGGAAGAATTCCATCAAGGCTACCGGCTCGCCTGTCAGACGACAGTGGTGAAGGACGGTCAGGTAGAAGCGATACATAAGCCGTATTTTGGATGACGCCGCTGCGTCTATTGGCGCTGTCCATCAATACGGGCGGTTCATTATTAGCACGCGTTGTGAAGGGCTTCCCGCCTTTCGCTCGCGTCGAGATACACAGAGGAAATGGAGCGCGCCGCATGAACGAACATTCATTGTCTCATTCGCTAGAGAAGAGTATCGGCCTTTTGACGGAGGCCTGCCCGCCGGGAACGCTGCCTTGGATGCTGGGCGGAAGCTGCGGCTTGGTCCTGCAAGGCGTGGATATCGACCGCGAGCCGCGCGACATTGATCTGTACGCCGATGAAGCGGAGGCCGCTTCCCTGCACCGCGCCTGGGGCGACTGGTCGACGGATGAGCCCGTATGGAGCGTCACCGACCGTTACCGCTCCCTGTTAAGCCATTACCGCCATGAGAGAGTAACGGCCGAGCTGGTCGGAGGCTTCACGGTCACGACGCCGGAATGCCGCTATGAGACGGTGATTGTCGAAGGGTTATGGCCTGTCGGGCCGGAGCATGCGCTCGGCCGCCACGTCATCCGGCTGATGCCGTTGGCTCATGAGCTGGTCTTCAACCTGCTGCGCGAGCGGGAGGATCGCACGGAGGCCATCGTGCGCGTCATGAACCGGGAGCCGGACAAGCATGTCGAGGCGATGCGGGCCGTATGGAATCGCTGCCGGGCAAGTTCGCGCTTCGCGGAGCGGCTGTGCGAGCTCTGCCCGCAGGTGATGGCGGGCATCATCCCGAACCGAACCGTTCGGTCGCGGGAGGAAGAATAGGAACGGGTGCGGCCAGCAGGCTGTTAGAGGCACCGGAATGGTTGAAGGGAAAGGGAGGAGCGCTGTGGGAACGCGCGTGACATTCATGCCGGCCGGGAAAACGATTGATGTCGTCCGGCCGACGACGATACTGGCGGCCGCCCGTCAGGCCGGAGTGGCCGTGCGCACGCGCTGCGGCGGCAAAGCGGGCTGCCTCCTGTGCAAGGTGAACGTGTCCGGCGATGCGCATGCCGTCACGGCCCCGACTCCGCCCGAGGTGCGGAAGATGGGGATGGAGGAGACGCTGGGCGCTCGTCTCGCTTGCCAGGTTCGGCTGAGCGGCAGAGCGGGAAGCGTCACGGTCGAGGTGCCGGAAGATCCGTTGAAGGCGCTCGTCCGCCGCAAGCTGGAGGAACAGCGGGGCGAGGACGCATTGTGGTAAATGACTGGAGCACCCATGCTCAACAAGCAAATTTGCGATGGAAACCTCTAATAGAAACAGGCTGGAGGGAATGATAGTGAACCGACAACGAGGGGCCGGCATCGTCGCTGTAACCGCTCTATTGCTGGCGCTGCTGCAAGGATGCATGTATCCGAAGGAACTGCGGAAGGAGAATCAGCAGTCCGCCCGCGAGGGCGTGCTGCTCGTGCAGAGCGCGGTGGATGAATATTTGAAGGATACCGGACTGCTCCCGATACAGAACAGCGAAGAGGATGTTCCCCGGTATGAGAAGTTCCGCGTTGATTTCGAGGCGCTGAAGCACAGCGGCAAGCTGAGCGCCGCGCCGGCCAGCGCGTTCGAGGCGGGCGGCACCGGATCGTATCTTATTCTCGACGAAGAGACGGAGCCGAAGGTCCGGATCATGGATTTGGCGGTGGCGCAATATGTGAATGATGCCGCCCGTGCCGTCGATTCCTACAAGCGCAAGCAGGGACGCCTGCCTTCGAAGGAAGAGGCCTATCCCGGCTTCTACCGGATCGATGAAGCAGCCGCCGGTCTCAAGCCGTCGAACGTCAGAAATCCGTTCAGCGGAGAACCGTTGGCGCTGATGATGGATGAACAGGGACGCGTCTATGCCGATTACGCGATGGAGCTGATGCAGGTCATCGAGGCGGGAGACACGCTGCCCGCCGAGGATGGAGCCGACCTGCGCCCGCTGCTGACCGAGAAATCATTCTATGTCCCGGTCAAATCCGTCCCGTACATATGGAAGGATGGGGCTCCTTGGCCGCAGGCGGACCCCGAATCGTAATCATCCACTGGCAAGGGCCAGGCCAAATGCAAGACCGTATGGAAATTTTCCGTACGGTCTTGTTTGCGTTGTCATACTTTTCTATGACTTTCATATAACTGATTTGGAAGGCGTGAGTGCGCCCGGCGAAGAAAAATGTTGCTATCAGGGGTCATATTTGCGATAGGTGCGAAATAAGATGATACTAGTCCAAAAACATGTACGAGTTGCGTCGCAATGCCCTTGTACAACGTGAAGTCTCGGCGGAGAACACTGGCGACAACGGCAACAGCTCAATCCTAGCAACGGTGCCAATCGTTTCAGAAGGACGAGAGGCGGACGAAAGCCTCTTGTCCGTCGGAACATTTTGAGGAGGGGATATCATTGGAAAAAGTGGACATCTTTAAGGACATTGCCGAGCGTACCGGCGGGGATATTTACCTCGGGGTCGTCGGTGCGGTCCGCACGGGGAAATCGACTTTTATCAAACGCTTTATGGAGACGGTCGTTCTTCCGAATATTACAAATGAATCCGACCGCATTCGCGCCGTCGACGAACTGCCGCAGAGCGCTGCGGGCAAGACGATTATGACGACGGAGCCGAAGTTCGTGCCGAACAATGCGGTTCAGATTAAGGTGGCGGAAGGACTGGAAGTGAACGTCCGCCTCGTGGATTGCGTCGGTTACGCCGTGGAAGGCGCCAAAGGCTATGAAGACGAGAACGGGCCGCGGATGATCAATACGCCGTGGTTCGAGGATCCGATCCCGTTCCAGGAAGCGGCGGAGATCGGCACGCGGAAGGTCATTCAGGAGCATTCCACCCTCGGCGTCGTCGTCACGACCGACGGCTCGATTGCCGAGATTCCGCGCTATTCGTATGTCGACTCCGAAGAACGGGTCATTAACGAGCTGAAGGAAGTCGGCAAGCCGTTCGTGCTCGTCATCAACTCGACGCGTCCGAAGAGTGAAGAAACCGTTGCGCTGCGCAACGAGCTGCAGGAGAAATACGATATTCCGGTGATGGCTCTCAGCGTCGCGACGATGAGTGAAGATGACGTGATGGGCGTGCTGCGGGAAGTGCTGTACGAATTCCCGGTTCATGAAGTCAATGTCAATCTGCCGAGCTGGGTTATGGTCCTACATGACAACCATTGGCTGCGTACCAGCTATGAGAGCTCGGTTCGCGATACAGTCAAGGATATCCGCCGTCTGCGCGATGTCGACCGCGTCGTGCAGCAATTCATGGACTATGACTTTATCGCCCGCGCCGGACTTAGCGGGATGGATATGGGGCAAGGCGTTGCCGAAATCGACTTGTACGCGCCGGATGAGCTCTATGATCAGATTTTGATGGAGGTCGTCGGCGTTGAAATACGGGGCAAGGATCATTTGCTCCAACTGATGCAGGAATTCTCCCATGCGAAGCGGGAATATGACCGGTTCGCCGATGCGCTGGAGATGGTGAAGACGACGGGCTACGGCATCGCGGCTCCGACCTTAACCGAGATGGCTCTTGACGAGCCGGAGCTTATCCGCCAAGGATCGCGCTTCGGGGTGCGGTTGAAGGCGACAGCCCCGTCCATTCATATGATCCGGGTCGATGTCGAATCCGAATTCGCGCCGATTATCGGCACGGAGAAGCAGAGCGAGGAATTGATGCGCTATCTGATGCAGGACTTCGAGAACGACCCGACGAAGATCTGGGAATCCGATATTTTCGGCCGTTCCCTCCACTCCATTGTCAGGGAAGGCATCCAGGGCAAGATTGCGATGATGCCGGACAATGCCCGCTACAAGCTACAGGAGACGCTGGGCCGGATCATCAACGAAGGATCGGGCGGCCTGATTGCCATTATCCTGTGACGGAACATTCAGACCGGATACGGAGTAGCTCAGGCGCTCCTTGTTCTCTCGGGAACAGGGGGCGGATTGAGCTTTTTTGTTTATTTCGCGGCGCGGCGCCGATTTTACCCCCTTGCATTTGTGATAGCGGTATATTACTATAAATTTGTTCCTCGACCATGAAAGACGGCGGAGCCAAGCTGTATCTGACGTTTTTAGGGTTGATGATGTATATTTTCATAGGAAACAGTGAAAAAAAGGGATAACAGGACATATTTCATCGGGAGGTGAATTGAGAATGAACAAATCCGAATTGATTACCGAGGTTGCAGAGTCCACGGAATTGTCCAAGAAAGACGTGACGAAAGTTGTAGACGCCGTCTTCGAAGCGATTTCCAACGCACTGCAGAACGGTGACAAGGTCCAATTGGTAGGCTTCGGCAACTTCGAAGTGCGCGAGCGCTCCGCCCGCAAAGGTCGGAACCCGCAAACGGGCGAAGAAATCGAAATTCCTGCGAGCAAGATCCCTGCGTTCAAACCGGGTAAAGCACTTAAAGACGGCATCAAATAAGTGAACTTACATACTCTAGTGACCATGGGGAACGCGAGCTCAGTGAAGCCGCGACGGGATTCCGTCGCGGCTTTCTCTTGTCCGGCAAGACGTTTCCATCGGTTCGAGACGGGCTATGGGCAAGCGGCGCAACCGTGTTATAATAGCGAGAGAAGAGGAGGGAGTTCTGTTGGAGAACCAGACCGACTATATCGTGATCAAGGCGAAGGATCAAGGCGTTCAAGTATTCGGACTGACTCGGGGCCAAGATACCCGCTTCCATCATATCGAGAAGCTGGACAAGAATGAAGTGCTGATTGCGCAGTTCACCGAACATACGTCTGCGGTCAAGGTGCGCGGCAAGGCCGTCATCCTGACGAAGCATGGCGAGGTGCATACCGATACGGATTAGGGCGAGCTGCTCCGCCATGCTGCGGGGCGGTTTTTTTGCGGGGCCCGGCCAGGATGCCGCGGTTGGTCTGCTTCGGAAATGCAGTCATACCCGGCACAATTTCACTGTATGATGAGGTATGGACATACTCTTATGGGTCGAGACTGGAAATAGGGATTCACAGCGGATGTCTTCACCATGTACAGTAGGGGAGCGGGTATAATGAACCGGGTTCAACGATGGCGGCCGGCCATGCTGACGGCGATGGCGACCGTCCTGCTGACGGCGGGGCTTGGCTGGCTGTCCGCCGCGCACCGCGCGGACGGGAACAAGCCGCAGGAGGCGGCGGCCGTAACGGCATCGCCGCAGACGGTCTCCGTCACCGATGCGCGGCTGGTCGACTATTTATCGGATATTCCGCTGCAGTTGAGACTGAGCCGGGCCGCATGGAACGGAGACGGGCTGACGATTGACATGAAGGTCGCCTCCACTATCGCGAGGCCGGATGCGATCTATCATGATATATACGAGATGCTGCAGCACAGCTTTACCCGAACGGACAACGTGAACCGGTTGCTGCTGCGGATCGTCATACAGGACGAGCGCTTGAAGAAAAATTATGTGCTGCTGTCGCTGGACGCGCGCAAGCAGGAAGCGACGCCGGAACGGTTGAAGGCAATCCGCGAGGGCGTCGTCGCGCCCGATACGGAACAGGCGCTTCGCTTTATTTATACGCCGCTCTGGGATCGGACTTTTCCCGGAGACAGATAGAAGGCATGTCTGGCCCGACGGGGCAGCAAGAAAATATGCCCGTTCATATGGAACCTATGATATAATGATTTAGATTGCGACATCCCGCCAGGATGACTAACCGCTTATTGTCGGAGGACTCATAATGGAAGTAAACCACATTTCGCAATTGGCAAAACGGTACGTAGAACATGACATGATACAGGCGTACACTGACCTGCCTGCGTTCCCACACACGCGGGTGGAGCTGATGTTCGCCTTTTTAAACCGCAGCAAGAAGGGTGCGGAGCACAGCGAACTCATTTCGCTGGTGACTTCGCTCGTGCAAGTGGGCCTCGATACCCACGACTTGATTGAAATGGCGACCAAGGATGAGAGCGATCGCAATCTGCGTTCCCGTCAGCTCAAGGTGCTGGCGGGCGATTATTTCAGCAGCCGCTTCTATCATCTGCTCGCCCATGCGGGTCAGATCGATGCAATCCGGGCGCTGAGCCAGGCGGTATGCACCGTCAATCAGCTCAAGGTGGCGACGCTCGAGAAGATGAAGCAGTGGGCGATGACGGCGGAGGAATATTTGCGCGCGTGCGTCTCTCTGCGCAAGACGCTGTTCCAGTCTTTCAACCATCGCATGGCTGCCCAGGACGTAGGTTTATGGGAGCAGCTTCTCGACCAGGTCGCCGAACTGGAAGTGATGAAGCAGGAAGAGGAACGCTCCGAGCAGTTCCAGCGCTTCGAAGGCAGTTGGTCTTATTGGCATGTATGGCAGCAAGGCACGGAAGAAGAGAGAAGGAAGATGAAGCAGCGCGCCTACGACACCGCGTTCTGGAGCGCGATGATGGCGAAGTATGAAGTGAGACAGCAGCTGGCGTACCAGATTCGGGTCATTCAGGACAAGCTGCAGACCATTACGTCCGCGATGTCGCTGGACGCCGTGACGACAGGACGGGTCGTCCAATTGCTCAGCCCGCTCGTGCTGCCGTCTTCTCCGACCAATGCTGCGGCTCAACGCAGTTAACATACCGGATTGAGGTGAAGGGCAAGGTGACGCATAACATGGAGACTCACTCGCCAAAAACGGGGAAGTCCAAAGAAGAATATGTGCATGATGTGTTCGAGAACATTGCTCATAAATACGATGTCATGAACGATATTATGAGCTTCCGGCGTCATAAAGCGTGGCGGAATTATACGATGCGCCGGATGAATGTTCAGCCCGGGGAGACCGCGCTCGACCTGTGCTGCGGGACATGCGACTGGACGATCCAGCTCGCGCAGGCAAGCCGCACGGGACAGATGATCGGTCTGGACTTCAGTCCGAAGATGCTGTCCGTCGGGCAGCGCAAGATAGAAAAATTGGGCTTGCAGCATCAGATCCGGCTTGTCGAAGGCAATGCGATGGATCTCCCGTTCCCGGATAACAGCTTCGACTACGTGACGATCGGATTCGGACTCCGCAACGTCCCCGACTATGATCAAGTGATTCGGGAGATGCGGAGAGTCGTCAAGCCCGGAGGGCGGGTCGTCTGCCTGGAACTGAGCAAGCCGACCTGGCAGCCGTTCAAAGGGCTGTACTATTTTTATTTCGAACGGCTCCTTCCGCTGCTGGGGAAATGGATTGCCAAGCGCTACGAGCAGTACAAATGGCTGCCGGAATCCCTGGCTGCGTTCCCGGGCCGCCAGGAACTGGCCGACATGTTCCGCGCCGCCGGCCTGGAGCAGGTGGAAGCGAAGGCGCTGACCGGAGGAATTGCCGCGCTGCACATCGGCACGAAGGGGAATGGACATGTTTAAAAAAGTGCGTATTTTCCTGGAAATGATAAAAATCGAACATACGTTATTCGCGCTTCCGTTTGCGTTCATGGGTGCCATCCTCGGTTCCATGGTCATGGATAACCGCTTCCCAACGCTGGCCGAATGGGGATGGATTCTGATGGCCATGGTCGGAGCGCGAAGCGCGGCGATGGCCTTGAACCGGCTCATTGATGCCGCCATCGACGCCAAAAATCCGCGCACGGCCAACCGCGCCATTCCGGCCGGCCTGCTCAAGGCAGGCGAAGTGATATTATTCACGGCCGTATCGTTCGGGCTGCTGTTCTGGGCAGCCGCCAATTTGCAGCCGCTGGCTGTTTATTTATTGCCTATTGCCGTCTTTATGCTTGTCTTTTATTCCTTCACGAAGCGGTTTACATGGCTGTGCCACTTTATTCTTGGCTTGACGATCGCGCTCGCTCCGCTAGGGGGCTGGGTTGCGGTCACGAATGAGGTGAACTGGACTTCTATTATTTTTTATTTGACGGTGGCTTGCTGGACGACGGGCTTTGATGTCATCTATGCTTGCCAGGATTACGAATTCGATCGCAAGGAAGGCTTGAAATCGATTCCCGCCCGGTTCGGCATTGCGAAGGCATTGTGGATAGCGCGCGGGTTTCACATTGTGACCGCGATCGGCTTCCTTCTGCTGATGTTCGTCACGCAATTGAGCTGGTGGTATATTATCGGAACTATCATCGCTTCCGGCTTGCTCATTTATGAGCATATGCTGGTCAAGCCATATGATCTGAGCCGGACGAACACCGCATTCTTCACGCTGAACGGCATTTTGAGCATTGTCGTATTCGCCTTCACTTTGCTGGATCTGGTGGTGCTGGGCTCATGACAGCGGCGAACAAACGTTATGTCGTAGGCATTACCGGGGCGAGCGGAGCGATATACGGCATCCGGCTCGCGGAATGCCTGCTGGAAGCCGGCTGCATCGTGCATTTGCTCGTCTCGGATGCCGGTTGGCGGGTGCTCAAGGAAGAATTGGGTTGGGAAGTCGCCCGGCGCCAGGAGGCCATCGAGCGGGCGTTCGGCGAGCAAGCCGGCCGCATCGTGTACCATCCGATCCAGGATATCGGGGCCAGCATCGCTAGCGGCTCATACCGTGTCCAAGGCATGATCATCATGCCTTGCTCCATGGGGACGCTGTCATCCTTGGCTCACGGATCCTCGGACAACTTGATGGGACGGGCTGCCGACGTGATGATGAAGGAAGGGCGCCCGCTCATCGTCGTGCCGCGCGAGACGCCGATGCATGCGATCCATCTGGAAAATATGCTCAAGCTCGCTCATATGGGCGTGCGCATCGTGCCGGCGATGCCGGCGTTCTATTATCATCCGAAGACGTTGGACGACATCGTGAACTTCCTGGTCGGAAAGGTGCTGGACACGCTCGATATCGAGCATCAATTGTTTAGAAGGTGGGGGGAACCTGATGGTACTGCAGCAAGACACGAACAATAACCCGTCCCATATTCGCATCGGCCGCATCGACTATACGAACGTATGGCCGATCTTTTATCATTTTCAGCCGAAGAATACCCGGGCCGTATTGGACATGATTCCGGCGGTCCCTGCCGGGCTGAATCAAGCGATGCGTGAAGGCAGGATTGATATGGGTCCGATTTCGGCGTTTGCTTACGGCATTTCCTCCGAGCAATATACGCTGTTCCCGAATTTGTCGGTGAGCGCGCACGGCCGCGTCAATTCCATTTTTCTTTTTTTAAAGAAGCCGCTGGAGGAAGCGCTCCGGGGCAAGATCGCGTTGACGACAACATCGGCCACGTCGACCAATCTGTTCAAAATTATCGCCGCGAAGTTCTACCGTGCGCATCCGGAATACATTCCGATGGATCCGGATCTGGACGCGATGATGGCTGAAGCGGACGGCGCCGTTCTGATCGGCGATCACGCCATCCGGGCCTCTTGGAATAACCCTGGTTATGAAGTGATCGATCTCGGCGAGCTGTGGCGCCAATGGACCGGGCATTGGATGACCTTCGCCGTATGGGCGGTCAACCGGGACGTCATCCGCCAGCATGGCGACGATATCAAAATCATTATGGACGCGTTCGAAGCCAGCAAGCGGAAGAGCCTGCTCGATCCGCGCCCGCTGGCGCAGGAGGCCGTACGCACGATCGGCGGCACGGTCGACTATTGGATGGATTATTTTACCAATTTGAATTACGATTTCGATCGTCCGCAGCAGGAAGGGCTTCAACGCTATTTCCAATACGCGTACGAGTTAGGACTTATTGATCATGAAGTTCGGCTTGAACTCTGGTCGGAAAATACGGTTGGTTAGGTGAAGGCATGAAATTGTGGGACATTTACGCGACAATGAAGCAGGATGTATCGTATATCGAGGAGCAGCTGGAACGATCGATCGCAAACGATCTCCGGACGCTGAATGACGCTTCGCTGCAGCTGCTCAAGGCAGGGGGCAAGCGCATCCGCCCGGTCTTCGTTCTCTTGGCCGGCAAATTCGGGACCTATGATCTGGAGAGACTCAAATACGTAGCCGTCCCTCTGGAGCTGATTCATATGGCTTCGCTCGTTCACGACGACGTCATCGACGATGCCGATACGCGGCGGGGACAGCTCACCGTCAAGGCCAAATGGGATAACCGGGTTGCCATGTATACCGGAGACTACATCTATGGGCAGGCGCTGGTGCTGGCCACCGAGCTGCAGGACCCGCAAATTCACCGGATCCTGTCGAAAGCGATGGTTCAAATGTGCATCGGGGAGATGGAACAGATTCGGGATTTCTTCAATACCTCCCAATCCGAGCGGCAGTACCTGCTGCGAATCCGCCGCAAGACCGCGCTTCTGATCGCGATCAGCTGCCAACTGGGAGCTATCGCTTCCGGGGCATCGGCCGCCATCGGGCGCCAGTTATACCGCTTCGGCTACAATGTCGGGATGGCGTTCCAGATTCGCGATGACGTGCTTGATTTGACCGGCACCGAAGCGCAATTGGGGAAGCCTCCGGGCAATGACATCCGGCAGGGCAATTTGACGCTGCCTGTCATTTATGCGTTGGAAGAGACCGGACGGCGGCAGGCGCTGCTCCGGGATATTGAACGCATCCGGTGCATGAACGGAAATACGGATGTGTCTTCGATCTTACATATGATACGGGAGAGCTCGGGGATCCGGCGCGCGGAACAGCTCGCCGAACGCTATATCAGCAAAGCTGTTCATGCCCTGGAGCAGCTGCCTGATATCCGCGCGCGCAAAAACCTGCGGGATATCGCCTATTTTATTGCCAATCGATCCCATTAATCCGGATATAAAAAGTCAAGGTGCGAAATGATGAAATATTTGGTATACTTGGTTCGCTGGACTACTTTCATAATAAATTGAGGAGTGAACCTATGGAACGCACATTCATCATGGTCAAACCTGACGGCGTGCAAAGAGGACTCATCGGGGAAATCGTAAGCCGCTTTGAACGCAAAGGATGGAAGCTTGTATCCGGGAAATTAATGATGATTACGCGCGAACAAGCGGAACGCCATTATGCAGAGCATGCAGAAAAGCCGTTTTTTGGCGAATTGGTTGATTTCATTACCTCCGGTCCCGTGTTCGCCATGATCTGGGAAGGTGATGAGATTATCAGCTTGTCGCGCTTGATGATTGGCAAGACGAAGGTAGGAGAGGCGCAGCCGGGAACGATTCGCGGCGACTATGCGTCCCACACCCCGCTCAATCTGGTGCACGGTTCCGATTCGCAAGAAAGCGCTGCCAGAGAAATTGCGAATCTGTTCGCCGACAGCGACATTCTCAGCTATGATCGCGCGGTAGAGAGCTGGATCTGATCATAGCCCGCAATTGGAAGGTTCTCCTGCATTACCGGCCTAATAATTGTTGAAAGAGCTTACATAAAGCAGGAAAAACATCGGAACACGGCGAATAGGAAACTGTTCAGCCGTGTTCTTTGCTGTTGTGAAGAACGGCTCCCATGATGAAGTGGTGGAGAGTGAATGATGATGCATGAATCGAAGCGGCAGCCTGCCCTATCGTCCTATCCTTTCGGTCAAGCGACAGCCGAAAGCGGAGCCTCTTCCGCAGCTGCGGGACATGAGGATGAGGATTACCGGCATTTCGTGACGGAGATCAAGCGCCTGACAGGCATTGATCTGCTGCAGTACAAGGAAGCGCAAATGAAGCGGCGGTTGACGACGCTGCGCATGAAGAACGGGTACACGACCTTTCGCAGTTTTTTCGAAGCGATCCGGCAGAACCCGGGCTTGCTGGATGAATTTTTGGACCGGATGACGATTAATGTCTCCGAATTCTGGCGCAATCCGAACCGGTGGGTCACGCTGAGAGACAGCGTGCTGCCGGCGTTGGCGGCCAATACGAAGCAACTGCGCTGCTGGAGCGCGGCCTGCTCTACCGGAGAGGAACCGTACACCCTGGCCATGATATTAAATGAGTCGGGCCTGCTGCAGCGCACTCAGATTACCGCTTCCGATATTGACGAGAACGTCTTGATGAAGGCGAAGGAAGCGTGCTACGTGGAGCGCTCGCTCAAGGATGTGCCGGATCTGTACCGGCAGAAATATTTTCAACAGACGCCGGAAGGGTACCGGGTTGTCGAGTCGTTGAAGAGCGCGATTCGGTTCCGCAAGCAAAATCTGCTCGATGACGCGTTCGACACCTCGCATGACCTGATCATTTGCCGCAATGTCATGATTTATTTCACGGAGGAAGCCAAGTTCCAACTGTACCGCAAATTCGCCGATGCGCTAAAACCGGGCGGAGTTCTATTTGTGGGAAGCACGGAGCAGATTTTCAATCCGGGCCAATACGGACTGGAGACGATAGAGACGTTCTTTTACCGGAAAATGGCATCTAGCGTATAATCCGTATCCCTTCTTCCGATACTAGACTAACGTAGACGGTATGAGCATCCTCCAGGATGACTACGAGGACGGAGGGACGATTAACGATCATGGACAAGAGGACGGTCATCGCGGCATACCAGCGCGGAGAATTAACGATCCACGAATGCGCCCAAATCATTGGGGTGGAAGTGACATTGAAAAACTGGCTCCCTCTGTTGGCGGAGGAGGAGCGGGCGGGAACCGGTTCCGCGCATTTGCGGGCGGCCCCGAAGCGCGCCTCCGTATGGAGATAGCGGAGCTGAGGTCTGTTCCTTCCGGTTCTTGGCGTCCGCCGCCGGATGGCGGCGAGCGATACATATGCGCACAGTTCATGACACGCTCTTGGCGGCATTGCGCCTTCGGAGCGTGTTTTTGTTTTCTTGTCAAACGTTGCCTCCTATACTATAATGAGCAAAAGAGTTAAGGATTTTAGCCATTTACAGCAATACAGCTTAAAGGGGGAGCAACGGTGAGTCTACGTTATTTGACAGCAGGAGAGACCCACGGACCGCAATTGACCGCCATCGTTGAAGGGATGCCCAGCAACCTGGCGATTGACTTTGAACAGTTGAACTTTCAGCTTCAACGCCGCCAAAAAGGGTATGGCCGCGGACGGCGGATGCAGATTGAGACGGATACGGCCGCGATCGTCGGCGGGGTGCGTCATGGTTACACGACCGGAGCTCCTATCGCGCTGGTAGTCGAAAATAAGGATTGGAAGCATTGGCGGAATATTATGAACGTGGAGCCGATCGAAGGCTCCGACGAAGAAAAGCGCCGGGTCCATCGTCCCCGTCCGGGACATGCGGATCTGAACGGGGGCTTGAAATATCAATTGACCGATCTGCGCAACGTGCTGGAGCGCTCCAGCGCGCGCGAGACCGCGGCCCGCGTCGCGGTAGGCGCCGTCGCCCGCCAGCTGCTGGAAGCGTTCGGCATCAAGATCGGCGGACAAGTCATCCGCATCGGGGAGATCGAGGCGCCGCCGCATACTCTCGCGCTGGAGGAGATGATCGAACGGACCGAGCAGTCTTCGGTTCGGGTCGTTGATCCGGAGACCGAGAAGGCGATGGAGGCCTACATCGATAAAATCAAGGCAGAGGGCGACTCGATCGGCGGCGTCGTGGAGTGCATCGTCGAAGGCGTTCCTGTCGGATTGGGAAGCCATGTGCAATATGATCGCAAGCTGGACGGGCGCATTGCGCAGGCGGTGATGTCCATCAACGCGTTCAAAGGCGTCGAGATCGGCATCGGCTTCGAAGCCGGACGCCTGCGCGGGTCGCAGGTGCACGACGAGATCCTCTATGACGAAGAGAAGGGCTATACGCGCGCTTCCAACCGCCTTGGCGGCTTCGAGGGCGGCATGACGAACGGGATGCCGATCGTCGTTCGCGGCGTGATGAAGCCGATTCCGACGCTGTATAAGCCGTTGCGCAGCGTGGATATCGACACGAAGGAAGCCTTCACGGCCCAAGTGGAGCGTTCCGACGCATGCGCCGTGCCTGCGGCCAGCGTCGTATTGGAGCATGTCGTCGCTTGGGAGGTCGCGAAGGCGTTCCTGGAGAAATTCGGCGGAGACTCGATGGAGGAGATTCGCGCCAACTATGAGCAATACTTGCAGCAAGTGGCCCGGTACTAGGAGGGAGCGTCATGGAGAACAAGGAAGCGATGCAAGCCGTAGAGCTGAGAGTCGATCTTGGCGAACGCTCTTACCCGATCTGGATCGGGAGCGGGCTCCTGGACCGGCTTGGCGAGGCGAGCCGGCAGGCGGGCATCCCTGCGGGAAGCCCGATTCTCGTCATCACCGATGAGCATGTGGGCCGGCGTTATTTGAACCGGGCCGAGCAAGCGCTGCACGCGGCCGGTTACCGTACCGCGTCGCTTACCGTGCCGCCAGGGGAGCAATCCAAATCGCTGGCCGTCTTCGAGGACTGCGTCCGCACCGCGCTGGAGGCCGGCTGCGATCGCATGTCCACGGTCGTGGCGCTGGGCGGCGGCGTCGTCGGCGACCTGGCCGGCTTCGTGGCGGCCTCGTATATGCGCGGCGTCCGCTTCGTTCAGGTGCCGACCACGATTTTGGCGCATGACAGCAGCGTCGGGGGCAAGGTCGCGGTGAACCATCCGCTGGCCAAAAACATCATAGGCGCCTTCCATCAACCGGAGTTCGTGCTTTATGATACGGCCACCCTGCAATCGCTGCCTGATCGGGATGTCCGTTCCGGGCTGGCGGAGATGGTGAAGCACGGCTTGATCTGGGACGCCGGCTTCGTCGATTGGTGCGAGGCGAATACCGGGAAGCTGCTGGCCAAGGATGAGGAAGCGTTGGCCTATGGGTTGGCGCAAGGCTGCGCCGTCAAGACCGCCGTCGTGTCTCAGGACGAGCGCGAGAACGGACTGCGGGCGATTCTGAATCTGGGCCATACGATCGGCCATGCCCTGGAGGCGGTGGCCGGCTATGGCGAGCTGCTGCATGGCGAAGCGATCGCGATCGGAATGGTCGGCTCGGCCCGTCTGGCGGAGCGGCTCGGAGCGGCAGCGGATGTCGCGGCGCGGACGGAAGCGTTGATGCGCCAGTTCGGCCTGCCTGTATCGATTCCGGCCGGATATTCGACCGAGGCGATTCTGGATGCGATGATGCATGACAAGAAGTTCAAGGAGGGCCGGACGGTATTTGTGCTCCCGACAGCTATCGGCAAGGTGGAGATTCGGCGCGATGTGCCGGTCGAACTGGTGCGGAACATCATCGAAGAGTTGAAAGGGGAGACGGATTAGGCATGTATGCAAGAGGAATACGCGGAGCGACCACCGTCCAGCGCAATGATGCGGATGAAATACGGCGCGAGACGACCGTCTTGCTTGAACATATCGTGGCAGAGAATCAGATCGTTCCGGAGGACATCGTCAGCATATGGATTACGATGACCCAGGATCTGAACGCTTCCTTCCCGGCGCAGGCCATTCGCGCGATGCCGGGCTGGGAATGGGTGCCGTTAATGTGCGCCGTGGAGGTGCCCGTCGCGGGCAGCCTGCCGCTGTGCATCCGTTTGATGGTGACCGTCAATACAAACAAATCGCAGCGGGAAATGCGCCACGTGTACTTGAACGAGGCTTCCCAACTGCGCCCGGACTTGGCTACTTCATAGCGGAGAAGCGTTTCCGGGTATAAGCGTTCCTGTGCGGAAGGGAGTAACGGAGATGGCGCTTGCTTCCGTTCGGGTGTTGACGCAGCGTTCATTTGCGGGTATGATGTGAAGAAGCATAGTCGAGTAGAGTTAGTTGAGATGAGATTGAGTTGAGTCGAGCTGAGAGCATGGATAACGTCATAGGCGGAAGCCGTCGCCAGAGGTGTAGAGCCTGTCCTCCCTTTTTTGCATAAGAACCGGGGGATATTTGGCGAAGTTGATCTTTCTTTGGCGATCCAATCTTTGATATACCCTGAGCTTGCTCATCCACAATATCATGATCGAATCAACGAACCTCTACCTTGCGGTAGAGGTTTTTTTGTTTCTTGCTTCCATCCGAATCCCCCGAATTCGAAAGGAGTGGATGTCATGCATCCTCATGTGGATGAAGTATTGCGATTATCCCGCAATTATCCGGTAATTCCGGTCTCCGAGACCATTACGGCAGATACAGAGACCCCGATACGATTGTTTCAAAGGCTGAAGCAAGAGCCTTATGCTTTTTTGCTGGAAAGCGTGGAGGGCGGAGTCCAATGGGCGCGCTACTCCTTTATCGGCACCGATCCCTTTCTGGTATTGCAGGGCAAGAACGGCACGCTGCGCATTACCGAGCGCAATGCCGTCACCGAGATTCACGAGCGTCCGCTAACCGCCGTGAAGAAGGTGCTGCGCAAGTATGAAAGCCCGGCCCTGGCAGGCATGCCGCCGCTGACGGGCGGCGCTATCGGATTTTTCGGCTATGATCTGGTGCAGCAGTATGAGCGTCTTCCGCGCCATCGGCGGGACGACCTGATGATGAATGATATTCAATTCATGTTCTGCGATCAGTTGATCGTGTTCGATCACGTCAAACAGCAGATGCAATTCATCGTCAATTTGCATCTGGAGCGGGAAGATACGGAGGAGCATATTCGGGCGCAGTACGCGCAGGCGAAGGAGAAGCTGAGACGGCTGCAGGAGAAGCTGTTGGCCGCGCCTGCCGCCGAACTGCAGAGCGGCCGCTTTCTTCCGGAAGGAAGCGCCTCCGAGCTGAGACCGTACCGTTCGAATGAGACGCGGGCGTCATTTATGGATAAGGTAGAGCGGGCGAAGGAATACATTCGCGGCGGCGATATCTTCCAGGTCGTCCTCTCGCAGCGGTTCGAGCGGCAGACGACGGTCGATCCGCTGGATGTATACCGGGTGCTGCGGATGACGAATCCTTCCCCGTACATGTACATTCTGAAAATGGACGACGAAACGCTCGTCGGCACCTCCCCCGAGGCGCTTGTCCGGGTCAAGGGCGAGCGCGTGGAGACGCGGCCGATTGCCGGCACCCGACCGCGCGGGCGGACGGAAGAAGAGGATCTCGCGCTCGAGGAAGAGCTGCTGAAGGATGAGAAGGAGCGGGCCGAGCATGTGATGCTGGTCGATCTCGGGCGCAATGATCTCGGCCGGGTCTGTGAATTCGGGACGGTCCGCTGCGACACGTATATGGGCATTGAGCGCTATTCGCATGTAATGCACATCGTATCGAACGTCTCCGGCACGCTGCGCCGGGATAAAGATTTCTTCGACGCTTTTCTGTCCTGTCTCCCTGCCGGGACGGTCTCCGGCGCGCCGAAGCTGCGGGCGATGGAGATTATCGCGGAGCTGGAGCGGGAAGCGCGCGGCGCCTACGCCGGCGCCATCGGTTACTTGGGCTTCAACGGCAATATGGACACCTGCATTACGATTCGGACAATTATTTTCAAGGGCGGCACCGCCTATGTTCAGGCCGGCGCCGGCATTGTATGGGATTCGGTTCCCGAGAAGGAATACGAGGAGACGGTCAACAAGGCAAAGGCGCTGCTGCTCGCCATTCAGACGGCCGAGGAGATGTTCGAATGCAGGGAATCGGTCGCATCCGCCGAAGCGCCGAAGGACCGCCGTCCATCCGTCCCGGCTGCGAAGCCGGCCGCGCTTCCGGTCAATTGGGACTATTACGCGGCTGTCCAACCGGAGAAGAAGCATATGCCAGAAAGGAGCGTATCGCCATGAGCACTCACGCCGTTCCAGATAGCGTATTGACGAAGCAAGCGCTGGCCCATGTGCTGGCCGGCGGCCATCTGAGCCGGGAAGAAGCGCGGGAGGTCATGTCCGACGTGATGGACGGCCATGCCTCAGCCGCCCAGATTGGCGCTTTGCTGGCCTGCTTGCGCCTGAAGGGCGAGACGGTGGACGAAATTGTCGGGTTCGCCGAGGCGATGCGCAGCCGCGCCCGGCACGTCATCACCGCGCAGGATCGCCTGCTTGATACATGCGGGACCGGCGGCTCCGGCATCCACAAGCTGAACATTTCCACGGTGTCGGCGATTATCGCGGCTTCCGCCTCCGTGCGGGTCGCGAAGCACGGCAACCGCTCCGCCTCCAGCCGCTCGGGCAGCGCCGACGTGCTTGAGGCGCTCGGCATCAATATTCATCTGACGAGCGATCAGGCCGCGGAATGCCTGGACCGCGTCGGCATCTGCTTCATGTTCGCGCAGGTGTTCCACCCCGCGATGAAGCATGCCGCAGCGCCGCGCCGGGAGCTGGGCGTGCGCACGGTGTTCAACATGCTCGGCCCGCTGACCAATCCGGCGGGAGCGGATCGCCAGGTGCTGGGCATCTATGACCGCAGCCGCACCGAGACGATCGCGGCGGTGCTCCGCGAGCTGGGCTTGAAGCGGGCGCTCGTCGTCGCGAGCGAAGACGGGCTCGACGAGATCAGCTTATCCGCTCCGACCCGGATTAGCGAACTGAAGGACGGCGAGCTGAGAACGTATGATATTACGCCGGAGCAGCTCGGGCTGCGGACGCAGCCGCTGTCCAGCGTGCTGGGCGGCGATGCCGCGACGAACGCGGCCATTATCCGCCGCATCCTGCACGGGGAGCAGGGACCGCATCGCGACATCGTGCTCGCGAATGCCGGCGCCTGCATCTACGTGGCCGGGCAGGCGGAGAGCATCGCCGAAGGCGTATGCATGGCGGCCGCCGCGATTGACAGCGGACAGACGCTCCGCAAGCTGGAGCAATGGAGAGAAGCCACAGGGGGATGGAGTCATGTTTCTTGATCGGATTGTAGAGACGAAGCGGCAGGAGGTGGCGGAGTTGACAGCGGCGCTGAACCGCCGGGAGGCGGAGCGTGCGATTGCGGCACTGCCGCCGTGCCGCTCGCTGATATACGCGCTGACGGCCGGGAAACGGCGCTCCGTCGGCTTGATTGCGGAAGTGAAGAAGGCATCGCCTTCCAAAGGGCTGATTCGCCAAGACTTCGATCCGGCGGCCATCGCCCGCGGCTATGAAGCCGCCGGGGCCGACGCGCTGTCGGTGCTGACGGATCGCGTTTATTTTCAAGGAGGCAACTTTATTTTGCGCGAGGTGCGCAGCCGGACGGAGCTGCCGGTGCTGCGCAAGGAATTCATTATCGATGAGCTCCAACTGCTGGAAGCCCGTCTCATCGGCGCCGATGCCGTGCTGCTCATCGCGGCGATATTGAACGACAGCGAGCTGGCGCGGCTGAACCGCTGCGCCCTTGAGCTCGGCATGGAGACGCTGATTGAAGTTCATGATGAGGAGGAGCTGAAGCGGGTGCTGGCGCTCGACGATGCGCCGCTCATCGGAATTAACAATCGGAATTTGCATACATTTGTCACGGATTTGGAGCAGACCGAACGGCTGCGCGCGCTTGTTCCGGCCGATCGGACGCTGGTCAGCGAGAGCGGAATTCATAAGCCGGAGCATATGAAGCGGCTCGCGGAGACGGGAATCGACGCCGCGCTCGTCGGCGAGCATCTGATGCGGCAGCCAAATGTGGAGGAGGCCGTAGAGCAATTGATGAGCGGTCTGCCGCGGGTCGCGGTATGACGGAAGGAGCGCGAGTGTTATGCCGGGAATGACGGAGAAAGCGGGCATGAAGCGGAACGGCGGCGGTCATGAACAGGCGCCGCGCGTGAAAATATGCGGGGTGACCGGATTGGAGATGGCCCGGGAGATCGTTGGGGCGGGGCCGGACAGCATCGGGTTCGTGTTCGCGCCAAGCCGGCGGCGCGTCTCGCCTGCCGATGTGCGCGGCTGGTTGGCCCGCTTGGAGGAAGAGGGCGCGAAGCTTCCGCTCACGATCGGGGTGTTCGCCCGCCCGCAGCGTGAGGATGTGGAGGCGGTCCTGACGGAGGCTCGCCTCGACGCGGTGCAGTTAATCGCCGACCATGATCCGGACCTTCCGGCCTGGCTGAAGGGCCGGCATAAGGTGCAGGTCTGGCTGACGGTGCCGATTGCCTGCGCGGAGCCGGGCGGGAACCGCATGGCTGAGGGGGAAGCGATGCTGCGCCGCATGCGGCATTCCATTGACGCCATTCTGCTGGATACGCATGATCCGTCGCAGGGGGGAGGCTCCGGCCGGACTTTCGATTGGACCGTGATTCCGGGCTATCGCTCGCTTGCGAAAGAGCTTGGCCTTCCCCTTTATGCGGCGGGCGGGCTGAATCCGGACAATGTCGGAAGGCTGCTTGCCAGCAGCCGCATCGATGGCGTCGATGTATCGAGCGGGGTCGAGACCGAAGGGATCAAAGATATTCGAAAAGTATCCGCATTTATTGAAAGGGTGAGAGCATATGGAACAGACACAGACGAAGGGAACGGCGGCGGCGCTGCCTGACGCTCATGGCCGCTTCGGCGACTTCGGCGGCAGATACGTGCCGGAGACGTTGATGAACGCGCTTCTTGAACTGGAAGAAGCTTATCAACAATATACGAAGGATCCGGAATTCCAGGCGGAGCTGATCAAGCTTCTGCGGGAATATTCCGGCAGACCGACCTCGCTCTATTATGCGGAGCGGTTGAGCGAGACGCTGGGCGGAGCCAAAATGTATCTGAAACGGGAAGACCTCAATCATACCGGCGCCCACAAAATCAACAACACGATCGGCCAGGCGCTCCTGGCCAAGCGGATGGGCAAGAAAAAGGTTATCGCCGAGACGGGAGCGGGGCAGCATGGCGTAGCGACGGCGACCGTGGCGGCTCTGCTCGGCATGGAGTGCAAGGTGTTCATGGGCGAGGAGGATATGAAGCGTCAGCGGCTGAACGTATTCCGCATGCAGCTGCTGGGGGCGGAGGTCGTTCCCGTCCTGTCGGGAACCCGCACGCTGAAGGATGCCTGCAACGAGACGCTGCGCTACTGGGTCAGCCATGTCGATGACACCTTCTATATTCTCGGGTCGGTGACCGGGCCGCATCCTTATCCGATGATGGTGCGGGACTTCCAACGCATTATCGGGGACGAGACCCGCAAGCAAATATTGGAGAAGGAGGGGCGCCTGCCCGATCTCGTCATCGCCGCCGTCGGCGGGGGCAGCAATTCGATGGGCATGTTCTACCCGTTCCTTCAGGATGAGTCGGTGGCGCTGCTCGGCGTCGAAGCCGCCGGCAAAGGAATCGACACGCCCTTTCACGCCGCCACGATGACGAAGGGGTCCCGCGGCGTGTTCCAGGGCTCGCTCAGCTACGTGCTGCAGGATAAATTCGGCCAGGTCCAGCCGGCGCACTCGATATCGGCCGGATTGGATTACCCGGGGGTCGGCCCGGAGCACGCGTACCTGAAGGACAGCAAGCGGGCGAAATACGTGCCGATCACGGATGCAGAGGCGTTGGACGCGCTTCAATTGCTGAGCCGGACGGAAGGAATTATTCCGGCGCTGGAATCGGCTCATGCCGTAGCGCAGGCGATCAAGGAAGCGCCGTCGATGTCTCCGGACTCGATTCTGGTCATCTGCCTGTCCGGGCGCGGCGACAAAGACGTGAATCAGATTATGGAGACGCTGGGGGGAGAGGAAGGATGAGCGACATGGCTGCACAGGCAACGAACCGGCTGGATGATATGTTCGCGCGCCGCCGCGCGGAAGGAAAGGCTGCGTTAATGCCGTTCATTACATTGGGCGATCCGGATTGCGGGACGACCTTGAAGGTGCTGCTCCGCTTGGAGGAAGCGGGCGCGGATGTGATTGAGCTGGGCGTGCCGTACTCCGACCCGCTGGCGGACGGCCCCGTCATTCAACGGGCGGCGGAGCGGGCGCTGCGGGGCGGCGTGACCTTGGAGGACAGCTTCCGGGTTGCGAGACAGGCGCGGGAGCAAGGAGCGCGCATTCCTTATGTTCTGTTCACCTATTATAATCCGGTTATGCAGTACGGAATCGAACGCTTCTTCCGGACCGCGGCGGAGACCGGCTTCAGCGGGGCCATCATCCCCGATCTGCCGTATGAAGAGAGCGGGCCGGTGCGGGAAGCGGCGGATGCTTGCGGCATTCACCTCGTTCCGCTCGTCGCGCCGACCTCGGAGGAGCGGATCAGCCGCATCACGGCGCAAGGCCGGGGCTTCATTTACTGCGTATCCTCGCTGGGCGTGACCGGGGTAAGAGACAGCTTCGATCACGAGGTCGAGCGGTTCATCCGGCAGGTAAAGGCAACGACCCCGCTCCCTGTCTGCGTCGGGTTCGGCATCTCGACACCAGCTCACGTGAAGCAATTTTCAGCGTACTGCGACGGAGTTATTGTCGGCAGCGCCATCGTGCGGAAACTAGAAGAAGCTCAACCATTGTTGTCCGATGAGGCCACTTTTGAAGATGGGATCTTGCAAATTTGCGATTTTGTGCGACAATTAAGAAATTAACGCTTTGCAGCGACTTCCCATGTAAGGAAAGGTGGTAACCGGATGCAACCGAAGAGCAGTATTGTACATCTCCCTGTCTATCAGCCGGGGAAATCGGTCGATGAGGTGAAGCGGGAACTGGGCTTGGACCGCATCATTAAGCTGGCGTCCAACGAGAATCCGTTCGGATGCTCTCCTCAGGCCAAGGAAGCGATGAGGCAGGAAATTGAAAATGCCAGCATCTATCCGGACGGGGCTGCCGTGGCGCTGACTGCGGCGATAGCCGAAAAGTTCAATGTCGACACGAATCAAATCGTGTTCGGAGCCGGATCCGATGAAGTGATTCTGATGCTGTGCCGGGCGTTTTTGGTAGCGGGCGACGAGCAGATTACCGCCGACCAGACCTTCCCGCAATATAAGCATAACGGGGATATCGAAGGCGCGGTCACGGTCGAGGTTCCGTTGAAGGAAGGGACGCACGATCTCGACGCGATGCTCGCCGCCGTGACAGAGCGGACGAAGCTAATCTGGATCTGCAACCCGAATAATCCGACGGGGACGATTATCGGCCGCGCCGAATTGGAGCGGTTCATGGAGCGCGTTCCGGAGCGGGTGCTCGTCGTGCTGGACGAAGCCTACTGCGAGTACGTGACAGACGAGTCATACCCGGACGGTCTCGACTATTTGCCTCAATATAAAAACTTGATCACGCTGCGGACCTTCTCCAAAATCTATGGATTGGCCTCGCTCCGGATCGGATACGGCATCGGGCATCCGGACGTCATTCGCCTGATCAATCAGGTGCGCGAACCGTTCAACACGTCGCGCTTCGCCCAAGCGGCCGCCCTGGCTGCCGTTCGGGATCAGGCATTCATCGAGGAGTGCCGCCGCCTGAATGCGGAAGGGATCCGCTATGTGCAGGAACAATTCGCAAGATTGCAATTGTCCAGCTTCCCGGCCCATGGCAACTTCATTATGGTTGACGTCGGCCATCCGGCGCAGCAGGTGTTCGAGGCGCTCATGCGCAAAGGAATTATTACGCGGGGAGGCCATAAAAAGTATCCGACACATATCCGGATCACGATTGGCTCCCGCGAACAGAATGAAGCGATGATCGAAGCGCTGGAAGCGACATTGGCGGAATTCAAGGTGGGCATATGAGCACGAGAATCGCGATTCTGGGCGTAGGACTGATTGGCGGTTCGCTCGCCCTCTGCTTCAAGAACAACCCCGGGATTCATGTTGTCGGATACTCGCCGAATCCTTCTTCGACCGAAAAGTATGTCAAGCGCGGGGTCGTCGATGAAGCCACGACCTCGCTGCAAGATGCGGTTCGGGATGCGGATTATATTTTTGTCTGCTCGCCGGTAGGGATGCTGGAATCGACGCTCCGAAGCCTGCATCAGTTGGATGTGAAGCCAGGCTGCATCGTAACCGATGTCGGGAGCACGAAGGCGTCGGTTGCCCGCTGCGCCCGCGAGCTGTCGTGGAGCGGAGTGCATTTTATCGGCGGCCATCCAATGGCCGGATCGGAGCGTTCCGGGGTGGAGGCGGCTTCGACGCTGCTGTTCGAGAACGCTTATTATGTCTTGACTCCGGATGAGGATGTCGATGAGGATGCGTACAGCAGGCTCGTCTCCTTGCTACGCTGCACGAAAGCTCATATTATCCGCATGAATCCGGAGGAGCATGATGCGGTCGTGGGCGCCATCAGCCATCTTCCGCATATCGTCGCCGTCGCATTGGTCAATCAAGTTGAACAATACAATGAGGACAATAGTCTCCACGAGGTGCTGGCCGCCGGCGGGTTTCGCGATATTACGCGCATCGCTTCGAGCGATCCGGTGATTTGGCGGGATATTTTGTTAAATAATCGGGATATCCTTCTCCAAATGCTTCAGGACTGGAAAGCAAACACGGAGCAATTCATCAATCTATTGCAGCGGCGGGACGGCGAAGGGATTATGCGCCAATTCGCGAAGGCGGGCGAGTTCCGCAGCCGGATGCCGGAGCGGCGCAAAGGCGTGCTGCTCGGGCTCCACGATCTGTATATGGATGTCCCGGACACGCCGGGCATTATCGGAAAAATCGCCACTGAGCTCGGCAAGCATCATATTAATTTGAGCAATCTTCAAATTATTGAGAGCCGGGAAGACGTGCCGGGCGTCCTGCGTCTGTCCTTCCGGCAGCAGGAGGATGCGGATCGGGCCAATGAGCTGCTCACCGGGAGCGGGTATCAGATCTATGTGTAAAGGTACCGTCCCGACAGCATATTCTTCCAAGCGTGTGCAGGCAGTGCGGCTTGCAGCATAATTCGTTGAAACGGGCCAGTCAAGGTATATCCTTGACCGGCCCTTTTGTTTTGGGGCTTTAGCCAGTTGAGTGCGTGAAACGCACGAAACAAAAAACCACCCGCTATGCGGGTGGAGGGATCGAGGGTTTGACCAACAAGACCATCCCGATAAAATTGAGATGTTCAGGCTCAATGAAAGGAATGGTCTTAGATGGCAAACAAGAACTATAGTCTAGCTCACACAAAGTGGATGTGTAAATACCACATTGTATTCACCCCGAAGTATAGACGGAAAGAGATCTATAATCAAGTGAGGAAAGATTTGATCGAAATCTTCAAACGTTTATGTAAATACAAGGGAGTGGATATATTAGAAGGTCACATGATGCCAGATCATGTACATATGTTAGTAGCGATTCCACCAAAAATCTCAGTATCATCATTTATGGGAGATCTGAAGGGAAAAA
>NZ_LDIG01000152.1 GCF_015845845.1 Paenibacillus dendritiformis
CAAAGTCACTTTTCCCTTGACAAAGTAGCCCCAGGTACGCGTAGACCACATCCGGGTGAGTGACCGTGGGTTGATGTACACCGGGAAGCGAGGAACGAGTCAAGCGCTTGGCAATCTGGGTATGGGAAAGGAGCAAGCCAATGAGGGCAAGACCGGAATGAGCGGTCAGCATCTCCACGGACTGATCCAGTTGAAAACGTACGGGTTTCATCAATGGCACCTCCGGGGTGAGTTAAAGAAATACGGGAATTCTTCCCTTTTTCCTTATTTTACTTTACCGGCGGCTCATTTTCTAACTTTTCTATGATTTCATTTCACGGATTCAGGTTTATGAACGAAAAACATTTCTTGGTAACTAGAGTTTCGTGGAATAAATAGCTTAATACGAATAAAGGAGCTTATCAATGCGAACACAAAACGATGTAGAGTTAGCCAATTCGCATAATAATACGCAAATAGAAAACAATCAAAGTACCGTCGAAACGTTGATATCACAGGTACTTGGTGTACCAGAAAACCTTATAACCGATCAGTTAGAATATCAGTCTATCATGGAATGGGATTCTTTGGGCCATATCAGCTTGTTACTTGCATTAGAGAAGTGTTATGGGTTAGAAATTCTACCAGAGGATAGAACGCTTCTTACAAGCGTGGGTGCGATAAAAAAGTATTTTAATCCGGATTCTTCGGAAGCAGTCAAGAATGGTTTCAATTCTGAAGTCATTGAAAGCTCTAATAAAACTTTATATCGAGGGCTTAATGGGATCGCATTCGATAAAACGCGTATTTCTTCCATTGACGGCAAGAACGGGCATCTTCACTATAGAGGTTACTCTATACATGATTTGGTAGAGCAATCTCATTTTGAAGAGACAGCATACTTACTGCTGTATGGTAAAATGCCTACAGCCAAACAACTGGAGGATTTTGACCGGGAATTGAAAAGTTCTCGGAAAATCCCTCCTGCGATGTTAGATATTATAAGCAAATTGGATCAGGCGCATCCGATTGAGGTGCTTCGAACTGTGATATCCGCAATGGCTATGTACGATGAAGAGCGTAATTCGACAATGTTTTTCAAACGCAGATCTATAAGACTCATTGCTCAGATTCCAACCATTATTGCAGCTCATCTCAAATTACGGAGCGGTCAAACAATAATTGAGCCAAGTGCGACACTATCGCATGCGGATAATTTTCTATACATGCTTCATGGTACCCCTCCTACAAAACGTGTGAGTTCAGTCTTTGAGAAAATATTAATTCTGCATGCAGACCACGGTTCCAACGCCTCGGCATTCGCTGCTCGTGTTGTGGCAAGCACGAATTCTGATCTCTACTCATCCTTGACAGCCGCAATCGCAACCTTTGCAGGAGAACTTCATGGTGGTGCCATTGAAAAAGTGATCGGCATGATTAAAGAAATAGGTCGACCTGAGTTAGCAGCAGCTTATGTTGAGAGACAGCATGCGGCTCGAAAACCGGTGATGGGCTTCGGTCACCGCGTATATCAAACAGAAGATCCACGCGCGCGTCATTTGCGCGAGATAGCCTATAATTTGAGCCGTGAAAGAGGAGAGCCTCTATGGTTTGACATTCTAGAAGCCGTAGTTGGGGCAATGAAATCATACATCGGAAAAGGCATAGACGTAAATGTTGATTTTTACGCTAGTGTCATTTATCACTTGCTTTCCATTCCTGATGATTTATTTATTTCGGTTTTTGCTGCCGGTCGACTTCCGGGATGGATCGCTCAAGTTCAGGAGCAGTACGACAATAATATTCTCATACGACCTCTCTTGACTTACACGGGGGAAAAAGATTTGAGCTATGTTCCCATTAATAAGCGCTAATTGCGCCCCGTAATGATATTTGCGTTCGGGAGGAACCTATTATGATAAAGAATCGGACTATAGAGAGGGAACCGGTGTTGTCTGAATATTTTCAAGATGAGAGTATTCATTCCGGATTTTTGTCTTGCGTTGAAAAGTATCCAAATCACGTTGCACTCACAATTAAGCATCAAACGTATACTTATGCGGAGTTAGATGAAACGGCCCGAAAATGGGCATCCATTATATTGACGAAAAGCGATTTCGTCCCTCAGCGGATTGGTATCTTTGCTTACCGAAGTAACGTTTCATATATCGGTGTGTTGGCGAGTTTATATGCAGGTGCTGCATTTGTGCCGTTGAACCGCAAATTTCCGATCGAACGAACAGCCGCCATGATAGAAAGTGCTGCTTTGGATGCTGTTATCGTGGATAAAGAATCGGCTGCTCAGTTCCTCTCTATTCTCAAAGAGTTAAAAAGGGTTCCTGCTTGTGTGCTTTTTCCTGATTACTCCAAAACAAACTTTACAACAGACAAGAAAGTGAATATTTGGGACGAGGATGATTTGGAACAAGTTAATTTGCTTTTGAACTTACCTGTCTATCAAAAAAATCGAATTGCTTATTTATTGTTTACTTCTGGAAGTACCGGACTTCCGAAGGGAGTTCCGATAGCTCATTCGAATGCCGTTCACTTTCTAAAGGTTAATCAAAAGCGATATCATATCACGCCTGATGATCGTTTCAGTCAAACGTTTGACCAGACTTTTGATTTATCGATTTTTGATCTGTTTATGGCATGGAGCAACGGGGCCAGGGTTTGTGCCATGGAACCGATCGATCTTTTGTATCCTTTTAAATATATACAAGAACAACGAATAACGATTTGGTTTTCAGTTCCCTCCATTGCTGCCCTGCTTCGAAAACAAGACTTATTAAAAAGAAATAGTTTTCCCGGATTACGGTTAAGTCTGTTTTGCGGGGAAGCACTTCACCGTTCGGTTGCGGAAAAGTGGCAAGAGGCTGCTCCAAATTCTGTTGTGGAAAATTTGTACGGCCCAACTGAACTAACAATCGCTTGTGCAGTATATCAATGGAAGCGTGAGGTCTCGCCGATGGAATGCCGAAATGAGATCGTTCCGATTGGCCAGGTCTATGAGGGGCTTCATGCACTAATAGTAGATGACGACTTGATGCCTGTACCGCAAGGAATGGATGGCGAGCTTTGCATATGCGGCCCTCAGACTTTTCCTGGTTATTGGAATAACGAGGATGAGACGCGAAAGCGGATGGTTGAAGTAAAGTCACATTCAGGTGAGCTCAATATGTATTATCGAACCGGAGACAGGGTGCTAAGGCTCTCCAACAATAATATGGTTTATTTGGGCAGGATGGATCATCAAGTGAAGGTGCAGGGTTATCGCGTTGAATTAAGTGAAATTGAGGGTATATTGTCCACTCAACCGGGTGTTATTATGGCGGCGGCTCTTGCCTGGCCAATACATGAAGGGACCGCAAAAGGAATCGTCGCTTTTGTAACCGGGAATATAAATACACTCGCTCTTACCTCTGTAGCAAAACAAAAGTTACCAATGTACATGGTGCCGAAAAAAATATATTCGCTTAAAGAGATGCCACTAAATGCAAATGGAAAAATAGATAGGAAGCAATTATTTCAATGGCTTGAAACACGGAAAGCCATAGAAGGGGAACAGGGATGAATAGCCGAACGCTTACAGAATTAAGTGATACATTGATGCATGAAGGAACGAACTATAAATATTGGTCGCTACGTAAGCTCGAAGAACGGTTCGGCTTAAATATGTCTCGAACTCCTTATACGGCCAAGCTATTAATGGAGGCGATGATGCGCGCTTTCGAGGCGGGAACATTGCAAGCTGATCATTTCGAGCAAATAATTCGACACCTTTATGAAGGAAAAAAAGGCGTATTGGTACCTTATCTTCCTGCACGTGTAATTCTTCAGGATTTTACAGGGGTGCCTGTTATTGCGGATCTTGCAGCTATGCGAGATGCTGTTCATTTAGCGGGAGAAGATCCTAGACGGGTTACGCCAGTGGTGCCAACTGATGTCATCGTAGACCATTCAATTCGAGTAGAAGCCTCCGGATGCGCAGAAGCGCTTACCATAAATACTAACTTGGAATATAGAGAAAATAAGGAGAGATTTACACTACTGAAGTGGGGGGAGAGAGTTCTCCCTAATTTACGGGTTTTTCCTCCTGGGATCGGGATCATTCATCAACTCAATTTAGAGTATCTATCCCCTGTTATTCATATAAAGCAGCAAGGAAATGCATATTTCTTACATCCTGATAGTGTCTGTGGAACTGATAGTCATACAACCATGATCAATGGCTTGGGTGTCTTAGGTTGGGGTGGAGGAGGAATAGAGGCAGAATCGGTGATGTTGGGACATCCCTTATTCATACTAAGCCCTGCTATTACCGGGGTTCATCTTCACGGCCGCTTGAAACCAGGGGTAACGACCACGGATCTTGTACTTACATTGACTGAAAGGTTAAGAGCCGAAAACGTGGTTGATGAATTTGTTGAATTTTTTGGTGAGGGAGTTTCTTCATTAAGTTTAACAGAACGCTCAACTCTTGCGAATATGTCCCCAGAGTACGGCTCGACCTGCGCATACTTTCCGGTAGACGACGAAACGATTAAATATTTGCGTGTAACGGGACGAAAAGAGTCACATATAGGACTTATCGAAAAGTACTATAAAAACCAGGGGCTTTATGGCGAAATGAATCAGGCTCCGAATTACCACCGCATCATTACGATTGATCTTGCATCCGTGGTTCCTTGCTTAGCGGGGCCGTTCAAGCCCGAAAACCGAATACCACTTCACGATTTAAAGCTTTCATTCCATCAGACTCTTCAACAGCTGCTTCCTGATATGACATCAGCAGAAAATGAGAGTACACTGGCAATCGAAAAGAAAAAGAGGAGTCTCGCACACGGCTCGATATTGCTGGCAGCTATTACTTCATGCACGAATACCTCGAACCCTTCGGTTATGGTTGCAGCAGGATTGGTCGCTAAGAACGCAGTAGATAAGGGACTCTCTGTTCCATATTATGTAAAAAGCAGCTTGTCTCCAGGCTCAAAAGTTGTAACAGCTTATCTTGAACAAGCAGGTTTGATGGAGTTTCTGGAGAGACTAGGTTTTCATGTTGTTGGTTATGGATGCATGACTTGTTCCGGCAGCAGCGGGCCAATTGAAAATGATATTGCAAGTCAGATCATAGAAAAAAACCTGGTCACGGCATCGATTTTAAGTGGCAATCGGAATTTCGAGGGCAGAATCCATCCACTCATACGCGCCAATTACTTGGCTTCGCCTCCTCTTGTTATTGCTTATGCGATTGCAGGTACAGTGAATATCGACATAACTCGTGAGCCGCTTGGTGTAGATAAAAATGGACATCTGGTTTTCCTAGAGGATATTTGGCCGACCGATAAGGAAATTGAGGATATTGTCGATTCTGCAATACAGCCCGATATGTTTCTGAAGAATTATCATTCCTTTACGCTGCAAAATCCCAACTGGGAATCCATAGAAGCATGTGCGGAAGAACTCTATCCGTGGGACGAAGAGTCGACCTATTTGAAGAGAGCACCTTACTTTGAGCGACAACATGAGGGGGGGTTACCGCTTTATGGAGCTCGGGTGTTGGCGATGTTGGGTGACAGTATTACAACTGATCATATTTCTCCAGGCGGGGTTATACATACTGACAATCCTGCTGGACGATATTTATTGCAAAAAGGTGTTTTACCATCAGATTTTAATGTGTTCGGCTCCCGGAGAGGTAATCATGAAGTGATGGTAAGAGGCACTTTCTCAAATAACAGATTGAAGAACGAGCTTATTCCGGGATATGAGGGAGGTTTCACAAAACATCATCCTTCGGAGGAGATACTTTCAATTTATGAGGCAGCGATGCGGTATCATACCGAAGGAACACCTCTTATTGTATTGGCAGGTAAAAATTATGGCTGTGGATCATCGAGAGATTGGGCGGCTAAAGGTTCCAAACTTCTAGGTGTGCAAGCGGTTATCGCACAAAGTTTTGAGAGAATTCATCGCTCCAATTTGATATATATGGGAGTATTGCCGTTGACATTTATTGAGAATGAAAGCTGGCTATCCCATGGATTGAAAGGTAACGAGCTTTATTATGTTACCGGATTAGAACAGCTTGAAGTTGGCAAGGAGCTAATTGTAAAAGCAGAGCAGGAAGATGGTACTTATACGATGTTTTCAGTCAGGGCCAATATTGAAACATCGGCTGAACTGGAATATTACTTGAGTGGAGGCATCTTAGCATATGTCATGAAGAGCCTGCTGAGTAAAAAAGACGATTAGAAAGTATAGATTGTAATGAGGATTAAAATATGAGCAAACCAATAGAGTTCATGCGTGAACTGAACTTGCAAACAAAACTGGAACATACGAATAAAAACAATAAGTCCAATCTGCAGCGTTTTATTGAAAGAGAGTGCGCATTTGATTGGGTTCATCTGGGTATGACGGATGTCAAAGTAGGGCTATTTCTTTCTCTTATTGAGAGAACGCCTTATCTATGTCCTCCGAGAAGCGGGCATATTGGGAATTGGGAAAAAATAGCTCGCGGTCATGCTGGGATGCTTGATTTTAACCAAACTATATGTTCATGTGGGTATGGTTATCCTTCTTTATACAGCTTCAACCAGACGGAGAATTCGGAGCTCATAAGCGGGGATGTGATTTATCTTCCAGGTTCGATCTTTGAGCAAGAGCAACGAATCGAGTTGCCTTTGTATACGTGGAACGGTGAACGATTTGTACAAAGGGATAGGCGAGATCCGCTATTCACTCCCTTTGTCCAAACCATGTGGAATGGAGAACTTATACCGTTAATTCAACTGCATCAAGATCGCTTGTCTAAGTTTCCGGAATTCAAATTCCGTCCGGAAACATCTTTTGTACAAGTGAATCACACTTTAATCTCTCGTATCCTATATGTGCTAATTGATCATGCTAGCAACCATGAAAATCCGCGGAGTTGGTTTCAGGATATATTAAGCCATCAAGTTACCTTGGATGGTAAGATGCATCGAGAAGATATCTTGTACGAACATGGAATATATCGGATGGGCGGGACTGTCTATCAAACTATTGATGAATTAGTTCAAGCTGCTATGCTGCCCTTTCAGTCGGTTAATGACCCCAAGCTGTTCTTTGGTCAAATTAAATCTATGCCACAAAGTTTCCCGCTAGTATCCAATGTACTAATGAGACTGTTATCTGCTTTTTTTAATACTCATTACCCGGACTCGGCGGTAGATCGATTGCAGATGACGCAGCCTTTTAATCCGCATTTTCATTGGGGAGCCAGGGATATGGCGGGATATCCTCCCAAAAAAGGGGGTATTTTGCTACAAAATCGAAACTTAGAAATTATAAGCGTTTTTGCAAAATCATTGTTGATGAATTTCCTGAATTGGATCCCATTTTTTTCATTGTTATACCTGCAGTTATTTTTTCCTTATGTCCGAATGATGCTCATAATCGAGACAGTAAATGTTTAGCAAACTTATTTAAACGAGTACAAGCTGAAACTTTGTATTTACATGGATGTCCAGAGATGATGAATATTGAGATAGAACGTATTACGAAGGAATGGCTGCAGATATCTAAACCGTTTCTCTCTGAATATTGGTTGAGTAGATTTAGGAAAAAAAGCGGAGTGCTGACAAAAGAAACATACTGTTACACACATCATGCAGCAGTGGAGCCTGAAGGGTTCCGTGAAATGACGTTCAGGCAATTATGCATGATTGTTGGAGCATTAATGGAATGCGATTAATACAGCAGATTGGAGTGAGGTCATTGGTCAATTCAAAACGTTTCATGAAACTGGGGGCATTTATACCTGCCCCCGGCCACCATATTGCGGCATGGAGACATCCAAACGCTTATCCGGCGGGCGGTCTTGATATAAACTATTATGCTTCACTTGCCCGGACAGCTGAGCGAGGCAAGTTTGATATGATTTTCCTTTCTGATGGATTGGGGATTCGAACCCATTATAAAGATGAAGATGAGTTAAGCCGTTGGGGACGTACGGTTCATTTTGAACCACTCACTTTATTGTCGGCTCTATCGATGACGACAACTCATATTGGATTGACTGCAACCTGTTCCACAAGCTACAACGAGCCATTTCATATTGCACGTAAATTTGCTTCATTGGACTATTTGAGTCGGGGACGTTCTGGATGGAATGTGGTCACTTCAGTAACGGACGCTGAAGCGCAAAATTTTAATTTAGAAAAACAGGCTAGTCATTCTGAACGTTACCGTCGTGCCAGAGAGTTTATGGAAGTCGTTACAGGTCTTTGGGACAGCTGGGAGGATGATGCGTTTCTATATGATAAACATTCAGGACTTTTTTTCGATCCTCAGAAGCTGCACATTCTAAAACATAAAGGCGAATTTTTCTCGGTAAAAGGCCCATTAAATGTAGCTCGTCCACCACAAGGCTACCCGGTCATTGTTCAAGCAGGATCATCGGAAGATGGACAGGATTTCGCGGCACAATGGTCGGAGGTTGTTTTTACCGCTCACAAAACACTTGAACAGGCACAGGAATTTTATCGCGGCTTAAAAAATCAGTTGAACCGTTATGGACGAGATGAAGAAGAATTGATCATTATGCCGGGTGTTTTTCCGATTGTTGGCGAAACGCGCGCCGAAGCAGAAATGAAATATAACGTACTGCAAGAATTGATTGATCCCGTCGTTGGGTTGGGGTTGCTGACTACACAATTAGGAAACGTTATTGACATTTCGCATTTGCCGATAGACGGCCCTCTTCCAGAGCTGCCGTTAACCGAAGGGAGTACAAGCAGGCAAAAATTAATATATGAACATGCGAAAAATCAAGGGCTGACAATACGGGAATTATACCGTTCGATAGCAGGAGCGCGCGGCCATCGATTTATTCTAGGTACTCCTTATGATATCGCCGACCAATTAGAAGACTGGTTTATAAAAGAAGCAGCGGACGGTTTCAATATATTGCCTGCTAATTTGCCTGATGGGTTAACTGATTTTGTAGACTTTGTCATCCCCGAGCTTCAACGGCGCGGCTTATTCCGGAAAGAATATGAAGGCAGTACACTCCGTGACCATTTAGGTTTAAAACGTCCATCGTTCAACGCAAGGCTTCGCCATCAAGTAAGCAACACCGGGGTTGTTTTTTGCAAGTGAAAAATGCTCAATTTTGCAGCCAAAAGTGCCAAGGCACTTGCCAACCTCAAAGCTTACAACGGGATTCGTTCCATAGCTTGTTTGAAACGGAAGCTCTCGCCTGTAAACGAAAGAATATGTGCATGGTGCACCAAGCGGTCGACCAGCGCAGATGTAAGCTTGGTATCCCCAAAGATGGAGGTCCACTGGCCGAATTCCAAGTTAGACGTCACAATAACACTTTGCCTTTCATAGCAATCCGCAATTACATTGAACAGTAGTTCCGCCCCCGTCTGGCTAAAGGGCACATATCCGACTTCATCCAGGATAAGTAGGTCTACCTTTCTCAGTTTCTCCCGGAACCGGCTCACCGT
>NZ_LDIG01000153.1 GCF_015845845.1 Paenibacillus dendritiformis
CAAAGTCACTTTTCCCTTGACAAAGTAGCCCCAGGTACGCGTAGACCACATCCGGGTGAGTGACCGTGGGTTGATGTACACCGGGAAGCGAGGAACGAGTCAAGCGCTTGGCAATCTGGGTATGGGAAAGGAGCAAGCCAATGAGGGCAAGACCGGAATGAGCGGTCAGCATCTCCACGGACTGATCCAGTTGAAAACGTACGGGTTTCATCAATGGCACCTCCGGGGTGAGTTAAAGAAATACGGGAATTCTTCCCTTTTTCCTTATTTTACTTTACCGGCGGCTCATTTTCTAACTTTTCTATGATTTCATTTCACGGATTCAGGTTTCCGTTGTTCATGCTACGATTTGCAGATAAGCTGACCTGGAAGGAAACTCTAACTTATCTGGGCTTCAGAAGGGAGTCTTTAAAAGGACTGCTGCTGGTCCTGCCGCTAATAACCCTGCTGTTCACCGCCTTATCCCTGCCTTACATGAAGTGGGTATTCCCGTCTTTATCCTCATTCCTGAACTCGATTCCGGCGCTTCATATGGGAGAGCGGCATATTTTCAACCAAGGATACTATGATTTTCCCTGGCCTTTGCTGCTGATTGGAATCATCGGGAATTTCATCGGAGAAGAAGTCTATTTCCGCGGTTATTTACTGAAGAAGATAGGCAGGCTGCGCTTTGATTGGCTGATCCTCAGCATTTTGTTCCAGTTCTATCATATGTGGCAAGCGCCGATGAACTGGGCTTTTATTCCGCTGGCGGTTATCATTCCTTGTGAAATCCTGGTCAAGCTGCGCAAAAACATATATGGAGCAATCCTGTTTCACATATTTGTTAATACGATATGGGGGCTATTACCCTTTATCTGGTCGGGGTGTAATTCGCCCTCATTGACATTATATTACCGGCGGACAAGCAATTTGCCGATATGTCGAAGGCGTCTCTGGTTAGAGCAAGCACGGCAGAGTTCATGCGCGGCGATGGCTCTGTCTATGAAATTCAGATCAAAACAGAAAGCAGAGATGTAATGCAAAGTGTATTCTCCATTGTGGCGGCAGCATTGTTGCAGATCATCGGCTTGCTGGCTTACTATAAAAATCCGGCTTCATCCACGGTTCGCCTATTTTGCTTGCTGAATTACGTAATGGCCATGGTTATTCTGACTGTATATTCTACCGAATTGCTTGTATCGGATTTGATTTTGTCGATCTGCTCGGTCTGGCTCCCTTATTTGCTGCTCTCTTTTTGCGTTTCGTTTGTACTGCGTGCGGTGCCTGCTTTGTGGTCAAAGGCCCTCTTTTTCTTCCGTCTGGCCTGCATTCTATTTTCTTGTTATACCATTTGGGCCGTAAGCCAGCATGAGATTCCCGGCTGGATTCGAGAAACGGTACATCTCGTTTTTATGATGACGCTGCTGTTTATCTTGCTCATGATCCGGCTATATTGGAGATCGCTGGATCGGGTGGAGAAAAATCATGCCCTGGGGCTGGGCGCCGGTCTATGCTTCAGCTTTCTGCCCTATCTGCTCCTGTATGCGATCCCGGATTTGCTGTGGAACGGGTACATTCTGGCTCCCGAATATGCGCTCATTGGTCTTGTGCCGTTGTCTGGCGTTTTTCTGTATATCCTTGACAAGCGCAGCATGGTGGATATGAACATCTATCTTCCCCGGCTGCTGGTTCACATCCTTTATTATGGAGGTGTCTTTCTTCTCATCGCCTTTGCCAATCGAATGGATCGTCCGGTTTGGACCGCAGTCTTATTTGGAGGCTTTGCTGCGGGGACCTTGGTGTACCGGAGAAGGCTTCGGCGGTCAAGACAACAGGCGGAAGGGCGCAAGGAGTGGTTGGAGCAGCAGAAGCTGAAGTTATCCATCCAGATTGCGGAGACCCGGAATATCCAGGATATTCTCAGCCTGATCAGCGACATGCTTCACCGTGTCGTAGATGTGGAAGGAGTCTGTATGGTCTGGCATGACGGGACTCGACTGGTTGTACACGGCACAGGCCGATACAAAGACATGATTGGCAAAGAACAAGACGCTCGCTGGATCGATCGCAGCTTCTGGGAAAGAGGCTTCGATTTCGAATATGTTGCCTCCATTTCCGACTTCGCCGGATTTTCCTGTACAGGATATTTGTGCATGGGTCCCAAGGGCAATTTGTCGCTGTTCTCCGTGGAAGAGAAGAGGCTGATCGACGAGATTGGCAGGGAAGCAGCACGGCTATTGACCAATGCCAGACTGCTGACCGGATTGCAGAAAGAGTTTCAACATACAAAAGAGCAGCACGCGTGTGATGCTCATCCTGTTCATGATGACATTCGGCAGATGAACTGTCTGTTAATGGAGGCTCAGCAAGCCGAGCGGGTTCGCCTTTCCTATTATCTGCATGATCGGCTGTTGCAGAATCTGATTTTCCTATCGAGAGATCTGGAGGAGATGGCGAATCACGGACGAGCTGATGACCGGCAGATCGCGTCCTGGCTGAAATGCCTCTATGAATCGCAGCAGGATATCCGGGCACTGTGTGGATGAGTTGTATCCGCATATTGTGGATAAAGCCGGGCTGGAGGAGTCCTTGCGCTGGCTGCTGCGGACTGCCGGAGAGAAGGGGGGCTGCGTGCAGCGCTATATTACGATTGGCCGGGAGAAGCGCCGGCCCCCTTGCTCAAGTCCAATCTTTTCCGAATGATCCGCGAGCTTGTCCATAATGTGCTGAAGCATGCCGAAGCCACGCAGCTTGATGTTCGCGTCAAGCGGGTAGAGAATGAGGGAATATGCTGCACGGTAAGCGATGACGGCAAAGGCTTCGATGCAGGTGCTTTTCAGGAACACATCGGATCCCGGGAAGGCGCGCATCTTGGACTTATCTCGGTCAACAGCCAGATCGATTATCTTGGCGGAGAGATGGAGCTTCATTCTGCACCGGGAGAGGGTGCCAGGATTACACTGCGGCTGCGGACTCCAGCTTCATGTGAAATAGGAGGGAACGCATAATGGCAACGGAAATCAAGGTTGTCTTGCTTGATGATCATCCCCTTGTGATAGATGCATTGAAACACCGACTGGAGCAGGAAGAAGATATTCGCGTAACGGGAACGTTTGCCGATCCGCGCCTCTTGCTGGAGCAAATCCGCCGGAATAAGCCGGATGTGCTGGTGATGGATATTTCCATGCCGCATATGGACGGCTTTCAGTTGGCTGTTCTGTTGAAGAAGGAATATGGTTCTGCTCTTAAAATCATCATGCTGTCTGGTTATACGTATGAAGAGTTTTATTTGAAGGCCTATGAGATTGGCGTGAACGCTTATTTGTCCAAGCAGGCTTCCTACGTGCAAATTATTAATGCGATTCGGCAGAGCCTGGCAGGTCATATGCTGGTTCCTGAACGTCTGTTCGGAGCTTATGGGCAGGATAAGCTGACGCCCACGGAGCGTGAGGTGCTGGTTAGGGTTTCACGGGAGATGAGCAATAAGGAGATTGCCAGAGAACTCGGCATCAGCCAGCGGACAGTGGAATACCATCTAACCTCCATTCTTCAGAAACTGCGGGTCAAATCGCGAGTGGGGGCGGTGGCCAAAGGATATGAGCTGGGGCTGATTGGAGCTGCCGGTTCAAATCATCAACAATAGAATGGGTGTACGAGAAACATTGCGGCATCATTTTGATGACGTGTTGGCAAGAGGATTTTGAAACAGGGGATACCATTCTAGTAGCCGAATCTTTGGAAACTCTGATCAGAGACTTACGAATCTGTATATAAGTATATGTTCAATCGACCTTGATTGGCTCTAAGCCTTTCAAGTTTTTTTGTTTTATAACGTATGCTATAACATAAATCACATTTTCTATTTTAAATGTGTCCAAATATTGACACTCATTATAACACCATGATATTATAAGGTTAAAATAACGCACCATCGAAAAAACGTATTATAATTTTGCGATGGACCTCATGAAGAACCTCGATATCCGATTGCAAGCTCCAGCTCGACAACGCGCATCTACGATAACTTTACACGTTTACGCAACATCACCGCATCTAAGCTATCAGGCAGCAGCGCTAAGCCTCGGAGGCAAGCGCAGTCACATCATCCTTCCATGCGAACGCGCACACAGACCTGCACGAACGAACTTTCCATGAAGCATCAGAGGAACACATTTCATGTCTCGATGACCGCAAGAGAGCTTTTACACTCAGACAACTCGCCAATACGCTTTTTTATCTATTTCTTATCTTGAAAGCGCAAACAATTACAATCCTTATTGTAAAGGAGCGAGATTGGATGAAACCGTTTTTTTCGATTGTTATGGTTTGTTCGCTCCTGCTGCTGGCGGCATGCGGGAACTCGAGCGAACCGAAGGACATGGGCAAGAATGACGACGGCAAGAAGATGGTCAAGATCGGCATTGCGCAGTACGCGAATCACCCTTCGCTGGATGGGGCGAGGGAAGGCTTTTTGCAGGCGCTGAAGGATGCCGGTTACGAGGAAAATGTCAATTTGCAAGTGGACTTCCACAATGCGCAGGGTGACATGAACAACAACCTCACGATAGCCCAAAAGCTGGTCGGCGACAAAAACGACCTGATCCTGGCGATCGCCACGCCGACCGCGCAGGCGGTTGCGAAGGCGACGAAAGACATCCCCGTTCTGTTCACGGCCGTGACGGATCCGGTCGCGTCGAAGCTGGTCGACAGTCTCGAGAAGCCGGGAGGGAATGTGACAGGGACGCGCGACACGAATCCGGACGCGATCAAGAAGACGATGGAGACGATCAAGAAATTTTTCCCCGAGGCCCGCAAGATAGGCGTCATTTACAATTCCGGCGAGCAGAATTCCGTCGTCAACATCGCTAACGTCAAGCAGGTGCTGCAAGAAGGCGGATTGGAGACGATCGAGGCCACCGTGACGAACAGCTCCGAGGTGAAGCAGGCCGCCGATTCGCTGGTAGGGCGCGCGGATATCATCTATCTCACGTCGGATAATACGGTCATTTCGGCGCTCAGCTCCGTTGTGTCGGTCGCGAATGACAAGGACATTCCGCTGATCTGCGAGAGCAGTGAATCGGTGGGGGAAGGCGCGTTCGCATCGATCGGATTCCAGTACTACGATCTGGGCTACACGACAGGCAAAATGGCGGTGGAGGTGCTGAAGGGCGCATCGCCGGCAGACATCCCCGTCCAGTTCTCCGAGAAGCTCGATCTGATGATTAATCCGAAGGCGGCGGAGGCGCAAGGAATTACATTGACGGATGAGATGACACAAGGCGCAATCCTGATTGAGAAATAAGTCGTTCCAAATTAGGAGGATGCTATCGTGCTGTATGCGCTGACGGGTTCTTTGGAAGCAGGGGTCATTTACGCGTTGATGGCCCTGGGCGTTTACTTGACGTTTCGGATTCTTGACTTTCCCGATTTGACCGTCGACGGCAGCTTTGCCACCGGCGGCGCCGTGGCGGCGCTCATGATTACGTCCGGCTATTCCCCGCTGCTCGCCACATTGGGCGCGCTGCTCGCGGGATGCGCAGCAGGAACCGTAACCGGCCTGCTGCATACGAAAGGGAAAATCAATACGCTGCTATCCGGCATTATTTCGATGATTGCTTTATATTCGATCAATTTGCGGATTATGGGCAAGGCGAATACGCCGCTTTTGGGAGAAACCACCTTGTTCACGCAGCTTGACTCCTTCTTGTCCAGCCTGCAGCCGCTTGCCATTTTGGCCGCTGTAGGAATATTCGTCCTGCTCATCAAATGGGCCATCGACTGGTTCCTGGATACGGAGATCGGCTTGGCGATTCGCGCCACCGGCGATAATGCGAAAATGATCCGCAGCCTCTCCGCGAACACCGACAATATGAAAATTATCGGGCTGAGCCTGTCCAACGGATTGGTAGCGCTATCCGGCGCTCTTATCGCCCAATATCAAGAATTTGCGGATGTCTCGATGGGGATCGGAATTATTATCATCGGCTTGGCTTCCGTCATTATGGGGGAAGCCGTCTTCGGCCACGCCTCCATTCGGCGGGCGACCTTCGCCGTAATCGGAGGAGCCATCGTCTATCGTCTCATTATTATGCTCGCTCTCCGCATCGGGTTGGATCCGAATGACCTGAAGCTGCTGACCGCCGCGATTGTGGTCGCCGCCCTTGTCATGTCGCGGGTTCTCGCTACATGGAAAGACAGACGGGTGAAGTCCTCTCCGGAAGATGTTCCGCATGTGGCCATCGACCAGGGAGCAAGGGGGGAAAGCCATGCTGAAACTTGACGGGGTTCGGAAAGTGTTCAACCGCAGGACGGCGAGCGAGAAAATCGCTCTGCAGCATATAAATCTGACGCTTCGCGAGGGCGACTTCGTGACGATTATCGGTTCCAATGGAGCCGGCAAGTCCACGCTGATGAATATTATCTCCGGCGGGATGGCGCCGGATAGCGGGACCATCGAAATTGACGGCGAGAACGTGACCGGTCTCTCCGAATTCGAGCGCTCGCGCAAGATCGGACGCGTGTTCCAGGATCCGATGGCCGGGACGGCGCCGACGATGACGATCGAGGAGAATCTGGCGGTCGCCTTCTCTCGCGACAAAAGACGCACCTTGCACCGGGGCGTGAACAAGAAGCGGAAGGAGTTGTTCCGGGAAAGCTTGGCTTCGCTGCATCTCGGCCTTGAGGACCGGCTGTCGGCCAAAGCGGGACTCCTGTCGGGCGGCGAGCGGCAGGCGCTCAGTCTGCTGATGGCGACCTTCACGCAGCCGAAGGTGCTGCTGCTGGATGAGCATACGGCCGCGCTTGATCCGGCCAGGGCGCAGTTGATTACGGCGCTGACGAAGGAGGTCGTCGAGCGCTCCAACTTCACGACGCTGATGGTTACCCACAATATGCAGCAAGCCATCGAGCTCGGCAATCGCCTGATCATGATGGACGCCGGGGAAATTATTTTGGATGTGCGGGAAGAGGAGAAGAAGCAGCTGACGATCGAGGTGTTGTTGAAAAAATTCGCCCAGTTGAAGGGAGTGGCGGATGACCGCTTGCTATTGGGATAGCTAAAAAGGGGAAGGGAGCGGTAATGATGATTCAAAGTCAGGGGCATCCGTCTGCCCCGCCAATCGAAGAGCAGCCAGGAGCGGAGATGCGGCATGAAGACATGCGCGGGCTGCTTGAGCCCTATCAGGTGCTGGCGCCGGACGGTGAGCTTCGCCACCCTATCGAGGGGGCCATTGACGAGGATCTGATGATACAAATGTACGAGAACATGGTGCTGACGAGAATGTTCGATCGGAAGGCGGTCAACCTGCAAAGGCAGGGCCGAATGGGCACGTACGCCCCTTATGAAGGCCAGGAAGCCTCGCAGGTGGGGAGCGCGCTGGCGCTGTCCCCCCATGATTGGCTGTTCCCCAGCTATCGCGATCACGCTGCCGCGGTGACGCATGGGCAGTCGCTTACCCGCGTCCTGCTCTATTGGATGGGGCATATGGAAGGCTCCATCAGTCCGGAAGGCCGCCATATTATGCCGCCGTGCGTGCCGATAGCCACGCATTTGACGCATGCCGTAGGCACGGCTTGGGCCGCCAAGCTGAAGGGGGAGAGGCAGGCGAGCATCGTGTACTTCGGCGAAGGGGCGACCTCGGAAGGAGACTTTCACGAGGCTTTGAATTTTGCCGGGGTGTACCAGACGGCCACCGTCTTCTTCTGTCAAAATAACGGCTACGCGATCAGCGTGCCGTTCCATGCGCAGTCCGCTTCCCGGACGATCGCCCAGCGCGCGGCCGCCTACGACATGCCGGGGGTGCGGGTGGACGGCAACGATGTGTTCGCCGTATGGCTGACCGTGCGCGAGGCGCTTGAGCGCGGCTTGAACGGCGGCGGGCCGACGCTTATCGAGGCGGTCACGTTCCGTTACGGGCCGCATACGACCAGCGACGATCCGCGCAAATACCGCGACCAGGCCCGGATCTCCGCCGAATGGAGGGAGCGGCGCGATCCGATAGAGCGTCTGAAGCTGTATCTCGTGAAGCGGGGCGCGTGGAGCGAGGAGCATGAGGCGCGCCTGATGGAGCGGGTCAGCGCCCTGATCGAAGCCGCGGTCGACGAGGCCGAGAGCTATCCGAAGTCCCGGCCCGAAGATATGTTCATGCACGTAAGCGCCGATATGCTGTGGCCTGTGGCCGAGCAGCGGGAACAGAGCGGCCTGTGTGCGGAAAGGCAGGGTGAAGCATGAGCCGGAGCTTAACGATACTGCAAGCGATTCATGAAGCGCTCGATCAGAAGCTGGCGGACGATCGGCGCGTCATGCTGACGGGCGAAGACATCGGCGTCAACGGCGGCGTGTTCCGGGCGACCGACGGGCTGATCGACAAGTACGGCAAGGAACGGGTCGTCGACACGCCGCTGGCCGAAGCCGGCATTATCGGCTCGGCTATCGGGCTGGCGCTGAACGGGTTCATTCCGGTCGTCGAAATTCAATTTTTGGCTTTCATTTACCCCGGCTTCGAGCAGATTGTGACCCATGCGGCCCGCATGAGGTACCGGACGCGGGGGCAGTACAGCGTCCCGCTCGTCATCCGCACGCCGTACGGGGCGGGTATCCGCGGGCCGGAGCTTCATTCGGAGAGCGTGGAAGCGTTCTTCGTTCATACGCCCGGACTCAAGGTGGTCGTGCCGAGCAATCCATACGATGCCAAAGGCCTGCTCATCAGTGCCATCGAGGCTCCCGATCCGGTTGTGTTTCTGGAGCCGGCCCGGATCTACCGCGCCTTCAAGGCGGAAGTCCCGGAGGAGATGTACCGCATTCCGCTGGGCAAGGCGAATATCGTCCGGGAAGGCGAAGACGTGACGATGATCGCATGGGGGGCCATGATGCGGGTGGCGCTGGAAGCGGCCCGGCAGCTGGAGCGGGAGAAGGGCTGGTCCTGCGAGGTCATCGATCTTCGCTCGCTCTATCCGCTCGATCGGGATACGATTGCGGCGTCCGTGAAGAAGACGGGGCGGGCCGTAATTGTTCATGAGGCGCATAAGACGGCCGGCGTCGGCGCGGAGATCGTCTCGCTGATCAATGACGAAGCCCTGATGTATTTGCGGGCTCCGATTCAGCGGATTACCGGCTTCGACGTGCCGGTTCCGCAGTTCTCGCTCGAGGACGTCTATGTTCCGACGGTCGAGCGGGTGAGAGAGGGAATCGCCGCAGCGATTCAGTTCTGACCGTTCAGGAGGAGGAACGCGAATGATAGAGTTCAAGCTTCCCGACGTGGGAGAAGGCATTCACGAAGGGGAGATCGGGAAATGGCTGATTAAGGAAGGGGAGCGGGTGGCCTGCGATCAGCCGATCGTCGAGGTGCTGACCGACAAAGTCAACGCCGAGCTGACCGCTCCGGCGGGGGGCGTCGTGCGCAAGCTGATGTTCGCCGAGGGGGACGCTGTCCGGGTAGGCGAGGTGCTGTTCGTTCTCGAAGCGGAGGGACGCATCCCTGTGGAGGAAGCGGGGAAAGCGGAGCAGGCCGCTTCCGCGGTCGCCGCCCCTCCGCCTCCGCTTGCGTCGTCCGTGCCGCCGGCGGCCCCCGCGGCCCCGGCAGGAAGAGTTCGCGCGGCCCCCTATGTTCGCCAGCTTGCGCGGCAGTTGAATGTCGACATTGAGCAGGTGAAGGGGGGCGGAGCGGACGGCCGCATTACCGAAGAGGATGTGCGGCGCCATGCCTCGGCCGGCACTGCCAAGGAAGCGGAAGGCCCTGATCTGCCGCAGGCGAATGCGGTTCCGCCTGCGCGGGAGCGGATGGAGGCCGCTGCCCGGCCGCAAGGTTCCGCATCGGCCTCCGCTTCCGCCGAGGAACGGATTCCGCTGCGGGGCGTGCGCCTGAAGATCGCCGAAAGGCTGGTCAAGGCGGCGACCATCATCCCGCATGTCACGCAGGTGGATGAACTGGAGGCCGATGCGCTGAAGGCGCTCCGGGAACGCCTTCAGCCGCTGGCGGCCGAACGGCAGGTGAAATTGACGTACTTGCCGTTTTTTATCAAGGCGATCGTCATCGCGCTCAAGGAATTTCCAACCTTCAACGCCTCGCTCGACGATGAGACGAAGGAAATCGTCTTGAAGCGCTATTACCATATCGGAATTGCGACCGATACGCCGGACGGCCTGATCGTCCCGGTCATCCGGGACGCCGACCGGAAAACGGTCTTCGAGCTGGCGGAAGAGATCGGGCGCCTGGCGGAGCGGGCCCGCGCCGGGAAGCTGGCGCTGGAGCAGATTACCGGCGGCACCTTCACGATTAGCAACGTCGGCCCGATCGGCAGTCTGCTCGCGACGCCGATCATTAATCATCCGGAGGCGGCCATTCTGGCGCTGCACAAGATGGAGCCGCGCATGGTCGTCCGCAACGGGGAAGGCGTCATTCGCCTCATGATGAATATGGCGCTCTCCTTCGACCACCGGCTGATCGACGGGGCGGAGGCGATTCGGTTCACGAACCGGATCAAGCGGCTGCTGGAGCAGCCAGAATTCCTATGGGCGGAGATGGTATAGATGGTCGTCGGCGAAATTGCAGTAGAAACGGATGTTGTTGTCATTGGCGGCGGCCCGGGCGGGTATGCGGCCGCCATCCGGCTGGGCCAATTGGGGAAATCGGTCGTGCTGGCGGAGAAAGAGGAACTCGGCGGCGTCTGTCTTCATTCGGGCTGCATTCCATCCAAAGCGTTGATTCATGCGGCCGGACTGTATGACGACGCCCGGTCGGCCTCCAAGCTGGGGCTGCGGCTGGACCCGGAGGCGCTTGCCTTCGATATGTCCGTCTGGCAGCAGTGGAAATCCGGCATCGTCGGCAAGCTGCGAAGCGGAGTGGCGCACTTGTGCGCCGCTAACGGGGTTACGGTCGTGAAGGGGAGTGCCGTCTTCCTGTCCCCCGACCGCGTCGGGGTGGAGACGGAATCCGGCTTCGAGACCTACAAGTTCCGGGAGGCGATCATCGCGACGGGATCGCGGCCATATATCCCGGCATTCGCGGCGGAGGGCGGTCCCCGTATCCTCACCTCGACGGAGGCGCTGGAGTTGGAGAATCTGCCGGAGCGGCTGGCCATTATCGGGAGCGGCTATATCGGCATCGAATTGGGCATGGCCTTCGCCAAGCTCGGATGCCGCGTGACGCTCATCGAGCGGGAGGAACGCATCCTCCCGCTGGTGGACGGCAGCCTCGCTGCGGAAGTGAAGCGGCGCGCCGGCAAGCTGGGGATGGTCATCAAGACGGGGACGGAAGTGCGCGCGGCTGTCGAACAGGACGATCATGTCGAACTCCGCCTCGAATCGCGGCGGCATGGAGAGGAGAGCGTCCTCTGCGACAAGGTGCTGGTAACGGCCGGACGCGTGCCGAACACGGAGGGGCTCGGCCTCAGCCAGGCGGGGGTGCAGGTGGATGAGCGCGGCTATGTTCCGGTCGATGCGGAGTGCCGGACGAATGTGAGCCACATCTTCGCCATTGGGGATATTACGCCGGGGCCCGCGCTCGCCCATCGCGCCGCGAGACAGGGCACGGTCGCCGCGGAGGTGATCGGCGGACTGCCTAGCGCCTTCGACTCGCCTTATGTGCCATACGTTATTTTCTCCGATCCGCAGATTGCGGGCGTGGGGCTGACGCGGGCGGAAGCCGAGCGGCAGGGCATGAAGGTGAAGACGGGCCGCTTCCCGTTCCGCGCCAACGGTTACGCGCTGGCGGCCGGGAAGACGGACGGCTTCGCGGAAGTAGTCGTCGAAGCGGATTCCGGCCTGCTGCTGGGCATGCACGCGGTCGGCGCGGATGCCGGCAGCTTAATCGGCCAGGGCGCGCTCGCCCTCGAAATGGCGGCGAGAGCGGAAGACGTCGCCATGACGGTACATCCGCACCCGACGCTTAGCGAAGGCTGGCTGGAAGCGGCCGCCGCCGCCTTGGGGCATGCCATACACATTGTGAACGAGAGGAGGCTGGAAGATGAGTAATCGGACGGACCCGGATAGAGCACCGGACGACGAGCGTCTGGCGCATTTTCTGAACCGAATTGACCGGGGCGACAAGATTGAAGCGGACGATTGGATGCCAGACGATTACCGCAACCAGTTAATCAAGCTGATATCGATGCACGGCGTGAGTGAAATTATGGGGGCGCTCCCGGAGAAGGAATGGGTCCCGAAGGCCCCGACGCTGCGCCGCAAGCTGGCGATCATGGCCAAGGTGCAGGATGAGATGGGGCATGGACAACTGCTGCTGCGCGTCGCGGAGGATCTGATGGCGCCGCTCGGCCAGACCCGCGAGGATCTGCTGCGCAATCTGTTCTCGGGGAAGCTGAAGTTCCACAACGTGTTCCATATGGAGGCGCCTACATGGGCGGATGCCGGCGTTATCGCCTGGCTCGTCGACGGCGCGGCGATCATTACCCAGACGATGTCGCTGGAGACGTCCTACGCGCCGTACGCCCGCGCGCTCCAGCGCATCTGCGCGGAAGAGAAATTCCATGCGCAGCACGGGGAGAGCATCGTGCTGGAGCTGGCCGAAGGGACGCCGGCGCAGCGCCGGATGCTGCAGGAGGCCGTGAACCGCTGGTGGCCTTCCTTGCTGATGTTCTTCGGCCCGCCGGAAGGAGGCACCGTGTCCAGCAATCAGCAGCTGAACATGCGCTACAAGATTCGCACGCAGACGAACGAGGAGCTGCGGCAGGCCTTTTTCGATAAATATGTGAACCGGATTTTTCATCTGGGCTTGACGCTTCCGGACGATACGATCCGCTATGACGAAGCGGAGGGTATCTGGCATTACCGGCAGCCCGACTGGGACCGGTTCGTGCAGATTGTGCGCGGGAACGGGCCCTGCTCGGCACAGCGGCTGCGGCTGCGGAAGACATCCTACGAAGAGGCGAAATGGGTGCGCGACGCGATGCTGGCGCCCCGCACACTCTATGCGGCGGGAGGGGCGATATGAACAGCGAACGGAAGGAGCAATTTTCTATTTACGAGGTATTCAGCCAGAAGAGCCCCTCTGCCGGCTTCGCGCACCAGTTCAGCTTGCTGGCGCCCAATCCGGAAGCCGCGCTCCTGATGGCGCGGGAGAACTTCATGCGGCGCGAGCCCTGCATCAATATCTGGGTCGTGAACCGCGACGATATTCACGGGCTGACGCCGGAGGAACGGGCGAGTCTCGAACGGTTGGACAACAAAAGCTACCGCGAGACGAAGGGCTACGGCGATGTGCAGTCGAGGTGGCGCCGCCACAAGGAAGCGTACGAGAGCAAGGCGGATATCGCACGGAAGGAGGGCTGACATGGCAGGGCATATTGGTGCAAAGTCGGCGGAAGAGGCCAAGCGCAGCCCGGAATATGCGCGGGCCTTGCAGGAATTGTTGTTTCAGATTGCAGACGATGACTATATTTTGGCTTACCGGGGATCGGAATGGCTGGGGCTGGCCCCTCACATCGAAGAAGATGTCGCCTTTTCGTCGATGGCGCAGGACATGATGGGGCATGCGGCGATGCTGTACGGGATGCTGGAGGAGCTGGGAGCCGGCAAGGCGGATGATCTGGCGCATTTGCGCAGCCCGGAGGCGTTCCGCAATGCCATTCTGGCCGAGCGTCCGAACGGACCGGGCGAATATGCGGATGAGCCGCATTATGACTGGGCTTACGCAATTGCCCGCTGCTGCCTGTACGGCCTGTTCAAGGACATCCGGCTGGAAGCGCTGACCCGCTCTTCGTATGTGCCGCTGGCGCAGACGGCATGCAAAATGCGGCGCGAGCATCACTATCACCGGCGGTATTGGCGCTCTTGGTTCATGCGGCTGGCAGACAGCACGGACGAGGCGCGTTTGCGCTTGAACGCGGCCGTGGCCCGGGTGTGGGGCGATGTCGGAAGCCTGTTCCCGCTTGGCAGCGAGGAAGAGGCGATCGTCCGCTTCGGGCTGAGCATAGGCGGGGACGAATTGGCCTGGCGCTGGAAGGCGGCGGCGCAGAGCTTGTTCGAAGCGAGCGGACTCGCTTGGCCGGGAGACTGGGCCATCCCTGCCAGGAATGGACGGGATGGGCAGCATACCGATGATCTGGCGCAAGCCGTCGCCACCTTGTCGGAGGTGTACCGGATTGACCCGGCGGCTGGCTGGTAAAGGAGGCGGTTCGTGGTGACGCAGCATACCCGGCAGATGCCGACGGGGCTCGAAGAACGAATCTGGACCCTGCTGCAGGAGGTTAAAGATCCGGAAATCCCCGTCATCAGCATGAGCGAGATGGGCATGATTCACAGGGTGGTGATCGGCGAGGGGGCGGTGGAAGTGGAGGTGCTGCCGACCTTTATCGGTTGTCCCGCTCTGGAGATGATGAAGAGCGAAATTCAGGAGAAGCTGCTCTCCATCGCGGGCGTGGGCGAGGCAAACGTCCGGTTCCTGCAGGAGCCGGCCTGGACCTCGGATCGGATCAGCGACGAAGGCCGGGAGAAGCTGCGTTCGTTCGGCATTGTTGCCCCGCCGCGCGACTGTGCGCCGGGCGAGGAGTGGGAAGTGCGTTGCCCCTACTGCGATTCGCCGCACACCCGCATGGACAATATGTTCGGTCCTGCGGCTTGCCGCAGCATTTTATATTGCAAGCACTGCAAAAATCCATTTGAAGCCTTGAAAGTGTTATGAGGATTAAGCGCAAACCTAGGCGAGTAACAGCCAAGGAAGGGCAAGCAACGGGCAAGAAAAATATCGCGCACGAATGCGCGGCCTCTGAAGCGCATCCGGCTGCAGAGGAAGAGGGAGGGTATCCGGTTACGATGGAAAAAAGCATGCAGACCGTGGAAGTGAAGTCGATGTTCATCAACGGAGAATGGATGCAGGCGCAGGGCGGCGGCACGCTCCGCGTCATCAATCCGGCCACCGGGGAGGAGGTCGGTACGGTAAGCTATGGCGACGGCACGGACGCGAGAGCCGCTATTGAGGCGGCCCATCAAGCCTTCCCAGGCTGGTCCCGTCTGACCGCCCGCGAGCGATCGAAATATTTGTATCAACTATATGAATTAGTGCGGAGCCACCGCGATGAGCTGGCAGGCATCATCTCGGCCGAGATGGGCAAGCCGCTGCGGGAGGCCAAGGGCGAAGTGCTGGGGGCTGCCGACAACTTCATGTGGTATGCGGAGGAAGCGAAGCGGGTGTACGGCGAGACGATTCCGTCTTCCGTGCCGAACAAGCGGATTATGGTCAGCCGTCAGCCGGTCGGCGTCGTCGGGGCCATCACGCCATGGAACTTCCCGGTCAATATGGTGGCGCGGAAGATTGCGCCCGCGCTGGCCGCAGGGTGCACCGTCGTCTTGAAGCCGGCGGAGAGCACGCCGCTGAGCGCGATTCGGCTGTTCGAGCTGATTGCGCAAGCCGGCTTCCCTGCCGGAGTCGCCAACCTGGTCATCGGCCAGCCGGAGGCGGTCGGCCAGGAACTGCTCGACAATCCGAAGGTGCGCAAAATCGCCTTCACCGGCTCGACGCGCGTCGGCAAGCTGCTGATGGAAGGGGCGGCCAAGCACGTCAAGCGGGTGAGCCTGGAATTGGGCGGGCATGCGCCATTCATCGTGTTCGAGGATGCGGATCTGGATGCGGCGGTGGCGGGCTTGTTCGAAAGCAAGTTCCGCAACTCGGGGCAGATGTGCATCTGCACGAATCGCCTGTATGTGCACGAATCCGTGGCGGAGGCGTTCAGCGCCAAGCTGGTCGAACGGCTGAGCAAGGCGAAGGTCGGCGACGGCCGCAGCAAAGAGACGGAAATCGGCCCGCTCGTCAATCAACGGGCGCTCGATAAAGTGCTCCGCCATATCCAGGATGCCCGGGACAAAGGCGGGCAGGTCGTATTCGGCGGCAAGCGCTTGACGGAGGGCGAATACGGCAAAGGCTTCTATTGCGAGCCGACCGTGATTGCCGGCGTGACCAAGGAGATGGAGATTGCAGCCGAGGAGACGTTCGGTCCGGTGGTGCCGATGATGACGTTCACGGACGAAGCCGCGGTCATCGAGCTGGCGAATGACACGCCATACGGCTTGGCCGCCTATGTGTATACGCGTGACAACAGCCGCTGTTTCCGTCTCGCGGAGGCGCTGGAATACGGCATCGTAGGCATTAACGACGGTTCGCCGACGCAGACGCAGGCGCCGTTCGGCGGCTGGAAGGAGAGCGGGCTCGGCCTGGAGGGCGGACGATACGGGATGGACGCCTTTTTGGAGACGAAGTTCGTCTCGTTCGGGATGTAAGGAGATTGATGGATTTGATGAATTGATTTCGATAGATAAGGGAGGACAAATTCATGGTCAAATTAATTGCTATTTATCGCAAGCCCGAGGATGTCGAAGCGTTTAACGAGCATTATTTCCAGACTCATGCCCCGCTGGCGGCGAAGATGCCCGGCCTCGTGAAGATGGAGGTGGGAACGATTTATGGAACGCCTATGGGCGAGAGCGATCTGCACCTGATTTGCGAGATGTATTTCGAATCGAAGGAGGCCTTGAAGGCAGCCTTGTCGTCCCCGGAAGGCAAGGCGTCGGGCAAGGATCTGATGGGATTCGCCGGCAAAGTGGTGTCGATGCATATGGCGGAGGTTCACGAGTGAGCCAGCCGACGCATCGCAACCGGTTCAACGATCTGCTCGGAATCGAGGTCGTTCAGCTTCAGCGCGACGGCTGCGTCATGCAATTGCATATCCGCCCCGATCTCCATAATAGTCTCGAAGGCGTCGTGCATGGCGGCGTGACGAATACGCTGGCCGACGTCGCCATGGGCCATGCGGCTGTGCCCCCGGTTGATGGGGTGCAGCAGTGCGTGACCGTGGAGAGCAAAATCAATTATTTGTCCCCGGCCATCGGCGAACTGCTCGTGGTGGAGGCCCGAGTGCTGAAGCGAGGGCGCAATCTGATCGTGACGGACGCGCGCATCACCTGCGACGGGAAGCTTGTCGCCGTCGCTTCGGGAACCTACGCGCGGGTCAACCCGGAACGGTGGGGACGGGGCGGGGAAATGCCGGCCCCGGATCAGACATAGGGCGAGGGGACAGAAGGAGTATACCGAGCCGATGGAGCAGCGGGAAGAAAGGGGGCTGAACGAATCGATGGAGATGCAGGAGCAAGCGCGGGAGCAGGAACGGGAGGCAGAGCAGTCCATGAAGCAGGCCATGGCTCACTCCACGGATCAGTCCAAGGATCAGTCCAAGGATCAGTCGATGGAGCAGTCCGTGGGGCAGTCCGTGAAGCTGGAGCGTCACGGTCAGGTCGCCATCATTACGCTGAACCGGCCTGGCGAACTGAATGCCTTCAATTATGAGGCCTTGGTGCGGCTGGGCGGGATCGTCGAGGAGATCCGGCAGGCCCGCCAGCGGATTCGGGCCGTCATCGTGACGGGCGCGGGCCGCGCCTTCAGCGCGGGGGCGGATCTGAAGGAGCGGCGCACGCTGAACGAGCAGCAGGTGCGCCGCAACGTGCGCGCAATCCGCGAAGTGTTCACCGCCGTCGAGGAGCTTCCGCAGCCGACGATTGCGGCGGTGAACGGATATGCGTTCGGCGGCGGCTTCGAATTGACGCTGGCCTGCGACTTCCGCTTTGCGGTCCGGGATGCCCGCATGGGACTTACCGAGGTGAGCCTGGGCATCATTCCCGGGGCGGGCGGAACGCAGCGGCTGCCGCGGCTCATCGGACCGGCGCGGGCGAAGGAGCTCATCCTGACCGCGCGGAAGATTACCGCCGAAGAGGCGCTTCAATACGGGCTGCTGAGCGGAATAGCCGAGGATGCGGAGCAGCTCCGCCGGATGGCGCTCGAATTGGCGAATGAGATTGCCGCCAATGCGCCGCTCGCGGTCTATCAGGCCAAATACGCGGTGAACCGGGGCGGCAGCGTTGATCTGCACTCCGGCCTGGAGGTTGAGGCGCAAGCCTACGAGATGATTATCCCGACGAAGGATCGGGCAGAGGCGTTGGCAGCCTTTGCGGACAAACGAAAGCCTGTCTTCCGTGGGGAGTAGGAGGGTAGCGCGTGATATTCAATGTCGAAATGGAAACGATGCCGCGCGAGCGGATGCGGGCGCTCCAGTTGGAGAGACTCCGGCAGACCGTCAAGCGCGCATATGACCGGGTGCCTTTTCATCGTGCCGCGCTGGATCGGGCCGGCCTGGCGCCGGAGGACATTCGCGTTCTGGAGGACCTCCGCCGTCTGCCGTTCATGCAGAAATCCGATCTGCGCGATCATTATCCGTTCGGATTGTTCGCGGCCGAGATGAGCGACATCGTGCGCATCCATGGCTCATCCGGCACGAGGGGCAAGCCGATTGTTGTCGGTTACACGAAGCGGGACATTGAAGCCTGGGCGGACATTGTCGCGCGCGCCATTTGCTGCGCGGGCGGCCGGCCCGGGGATATTTTTCACAACGCGTACGGTTATGGCTTGTTCACGGGCGGATTGGGCCTGCATTACGGCATCGAGCGTCTGGGCGCGGTCGCCGTGCCCGTGTCGGGAGGGAATACGCCCCGCCAGATTACGCTCATTCAGGATTTCAAGCCGCGCGGCCTGTCGGGCACGCCGTCCTATATTTTGAATCTGGTGGAGGAGATGCGCAAGCAGGGCATCGACACGCGGGCGACAAGCGTCGAGTACGGCATTTTCGGCGCGGAGCCGTGGTCGGAGGAAATGCGCCGCCATCTGGAGGATGCCTTAGGCATCAAGGCAATCGACATTTATGGCTTGAGCGAGGTGCTCGGGCCCGGGGTCGCGATCGAATGTCAGGAAGCGCAGGATGGCCTGCATATTGCGGAGGATCATTTTTTGGCGGAGGTGGTCGATCGCGATACGGGCGAACCGCTGCCGTACGGGCAGGAAGGCGAGCTGGTGTTCACCTCGCTGACCAAGGAAGCGTTCCCGGTCATCCGGTACCGGACGGGCGATATTGCATCGCTTCACCCCGGAACATGCAAGTGCGGCCGTACGACGATGCGGATGTCGCGGATTAAGGGAAGAGTGGACGACATGCTGATTATCCGCGGCGTCAACGTCTTCCCGACCGAGCTGGAGGCGGTGCTGCTCAACTTCTCCCAGCTCGCTCCCCATTATCAAGTCGTTATCGAGCGGGACAATGCCCTCGATCGCTTCGAGGTTCATTGCGAGCTTACGCCCGAATTCCGGAGCCGGGTAGGCGGAGTGCGGGAGAGCCGGGAAGTGGACGAATTGGTGAAGGAGATCGGCAAGGCGATCAAATGCTCGCTCGGCGTCTCGGTCCTGCTTCATGTGAACGAGCCGAATTCGATCGCGCGCAGCGAAGGCAAAGCCGTTCGCATCGTCGATAACCGCAAGCGGGCGGCAGCCGTTCAAAAAAGCGAAGGAGTGGAGGCGGGATGACGAAGCCTGGAAGCTATGTGACCGTGTCGTCGGACGGAGCGGTGGGCGTGCTTGCCCTGAACCGGCCCGACGTGCTGAATGCCTTGAATCGCGAGCTGATGCAGGAGCTCGTGGCGGAGCTGGAGCGAATGGACCGGGACGATGCCGTGAAGGCGATCGTCATTACGGGAAATGATCAGGCCTTCGCCGCCGGAGCGGATATTAAGGAAATGGCGGATGAATCCGCCGTATCGCTGCTGCTGAAGCGGCAGTTCGATGTCTGGGATCGCATCGGCGGCATTGCCAAGCCGATCATCGCCGCCGTGAGCGGGCATGTGCTCGGCGGAGGCTGCGAACTGATGATGAACTGCGATCTCGTGGTCGCCTCGGATACGGCGCGCTTCGGGCAGCCGGAGATTCGGCTTGGCGTCATGCCCGGCGCCGGCGGGACGCAGCGGCTGACGAGGGCCGTGGGGCTGCGCAAGGCGATGGAGCTGCTGCTGACCGGGGACACGATGCCGGCGGAAGAGGCCCTGCGGTGCGGCTTGATTAACAAGGTGGCGCCTGTCGAGCTCTATCTGGAGGAGGCGCTGAAGCTGGCGCGCCGCATTGCCGCCCAGCCGCCGCTGGCGGTTCGCCTCATCAAGCAGGCGGTCCGCAAGGCGCAGGATCTTCCGCTGGCCGAAGGGCTGGATTATGAGCGCCAGTGCTTCCATCTGCTGTTCGCGAGCGAGGATCAGAAGGAAGGCATGCGCGCTTTTCAAGAGAAACGAAGTCCCCAATTCAAGGGCAGATAGGAGGAGACATGGCCGTGTACGAGACGATTCTGTATGAAGTAACGGCGGGCGTGGCCCGGATTACGATGAACCGGCCGGATAAGTACAATGCCTTCACCGGGCGGATGATCGCCGAGCTGATCGATGCGTTCCGCCAAGCGGGCAAAGACGCGGCGGTGCGCTGCGTAGTCCTGACCGGGGCGGGTAAAGCGTTCAACGCAGGCCAGGATCTGGGCGACGTGCCGGGAGCAGACGGGCAAGCCGCGGCCGGGAATCATGGCGACATGCTGCGTTCGCGCTACAATCCGCTGATTCGGCAAATCCGCAACACGGAACTGCCGGTGATTGCGGCCGTGAACGGGGTGGCGGCAGGAGCGGGGATGAGCCTCGCTCTCGCTTGCGATCTGCGCGTGATGTCCGAGCGGGCTTATTTCGTCAGCGCGTTCGTCAATATCGGGCTCGTCCCCGACTCGGGGGGCTGCTACTTCCTGCCCCGTCTCGTGGGCCTGGCCAAGGCGATGGAGATTGCCACGATCCGGGATCGCGTCACGGCGGAAGAGGCGCATCGAATCGGTCTCGTCAATCGCATTTGCTCCGCCGAACGGCTGGACGAGGAAGCGGACGCGCTTGCGGCCAAGCTGGCACAGCTTCCGACGCGGGCTATCGGGCTGATGAAGCGGACGATGAACCGGGGGCTGGAGACGGATCTCGCGCAGACGCTGGAGCAAGAGGCGTATGCCCAGGAGATCGCCGGGCGCACGGAGGATCACCGGGAAGGCATGCAAGCTTTTCTGGAAAAGCGGCCGCCCGTGTTCAAGGGGGTGTAGCGGTGGAAGGCCATGTTCCCGGGGGCAGCCCCAGCCCGGTCGGCATTGTCGGCGCCGGCACGATGGGAGCGGGAATCGCTCTCGTCTGCGCCCGGCGGGGCCGCCGCGTCTATTTGCAGGACATTAAGCCGGTGGTGCTGGATGCCGCGCAAGCCTATATCGACTCCATCCTGGCGAAGGACGTCGCGAAGGGGAGGATCTCCGAGGAGGAGAAGCGGAAGACGTATGAACTCGTCGAGCCGGTGCAGGATATGGCAGCGTTAAGCTCATGCCCGATCATCATCGAGGCGGTTCCCGAAAAGCTGGAGCTGAAGCGTTCCGTGTTCGCCCGCTTAACGGAGCTGTGCGGCAGCGATGCGCTGCTGCTGAGCAATACGTCTTCCCTCTCCATTACGGAGCTTGCGGCAGGCTTGCCCCATCCGGAGCGCATCATAGGCTTTCACTTTTTCAACCCCGCGCCGGTTATGCCGCTCGTTGAAGTCATTCGCGGGCACAAGTCGGGGGACGCTTGCGTCGCCGCCGCGCGCCGGTTCGCGGAAGAGCTGGGCAAGGCGCCCGTGCTGGCGGAGGATTCGCCCGGCTTCATCGTGAATCGGGTCGCGCGTCCTTACTATAATGAAGCGCTGCGCATCATGGGCGATCGGGTGGCCTGTCCGGAGCAGATCGACCGCATTATGAAGCAGGCCGGCGGCTTCAAGATGGGGCCGTTCGAGCTGCAGGACCTGATCGGCCTCGACGTGAATCTGGCGACGACGGAATCGGTCTACACCCGCTTTTATCACGAGAGCCGCTTCAAGCCGAGCCGCATCCAGCAGCGCATGGTGCAGGCGGGGAGTTTGGGCAGAAAGACAGGGGAGGGATTTTATCCATATGACCAATAATGCGGTCCTGTTGGCTGGAGTCAGCCCCTTGCGCGACGGCCTGTACGCGCTGCTGGAACGAAGCGGTTACCGGGTCGTGTCCCTGGCGGAGGCGGAGGAGAGCGGGGGTTCCCTGCCGGTGCGGTATGGCGTGGAAGTAACCAATGATGATGCGGCGGAAAAGCAGGCCAACATCATGAGGATGGATCGGCTGCTCGGCCCGGCGGTGCCGATCGCGGCCACCTCGCTCGCTCTCGCGGCCACCGAGATTGCGTCATGGGCTGGACGGCCGGAGCGCATATGCGGCTTCGGCACGTTCGCTCCGCTGGAAGAGCGCGACCTGATCGAAGTGGCTCCTGCCCTGCAGACGTCGCAGGAAGCGCTCCGAGGTTTGGAGGAGCTGTTCCGCACCCTGGGGAAGCAGGTGGAGATCGTGCAGGATGAGGCGGGGCTCGTCTTTCCGCGCATTCTCGCCTTGATCGTCAATGAAGCCGCCTTCGCCCTGATGGAAGGGACGGCTTCCGCCGCGGATATCGATACGGCCATGAAGCTGGGAACCGGTTATCCGCACGGACCGCTCGAATGGGCCGACCGCATCGGGCTGGACGACGTGCTGGCGGTCCTGCGCGGGCTGCACCGCGATCTGGGCGAAGAGCGGTATCGCCCGGCGCCGCTGCTGCGCAAGCTGGTGCTGGCAGGGCGGCTCGGCCGGCGCAGCGGCCAAGGCTTCTATTCCTATGATATTGGGGGGGAACGAGATGGGAACACCCGTAATCATTGATGCGGTGCGGACGCCGATCGGACGCTACGGCGGAGCGCTCAAAGATGTGCGTGCCGACGATCTGGGCGCGCTCGTCATTCGCAGCCTGCTGGAGCGGAATCCGGTCGGCCCGGAGCGGATGGATGGCGTCATCCTCGGCTGCGCGAACCAGGCGGGGGAGGATTGCCGCAATGTGGCGCGAATGTCGCTGCTGCTGGCCGGGATGCCTGTAGAGGTGCCGGGCGTGACGGTGAACCGCCTGTGCGGCTCCGGCATGGAGGCTGTCCATCAGAGCGCCTATGCGATTATGGCGGGGGCGGGACACGCTTATATTGCCGGCGGAACCGAGAGCATGACGCGTGCTCCGTATGTAATGATGAAGCCGGAAGCCGCCTTCCAGCGGGGGCATCAACAGATCTATGACACCACTTTGGGCTGGAGGATGACGAATGACAAACTGGCCGTCCTCTATCCGCCGATCAGCCTGGGGGAGACGGCGGAGAATGTCGCGGAGCAGTACGGCATCAGCCGGGAGGCACAGGATGAGTTCGCGCTCTCCAGCCAGCGGAAATATGCCGAAGCCCAGGCGGCGGGAAAATTCGCGGCCGAGCTCGTGCCCGTGGAAGTGACCGGGCGCAAGGGCGAGATCGCGCGGTTCGAGCAGGATGAACACCCGCGCCCCGAGACGACGCTGGAGCAGCTCCGGAAGCTGAAGCCGGCCTTCAAGCAAGGGGGAACCGTGACGGCCGGGAACTCGTCGGGGCTGAACGACGGGGCGGCGGCGCTGCTCATAATGGAACAGGAGACGGCGCATTCGCTCGGACTTCGGCCGCGCGCCCGCGTGGTGGCTTCGGCGTCTGCCGGGGTCGATCCGTCCGTGATGGGTATCGGACCCGTGCCGGCCGCGCGCAAGGCGCTCCAGCAGGCGGGGCTGACGATCGGGGATATCGATCTGTTCGAGCTGAATGAAGCGTTCGCCGCACAGACGGTGGCCAGCCTGCGCGAGTTGAACATCGAGCCGGAACGGGTGAACGTGAACGGCGGCGCGATTGCGATCGGCCATCCGCTCGGGTGCAGCGGGGCCCGGATTTTAACGACGCTGCTCTATGAGATGGAGCGCCGGGAAGCCCGTTACGGCTTGGCCGCGATGTGCATCGGCGTCGGTCAAGGCATCGCCACCATCATCGAGCGGGTCTGAACCTGACCCGCAATGCGAATGGACACGTTTGATTTTTGGCCAGGCGAGGAGGAATCGAGATGAAGCCAGGATTGATTCCGGGCGCCGAAATTTCTTTTGTCGTGACCGTCACCCCGGATATGCGCCCGGCATTTGACGGTATCGTCATTCACGATGTGATGTCCACCGTCACGATGATCTACTATATGGAGAAGGCAGGCCGCGAGATGATTGTCCCTTTTCTGGAGGAAGAGGAAGAAGGCTCGGGGTTCGCCCTCAATATCAAGCATGTAGGGCCGGCCGTGGTCGGGCAGGAGGTGACGTTCCGCGCCGTCTGCACCGAGGCGGGACCGAAGCGCATCATCTGCGAGGTGACGGCGGAGACGACGTTCAATCTGGTCGGGACGGGATCGTTCACGCAGGCGATTTTCGACAAGAGAACGATGGCGGACCGGTTCGCGGCCCTGCGCCGCAAGGTGGAAGAAGAGCAGAAGGTAACCTGACGGCATAAGCGGCGGTTCCTCCACTCCGGCGGGCGTCCCCCATTTTGCTTGAGCTATGGAGGGGCAAGTGATACAATTTGACAAAGATGCAACATTTGGCAATCATACGAACGACTAGGAGTGGTGAACATGAGGCCGCAATCCATGCTGTTTACCATATACGGCGAGTATGTACGTCATTATGGCAGTGAAATCTGGGTCGGGAGCCTGACCGGCCTGATGGGAGAATTCGGATTGACTGAACAGGCCGTACGGGCCGCCATCTCGCGCATGCTGCGCCAAGGCTGGCTGGAATCGCGCAAAGTGGGGAACCGCAGCTATTATTCCATGTCCCCGCGCGGCAAACGGCGCTTGAACGAGGCGGCGGCCCGCATCTATAAGCAGGAGACGGATACGTGGGACGGCAAGTGGTGCATTGCCAGCTACAACATTCCCGAGAAGGAGCGGGGCATACGGGATCAGCTTCGCAAGGAGCTGGCATGGCTCGGCTTCGGCATGCTGACGACAAGCACCTGGATTAGCCCGAATGATCTGACCGACAAGGTGAGGGATATCGTGGAATCACGCGGCATTTCCGCCTATGTGGAAATTTTCAGGGCGGACCATGTCGCTTGGAGCGAGCCTGGTCAACTGGTGCAGAAGTGCTGGGACATCGATGAGATCAATGCCGCTTACGCCGAGTTCATTGAGGCGTACCGTCCGAGCTATGAGAGATTGCGGGCGATGATGGAGCAGGGGGAAGCCGTGCCCGATGGCTATTGCTTCGTGGAGAAGACCAAACTGGTCCATCAGTACCGGAAGTTCCTGTTCATCGATCCGGACTTCCCCGAAGAGCTGCTGCCGAAGGTATGGCTGGGCAAGGAAGCGGATCAATTGTTCCAGAACTACTACGATTTGCTGCATCCGGGCGCCAGCCGCTTTTTTGAGCAAGTCTATGAACCTTCGCCCGATGCGCTACCGGTCCGCGACAGGGAGCATGCATGAATGAGGTCCGTAAGGGGATATGACCGAAATTACGGCCAGGCGGCCCTCCCGGATTTACTTTTTATCCGGCCCTTTGCAACATTTTTGCTTCCATGCTTTAACGTAGGGTCGCATTAGTGCCGGATAATTTTATGAAGGCTTTTGCTAACCATAGCAGGCATACGCCAGGATATCCGACCGAATGCACTCTTTCTCTTTATTGATATGAGATACTGCATGTTCTAACTGTCTGAAAAGTTACCCATCACGACGAGCGGCTGATCTGCTGCCTGATCGATTCTATCGGGAATTGCGTATAGCCAGGCTGCACAAAAGTATCTTCTTAGCACACTTGTCCGTGATATACTAAGAAGTATGGTGGCGAAGATGCCAAAGTTGGCCGAGACATTCGCACGGCCACTTCGGTGCGAATGTGAAGTGCACATGAAATCCCCGGGAGATTCGCACCAGATTTATTCAAATATTATCCAGTGAAGTTATTTTATTCTTGTTTATTGAAGCTAAACTGATTTATTTTCTTGAAGTTTTGAACCATGAAACGATAGTTTTGGTATAATTTGAGTCATTTTTCGCTGTCGCATCCTATGTGGATGCGTGGATTGAAATATTGCGGTGTAGTGCGACCCCCAAGGCCGGTCGGGTCGCATCCTATGTGGATGCGTGGATTGAAATATCGACTGGAATCCGCAAGTCTTCGTAAACAACATGTCGCATCCTATGTGGATGCGTGGATTGAAATATCGAATACCCCGCTTACTCTCGCCTACAAACGATGTCGCATCCTATGTGGATGCGTGGATTGAAATGCGATATTCAACGCTCAGCTCCGCTAGTTCATCGGTCGCATCCTATGTGGATGCGTGGATTGAAATGTACCCTCCGCGCTTGAAGTTCGATCCCCATCGGTCGCATCCTATGTGGATGCGTGGATTGAAATCGCCGCAACAGTCGTTCGCAGTTTGCGCACAAGTCGCATCCTATGTGGATGCGTGGATTGAAATGGAAAAGCTCACGAGTAATGGAGATCGCATCCTCGTCGCATCCTATGTGGATGCGTGGATTGAAATTTTAGAGGGGGCCGTAGGCCCCACATGTGTTACTTGTCGCATCCTATGTGGATGCGTGGATTGAAATCAAAAAGGCGGCATAGAACCTTGCCTTCTCGGCATAGGTCGCATCCTATGTGGATGCGTGGATTGAAATGTCTCGCACTCGACAAGCCTGCGCATGATATCGAGGTCGCATCCTATGTGGATGCGTGGATTGAAATTGTGTAGATGAATTGCGCCGTGTCTCGGTCGAACGTCGCATCCTATGTGGATGCGTGGATTGAAATTGTTCAATCCATTTCGCAAGTCCTACGATTATTGTCGCATCCTATGTGGATGCGTGGATTGAAATCAGGTCTGCGATGATGTCTTGATAATCGCGAAGCGTCGCATCCTATGTGGATGCGTGGATTGAAATCGGATCCAGTCCAACGAAGAGACGAACGCGCAAATGTCGCATCCTATGTGGATGCGTGGATTGAAATAAACTCTAAACGGGAGGTGATGGGCCATGTCGAAGTCGCATCCTATGTGGATGCGTGGATTGAAATGCGCAAGGTTGGACGAATTGATTGAGCGTGAGGAAGGTCGCATCCTATGTGGATGCGTGGATTGAAATCACACGCCGATGAGCAAACGAAATTGATATTCCGTCGCATCCTATGTGGATGCGTGGATTGAAATTCGTTGGTACGATGGTATCCGCGACCGGTCTACTGTCGCATCCTATGTGGATGCGTGGATTGAAATTTCTTCCCGGAAAGCTACGGATATTACCGATTCGGTCGCATCCTATGTGGATGCGTGGATTGAAATTTGATGCGTTGTGTCTGTTTCTCGCACCATTCGCGTCGCATCCTATGTGGATGCGTGGATTGAAATGCGAAGTGCTTGGCGTTGATATTTCGGATATAATCGTCGCATCCTATGTGGATGCGTGGATTGAAATGCCTTTTGCTGCTCAATTTTCGCGTTGACGTTATCGGTCGCATCCTATGTGGATGCGTGGATTGAAATCGTGCGCGCGGCCAGGTCTTTAATATCGTCGCGTGTCGCATCCTATGTGGATGCGTGGATTGAAATGTCAGCAGTGTGATACGCTCCATGAGGCCGGCTGGTCGCATCCTATGTGGATGCGTGGATTGAAATACAACCGGATGAAAAAATTACTGACCATCATCTCGTCGCATCCTATGTGGATGCGTGGATTGAAATCGGGAGTGTCGATCGGCTGTCGCTCAACTGGAACCCGTCGCATCCTATGTGGATGCGTGGATTGAAATTGGAGCTGCTAAGGGGAATGCAAAGCAGCACGAAGTGTCGCATCCTATGTGGATGCGTGGATTGAAATCAACTCCATGGCAGCCGACATATCCGACGAATACAGCGTCGCATCCTATGTGGATGCGTGGATTGAAATAAATCTTTTGTTGAGTCTAAGCAACCGACAATTAATGTCGCATCCTATGTGGATGCGTGGATTGAAATAGTTTGCGCGAGGGGAGGTGAAGAGGCATGTCGGTCGCATCCTATGTGGATGCGTGGATTGAAATATCGGGAGGTGACGAGATGGACGATAAAGAGCGTCGCATCCTATGTGGATGCGTGGATTGAAATCTTGTGTGGATACCACCGATGAACATTCCCGCTGTCGCATCCTATGTGGATGCGTGGATTGAAATGATCATCCCGCACGCCGCTTTATACACCAGTTTAGGTCGCATCCTATGTGGATGCGTGGATTGAAATTTGCTCAATCCGCGCAACCACACCATGCTCGTCCCGTGATCCCTTGCTCTCTTCTTGAGTCAGTCAGGCCGATTAGTTGGAATACTCTGTTTGCCTGTGATATATTGGGCAAAGGAATGGTAAGGCAGCCAACTAGAGTGAAGAGGGGATGCCCAAACACGAAATAAGAACGACAGTGCATTAACGACAGGTGCGAATGTGAAGTGCACATGAAATCCCCGGGAGATTCGCACCAGATTTATTAAAATATTATCCAATAAAGTTAATTTATTCTGGTTTATTGAAGCTAAACTGATTTGTTTTCTCGAAGTTTTCAACCATCAAACGGCTTTTTTGGTGTGTTTTGTGTTATTTTTCGCTGTCGCATCCTACGCGGATGCGTGGATTGAAATGTAATCGAGATAATAAAACGGATCAATCACGACAAGTCGCATCCTACGCGGATGCGTGGATTGAAATCACAAGATGTAGTCGATCTGCACAAGTCGGTCGTGTCGCATCCTACGCGGATGCGTGGATTGAAATCAATCCGGGCTTTTGTTTTTTGAAGGCAGGATGGAGTCGCATCCTACGCGGATGCGTGGATTGAAATGCGCGTCGTTCGAGCGCGTGCCTCGCCAGATGATGGTCGCATCCTACGCGGATGCGTGGATTGAAATGCTTGTTTTTACCGCAAGATTTACGGCGATTTAGCCGTCGCATCCTACGCGGATGCGTGGATTGAAATCACAACGCCGTTTCCGCTCGCCCCCGGATCTTTAGTCGCATCCTACGCGGATGCGTGGATTGAAATCTTCTATGATTACCTCCCCAAGCGCGAAAGCGTAGTCGCATCCTACGCGGATGCGTGGATTGAAATGTCCCTTCTAACTGAATTACCTTACACTAATATTGTCGCATCCTACGCGGATGCGTGGATTGAAATAGTATCTGGACAATGAAACCTTCTGCAAGAAGGTCGCATCCTACGCGGATGCGTGGATTGAAATCGTCGCTCGCTCAATCGGATAACCTTCAACTCCCGTCGCATCCTACGCGGATGCGTGGATTGAAATCGGCTGGGCTGGCCGCACGGATGAGCGACGATGCGCGTCGCATCCTACGCGGATGCGTGGATTGAAATATTTGAGGGGGAACATGTAAATGGTGGACAAATGTCGCATCCTACGCGGATGCGTGGATTGAAATCACGCTCATGATACCGTCGAGAGCGTGTTGCTGGGCGTCGCATCCTACGCGGATGCGTGGATTGAAATGCCATCTATATCCGGTGATGACTGGGTACACGTTGTCGCATCCTACGCGGATGCGTGGATTGAAATCATTTGGTCGAGAAGCGTTTCATTCCAACCCCCGTCGCATCCTACGCGGATGCGTGGATTGAAATCATCGATTGTTTCCTCCATCCTATTTCAAGTAGTGTCGCATCCTACGCGGATGCGTGGATTGAAATCGTACATCTATTACATCCTCCCCGCGTACGCCCGCGTCGCATCCTACGCGGATGCGTGGATTGAAATAGCTGAGCCCGGCCACCGCCGAGAAGTACCGGGCGGGTCGCATCCTACGCGGATGCGTGGATTGAAATGTGGTAAGCGTCACGGTTCCTACCGTCCGGATCTCGTCGCATCCTACGCGGATGCGTGGATTGAAATAGCGTCGAGACGATCAACGCACAGCACGAATTTTAGTCGCATCCTACGCGGATGCGTGGATTGAAATCGTGAGCCAGCTCCGGGAATACAATCGAGGCGTCCAGTCGCATCCTACGCGGATGCGTGGATTGAAATGTCAGAACGGATACGTCGATTCACAAGCACTTTTCGTCGCATCCTACGCGGATGCGTGGATTGAAATCTGCAAGGAGGAATCCGATCATGCAAGCAACCATCGTCGCATCCTACGCGGATGCGTGGATTGAAATATCAATGAGCATCTGCGCCCGGTGATAGATGAGTGTCGCATCCTACGCGGATGCGTGGATTGAAATTAATCATCTCGTCAATAAACTGACGCCGAAGGGTCGCATCCTACGCGGATGCGTGGATTGAAATCCCCAGCGCCGTAATGCCCCAACCAACAGGGCCAGTCGCATCCTACGCGGATGCGTGGATTGAAATTTCAGCTCGGCAAAAAGATGGAGACCGCGCTTGGTAGTCGCATCCTACGCGGATGCGTGGATTGAAATGGCTCCTTTTTCTCGTAGGTCGACTCGTCGAATAGGGTCGCATCCTACGCGGATGCGTGGATTGAAATCCGTTTGCAACCTTGATCCCAACGCCCTCCTTTGCGTCGCATCCTACGCGGATGCGTGGATTGAAATGGGAACCTGAAGGGCAAGGTCTGGAAAGGCAGCGTCGCATCCTACGCGGATGCGTGGATTGAAATTTTCTGGACGGAATTTGCTCAATATCATATTTTAGTCGCATCCTACGCGGATGCGTGGATTGAAATTTCTGGGCTCCGGCACGGGAAAATTAGCCAATGCCGTCGCATCCTACGCGGATGCGTGGATTGAAATCGGCCCCAAATGGTATGGAAATAGAACCCTGCCCAGTCGCATCCTACGCGGATGCGTGGATTGAAATTTGATCCCTCGGTATCGATAAATACCGGATTAGGGTCGCATCCTACGCGGATGCGTGGATTGAAATACCTGCTATGACAAACTGGTATGGGGCGATGTGCGTCGCATCCTACGCGGATGCGTGGATTGAAATTCGTCCGCTGCCGGTCCCTCCGAATGTGGATGGATGTCGCATCCTACGCGGATGCGTGGATTGAAATTCTTTACGCCCAGCAAGGTACCGTTCCCGCTGCAGTCGCATCCTACGCGGATGCGTGGATTGAAATCGCCTCAAGCCTATTTTCGATGTAGTATTCTCGCCGTCGCATCCTACGCGGATGCGTGGATTGAAATATCGTCGCGCTGAAGCTTGTCCAGTTCACGTTGCGTCGCATCCTACGCGGATGCGTGGATTATTCTTTAAACGCTGTTGAAGCACCGTGAAGGGGAAAAATGTCACATTCTAAGTAAATCCCTGCTAAACTGACTTGACGATGTTTATTTCTAATCGCTTGGTACAAAATCGTTGTTTTGAAATGATATGGGTTTAAGGGATGAAGGGATGAAGCGGGAATCATGGGGATCTATGGCGAGAGCCGTAGAGCAAGAATCTTTCCAGTTCTCCTGCTTTTGTGATCGCTTTATTTCCTTGGTTCCTTATCCGTGCCTATAAGGAATATTTCTTATATCGCGTTGAATACCCTGTGCCCCAACCCATCCCCAGCGGGATGGGTTCGTTCGCTGCGGAACGACGACTTATCCGCAGCTATTTCCCAACCTTGAATTAGTTGATTTTTCGCATTTCTTGGATGCTTCCCTCCTCTCCCTCCATTGTGTGCGGAACTTGTCGAATCTCAACGTTTCACGTTATCGGTTCCTTCTCTCCCGACTATTTTTTAAGCCTTATGTTCCTTCACTCTTTCATATGTCACAATTTAGCGAAATTTTTACAATTATAACTCTCACTCTCTCCACAATATGGTATTATAATATTGTTTGATAAGTTAATTTCAGGTGTGAATGGGAGGAAGAAGGATGCCAACCGAAGTAGAACGCCGTAAACCCGAAACGGAGATCAAAACGATAAACGACATTATTCACAACTATGTCGAAACCGAGCGTTCCATGGTGAGTCAATTATTTTTCAAGCATCAGCATGGAAGTTCAATTGGGGGATTTCGTGAGGAAATATGGAAGGAGTTTTTCCAGCAGGTCGTTCCCCGCAAATTTGTTGTTGAACAATCTGTGTTTATTATTGACTCGTTTGGACAAGTGTCGAATGAGGTCGATCTTGCCATCTTTGATGAAACGTATACGCCCTATATTTTTCGCAAGGGGAAATTAAAATTTGTTCCGATTGAAGCGGTTGCGGTAGCAGTTGAGTGCAAAAGTTTATCGGCTAACTATGACAATTTGAAAAAATGGAAAGAGAGCATGACAGATCTGAAGACGTCCCGCAATGCCATTGCGAGAATGCATAGTTATATCGCCACCGAAAATCTTGAACATAAATCAACCCAAACAGGTACAAGACCGTTGCTTGTTTATTGTTATATGGGCGAAGAGCAGCCTAAAAATGCCGGGCTGTTCGATTTTGCCTTGCGGGCTGATAAGGAGCATTGCCGCATCTCGATCCATCGTAATGATGAGCTATGCACGCTAAAGGAATGGTTTAATTCATTGAACCATAGTGATCCCGAAGTGAAAGATAGCTTGGTTAATGAAGGAACAGGGTTCGAGAACGAGTCGAGTGAACAAAAACGGAGAACAAACTATTCCCTGGATGAATATCGGGTTTTTGCTGGCAATCAACAGGAAGTCTCGTTGTTGTCGTTCAACTTCCAGCTTAACCAGCTTCTGATGCTGATCAATAATCCTATGCTGTTTCCGCACAAAGCGTATGTGGATTTGTTTAACAAGAACACATGGATGGCTACCAAGGCAGGCGTTGGGGAGGCTGCTCCATGAAGACATGCACTTTGAATTGTACGATTATCAGTCCCATGTTCAGCTATGGGAACCAGCGTGCCGAATTGCGGCCTACCGAATTGAAGGGCCTTATGCGTTACATGTTCAGAGCGGCGATTCTTGAGCCGGATACAGAGGAATTGTATGAGTTGGAATCGAAATATTTTGGCAACGCTGAAAAAGTTGCTTCTCCCGTTCGGCTGCAGTTCAAACCACCAACGCTGCCGGTGATTAGCCAAGATTTTTTGTTACATAGAAAAAATAAGCAGGACGGTTTCCTGCGCGATACCACCTTTCAGCTTGTAATTCGAACAGGGCAAAAAACGAATATCAAGGAATATGAGGAATGGATAGCCCTGTCTCTTGTATTGGGAGGAATGGGCAAGCGAACCCGCCGAGGGAGAGGTTGTGTCGCGCTCGATGAACATCATCAACATAGTGTCCCCAAGGACCAGTTGCTGACTTGGATTGCCAAGAAACTGAACAATTGGAACCACAAAGCAGGCATCACCAACAGTGCGGCTTGCGGCTATTTTCCCTATCGAGTCATGGACGATCATACAATAGAAACGGCTGAAACGGTCGATCTGAACGGGTTCTGCCGCCCTGTCATCGAAAAAATTATCCTTGGCAAGGAAATCAAGGACATAGATAAATTTCTGGGAGTTGTGGACGGAGCAACTCATACTCATCGCATAAATGAGCTTAAACTTAAGCCGCACAAGAAGAGATTCGCTACAGGATTTGCCGCCGGGACGTCACGATTCGCTTCCTCTGTCATTGTCAGTGTAACGCGAACCGCCGATCAGATACTGCTGCCGGTGTATACGTATGTCAGGGCCATCTATCAGAAAGACGATCAGAAAAACGATGTTTTTGATACCGATTATAAAGAGCGCGATACATTCATCTCAATTATCGAGGGGGGAGAATATTGAGCGACGCATTGTTTTTGTTCACGATCGGTCCGGTAAAATCATTGATCGAGCAATCCAGAAAAACAAGGGATCTGTATGCGGGAAGCTTCCTGCTATCTTATCTGCTATCCGGGGCGATAGAGGAGCTGGACAAGCAGAGCGAAGATGTGGACATCATTTTTCCCTCCCGTCACAAGGATACGAATATACCGAATCGACTTGTTGCTATTGTGAAGGGCTACGGTCCAGAGGAGCAAAAGAAGCTCGGACGAATGCTTGCCCGGAACGTCCAGGATCGTTTCATGGACATTTGCAGAGATGTTTTTCGCAGGGCGGGCGTGACGCCGAATCGCTGGGCGCTAGAGCAATTAGAACGGTTTCTGGAAGTTTATTGGGTGTTTGAACCGCTTGAACGGTATGAATCATCTTATAAGCAGTTGATCCAGAGCATGAATAGCATCAAAAGATTGCGCGTCTTTACGCAAAGCAACGAGCTTTACGGCCGCAAATGCGCGATTTATCCGGAATACAATGCCATTTTTATTAAGAGAACAAGAGAAGGCAAGCTTCCTGATTTTGTAGTGCCGGATCATGCAGTGGACGTGTCCAGCGTTCCGGCTTGCATGTATGCGCTAAAACCGGGGGAAGGCCTGTCGGCCATTGCGTTCGTCAAGCGAATGCTGCATCTGTTGACTGAGCCTGAAGCCGGGGAGAAGGCGGCATTAAGCGGATATCGGTTGAACATCTCATCGGTCGCTTATATGCTTCTGCACAGCCGACTGGGTTCGTCTTACGCGGACAAGCTGGCACGGTTGAAGGATGAAGCATCGGAAGCGCTTTTTGATCTGCAAAATGGGCAGACGCTTTCCACCGAAGAATACAGTCCGGACAGTATCGACATCGCACTAAAGTTATACCGCGAAATACATAACCAGTACCGCATCAGTCCCTACTATGCTCTCGTTAAATTTGACGGCGACGGCATGGGCAGATTGTACCAGGATTATGCGGATAGAGCTGCGCATCGGCAGTTGAGTCAGGATATCAGTCATTTTGCTTCCAATGTCAGGGCAATCATTGCCGAGCATCGCGGCATATGCATCTATGCAGGCGGCGAAGATTTTTTAGGCTTCCTTCCTTTGGATACGCTATTCTCCGCGCTATTGAAATTGCGCGAGGAGTTTTCTCTTCAGGTAAGGGCTCCTTTGGGCCACCCGAAGCCTTTAACGTTTTCGGCGGGCATTGCCATTGCCCATCTTATGCAGCCGCTTCAGGAGGTTCTTGCCCGAACGGGAGAACTGGAATCGCTGGCTAAGGGGATTGATGAGGATAAGGATTCGTGTGCGTCGTCCAACGATGCCTGTACGGCGGCCAAAAATGCGTTTGCGATTGAACTGATGAAGCGCAGTGGAGAAAATGTAACGATCAAAAATAAGTTTGGCGAGAAAGGGGAAAACCTGCAAGTTTTGCAACATGCGCTGGCCGCGATAACGAACAAGCAGGATTCCAAAGCGTTCATCCATAACTTATCCAGAATGCTCGCCCGGTTGCAAGACAAGGACGAGCACCCTCTGGATGCTGTCGTTCGGGTGCTGATTCGGCAAGCGTATCAGCGTGCCAATCCGGGCATGGGACGGGATGAGCGCGATCAGCATACGGAACGATTTTATGCGCTGTATCAGGCGTTCGGCGCCAACATTTCCCGCTTTATCCCGGTGTTGCAAATGACGGCATTTTTATCACGGGAGGTGGATCCATGTTATATGCCATCGATGCGGTAGATACGCTGTTTTTTCGAAATGGCGCACCTTTTGACGCAGGGCTGAATCATGCAGCATCAAGCGCATTTCCTCCTTTGCCATCCGTCTATGCGGGAGCTTTGCGCATAGGGGGACTGTCCCTGGACCGAAGCGATCAGAATGCCGCAAGGCGAATCAAGATTGGCTTCAGCGGATTAATGGCGGGGAATCAATTCCTGTTCCCAAGGCCATTGGATAGTGTCGTATGGAAGCAAGAGGGCTCGAAATTGTTGCTAAAGCTGTTGCGACTGACTCCAGCGCCGATAGGCAGCGCTCCTCTGGAATGGGGTTTATCGGCAGAACCTTCCGGTTCGAAGGAAGTCGCTCCTCGGGGCGGGGGATATATAAGCGAAAATGAGCTGCAAGCTTATCTGGAAGGGAATGAGTGGAATTGCTCCGTTCAAGCCCTTGCCGATTATATTCATGATGAACGCCATATCGGAATTCAGATCGATCCTGCGTCAGGCGCCGCTCGTGATCGGAGATGGTATTCCATTCACAAGGTGCGGCCCGCAGACCAACAGAATCGCAAGTGCAGTCTCGTCGTGGAGGCCGAAGGACTGTCGATAAGTCAACCGACGGTTATTAAAATAGGCGGCGAATCGAAAACGGCCAGCCTCTATCCGATAGAACAGCGTTTTTCTCTTCCCCCGGTCGCGGATACGGGACGGTTGTTCAAGCTCTACCTGGCTACGCCGGCTATTTTTAAGCAGGGATGGCTTCCGTGGTGGATTGATCCGGCCACGATGGAAGGGTGGTTTGCCTATAAAAAACGCCGGATCCGGGTGCGGCTGCTCAGTGCTGCGGTTGGCAGGTATGTGCCTGTTGGCGGCTTCGGAACTTTCGAGCATAACGGCAAGTTCAAGTCGAAGCCTCGGGAAATGCGCTATGCGGTTCCGGCCGGGAGCGTTTATTTCTTTCAAATTGTAGATGGAACCTTCGAGGATGCGAACAAACTTTTTCATCAAAAATGTATTAGCGATTATCGGGAAAACTTGGGGTTTGTCTACGATAACTGGGATCGGCTGCGCTATTGCGACAGAGGCTTCGGATACAGTCTGATTGGAAGAATTGGAGAAGAACAAGGAGGCATGATACCGTGTACAAAATAAAGAAAGCCATGTTTCTGAACGTGTTGACTTCCATGCATGTCGGCGGAGGCAGCGAGTTAAGTGTCGTGGATTTGCCCATTCAACGAGAAGGGCACACTGGTTTTCCCAAGATCGAAGCATCCAGTCTAAAAGGAAGCCTGAGAAGTGTTGCCCGGCATAGCGTCGAGAACAGTACGATGGATCAAATATTTGGTTCAGACGATACGGAAAAAAGAGAGGAAAACAGGGTCGCGTCGGCTGTCGCCTTCTCGGACGCCCGCTTGTTGTTTTTCCCGGTTCGTTCAGCCAAAGGGGTGTTCGCCTTTGTCACCTGCCCGATGGTGCTTCGCCGTTTTTTCGATGATATGGAATTGGCGGGGCTCGGCGAATTGGCGCAGCGTTTTGCGTTAACGCCTTGTCCCCTCGTGGCAAAGGGAAGCGCCTTGATGCTGGAAGACAAGAACAAAAAGACCGTGATGTTGGAGGAATATGTTTACGATGTTACGGAGGAGGACGGGGATGAGGCGCCTTTTGGAGCTTTCTTGGATCGGTTGTTGAAGGTCATGCCATGTAATGAGTTGCTCCGGGATCGGCTAAAGACCAATGCGATTGTGGTGCCGGATGATGACTTTTCCGATTTTGTCCGCATGTCAACCGAGGTCATCACTCGGATTAAGATTGATAATACATCAGGTACGGTACGAGGTGGGGCTCTTTTTAATGAAGAGTACTTGCCGTCCGAAAGCGTCCTGTACAGCCTGCTCTTCATCGCGGACGCGTATCAACCCCAACACGGGCGCCTGCAAGCCGAAGAGGCGGTTGTACCGCCACGCAAAAAGGCTGAGGAAATTGACGCAGAATTGGAAAAATGCATTCCGCCGACATTCCAGATCGGAGCCAATCAGACTTTAGGGAAGGGCTTTGTCGCATGCCGGCTTGTAACCGGAGGTGGGGCAGGTGTCCAATAAATTGGAAAACGGCAGAGCGCTGTTTGCCTATGAGAAAGTAAGCCTGGCTGCGAAAAAGAAGTATGCCAAGGAGTATCGGGCACTCATTCGGGCGTTGCCGACCTTGATACATACGAACGGATTCGGAGCTGCAGTCGGATTTTTATTTTCCAAAAGCAACAAAAAAGACGGGAAGGATGCAGACAATCATCACCGAGCAGTGTATGCAGCGCTCTCTCAGTGGTTGTGGAGACAAGGGATGATCGCGGATCGAAACCCGGACTTAATGAAGGCCATTACCGAACAATCGAGAGACGGCTATAAACGGATGACGCGAGAAACGATGAGTCTGGTGATGTGGATGAAACGCTTTGCAGAAGGGATGATTGAAGGTGACGAGGGATCAGTCGAATAACCGGAATCATAAAAGTCATAAAGATGAAAAGCGTAAAGATGAAAACCATAATGTTGGCAAAGGGTTTCTTCCAAAGGATACAGAGGAATATATTAAAAATGCAAAAATCGATAACCTGTTCTTGAGTCTCTATCGGTTGCCTCGCAAAAAAATAACGAATAAGGGAGAGATCGCCATTGAACCGTATGGATATTATGCTTTGCGGAACGGATTTCAATCGCGTGGCGATCAGACCATTGAGTCTATCCTGAAGTCTCTTCGTAGCCGGATGAAGCGGTTTGTGATACAGTTTCCCAGTGGGATCCAATTGCAATATGAGCCTGCCGACAAACTGTTGCTGGGCATCGGAGCGCTGTCGCCCTATAGCAATATATTGCTGATGACGCTTCATCCCGTCTACGGGATTCCTTATATCCCGAGCAGTTCCTTGAAGGGAGCCGTTCGCCATTGCTGGATACAAGAGGAGCATCAAGGCAATGAAAGCGAAGCGCTGAAGGATGATCTGTTTGTGAGATGCTTTGGCACGGGAACAGATAATGATCTGTCCGCATCGGCCGGACAACTCATTTTTTTCGATGCGTTTCCTACGACATCTTACACGATCGTTCTCGACGTGCAGACGCCGCATTTCAAAGACTATTATGAAACCAAAGGGGCGAATCAGCCAACGGACGCGATATCTCCCGTCCCTATCCTCATTCCGGCGGTAACGAAAACGAAGTTTTCGATTTTCATTGGCGCTGCGGAGGGGCGGCTTTCAGAGGAAGAGAGAAGCAAAGTGCGTGAGATGGTCTCGACGACGCTAAGCGAATATGGCTTGGGGGCAAAGACAGCCCTCGGTTACGGACTGGGAAAATAGCAAGGGCTAGCGATTCAGGACACAAAGCAGCTGCTGCCAAGGCGCTGCGGATAGTACAGCAGTACATCTTTCAATCATAAGAGGGGCATTCCAGCCGCATCGTGCCGGCTCGAATGCCCCTTAGTTGCTGCGCTACGCCTGCAGCGCCTGCTTGAACTGCTCGGTCAGAAGCGGCACGACCTCGAACAGATCGCCGACGATGCCATAGTCGGCGATCTGGAAGATCGGCGCTTCCGGATCCTTGTTAATCGCGATGATGACACGCGATTGGCTCATGCCGGCCACATGCTGGATCGCGCCGCTGATGCCGCAGGCGATGTACAACTCCGGCGTAACGACCTTGCCGGTCTGGCCGATCTGCAGCGCGTAATCGCAATAGCCCGCATCGCAGGCGCCGCGGGAGGCGCCGACGGCGCCTCCCAGCACCTCGGCCAGCTCCTCCAGCGGCTTGAAGCCGTCCGCGTTGCGGACGCCCCGGCCGCCGGAGACAATAATTTTCGCTTCGCTTAAATCCATCTTGCCAGCCGTATTCTGCACCACCTCGCGAATGACGGCTGCCAGCGGCGGCTCGGGGTACGCGATGGCCGATACCGGGGCGGTCCGGCCGGCTTCGGCTGCCGGCGGCTGGATATTATTTGGACGGATGGTGACAATCCATGGTCCCGCCAGGAACTTTTTCTTCTCCATCGCTTTGCCTGCATACAGAGGGCGAGTGAATAACAGCTCGCCGCTGCCGTCCGCCTCAATGGCGATGACATCGGAGATCTGTCCCGCGCCTAATGCGGCGGCCAATTGCGGAGCCAAATCTTTGCCCTGCGCGGTATGGCCGAAGAATACGCCATCCGGCTTCGCTTCCTGCACGACGGCCTGCAGCGCCGCAAAATAAGCTTCCGGATGATAATGAATAAGAGCGGAATGCTCTACGGTATAAATATGATCCACGCCATATGGGGCCAGGTCGGCTGCATGGCGCGCGGCGTCCGCCCCTATCACGGCTGCGTCCACGGTGCCGCCATCGCCTGCGGCCATGCGGGCCGCGCTGATCGCTTCATAGGATACCTGCCGGAGAACGCCGCCTTTCGTCTCGGCTACGACAAGAATCGTTTTGGACATAGTATATCCGCCTCCTCGGGAATATGGGTCTGCTCAAAAAAACTTTTTGAACAGGGTACTGTCACTGGCAATTTAGCAGAAGACGCCGGTCTATATGACCTTGGCTTCCGTGCGCAATAGCCGGAACAGCTCCTGCGCCTGCGCCGCCGGCTCGCCGGAGATCAGCTTGCCCGCCTGCCGCTGCGGAGGCAGGAACAGCTCCGCCTGCGCCGTGCGCGCCTCGGCGGTGATGCCGAAATCGTCCAGCGTCATCTCGCGAAGCGGCTTTTTCTTCGCCTTCATAATGCCCTGCAGCGAAGGGTAGCGCGGCTCGTTCAGCCCTTGCTGGGCCGTGAACAGCGCCGGAAGCGGCAGCTCGACGACCTCGGTGTCTCCTTCGGCATCCCGGGAGCAGACGGCGCGCCCGTCGGCGATCTCCAGCTTCGTAATGGCCGACACATGCGGAATGCCCAGGAGCTTCGCCAGCCGGACAGCCACTTGGCCCGCGCCGTTATCGACCGAGAAGTTGCCCCCCAGCACGAGATCGGCGGATTCCGTCCCGACGAAGGCGGCCAAAGCCTGCGCGACGGCATGTTCGTCCGTGCCGATGCGCTCGTCGTTGATCAAGACCGCTTCGTCGGCGCCCATGGCGAGCGCGGTGCGAAGGGCCTCGGTTGCCCGGTCGGACCCCACGGAGACGACAGTGACTTTGCCCCCTTGATCATCGCGGATGCGAATCGCTTCCTCGACCGCATACTCGTCATAGGGGTTAAGCACGAATTTGACATCGTCGTCCATGACTTTGCCGTTTTCGATGACGATCTTTTCCTCCGTATCGAAGGTCTGCTTGACTAATACGATGATATTCATCGTTCATTGCCCCTTTCGCTTGATTACCATGAAGGAAAGTGGAAAGTGCAATTCTGGATGAAGGGATGCAGCGCGCGTGGCGATTTTTCCCCATGGCGGATAATTATAAGTATTGATTTGATGGTGCAAAAAGTTCAAAAAGTGCGGTTTTCAGAATCGAAAGGTTGAAAACCTGACTTTTTCATACCCTCTAAAAAACTTAGGCCTCCAGCCCTTTGAGGAAGAAGCCTACCATACCATCCAACTGGCCGATGAGCGAATATTTCTGCCCGGAAATAAGCCAGGACGTCACGACTTCGTCCATGGAGCCGAAGATAAGCAGGCGGGTAAGCTTGACGTCGAGATCGGCGCGGAACACTTTCTCTTCGATGCCTTGCACGATAATTTTTTCAATGAGCACAATGTATGGCTTAATGATCTTTCCGATTTCTTTGCGGAGCTCGAGCGAGCTTTGTCTCAGCTCGATTTGGGTGACGAAGGCAAGGTCCGGGTTGTTCCCCAGTTCGGTAAAATGAATTTCACACACTTTGCGCAGCGCTTCCTTGGCTCCGGTCGTTTCTTCGAGGCTCGCGTGAAACTTGCCGATCAGCTCGCCAAGCTTCTCGCGGAACAAAGAAATAAGGATATCCTCCTTTCGCTTGAAATAAAGATAGATCGTACCGTCAGCGACTCCGGCCGTTTTCGCAATCCTGGAAACTTGCGAACGGTGAAATCCGTGTTCGGCGAATACTTTGACCGCAGCTTCGAGGATTTGGGAATATTTTTCTTTTTTCTGACTTGCCATGGAATCACCTCGGTGCTAAAATGTGAATCACGAATGAATGAACACTCATTCATTTTCTGCTGATATCATAAAATAGAACCGGATCCTTGTCAATCATTGGATCGGGAGACGGGGGTTCGCCCAGCGGAGGAGCGGCGGTATGAGCGAGCTGACAGCGCTTGCCGCAATGAGTTCATTCATTTGCAAAAGGGGAAAGGAGATGGTTCCGATGCCGGGAGCGATCGTGCAGCTCGTCCTGTTTTTGGCCGTCACGGGACTCGGCGTCTACGCGTTCGCCAGAGCGGTCATTCACCGGTATATGTATGTGAAGCTGGGACAGCCCGTGGAATGGGGCGGGCGCGCGAAGCGCAATTTGCGCGACTTTGCGGTTCAAGTGTTCGGTCAGACGAAGCTGCTCAAGGACAAGAAGAGCGGTCTGATGCACATTGTCATTTTTTATGGGTTCATCATTTTGCAAGTCGGTGCGCTGGATATTATCTATAAAGGATTGTCCGGCCGCCCGCTTCCGATTCCCGGCTATGAGGCCTTCGTGCTGCTGCAGGAAGTGACGGTGGCGCTGGTGCTCGTCGCCATGGGGTATGCCGCTTACCGCCGGTACGGCGAGAAGCTGGGGCGGTTGAAGCGCGGATGGAAGCCGTCCATCGTCGTCTTCTTCATTTTCTCGCTGATGCTGTCGGTGTTGCTGACGATGGCCTTCGAGCGTCTTGTCGAAGGGAAGGGCTTCTCGGCCTGCGCGCCGATTGCTTCTCTCATCGCGATGCCGCTTCAGGGCATGTCCCAGACCGCCGCAGAAGTGCTGTACATGGCATGCTGGTGGGCGCATCTGCTTATATTGCTCGCATTTCTCGTTTATGTGCCGCAGAGCAAGCATTTTCATCTGTTATCGGCTCCGGTCAATCTGCTGCTGCGCCGCACCGAGCCTGTCGGCCGCTTGCGGAAGCTCGATCTGGAGGATGAAGAAGCGGAATCATTCGGCGCCGGCAAAGTGGAGGATTTCACCCAAAAGCAGTTGCTCGATTTGTACGCTTGTGTCGAATGCGGGCGCTGCACCAACGTTTGTCCGGCTGCGGGCACGGGCAAATGGCTGTCGCCCATGCACATGATCGTCAAGCTGCGCGATCATTTGACAGAGAAGGGAGCGGCCGTCACCTCGCGTTCGCCCTGGATTCCGTCCTTCGTCTTCTCATCGAACGGCACGCACGGCATGCGGGCGGACGGATTGGATCTGGGCGATTGGCAGGGGGAGGGCGTGACCGACATCGGACCGACGATGCGGGCGCAAACCGCGGCATGGCAGACGGCGGCAGATCGCGCTCCGGGCGAACTGGAGCTGATCGGCGACATCATGTCGGAAGCCGAGATCTGGGCCTGCACGACGTGCCGCAACTGCGAAGACCAATGCCCTGTCGGCAACGAGCACGTCGACAAAATCGTCGATATGCGCCGCTATCTCGTGCTGACGCAGGGAAGCATGCCGCATGATGGACAGCGGGCGCTGCAAAATATCGAGCGCCAGGGCAATCCTTGGGGCATCAGCCGCAGCGACCGGGCCAAATGGGTGCGCGAGGTCGATCCCGAAGGCGTGCTGCATGTGCCGACCGTGAAGGAGAACCCGGAATTCGACATTCTGTTGTTCGTAGGCTCGATGGGCTCGTACGACAACCGCAGCCGCAAGGTGACGCGCTCGCTCGTGCGGCTGATGAACGAGGCCGGCGTGAACTTCGCCATCCTCGGCAACGAGGAGAAGAACTCGGGCGATACCCCGCGGCGGATGGGCAATGAATTTTTGTTCCAGCAGCTGTGCGAGGAGAATATCGCCACATTCCGGAAGTACAACGTGCGCAAGATCGTTACAGCCTGTCCGCACACCTACAACACGTTAAAAAATGAATATCCCGAATTCGGCCTGGAAGCCGAAGTTCTGCATCATAGCGAACTGCTTGACGAGCTGGTTCGCACCGGGAAGCTGGTTCCGCGCCATAAGGTGGAGGAACGCATTACGTATCACGATTCTTGCTATCTGGGGCGTTACAACGGCGTCTACGAACAGCCGCGCAACGTATTGCGTGCCATCCGGGGAGTCACGCTGCTGGAGATGGAGCGCAGCCGCGAGAACGGCATGTGCTGCGGGGCCGGCGGCGGCATGATGTGGATGGAGGAGACGGCGGGCAAGCGCGTCAACCTGGCCCGCACGGAGCAGGCGCTGGCCGCGAAGCCGACCGTCATTTCCTCGGCTTGCCCGTACTGCCTGACGATGATGGAAGACGGCACGAAGCTGCTGGAGGCGGAAGAAGCGGTGCAGACGCGCGACATTGCCGAAATTTTGGAGCTGGCCGTGTTCGGTTCCGTGAAATCGGACGACAGGCAGCCAGTTTCCGTGTAAAGGGATAACGCCAAGCATTTTTTACCCTAGTAAGTCATGAGTAAGCCAGCAAACAACCTCTTCTTATGTAATCGCAAAAAAACAACCTCCAAGATGCAACACCGCAATGATTATCGCCAACCAAGACCTACCCAATATAACCATTCATCTATGCGTCAACATCAAGCATACCCAAGTACCTGCTCAGCAGGGGCATCCAGAGCAAGCCAACCGCATATATAACGTTGTTCTCATCATGTGAAAAACAGACCATTTCAATTTGGGAGGGACTCGCATATGGTTCAACCGATTCAACGCGCCGCCGTCATCGGCTCCGGCGTCATGGGCGCGGCCATCGCCGCCCACTTGGCAGGAGCGGGCATACACTGTCTCTTGCTTGATCTCGTGCCGGCCCGGCTCACCGAAGCAGAGGCGAAGAAGGGACTCACGCTTGAGCATCCCGCCGTGCGCAACCGCCTGGCCGTTGACGCCATCGCGCGCTTGAAGAAAACGAAGCCGGCGCCGCTGTACAGCGAGGCATTCGCGGCACGGATTACGCCGGGCAATCTGGAGGACGACCTGCCGAACCTGGCCGGCGTCGATTGGATTATCGAGGTCGTCGTCGAACGGCTCGATGTCAAACGAGAGCTGCTCGGACGCATCGAAAAAGTATGGAAGCCGGGCACCATCGTGTCGTCCAACACCTCGGGCATATCCATCAATGAGATGGTTTCCTCCTGCGGCGCGGAATTCAAGCGGCATTTCTTAGGCACTCATTTCTTCAATCCGCCGCGTTATATGAAGCTGCTTGAGATTATTCCGGGAGAGACGACCGATCCGGAGATCGTGTCCTACATGCACGGGTTCTGCGAGCGCCGGCTGGGCAAAGGCGTCGTCGTGGCCAAAGACACGCCGAACTTCATTGCGAACCGCATCGGCACGTACGGCCTGCTCGTGACGCTGCGCAACATGATGGAACTCGGCTACACGGTAGAAGAAGTCGATGCCGTCACCGGGCCGGCCTTGGGGCGGCCGAAGAGCGCCACCTTCCGCACCCTCGATCTGGTCGGGCTCGACACGTTCGTTCATGTGGCGGCCAATGTGCATGGACAGACGGCGGCGACGGCGGAGAAGGACGTGTTCAGCGCTCCTGACGTGCTGGGCCGCATGGTGGACCGGGGCTGGATTGGCGAGAAGCAGGGCCAAGGCTTCTATAAGAAAGTGAAGACGGAATCCGGCACGCAAATCCAGGCGCTCCGCTTCGACACGATGGAATACGAGCCGGTGCGCAAAGTCTCTTCCGCTTCGCTCGAAGCGGTCAAGGCCGTCAAGGGAGCCGGCCATAAAATCAAGGCCCTGCTCGGCACGAAGGATCGTTATTCCGAGCTGGCCTGGAATACGCTCAAGCCGGTGCTGCTCTATTCGGCGCACAAGCTGGGCGAAATCGCCGATTCGATCGCCGACATCGACAACGCGATGAAATGGGGCTTCAATTGGGAGCTCGGCCCGTTCGAGGTATGGGACGCGATTGGCCTGGTCAAGGCAGCCGAGCGGATGGAGGCCGAGGGCGACGTGCTGCCGGAATGGGTCCGCGCCTGGATTGACGCCGGGCATACCAGCTTCTACGAGCAGCGGAACGACCAGCGATTCTACGCCCATGGCGGGGCGTGGAGCGAGCTGGAGACGCCCGCGGAGCATATTTCGCTGCGGCGGCTCAAGCAGCAGAACAAGGTCGTGCTGTCCAACCCGGGCGCGAGCTTGATCGATATCGGCGACGGGGTCGCATGCCTGGAATTCCATTCGCCGAACAACGCCATCGGAGCGGACATCCTGACGATGATTCAGCAGAGCGTGGAAGAAGTGCGCCGGAACTACCGCGGGCTCGTCATCGCGAATGAGGGGCGCCACTTCTGCGTCGGCGCGAATGTGATGCTGCTTCTCATGGAGGCCCAGGAAGAGGAATGGGATGAGATTGATCTCATCATCCGCCAGTTCCAGAATACGATGCTGACGCTGAAAAGGCTGGAAAAGCCGGTCGTGGCGGCGCCGCATCAGATGACGCTCGGCGGAGGCGTGGAAGCGTGCCTGCCGGCCGACAAAATCATATTCTCGGCGGAGACGTACTTCGGTCTCGTCGAGACGGGGGTCGGCCTCATTCCGGCGGGCGGAGGCTGCAAGGAGATGGCGCTGCGCTCCAGCCGGATGGCGGGCAGCACGGACGCGGACCTGCAGGCGTTCGTGAACAGCTATTTCGAGACGATCGCGATGGCGAAGGTCTCGACCAGCGGCCACGACACGAAGCGGCTCGGGTATATGGGACCGCGCGATTCGGTCATCATCAATCCAGACCGCCGCGTCTATGAGGCGAAGATGGCGGTGCTGGAAATGGATCGCGCCGGATACGAGCCGATGGAAGAGGAGCGCATCCGCGTCGTCGGCGAACCGGGCAAGGCGGTGATGCAGCTTGGCGCCTATACGATGCAGCTTGGCAACTACATTTCGGATCATGATCGGCTGATCGCCAACAAGCTGGCCCATGTGCTGGCAGGGGGCAATGTGCCGGCGAACAGCCTGGTCAGCGAGCAGTACATGCTCGATCTGGAGCGCGAAGCCTTCCTGAGCCTGTGCGGCGAGCCGAAGACGCAGGCGCGCATGCAGCATATGCTCGCCAAGGGCAAGCCGCTGCGCAATTAATGTCCTTCCACACTATGAAATGAGGGGAGATCGCAATGAAAGAGGCAGTCATTGTATCGATGGCGCGCACGCCGGTCGGCAGAGCCAAGAAGGGGAGCCTCGCGCAGACGCGCGCCGAGGACCTGGGCCGCATCGTATTGGAGGAGGCTGTCCGGCGCGCGCCGGGCTTGAACAAGTCGGACGTCGAGGACGTCATCCTCGGCTGCGCCATGCCGGAGGGCGAGCAAGGATTGAATATGGCGCGCATCATCTCGCTGTATGCCGGCTATCCGGATACGGTGCCGGCCGTGACGATTAACCGGTTCTGCGCCTCGGGGCTGCAGTCGATCGCGTTCGCGGCGGAGCGAATTATGGCAGGGGGCGCGGAGACAATCGTGGCTGGCGGCGTGGAAAGCATGAGCGCGGTCCCGATGACCGGGTTCAAGCTGGCTCCGCACCCGAAGCTGGTGTCCGATATGCCGGAGGTCTACATGGGCATGGGCTACACGGCGGAAAATGTGGCGAAGCGGTTCGGCATCAGCCGCGAAGAGCAGGATCGATTTGCGGCGAACAGCCACCGCAAAGCGGCGGCCGCCATCGCCGCAGGGAAATTCCGCGACGAGATCGTGCCTGTCGCCACGGTGCAGAAAGGGGTCGGCAGCGACGGGCGTCCGTGGGAGAAGGAGATCTCGTTCGACATGGATGAATGCGTACGCCCGGATACCACGGAGGAGGTGCTCGCCAAGCTGAAGCCCGCCTTCGCTCTGGGAGGCAGCGTCACGGCAGGCAACAGCTCGCCGATGAACGACGGGGCGGCGGCCTGCGTGCTGATGAGCGCCGAGCGCGCGCAGGAGCTAGGGCTGAAGCCGCTCGCGGCCTTCCGCGGCTTCGCGCTGGCCGGCGTGGCGCCCGACATTATGGGCGTCGGCCCTGTCGAAGCGATCCCGAAGGCGCTGCGCAAGGCGGGGATCACGCTTGATCAGGTCGATCTGATCGAGCTGAATGAAGCGTTTGCCTCGCAATGCCTGCAGATTATCCGCCAACTGGAGCTGGATGAGAGCAAGGTCAATGTGAACGGCGGCGCGATTGCGCTCGGCCATCCGCTCGGCTGCACGGGCTCGAAGCTGACGGCGACGCTGGTCCATGAGCTGCGCCGCCGGGGCGGCGGCTACGGCGTCGTCTCGATGTGCATCGGCGGCGGGATGGGGGCCGCCGGCGTGTTCGAAGTATTTGCCTAATCACAACTTTAAAATGAAAGGAAGATCTCGATGACTGTGTTGGATCAGAAAGTCAAAGGCGGCAGCTTTGTTATTGATGATATCGCGCCGGATGCGATCGTCACGCCGGAAGATTTCACCGAAGAGCAGCGCATGATGATGGATACGACTCGCGATTATGTGGAAGGCGAGGTGCTGCCGAACGACGAGGCGATCGAGAAGCTGAACTATGACCTGACGGTGAAGCTGATGCGCAAGGCCGGCGAGCTCGGCCTGCTCGGCGCCGACATTCCGGAAGAATACGGCGGCTTGGGGCTCGACAAGGTCAGCTCCACGCTGATCGGCGAGACGCTGACGAAGGCGTCCGCCTTCGCGCTCTCCATCGGCGCGCATGTCGGCATCGGCACGCTGCCGATCGTGTTCTTCGGCACGCCGGAGCAGAAGAGCAAATATTTGCCTGACCTCGCGACAGGGGCCAAAGTCGCCGCTTATTGCCTCACCGAACCGTCATCCGGCTCGGATGCGCTGAGCGCCAAGACGACGGCGAAGCTGTCGGAGGACGGCAGCCACTATGTGCTCAATGGCTCCAAAATCTTCATCACGAACGCAGGCTTTGCCGATATTTTCATCGTGTATGCGAAGGTGGACGGCAAGGACTTCACCGCCTTTATCGTGGAAAAAGGCATGGAGGGCTTTACGATTGGACCGGAAGAGAAGAAGATGGGGATCAAAGGCTCTTCCACTTGCCCGCTCTTTTTCGAGGATGTCAAGGTTCCGGTGGAGAACGTGCTCGGCGAGATCGGCCGCGGACACGTGATTGCGTTCAATATTTTGAACATCGGCCGCTTCAAGCTGGGCGCGGGTTGTCTCGGGGCGTCGAAGGAGGCGATCGAGCTGAGCGTGAAATACGCGAGCGAGCGCAAGCAGTTCGGCAAGGCGCTTACTTCCTTCCCGCTTATCGGCCAGAAGCTGGCGGATATGAACATCGCCACCTATGTGACGGAATCGATGGTGTACCGGACATCCGGGCTGGTGGATTCTGCGCTCAAGGATATCGATTATAAACAGCCGGATTCGGGCCAACTGATGGCCAAGGCGATTGCCGAGTATGCGCTGGAATGCTCGATTAACAAAGTGTTCGCCTCCGAGGCGCTTGATTTCGTCGCGGACGAAGGCGTGCAGATCCACGGCGGCTACGGCTTCACGCAAGAATACAAAATCGAGCGCATTTACCGCGACTCGCGCATTAACCGCATTTTTGAAGGCACGAACGAGATCAATCGCCTGCTCATTCCGGGCATGCTGCTCAAAAAGGCGGCCAAAGGCGAGCTTCCGCTGATGCAAAAGGCGCAGGCGCTGCAGGCCGAGCTGATGTCGATCGTCACGATGCCGGATTCGGGCGAAGCGATGGCGCTGGAAGGACATCTGGTCTCGATGTCGAAAAAGGTATTTCTCATGGTCGGCGGTCTGGCGGCGCAAAAATACGGAACGTCGCTTGAGCAGCATCAGGAAATCTTGAGCAACCTCGCCGATCTGATGATCCTCGTCTATGCGATGGAGAGCGCTCTGCTGCGCACGCGCAAGCTGATGGCGAAGAGCGGCGAGGAGAAGGCGAAACTCGCCATGCAGATGACGTCCGTCTATGTGCATGAGACGCTCGCCGATATCGAGCGCATCGCCAAGAGCACGCTGGCGGCGATGGAATCCGGCGACATGCTGCGCACCCAGCTCTCGATTCTGAAAAAACTGACGAAAAGCTCGCCGATCGATGCGATCAGCATCAAGCGCGATATCGCGGCACGTGTCATTCAAGCGGAAAAATACGCGGTCTCGTAATACGCGGGGGCACTCTCCGCGAGGAAGGGATGGTTAGGTATGCCATTGGAGAAGCCATGGCTCCGTCATTACCCGCAGGAAATTGACCCGACGTATCAGTACCCGCGACATAACGTCGCTCAATTTTTAATCGATGCGGCGCGGGATTGTCCCAATCGTCCCGCGCTCGAATTCATGGGTAAGCAGCTGCGGTACGAGCGGCTGCTTGAGGAGAGCTGCCGCTTCGCCAATGCGCTTGCGCGCCTTGGCGTCGGCCGCGGGGAGCGGGTGGCGATTATGCTGCCCAACTGCCCGCAGACCGTCATCGCCTATTACGGCACGCTGATGGCCGGCTGCATTGCCGTGCTCACCAATCCGCTCTACAAGGAGCGCGAGGTGGAGCTGCAGCTGGCCGATTCCGGCGCCGCGGCGATCGTGACGCTTGACGCCCTTTATCCGCGGGTGCGTGCCGTAATGGCGCGTACCCGGCTGCGTCATGTCATCGTGACGTCGATTAAGGATTACTTGCCGTTCCCGAAAAACATGCTCTACCCGATCAAAGCGAAACGGAGCGGCCATGCGGTGGAAGTGGAGTATGGGGAGCAGGTCCATGCCTTCGCTTCGCTGCTGAAAAGCGTACCGCCCTGGTTCACCTGCGTCGAGGTCGACCCGGAGCAAGATCTGGCGCTGCTGCAGTATACGGGAGGCACCACGAGCACGCCCAAGGGCGTGATGCTGACTCACGGCAACCTGGTTGCCAATACGATGCAATCGCGCGCCTGGTTCTATAAGGTGAAGCAGGGGGAAGAAATTTTTTTGGGAGCGCTTCCTTTTTTCCATGTGTTCGGCATGACCGTATTAATGAATCTGTGCACGCTCTGCCGGGGAATGAACGTGCTCGTGCCGAAGTTCGAGCCTGCCGAGGTGCTGCGCAGCATCCATCGGCTGCGCCCGACGGTGTTCCCGGGAGCGCCGACCATGTACATTGGGCTCATCAATCATCCCGATCTGCACAAATATGATCTGTCTTCCATCCGCACGTGCATCAGCGGCGCCTCTTCGCTTCCGGTTGAAGTCCAGGAGCGATTCGAGGAGCTGACCGGCTGCGTGCTTATCGAAGGCTATGGCCTGACCGAAGCGTCGCCGATTACGCATGCGAATCTGTTGTGGGGCAAGCGCAAGCACGGATCCATCGGGATTCCGTTCCCGGACACCGATGCGAAGATCGTGGATGCGGAGACGGGAGAAGAGGTGGCCGAAGGCGAGGTCGGGGAACTGATCGTCCGCGGTCCGCAAGTGATGAAGGGGTACTGGAACAGGCCGGAAGAGACGATGAAGCAGCTTCGGGACGGCTGGCTGTTCACCGGCGACTTGGCGCGGCAGGACGAGGACGGATTTTTCTCCATTGTCGATCGGAAAAAAGATCTGATCATCGCCGGCGGCTTCAACATTTATCCGCGCGAGGTGGAGGAAGTGCTGTTCGAGCATCCGAGCGTGCAGGAAGCTGTCGTGGTCGGCATGCCCGATGCGTACCGCGGGGAGACGGTCAAGGCTTATATCGTGCCGCGCGCCGGAAGCGCGCTGACGGCGGAAGAGCTCAATGTCTGGTGCCGCGAGCGGCTCGCTTCCTTCAAGGTGCCGCGCCAATACGAGTTCCGCAGCGAGCTGCCGAAGACGATTGCCGGCAAGGTGCTGCGCCGCAAGCTGCTGGAGGAAGAAGAGATGCTGCTGAAGCGGTAAATGCCGGCCGGCCGCCGCAGCGGCATTGAAGGAAGGAACGGCGGAGGTGAGAAAAGATGAAGCGACAATCGGCAGCTCCCGCGTCCATCGGCGGCGTGCCGCTTGAACAGTTGTTCGAGCAAGCGCGGGGCACCTTCTGGGAATATCTCGGCTGCGAGGTGGTTACGGCCGAGCCGGGCAAGGTCGTCCTGAAGCTGGATGCCGGGCGGCATCATCTGAATGCTATCGGCATCGTGCATGGCGGCGTGCTGTCCTCCCTGCTCGACAACGCGATGGGCTTGGCCACGATGCTGGCTCGTCCCGGGGAGAATACGGTGACATCGAATTTGAACGTTCACTTCGTTGCCCCGCTGCATGAGGGCGAACTGCGCGTCACGGCGGACATTGTGCATGAGACGCGCCGATCGATAACATGCACCGGGCAAGTATTCGGCGCAGACGGCCAGCTTGGCTCGCTTGCGACGGCGACGTTCCGCGTCATTTGACGCCGACGGCGGCCGGCAACGATGATTTGGAGAAACGCCCCTGGCAGCTTTGTGCCAGGGGCGTTGTTGCGATCTGGCGCAGCGGCGCTTGATCCGGCTGGCGCATCAGCATCGGATCCGGGTCTTCCTCGACATGCATCAGGATCTGTACAGCACGCTGTTCGGCAACGGCGCTCCTGCCTGGGCGACCTTCACCGATGGAGAGCGGTATGAGCCGGGACAGGTATGGAGCGATGCGTATTTGTTCAACAAAGCGGTCCAGAAGGCGTTCGATCATTTCTGGCGGAATACGCCGGCTTCCGACGGAGCCGGGATTCAGGATCATTTTGCGCAGGCGTGGGGGCATCTGGCGCGGAAGCTGCATGCGGAGCCGAATGTTATCGGCTACGATCTGATCAATGAGCCGTTTATCGGCAGCGGGGCGGAGCAGGCGATGGCCGCGATCTTGGCCAAATATGCGGAGCTGTACGCCGCCCGGTACGGGGAGACCGATCCGGCGGAGATGGTCGCGGCCTGGATGGATCCGGAACGGAAGCAGGCGGCCCTCCGCCTGCTGGAGGACGCGGATCTGTTCCGGCAGGTGATCGATGCCCCAAGCCCGGTGCTGCAAGCGTTCGAGGCCACGGCGCTCTCCGCGCTGTACCGGAAGGCCGCGGCGGCGATTCGGGAGTCGGACCCGCACGGCATGCTGTTCCTGGAGACGAATTATTTCTCCAATCTGGGCACCCGAAGCATGATTGAGCCGGTGACTGACGCGGACGGCAGTCGCGACGAGCAGCAGGTATATGCTCCGCACGCCTATGATATGGTGACCGATACGGAGCTGGCGCATACGGCGAACGACGCGCGGCTGGAGCTGATTCTCACCCGCCACGAAGAGACGCGGCAGCGGCTGGAGATGCCGCTGCTTGTCGGCGAATGGGGCGCGTTCTACGGCTCGCGCGACACGGGGCATGTGTCGCTTCACATCCAGCGCCTGCTGGAGAAGCTGCTCTGCAGCGACGCCTATTGGGATTACACGCCGGATATGGATCGCAGCCCGTCCTTCCTCGGCGTGCGGCGCGGCTATCCGATGGCGGTCGCCGGCAAGCTGAAGCAGTACCGCTACGAGCATGCGATCGGCTCCTTCAGCATGCGCTGGGAGGAAGCGGGCGAGAGCGCGGCGCCGACGATCGTCTATTTGCCGGATATTCGCCATGCTGCGCCCGGGACCGTGACGCTGCAGCCGGAGGGCGAACGCTATACGCTCCAGCCCATCGAAGGCTCGCGTGCCGGATACATGATCATCCCGCCGGTTCAGCGCGGGAACCGCAGTTTGATCATTGCGGGCAAGCCGCCGGAATGCTGATTTTGACAGCGGCAGCGCATGTATGATAGGATGTTAGATATATTTACCATCATTACGATTATAGAAGGAGTTATTTTTCAATGAAACGATCGATTTACCTCTAACGCATTGCTTCCGCAGACCGGGCCCGGGCTCCTCCTGCTATTCGGCAAGATATTCCGGATAGATGGGTAACATATTTGAGGAGGAGATAAGCATGAGTAGACCGGAAATGAACGTCGCCTTGGTGTGCGGCCCGGATTGCGATATGGACACGCAAGCGATCCGTGCGGCTTTGGAATATTTCGGAGCACGGGTATTTACGTATTGGATTGGAAGACCGAGTGATTTCAATGCGGTGCTGTCGGGAGAGGATCTGTATCCCGGCATGGACCTGATTATCCTCAACTTCCATGGCGATGAAGGACAATTCTGCATGCCCGAATTGGGAGAGGACGTCTATGAGGAGGACGAGCCGCGCGGGGATTACGGCCCGGAGGAGATTCGGCGGTATGCGAAGCTGGATCATCAGATCGTCATCGGCAACGGGTGCTCCCTGGGCAATCCGGCATTGGCGCAAGCCTTCCTGGACGCGGGATGCAAGATGTATATCGGACCGGACGACTACCCGGAAGGCACCTCGGCGCTGATGTTCGTGCTGCGTCTCGCCTACGAGATGATTCAGAACAAGAAGGGCGTGCAGGAAGCTGTCGAGGTAGCCCGCGCGATGGATGAGGAGAACCTCTCGATGTACCGGATCTACACGGCTTAATGGATCCAATAGGGAAGAAGAAGAGTCTTGGCGGTATCCGCCGAGACTCTTTTTTTGGCAGGTCCGGGATTCTGCCTTATTTCGCCCTCATCCTCTTTCTGCTCATGGCTGGAATCCTGCATAAGTACAGTAATTTCTTGCTTTATAGCAAATAGTAGGAACTATTCCTGCAAATCTACATCATTTTCCTCGAAAAGTCCTCCTTCCAAGCCGAAGTAAGCGAAATTGCTGCGTTATTGCAGGCTTCACTTTGGTGAGAAGCGGCTTACCCGAAAAAACTGCATTATTGCAGTTTTCGACGGGTGAACCAGCAGCATACTGACTGTCAGACTGTGTACGCATCCCGCATTATCCGATCGAGAAGAACGAAAGCAAGAGGAACGAAAGCAAGAGGTACGCAAGTAATGAAACGCAAGTAAGATATACGCAAGCAATAGCTGCGCAAGCAAGGGGAACGCGATGAAGAGGTACTCAAGCGCCTAGCAAGGAAGCCGATTACGAAAGTGTCCCGCGGACGGCTGCTGATTCGGTCCCGGACTGGCCGGTCGAGAAGAACAGGGCTGCACTTGTCCTTCACTCCCCGGACAGCCGCTGCTTCGAGCTTGGTCTTGCCGGGGGGGAGCGGGGTGCAAGCGCGAGCACCCGACCGGACTGGAAGCAAGCCCGCTGCCAGCCCCTTTCCGAGCGCTCCCGGAGTGGAGAAAAATTCGTCTTTAAATAGGCAAACTGAAGATTTGTTCTCATGTATCGAGTATGATGTGATCAAGCATATGGCGGAACGAATCAAGGGGGATGATGATATGAAAATTGCCCGCATCGACGTGTTTCCTCTTCGCCTGCCGATGAGCCAGTCGTTCACGATATCCAATGGGGCCGTTGGGGAAGCCGGCATCGGGGCGCCTCATGTCTATGTGCGAATTACCGCGGACAACGGCGTATGCGGCTGGGGGGAGGCCAGACCGAGCCCCCGTTGGAGCTACGAAACTTTGCAAACGGTTACAAGCACAATCGAGCGCAATCTCCGTCCGGCGCTGATCGGCATGGAGGCCAAGGACTGGAAGACGATTCACCGGGTGATGAACCGGGAGATTCGGCCGGGTCCGGGCAGCGGCCAGCCGATTGCGAAGGCGGCCATCGATATGGCGCTGCATGATCTGATCGGCGCCGCCGAGCGGCGCACGCTGGCGGATCTGTGGTACTCGGCCCCGAATCCGGAGCTGAAGCTGTCGTATCTCATCAGCACGCCCAGCCCGGAGGAAGCGGCGCGCAAGGCGGCATACGCCGCAGCGAACGGTTACGAAGCGGTCGATGTCAAGCTTGGGCTTGACCCGAAGCGCGATCTCGCGGTTGTGGAGGCCGTGAAGAGCGAAGCGCGGGACCTGTTCTTCCGGGCCGATGCGAATCAGGCCTATAATCTGCCGCAGGCCGTCAAGCTGGCGAAGCAGATGGAGCGGATAGGAGTCGATGTATTCGAGCAGCCGCTGCCTGCCAACCAGCTTCACGGGCACGCCGAGCTGCGCCGCAAGACATCGCTTCCGATCGCATTGGACGAGAGCGTCTGGACGCCCGGGGATCTGATGCAGGCGATTCAGGCGGAAGCATGCGACACCGTCGTCATCAAGGTAACGAAGATGGGCGGATTGGCCGGGGCCAAGCGCTGCGGCGAGCTGGCCCGCGATGCGGGGCTGGATCTGCTGGGGGGCGGGCTGACGGAGTCGCGGCTCGGGTTGACGGCCAGCGGCTGGCTGTTCCAGTACCTGGACATCGCCTATCCGGCCGATTTGAACGGTCCGCTGTTCCTGAGCGATGATCCGGTCGAGACGGGCCCCGTTATCAAGGAGGGCCGTGTTCAATTGCCGGCGGCGCCGGGAATCGGATGCGTCATTTCCATGCAGAAGATAGAACAATATGCTGCCCGTGACGACTAGCGGATATTTTTTTATCGAAAAAGGAAGAGATATCCATCGTTTCTTCGTGATTGGGAAGCGGAATCCACTATTTCCGCAAAGACGATACTTGCGGCACTAGGGCACGAACCGGTGCATCTGAATACTGGGAGGAGGTGAGGCTTTTATCCATATGCCGACAAGCGAAGGAAGCGCATTCCGTAATTCGGCTTGTTCACCTAATCGAATCGATAAAGGGAGGCGTTCATGATGACACAGATGACAGAGAAGAGAAAAAAAGCGCTGGCGTTGCTCTGCTCCGTCGGAATGCTGCTGACGCTATTGGCGGGATGCGGCGGCAGCGGATCGGGCGCGAATGGGGCGAATCCGGCAGGTTCCTCCGGGAAAGCGGGCAAGGAACAGGGCGAGAAGGTGGAGATTGCCTTCTGGCACACCTACACCGATACCGATGCGGGGCCGATCAACAAGGTCGTAGAGAGCTTCAACAAGAGCCAGGATCGGATTTCGGTCAAAATTTTGGGCAATCAGGACAGCACGAAGCAGTTGACGGCGATCTCCGGCGGAGCGGCTCCGGATATTTTGCTGACATTCTGGAACAACATCGGGCCTTGGGCCGAAGCGGGGGCCGTCATGGATCTGACGGACAACATCCAGAAGGACGGCTTCGACGTGAATGCGTTTATCCCGGCCGCAGCGGAGCGCATGAGCATCCATGGCAAATATTACGGAATGCCTTTCACGATGAGCATGGCGAACTCGCTGATGTATAACAAAAAGGCATTCGAGGAAGCGGGCATTGCGGCCCCCCCGGAGACGCTGGAGCAAATGTTCGAGATGGCCAAGAAGCTGACGAAGCGGGACGGCAGCGGCAATATCAAGCAGATCGGATTCATTCCGGATTACCCGTGGATCGACAACGTGTTCTGGCCGATCATCTTCGGCGGTTCCTGGTATGACGAGAGGACGGGCAAAGTCACGCCGAACCATCCGGCCAACGTCGCGGCGATCGCGTACCAGCGTTCCTTCTATGACGAATTCGGCGCCGACCAGATCGCGAAGTTCAAATCCGGGATGGGCAAGCGCGGCACGCCGCAGGATCCGATGCTGACAGGCCAGTTGGCCATGTATATCGGCTGGGAGTACAATTTCCGCGACGAACGGGCGGAGGACGGCCCGATCGGCGTAGCTCCATTTCCTTATCCGGCCGCGAAGCCGGAGCTGAAAGGATCGGGGATGGTCAGCCCGCGCGCCATATTCATTCCGGCCAAGGCCAAGCATCCCGAGGAAGCATGGGAATTCATGAAGTATTTGATGACCCGGGATACGCAGGTCGAGTTCGCCCTGGAAGCGAAGGTCATTCCGACGATCAAGGCGGCGCTGGATGACGAGCGTCTCCGCGCGGACGCGAACAAGACGATGATCCCGTTCCTGGAAGCGGCGAAGAGCGAGAACCTGCAGGGCTTCCCGAACAGCTCGTACATTAACGAATATTTGCAAGCGCTGTCAGAGGAGACGGAGAAAGCGCTGAAGGGCACGCAGTCCCCGCAGGAGGCCATGGATAAAGTCGCGCAAAAAATCCAACCGCTTGCCGATAAGGCGGCCCGCAAGCAATAAATACGGCGCGGGCCGGACGATTCGGCCCGCTTCCCGCCCGGGCCTTGATTTAAGGGGCGATGCTCCTTCCAAGGTCCGGCAAGGGGGATTTGCGCACGGCAGATGACAGGAAGGAGGCGAGCGAATGGACAACAGCAGCAACATTGCCGGCATTCGCAGACGGGAACGGAAGACGTTGATTATCGGCTTGCTTTTTACCAGCCCGTGGATTAACGGTTTTTTGGTGTTTCAGCTTTATCCGATTGTGACCTCGTTCTATTACAGCATGACGGAATATAATTTGTTCTCGTCGCCGGCATGGGTCGGATTGCAGAACTACCGGGATCTGTTCCACGACGACAAGTTTTTCTTATCCATGTATAACACGCTGTATATTACGGTGTTCGGCGTCGTCCCGCATATGGCGTTCGCGCTTGGGATGGCCCTGCTGCTTAATATGAAAATAAAGGGCCAAAGCATATACCGCACCATCTATTTCCTGCCGACGCTCGTTCCGGCGGTCGCCGGCTCGCTGCTCTGGCTGTGGATTCTGAATTCGCAGTACGGCCTGATCAATATGCTGCTGGAAAGCATCGGAATCGTCGGTCCGAACTGGCTGGTCGACCCGGATTGGACCAAGCCGTCGCTCATTTTGATGGGCTTCTGGGGAACGGGAACGATTACGGTCATGTATTTGGCGGCGCTGCAGGACGTGCCCCAGATTTTTTATGAGGCGGCCGAGATTGACGGGGCCAGCCGCTGGCGCAAATTCTGGTCGATTACCTTCCCGGCGATTTCGCCGATGACGCTGTTCCAGTTAATCATGATGCTGATCGGGTCTTTTCAATATTTTACGGAAGGCATGGTGTTCGCAGAGGCGTCTCAATCGATCGGAGGGCCGGAGAACTCGCTGCTCTTCTACTCCATTTATTTGTACCAGCAGGCTTTCTCCTTCCTCAATATGGGATACGCGGCCGCGATGGCCTGGATTCTGTTCCTCGTCGTCATAACGTTCACGCTGATTATCTTCCGGACGTCGGCCCGCTGGGTGTACTACGGAGGTGAGAAATAATGGCGAATTTTGCGACAGCCCTGAGACCCGGAGGCCGCGCGGCGCGGATGCGGCGAAGCTCCGTCAGCCGTTCGCTCCGCAGCATCGTCAAGCATGGGCTGCTGATGCTGGCGGGATTATTTTTCCTCGGTCCGTTTGCGTATTTGCTGTTAACGTCCGTGAAGTCGATAGACGAGATTTTTGCCGTTCCGTTCGTCTGGTGGCCGGAGCGTTTCTATTGGGACAATTATTCAAATGCGGTGAACGCCATTCCGTTTTTCCAATATACGCTGAATACCGTATTCATCTCGATGATGTGCGTACTGGGCGAGCTGCTTGCCGCCCCGCTGGTGGCGTACGGCTTCGCCCGGATTCCGTTCAAGGGGCGGAACATTCTGTTCATGATCATGATGGGCACGATTATGCTGCCTTCCCAGACGACGATGATTCCGCTCTATGTGCTGTACAACAAGATGGATCTGGTCAATACGTTCTGGCCGCTGATTCTGCCGGCCTTTTTCGGGGCGGCCTACTATATTTTCTTGCTGCGCCAGTTCTTCATGGGCATCCCTTACGAGCTGACCGAGTCGGCCAAAATCGACGGCGCCTCGGAGTTCCGGATCTACTGGCAGATGATCCTTCCGCTGTCGAAGCCGGCCCTGTTCACGGTCGGGCTGCTCGTGTTCCTTGGCTCATGGAAGGATTATCAGATGCCGCTCATTTATTTGAACGATCCGGCAAAATGGACCTTGTCCGTCGGGCTTAAAGCATTTATCGGCGAATATAACATCGAATGGGGCATGCTGATGGCGGCTGCCGCCCTGTTCACGATCCCGATCGTCATGTTGTATTTCTTCGTGCAAAAAGTCTTTATTCAAGGGATCACGCTGACCGGAATGAAATGACGGGAGTGCAGAATACGGCAAGGAGAGGATTGCGATGCGACAGCTTTTTTTCCGGCTTGACCCTCATTTGAAGCTTTACTTTGACGGACTGCTGCGGCGGGAGGAGAATAGCGGCGCGCTCTATATTTTGGATGACGAGCTCGGGGATCGGGCGAGCTGCTGCACGACGGCCGCTGTCGCCAGCTTCTATGCGCAGGATTGGCTGCTGCGCGGCGGGGACGGAGCGGACATCGCCCGCGAGCTGGCGAAGGATGTGCACCGCCGCCAGCTTCCGGGCGGAGGCTATTCCCAGCCTTATTACGTCAAGCAGGGGGAGGAGCCGCCCATCGATATCGCCGAGGTCGGCGCGGCGGCGGACAGCTTGTATTATGTATACCGGACGACCGGGAGCCCGGAGGCGAAGCAAAGTCTGGTGCGGTCGGCCGAGTATCTGCTGACGCAGGTGGCCAAGCAGAATCCGGGCGTGGTGCTCAAGCGGCCGGGCGAGGATTTCGATGTCCTGAACGGCGACATGTATGCGGCGCATACGTTCGGCCGGGCCTATGAGCTGACCGGCGAGGCCGTCTTCCTGAAGAAGGTGGAGGACGTGTTCGTCCATCTGATGAACCGCTTCGGCCGCCATGCCCCCGGCTGGTGGCCGTATATTGAACGCTGGGACGGCTCGGTCGTGATGGGGAACAGCGTGCTGTACCAGGCGACGATCGTCGGCCTGGGCGCGACCGTTGCGCCGCTGCTGCCGGAAGAGCGGCGCGCGGCCTGGAGCCGCGTATCCGCGGAAGCGGTGGATACGATGATCGAGGCGATCCGGCAGCCGCCGACGGAAGAGACGGAAGCGCCGTGGTGGACGCGCGATTGGACGCTCGGCTGGGAACTGTACATGGCGCTCTGGCGCTGCGGGACCCGGACGGAGATTCGCGAGATCGGGCGGAAGCGCTTCGCGGAAGTCGCGGACGATATCATGGCGCGGGGCATGGCCCTGTTCCGGCCGAACATCCGGCATGAGGAGCCGGATCGGACGCCGGTGACGACCACCTTCCGCAAGGCGGCCGGGTTCGCCGGCATGATGGCGGCATTGGCATTCGAAGCCGCGGCAGAGGAAGCCTGACGGGAGGATGAGGAATTGCGGGGGTGGCAGACACCGGATGACGGCAAAGCATATTCGAGGAGGCGTTACATTCCGATGAGACAAATCGTAGTAAGGCAGCGGCAGGCCGTGCTGGAGGAGGCCGAAGCGCCGGTCTTCTCCGCATCTCACCCGGCCCGGGTGCTGGTGAAGGTCAGATATTCTTCGATCAGCCCCGGCACGGAGCTGAATCTGATCCATCATATGGACGTGCCGGACGGCTTCCCGCTCGGCTACAGCGCCTCCGGCCAGGTGCTGGAGGTCGGGCCGGAGGCGACCGGCCTTGCGCCGGGCGACTGGGTGGCCTGTTACGGCGGCCCGTATGTGTATCATGCGGAGCAGTTATCCGTTCCGCGCCAGCTTTGCGTGAAGCTGTCCGACGAGTCCTGGCTGCGCGAAGCGGCGCTGGTCGGCCTCGGATCGGTAGCGATTCACAGCGTGCGCCGGCTCGGGCGGCAGTTCGGGGAATCGGTCTGGGTGGTCGGCCTGGGTCTGCTCGGCCAGCTTATCGCGCAATTCAGCCATCAGGCGAATTACCGCGTGTTCGCGACCGATATGAACCCGGCCCGCGTCGCGGCCGTGCAGGCGAGCGGGGTGGATGCGGCCTATCTCGCCGACGATGAAGCGCTGGACGACTACGCGGAGCGGTTCACCGCCGGCTTCGGCTTCGACAGCATCGCGCTCGTCGCCCATTCCTCCAGCCCGCGGATCATTGCGGCGACGATGGAGAAGTTGGCCTTCCGCGGCACCTACGCGGTCGTGGGCAATGTCCCGATCGAGTTTCCGCGCGAGCTGTTTTTCCAGAAGGAAGCGGATTTCGTCATTGCCCGCGCCGCGGGTCCCGGCCGCTATGACCGGCAGTATGAGGAGCAGGGCATCGATTATCCTTACGCCTATGTGCGTTGGACGGAAGGGCGGAACATGGCGGAATTCGTCCGTCAGTTGGAGGCGGGCCGCATCCGCCTGAACCCGCTAATTACGCATGAATATGCCATCGATGATGCGCCGGCAGCCTATGAGGCGCTCCATGCGGATATGAGCGGCGCGCTGGGAGTATTGCTCCGGTATGACTCGTAGCGCCGCGGCTCTCCGGGCCCGGCGCCTTGGCGAGGGGGGCCGGATGAGGGGTATGACGAAGAAAAGAGGTGACCGCGATGAGGCGATCCCAGGTGGCCGGGATCAATCAATCGTCCATTCTCCGCATCTCAAGCATTTATCCGTCCCTGACGAAGTCCGAGAAAAAGGTGGCGGATATCGTGCTGAAGGATCCGGAGACGGCAGTATTTTATACGATAACCGATCTGTCCAAGCATGCGGAGGTCGGAGACACATCCGTCATCCGCTTCTGCCGGAAGCTCGGATATTCGGGCTATCAGGAATTCAAGCTGTCGCTTGCGCAGAACCTGGGGACCGTGGAAGAGCAGATATCGGGCGACCTCGAGCCAGGGGATGATCTGGAGACGATCGTCAAGAAGCTGAATGCGCTGAATCAGCAGCGGATTCAGAATACGACGGCGCTTATGGACGGAGCGAGTCTGCAAAAGGCGATCGAGTGGATCGGCGGCGCGGCGAAGCTGTACTTCTTCGGCGTCGGATCCTCGGGCATTACCGCGATGGATGCCAAATACAAATTCATGCGGCTCGGCTTCCAGGTCGTGGCGGAAGCGGATGCCCATATCATCGCCATGAATGCGGCTCTTGCCGGCGAGGGCGATGTCGTGATCGCCATTTCGACGTCGGGCAGCACGAAGGATCTTGTCGATTCGGTCGCGATTGCCAAGCAGAAGGGCGCGCGCATCATTTGCCTGACCAGTCACGCCCTCTCGCCGGTGACGCGCTATGCGGACGCCGTGCTGCTGACGATGGCGAAGGAGGGCCCGCTGCAGGGCGGCTCCTTCTCCAGCAAGCTGGCCCAGATTCACGTGCTCGATATTTTATCGACGGCCCTCGCGCTGCTGGACAAGGAGCGGAGCTACCGGTTCCTGGAGATGACGGCCAAGTCGGTGCTCGGCAAGCTGTATTAGGCGGTCCGGTCCGGGGCGGCTTGTTCGCATGCGGTGCCCCTGGCATGATGGACCTATGCACAACATCGGAGGCGAAGCTCGCCTCACGCTGCCGTTCATTTTAGAGGTATGCTCGCCGGGAACTACATTATAATTTGACGGAGGCGCATCATGATGTGGATGGATGAGAAGGAAGTATCGTGGGGCTCGCCGGAAATACGCATCGGCATAATCGGACCGGAAGCGATGATGGGGCTGATGGAGCATTGTCTCAAAGGCTTCCCGTCCTTCGACCCGCTCATGCGAAGCTACCGCCAGGAGGAAGAGGCGCCTGGTCTGGCGCGGGAGCTGGCGGAGAAGGTGGATGTGCTGCTATTCACCGGGCCCGTCTCTTATCAGTTGGCCAAAAACCAGCACCAATTCGACATTCCCTCGCTGTTCGTTCCGCTTACGGGATCGGGCCTGTATGCCGTCTTGTTCCGCCTGGAGCGCAAGCTGGATGCATCGGCCATTACGGTCGATACGCTAAGCCGGCAGATGCTCGTGTCCACCTTCCGCGAGCTGGGCCATATGTGGACCGCTTACGAAGGGGAGCCGCTCCCGTCCTGGAAGGAGCTGGTCGATTTCCACCGCGGGCACTACGAGGCCGGCCGTTCATGCTGCGCCATCACGGCGATCCGCAGCGTGGCGCTGCAATTGGGCCGGGAGGGGATTCCGTGCGAGTGGATCGTGCCGACGGAGCAGGACATCATCGTCACGCTGGAGCGCGCGCTCCTGTCGACCGAATGGCGGAGGAACAAGGAAGTGCAGGTGGTCGTTGGCCTTATCCAGACCGACGGCATGGAGAGGCTGGCGGAGCGTCAGGTATCCGAGCATGAGATTCAGCGGCTCAAGCAGGATGTTCATCATTTGATTCTCGGCTTCGCGAAGCAACTGGACGGGCACGTCACGCAGCAGTCCTCGGGGGAGTATTCCTTTGTGACCACGAGAGGCGTGTTCGAGCGCGAGACAGGCGGCTATAAGCGAATTCCGCTCGCCCGCAATATCCACAAGAGGAACGGAATTCATCTCAGCATCGGCATCGGCTTCGGGCGTTCGGCGGCCGAGGCGGGCGTGCATGCGCGGCGTTCGCTGCAGTTGGCCCGCGAGGGGGGCGGCGGCATGTGCTTCATCGTCCGCGAGGATGAGAGCGTCATCGGTCCACTGGAGATCAACGAGCCGCATGAGCTTGATCTGTCCCTGGTTGACGCCGCATTGGTGAAGCAGGCGGAGGCGGCGGGACTGACCTCGATCTACCTTAGCCGCCTCATCGCTCATATGACCCGCTTCGGCAAGGTCGATTACTACGCCCAGGAGCTGGCGACGGTGCTGGGCGTCACGGTCCGCAGCGTGCACCGCTTCCTGCTGGCGCTGATGGATGCGGGGCTGGTCGATATTGTCGGAGAAGAGAAAGGCGCTTCCCGGGGGCGGCCGCGTCAGAAATACCGGATCAGCTTTTTGAGCCGGTTGATTCGATAACGGCCGGAGAACGAAGAGAAAGGGGGGAATTGACGAGAAAAATGCCAGCTTGGGCGCATGGCAGAAAAGCGTGGTATGGCAGAAAAGCGGGGCAAGCGACGCGCGGCATCAATGCTTACCAAAGGTAACGATAACACGAGAAGAAGGGATGGGATTCGATGAAAAGGTGCATGATCGCATGGCTTGCGGCTATCGTTCTTATCGGCGCGGCCGGGTGGGTTCCTATGGCGCATGCGAATGAAACGGAGCGGGCCGGGTCGGAGGCCGAGGCGCATAAGAAGACACCGGCTCCGGCCGTTAATCTGGCGTTAGGCAAGAGTTACACGCTGGAGACGCCGTATCCGCCCGACGCGCTGTTCGGGAAGACGGAATCGTCGCATCCGGACGATACGGGCCGGATTCTTGCATCCCTATTCTATGAAATCAGGCGGTTGGCATGAAGCACCTATCTATGACCGCGCGGCACCGAATGCCATATTTTATATCAAGCGGGACATGGCGATAGAGCTCCTGATATATAGCCGCCATGAACTGCCGAAATCAATGCTGCCGCATCCGATGAACGAATTCCGGGATATTCCGATTCCTCCTTCTCGCTGTCCGGACTGATCCGGCGAAGATAACCAGCCAGGGAAGGAGACGGGAGTATCCGGGAGCCGCTTCACCGGTACAAGCATGGCGCCCGGCGAACCGCAGATCAGGGACCGGCTCCGCGGCCGCCGGGGGCCTTGCGCCCATAAGAAGCGGAATGGGCGTCACGAAGGTATTCCGGTCTCCGCTGTCCCGATTTGTCCGCGCGCATCATGCGAAGCACGCGGTTGTTGGCATGCCTGTTCGAAATTAGGGCTGATTGTCCAGCAAATCTACCTATTACCAAACAGGAAATACAAGCATATTTTATAGCATCAGCCGAATAGATGACCCCCAATGATATATTTCGCCTATCATTCCCGCTATGCGCTTATGCTATCAGCTCTCTTTATTTCGATGTCACGGGTCATGATTGCTTCATCGCCTTCGGCAGAAATAGGAAAGGGAAAGGATAAAGGATGTTGATGATAAGCGGTTATCAGAAAGTAATGAACGCCATTCAGGAGCTTGATCTGGCTGAATTCCAAGTGAAGTATGCCTGCGGACAGAAGCTGAAATTCGATTTGACCAAAAAGTATGACGTCATTAGTCAGGATGTGTTCATGCAATGGCTGAGCAATATCGAATGGGGCCGTGTCGTGAAAGTAAAATGGAAAACGTGCAACGGCGAAAAGGAATCGATGTATATGCCGGGCTGCGGCGGCAAGTCTCGCCGCCATAAGAGCAAGCGGCATCATCACGACGGCTGCAAATGCGAGAAATGCAAGCCAAAGCGGCATCACCATGACGACTGCAAATGCGAGAAATGCAAGCCGCATCACCCGCACCACCACGAGTGCGACCCATGCAGACCCGATCCATGCCGTTGCTACTCCGATCCGTGCTGCTGCAAGCCCCGGTACGTATGGCGCGACCAGGATCCTTATACGCGCTTCCAGCCGAAGCCGCAAATCCCGTATAAGCATTACCCTTCCGGCAGCTGTTAAGCCGGATGATCCAAGAAGCGCCCCGGCGGCGCTTCCTTATTCGCCTTCATGAAAGAGTTCCAGACGTGCGCTTCGATTGGAGCGCACTCTTTTTCCGTTATTTGCATCTCTTCCATTTTGGCGCTCCCCCCGCCGGCAGGCCTATTTCAATCTATCGCCGTCACTGTCGTACTCATCTTTTGGCTGAAATCCATCTATTTTTGTGCCGAACCGCTATAATGAGAGAGACAACCACTAGCGACCAAGAATGGAGAACCTGGACTTGAGGACATTTAAAAAAGTATATATCGAGGTTACCAGCATCTGCAATCTGGCCTGCAGCTTCTGTCCGCAGACGGAACGGAAAGCGCAGTTCATCCAGCTTGAAGCGTTCCGTCATCTTCTTGACGAGATTAAGCCGCATACGCGGCATATCTACCTTCATGTCAAAGGCGAGCCGCTGCTCCATCCCCGCATTGATGAACTGCTGGATGCCAGCCACGAGAAAGGATTCAAGGTCAATATCACGACCAACGGCACGCTGATCCGGAAGAACCGGCACAAACTGCTCGGCAAGCCGGCGCTTCGGCAGATGAACTTCTCGCTTCACAGCTTCGACGGACATGAAGGATCCGAGAATCGGGAGAAGTACTTGTCCGATATTTTATCGTTCGTGCGGGAGGCGTCAGAGCATCAGGTGATCTTCTCCTTCCGGTTATGGAATCTGAATCCGGAGCATGCGACAACGGCACAAAAGCGGCGGAACCGGGAGACCTTGGAGATGCTGGAGAGGGAATTTCATCTGGATTACCGCATCGAAGAAAAGGTGGTGCCCGGGGGAGGCATCCGCATTGGGGACCGCATTTATGTGAACCAGGATTATGAATTCCAATGGCCGAGCCTGCATGCCCCGGAAGATGACGGCAAGGGCTTCTGCCATGCGCTGCGCAGCCAGGCTGCGGTGCTGGTCGACGGAACGGTCGTCCCGTGTTGTCTGGACGGCGAAGGCGTCATTCGCTTGGGCAATGTGTACCAGGCCCCGTTTTCCGAGATTGTGGAGGGCGAGCGTGCGAACCGGCTGTATGACGGATTTTCGCGAAGAGAGGCCGTTGAGGAATTATGCCGGAAATGCGGGTACCGGAAAAGATTCGGAACTTAAGACAACGAGATCGATAACAGAAAACAGGACGCCGGCCGGCGTCCTCGTCTCTCTTGATTCCAGGCTAGCCGGGATTATTGCCGAATAATGACAATATCCCGCGGCGGGTTGCCTGTCCGTTGAATCGTGCTTATCTCGGCATCGGTCAATCTGCGGCCTACCAGGATGAAGGAAGAGGTCACATTGTTGAAATTAAATCGGCCCAGATTCGCTACATTCTGGCTTCCCCGGAACACTCGAAAAGATCCCTGGAAGTTAATCCGCGAGAATAACACCAAGGTCACTTCATTCGCATTGACCACATTGCGCAGCCGGAAGCTGGACAGAACATTATTGAACCGGAACGCTCCCAAATCCCGAACCGCTACTCCTCCGCGGCGGAACACAATCCGTCTTCCCGTAAAGTTAGTACCGCTGAAAATAGCTAGCCTGACATCCCGATTGGCCATGATCATATCACTCCTTCTTGTAAAGTACTAACAATATATGACGGGGTTCTAGAATCGGCTTAGACGATTGATGCCGGGGAAGCGCTTGTTTTTGCTTGTCCTTGTCAGGCGAACAAAATTTCCGCTGATGGATGATATAATAGGTATAGTTTAATGGTGTTCCGAGAGGCGATAGATACGCTCATATGAACCTATTGGAATTCATGATGAGAAGCGAGGACAGACCGATGATGAACCGCAACCGTGAGATCCAATTTGCAGAGCTCGAGCTGGAGGGCGGAGAGGAGGCCGTAATGGCGATTCCGCCCAGAGCGGACACGGATAAGCCGGCTCCCCGTAGCCGCACCGCGGATCAAGAGGGGCATCTGAGCTTGGCGCCCAGCTCTTTTTCAACAACAAAAGAGAAGCGATTCGTTGAACAGGCCCGCCGGTGGGAAGGGCATGTCGAGCCGCCGGCCCCCTTTGTTCCGTTCATGTGCTACTGGCCGGAATATAAGGATATGTCGGAAGGGCAGGCGAGATGGTACTTTTATTGGCGGAATGAAGTTCGGGAAGGGCGATACCCGCCCACTGGCCTGTCCTATCTTTTTCTAGTCTTCTACGAATTGATTAACGGAATCGGTTGGAAGGAACCTGTTCAGGGCTATCGGCTGATGAAGGAGATCTGGATCGCTTATCGGGAGGCGTTCCCGAAGCTGGATGATTACTTGCCCGATTGGCTTATCGACTTCATCCTTGTCCACCGTCTTGACGTCTCTGTCCGCGATGTTACGGCGATTGCCCCAGGCAGCGTGTCCGGCGATGCGCTCGAATGGGAGCTTATGGACCGGTTCCGGAGCGATCCGGCGGATCTCCCGCTTGAAGCGGCGACCCAGCTGTCGGACTATCATGTCATGCGAAGCAAGTTCTGCGCCAATGGCGGACATGCCGTGATGAACAGGTATTTCCCCAAGGTATTCGCGGCTGTAGATGGATATATACGCAAAAAATATGGCGCGCGCCTGATTGAGCGGCTCCATCTCGGCGAACCGGCAAAAAGGGAGCGTTACTTGTTCCGCAGCGCGGTCTACGACTCCACGCTGTACGGAAGCAGTGCGGCAATCGAGTGTGTTCCGATCACCTCCCACGGCCCGCTGCGCGCCTTCGTAACCCAACTCATCCGGTTAACCGAGAATACGCTGCGCGGCTTATGCGGGTATAAGGGCAAATTGCGCGGCACTGCCGTCGAACCGGAGATCGCCGCTCTCGTTCAGCGGTATTTGGAGCGGGAGGTTGGGCGAGCCGCCTCCGCGGAACAAGCCGAGCCTGGCGTTCGCATTAATGCGGACAAGCTGGCCCGGCTGCAGGCCGAGTCGGATGAGGTGCGCGATCTGCTTACGGTGACGGAGGAAGTTGGCGAACCGGAAGGCGGGAGCCGGATCGGGGGCGGTCAGCGGGACGAGCCATCCGGGGCGAAGAGGGCTGGGCAGCCCGGCGAGCCGGCGGGCGGCTGCTCAGCGGATATGCCGGCGGGCCTCTGTACCGAAGCGGGTGAAGTCCGGACGCTGCTGCGCCGGCTGACGAATGAGCAGCTTCGGCTGCTGACGGCGCTGCTGGCCCATGGAGGAGAACTGGACGGACAAGCGCTTGCGAAGCAGTCTCCCCCAATCATGATTGATCTGGCCATGGATGAGATTAACGAAGCGGCATTGGGAGCGCTCGGCAATCTGGTCCTTGAGGAGGAAGCCGGAATGATCCGAATTGCAGAGGACTACCGAGAAGAGCTGGCGGTTATGGGTGCCTGCCAACCTTCCTCTGCGGCTTCGCCTGCCTCGGGAGAGGACGAGGAGGGCAAGGCGGATGAGCCTGGCATGAGTGCGCACGGACCTGGACCTGCCGGGCTACGCGACGGCATGGACGAGGAATGGATTCAATTCGAGCGTTTGCTGGAACCGGTGCATCGCCTGGCACTGCAGGCGATGCTGGCGGGAGGGGACCAGCATTCGCTGCTGAAGCTTGCCGAGGCGCACGGAACGATGGCCGAACTGCTTATCGATGAGATCAATTCCGCCTCCATGGATGCTATCGGGGACCTGATCATTGACGGGGATGAGCTTGCAGATGACTATCTGCCTCTGATTGAGAAATTGGCGAGGTGAAGAACCATGACAGACAAAAAAATCCCGAAGCGCGTCACGACGGCGCTTATCAACTCCTTGACCGCCGGCGTCGTGCCGCGCATTGGACTGGAGCATATCGCTGTCGGCCGCAAGCCGGAGATTGAAGCCATCCTTCGCGACCTGGACAATGTGGCCGAGGGAGGAGCGGCGTTCAGCTCGTGACGGGACGATACGGAAGCGGGAAGAGCTTCTTGCTGCAGATGATTCGCAACTATGCGATGGACCGCAGCTTCATCGTTGCCGACGGGGATCTGTCGCCGGAACGGAGACTGGTCGGCACGAAGGGGCAGGGGCTGGCGACGTACCGCGAGCTGATGATGAATCTGTCGACGCGCACCCGGCCGGATGGAGGGGCCCTGGAAACGATCCTGCAGCGCTGGATTGCTTCGATTCAACAGCAGGCGATGACCGAGCTTGGCATTGGACCGAATGACGGCGCCTTGATTATGGAGGTGGAGCAGCGCATCGCGGCCGTAACCAATGAAATGCGGAATATGGTGCACGGGTTCGACTTCGCCAAGGTGCTGGCGTCGTATTGGACCGGATATAAGAGGATGGATGACGAACTGAAGCAAGCTTCGCTGCGCTGGCTTCGCGGGGAGTTCGCGACCAAGACCGAGGCGAAGCAGGCTTTGGGCGTCGGCGTGATTATTGATGATGACAACTGGTACGATTACATGAAGCTGTGGTCGGAATTCGCCGCGCGGATTGGATATCAAGGACTGCTGCTTTTCATCGATGAAGGGGTTAACCTGTACAAAATTACGAACAGCATCTCCCGGCACAGCAATTACGAGAAGCTGCTGACGATGTTCAACGATACGATGCAGGGCAAGGCGGAGCACCTCGGCATCTTCATCGGCGGCACGCCGCAATTCGTGGAGGATGAACGCAGGGGGCTGTTCAGCTATGAAGCGCTGCGCTCGCGCCTCGTAAGCGGCAGATACGCGGCAGAGGGGCTCCGCAACTATACGGGCCCTCTTATTCGGCTGGACATGCTGTCTCATGAGGAGATTCTGATTCTGCTGCAGCGCCTGCGCCATATCCATGCCCTTCACTATGGAGTGGAGCCGCTGCTGACGGACGATCAATTAATCGCATTTATGGAGCAAGCCGTCGGCAGGCTCGGAGCGGACGAGCTTCTGACCCCACGGGAGATTATTCGTGATTTCCTGGATCTGATGCACACGCTGCAGCAGCATCCGGAGACGGAATTCGACGATCTGATCGGGGAACGGAGCGTCAAGCCCGCGGACTCCCATCCGGATGAAGTCGGCGACTTCTTGGCGGAGTTCGAGCTATGAGCGGTATTCATCCCTTTCACCGGTTGGCGCCGTTCCTTCAAGAATATATTTATAAAAAGCGCTGGGAGACGCTGAAGGAGGCCCAAGTCGGGGCCTGCCGCGTGCTCTTCGATTCGCCGAACCATCTGCTGATCGCATCCGGCACGGCATCGGGCAAGACCGAAGCCGCCTTTTTCCCGGCCTTGACAGAACTGCACGAGCGCCCTTCCGCATCGGTCGGGATTCTGTACATCGGCCCGCTGAAGGCGCTTATCAACGACCAGTTCGAGCGTCTGAACGACATGCTGCGCGAAGCCGGCATTCCGGTGCGGCATTGGCATGGAGACGTGTCCCAAGCGGAGAAGGCGAAGCTGCTGAAAAGACCGTCCGGCGTACTGCAGATTACGCCGGAATCGCTGGAAGGACTGTTAATGAACAAGCCGAATGCGATTCCCGCTCTGTTCCGCGACCTGCGTTATGTCGTGATTGATGAGGTCCACGCCTTCATGGGGGCGGATCGCGGCATTCAAGTGCTGAGCCAGTTGGCCCGGGTGGAACGGATGGCAGGCTGCCATCCGAGACGGATCGGCTTGTCTGCGACACTGGGCGATTACGATGCCGCCTGTGAATGGCTGGGCGCAGGCTCGCCGCATGCTGTCGAAGTTGTGGCGCCCCGCGCGGGCCGCAAGCTGAGATTGAATGTCGAGCATTTCTCCTTTCCTGCCGCCCATGACGAGGAGCAGACGGAGCAGGCGGCGAATGCGCGCAAAGCTTATTATGACTATATCTATGATCATATGCGCCTCAAAAAGGCGCTTATCTTCACGAACAGCCGCTCCGATGCGGAGCTGACGACGCTAGAGCTGCGCCGCGTCGCCGCACGGCGCCAGGAGCGGGATGTCTTCCACGTGCACCACGGCAGCATTTCGGCCATGCTGCGCGAAGAGGCCGAGGCCGCGCTGCGCGTTGGCCGCGGGCCAGCGGTAGCCGCGGCGACGGTCACCTTGGAGCTGGGCATCGATCTCGGCGAGCTGGAACGGGTCGTCCAGCTGGGAGCGCCCTACAGCTGCTCCAGCTTCGTGCAGCGGCTCGGCCGATCGGGAAGACGCGGCGATGCGGTATCCGAGATGCTGTTCGCGATCCCGGAAGAGGAGGACGAGGAGGCGCAGCTCCCCGCCCGAATGCCTTGGACGCTGCTGCGCGCGATCGCGGTCATCGAGCTGTATGTGCGGGACAAGTGGATTGAGCCGCTCACGCTGCGGAAGAAGCCGATCGGCCTGCTGTACCATCAGACGATGAGCATATTGAAGGGCATGGGGGAAGCGACGCCGGCCGAACTGGCCCGGGAGGTGCTGACGCTGCCGCCGTTCCTGAACTTCGATGCGGAAGAATATAAGCTTTTCCTCCGGTATTTGCTGCAGACCGATCATGTGCAGCGAACCGAGGAAGGAACGCTTCTGATCGGTCTGACCGGGGAGAAAATCGTGAACCATTTCCGCTTCTATGCGGTATTTAAAGACGATGAAGAGCATGCCGTATATAACGGTTCGGAGGAGCTGGGCTCGATTACGACCGTTCCGCCGCCGGGCTATTGCTTTTCTCTGGCGGGCAAGCTGTGGAAGGTCGTCGAGGTTGACGCGAAGCACAAGGCCGTCTATGTCAAGCCTGCCCGCGGCAAGGTGGACACGCTCTGGCTCGGGGCCGGGGGCGATGTGCATACATCGGTCATGGCCAAGATGCGCGATATTTTGGCGGATCATGAGATTTATCCGTACTTGGCGCCGGGGGCCGTCAAGCGGCTCGAGCGGGCCCGCCGTCTTGCCAGAGAGAGCGGTCTGCTCAGGCAGTGCGTGATTCCGGCGGGAGGGGATTCTTATTTCATCCTGCCTTGGGTAGGCACGAAGCCTTTCCGCACATTGGAGCGCATTTTGAAGCACCGGCTTGCCGAGCGTCTTGCCCTCCGGTCCATTGTGCCGATGGAGCCGTACTATATGGTCGTCTCCGGTCATGCGGATGCGCCCGCATTGCTGGATCAACTGCGAGCAGAGCTGAATGGCGGAACCGATTTGATGAGTCTGTTAGCGCCGGAGGAGGCGCCTTATTTAGGCAAATATGATGAATTCGTAGCTCCGGAGCTCGTCCGGAAGGCGTTTGCCGTCGATGGGCTGGAGCTGTTCCCTGCTGAATGGTAACGCTGAAAACACTGAAAAGCGAGTGTCTTTTGTCGAATTATGGAGATTTTTATCTGGCTGTGATAGTCCTTTGTCGCCATATAGTTAGTCGATTATTTTCACTTGCATGGGACTTTTTCCCCTATCGCGCGGATTGGATATATGGTTATGATGGTTAGGTACGAAAATTTGTGACAGATCTTAGGAGGATATCTGCTTTGAAAAAATGGACACTCGCGTTATTAGGGGCAATCTTGGCGTTGGGAATCACGGCTTGCGGCGATAAAGGCGTTGCCGGTGATGCGACCAACGCGGAAAAACCGGCGGATGCACAAACAGAAAAAGAAAATGCGCCGGCATTGACTGCGGATGAACTGCTGACGAAGATGGCGGAAGCCAGCCAAAAGATGAAGAACTTCGCGATGGATGCGAGCATCAACCAGAACATTACGGTCGCTCAGGGCGATCAGAAGCAAGAGCAGAAGGTTGATATCTCGATGAAGGCGGACTTCAGCAAAGAACCGTTCGGCATGTACCAAGAGATGAAGATGTCTATGCCTGGCCAAGGCGAACAGGATATCAAGCAGTATATTTCCAAGGAAGCGATCTACACGCATGTGGATGGAGAATGGGTGAAGCTTCCGGACGAAATGATTGGCGATATGGTTAAGCAGATGGAAGAATCCGCGAAAATCGAAACTCAAATGGAGCAGTTCAAATCTTTCTCCAAAGATATGAAAGTGGCGGAAGAGGGAGACAAGTACGTATTGACAGCTGATTTGTCCGGCGATGGAATCAAAGAGCTCGCCAAGAACTTGATGAACCAGTCGGGCAGCGGCGAAGACGCGCAAACCCAGGCTCTGATCGAGCAAATGGATATCAAAAATGTCAAAGTTACGTATGCGGTCAACAAAGAATCGTTCCTGCCGCTTCAATCCGACGTCGACATGACGATGGAAATGGAGCAAGACGGTCAGAAAATCTCCATGGACATGGTGATGAAGAGCACGTTCTCCAAGCATGACGAAGTGGGCGAAATCAAAATCCCTCAAGAGGTGCTGGACAGCGCTCAATAATTGAATCGCGTTCAACCGCCGGATCCGGAAGGATTCGGCGGTTTTTTGCGCGGGTGGAGCTTTTCTCGCTGCGTGTTGGAAGGAGAAATCTATTCTCTCCGCCTTATGCCAGCCCCAGCTTGCGCTCGATTTGCCAAATGGCCTCCTCCACGGTGGCGACCGTTTCTGTCTGCTCGGCCATGTCCTTGAGACGGAGCGCTCCGATGGCGGCCTCGCTCTCGCCGATGAGCAGCACGAAGCGAATTCGTTGGGTGGCGGCGGAGGCAAGCGATCTTTTGAGCTTGCGGCCGCTCGTATCCAGCGAGGTGCGAATTCCGCTGGCCCGAAGCGCGGCGGCGGTCCGGAGAACAGGAACCGCCGATTGTTCCATCTTATCGTCGCCGGGATGTCCAGGCGGCGGAACGCCTCGACGGCAAGCTGCATCAGCTCGGCCTCGGCTTCCGGCCCTGCAATGCCGACGATATCGGCATCGCATTGCAGAAATTCCCGCAGCCTTCCCCGTTTCACCGGCCCGTCGCGGAATACTTTGCCGATCTCATACCGTTTGTACGGCAGCTCCAGACCGGGATTCATGGCGATGACCTTGGCGAACGGAATCGTCAGATCGTAGCGCAGCCCTAACTGCCGCTTCCCTTGATCGCTCAACCGGTACATTTCCTTCACGATTTCTTCCCCGCCGGCATATTTCGATGTCAATACATCAAGCTCATGCAATATCGTGCTCTCCATCGCCTCGAAGCGGTACAGCTCGAACAGGTTCCGCAGCACGTCCTGCACTTGCTGGCGCGCGGCTTGCTCCGGACCGAAAAAATCATAAGTCCCTTTTACGTTTTGCATCGTATCCAGCCTCCTGTGTTCCTCTGGAAAATAAAAAACGCGCCGGACCTCTTGATCCCGCGCGCCGGTTATATGCCGCAGGGAGGCCAACGCGAACAGCGTTAGCCCTCCCTGATAGGTTCAGGGGTGCTAACGCTTCTTGTGATGATGAAGTTGAGTCTGCTTGATTCGGTTCATGAGCAGGTTCCTCCATCGCATGTAGTATTACAGAGTATAGCGAATGGCTTGGGAAAAAGCAACTCCTCCGCCGGCCTCAAGAAGCAGAATAAGACTGGAGCTGTGTCCTCGCCTTCCGAATGATATCTCCGATCTTTTGCTCTAGCTGAAAGACTTGGCGAGTGCGTTCATTCCGCTGGCGGGCGGAGGCGGTCATCGAGGTGAGCGCCTTCAGGCTGGCGCCGGCATCGCCCTTCCTCGCGGCTTGCGTTAACGTGCTCCGGGCCGCGGAGAGGCGGCTTTTGCAGGTGCTTGCGGCACTCTTCGCTTTCTTGATCTGGACCTTGACCGTATCGATAGCGGAGAGCGTCTGGCGCACGCGCTTGGCAGCGTCGCTGCGAGCTTGCCTGGCCGACTTCAGCGCGGCTTGGCGGCGGCGGATGTCCTCCCGCGCGGTCTGGACGAGCGGCTTCATGCCGGTATGCTGCAGGCGGAGTGCCGCGTTCAACTGCTTGTTCTTCCATATCTTTGCGGCCGAGATCTGCTTGTTCAAGGCGCTGTAGGCGTCGAACAGCGGCTGATACTTGTTCTTCGATTCTTGGACTTGCGAACCGAGGCGCTTTAGCTTTTCTTCATGCATACGCTTCAGCTGCTGCCGGATCCCGGTCAGCGCCTCCGCATTGTCGTAGTGCAGGCGCTTCGTCTTCTCCTGCCATTCCCGCTCTGCCGTCTCGAGCTGCAGCAGCTCCCGGTAAAGCTGAGTCAGCTTGTCCGCCTGCGTCCGCTCCGCTGCCGCGGCCATCTTGTCGAAGGCGGCCTTGGCCGTGGCGGACAGCTCCGCCGATGCTGCGTGGAGCGCCGCCGGGCTGGCCAGCAGGCATGCGAGCGCGAGTGCAATGAGGAGCGATGGCATAATCACGCCGGGTTGTTTCTTCATCATGATCGTCTCATCCTCTCTTTATCGTTTTCTAAAATATCCGGCCCCTGCCTTCCATATCCCCACGCGCAAGAAAAGAAAAGCAAAAAAGCACCTGCAAGAAGGGCTATCAAGCCCATTCTTGCGGGTGCTTCCATCGCAAGTGCCGGTATTTGTCATTCGAGTTAATGGTATGAAAGAATGCGAGATTTGTCAAGGCGAACAGATAAGGATCGTGTCTTTGCTTGCAAAATGGGTAATGGGGCCGTTAGATAACACCTATAGAGTGCGTTATTGGGAGAAGAGGGCTTTGTCGAAATATGGGAGATAGAGGGGCCGGGCTGATTAGAGGAAATTTTAGCAAAATCCTGCACCCGCGCAGGATTTTTTTGCCTTGGCTGGCCGATTTGGCAGAATTACTGCAAAACTACATCAATTCCACCCGATTTCCTCCGATTCAAGCCGCAATAGCTTAAATTCCTGCACATTTGCAGCTTTCCTTCTGCCAAGTAGGGGTGTCGGCCGAAATCCTGCAGAATTGCAGCATTTTTTCCAAGAAGTAGTGTTAATCGCAAACTCCCCTAGAAGCAACTTTGTCCCCAAAACGGCATATACCGCAGCATACGCTGGTTTTATGACGCCGTCACTGTCCATCCAAGGCTTGTTTCAGAAGGCTTGTTGTAGAAGCCGGGGTCGCCAGGAAAGCGAAAGCAGCCGGCATATGGGGAGAGGCGAAAAACGACGATACGTCATCCAACCGGGAAATTCCTGCTTCATTTTAAAATTATATTTTATAAAAAATATTGATATTTAAAATAATGTTTCAATATGATAGGGAGTAACAGCCGCGGGCTGTTCAGATGGGAACGAAGGAGGGAGCACTGATATCTGTTCGCTGCGCTTGGCAGCAGGATTGACGGCACGGAAGCAGGGAAGTGATCAATCATCTCATTAGGGAGTGAATGAACGAATGAACAGGACACGGCATTCATTTCACGGCAGGGCGATGATGTCTCTTGGGGTGGCGCTGATTCTTTTGCTGGGGACGGGGCTATCCGGATTTGGAAGCGCTTTACCGTTTGTCCATGCGGAAGAAACGGACGACGCGAGGCCGATCGTGCTGGAGGAGTTCGAGGAGCTGACGAACCTGCGAGCCAGCCATGCGCAAGCCAATTCCGTCGAATTGAGCCTGATCAGCCGGCCGGAGACCATCTATTACGGTCATCATGCGGTGAAGCTGAGCTATGACTTTAGCGGCCAGCCGAACACATCGGCAGCGTATGTGAACTTCTATAATCCGGATGGCACGAGGGGGAGAGCAGTCCCGGGCCAGCCCCGGAAATTAGGCCTGTGGGTATATGGAAATCAAAACAATAACTGGCTGCGCGCCGCGGTGGCGGATGGAAGCGGCAAGGCTTTGCCCGCGCTCGATTTTACGACGTCATCGGGCTTCAATTGGCAGGGGTGGAAATATGTCACCGCAGACGTTCCGCAAAATATACAATGGCCTCTCAAGCTGAACCAGATCTATATGGCCGCCACAAAAGCGGAAAACAAAAACAGCGGGGCTATTTATTTCGACCGGCTATCCGCTATCTATTCAAGCTCCCCGATTCATCACTTGGACATCGCTGGATTGCCGCCGCACATGCAGGCCGGGAGCAGTCAAGCGGTTCAAGTGGTTGAGACGCGCAGCGGGAGCACGGCTCCCCGGCGGATCGAGAGCCGCGTCCAACTGACCAGCAGCGACGAGAGTGTCGCGACCGTGACGCGGGCGACGTATGATTCGATCACGGCCGTCGGCGCCGGGACGGCTATTATAACGGCCGAATACAGCGATGCGCCCCCGGTCCGGGTGACGCTGACCGTGACGGAGGATGCGCCGAAGCTGGAGCGGATTGAGGTGTCCGGCCCGCAAAAGATGGTGCGGACGGCGACCGGTGCTTTAAAGGCGTATGCGGTCTATGCGGGACTTGAGGCGCCGGTGGAAATGGTGGGCGGCGCCCGCTTCGCCAGCAGCCGGCCGGAAGTGGCAAGCGTCGATGACCGCGGCGGGCTGGAAGCCCATGCGATTGGATCGGCGGCGATTACGGTCACGTCCGTGACCTACCGCAACATTTCGGCGGTCCATCAAATCGAGGTGCACGAGCCGATACCCGAGCTGGAGAGCATCCAATTCCGCGGGTTGAGCGCGGTCGCGATAGGCGGCTCGTTCGAGACGGAGGTGTACGGCACCTATTCGTGGGTGGAGGAGCCGGTGAAAATTACGGAAGGCGTAAAGTATGCGAGCAGCAATCCGGAGGTCGCCTCGATCGATGAGAACGGGACAGTGACCGGAATCAAGGTAGGTGGGACGCGCATTATGGCAACGTATGAGGGCAAGACCAGCTCCGTATATGTCGTCGTCAACAAGGAGCTGGCAGCTATTCCGAAGGCGGAGATGAGAGCGGCGTGGATCGCGACGGTGGAAAATATCGATTGGCCGGCGAAGGGCACGACCGGGGCAGAGGAGCAGAAGCAGCAGTACAGGAAGCTGCTCGACGAGCTGCAGGCCGCGGGAATGAACGCGGTCATTATGCAGAATAAGCCGACGGCGGATGCCTTCTACCCGTCGGAGTACGGCCCATGGTCGGAGTGGCTGACGGGCGTGCAGGGACAAGATCCGGGGTATGATCCTCTCGCCTTCATGCTGGAGGAAACCCATAACCGGAACATGGAATTCCATGCCTGGTTCAATCCGTACCGCGTCAGCATGAAGAACGATATCGAGCGGCTGGTGGAGGATCATCCGGCGCGCAAGCACCCGGACTGGGTTCTCTCGTTCGGGGGCAAGCTGTATTTCGATCCGGGCAATCCGGAGGCGCGCCAATTTATTACGGACAGCGTCATGGAGGTGGTGACAAAGTACGACATCGATGCCGTCCACTTCGATGATTACTTTTACCCGTATCCGATCGAAGGCGCCGAGTTCCCGGACGATGCATCGTATGCGAAGTACGGCGCGGGCTTCCCGGATCGGGCCGCCTGGCGCCGGGACAATGTGAACCGGTTCATTCGCGGCGTAAGCGAGGCGATCAAGCGGGAGAAGAGCTACGTCAAATTCGGGATCAGCCCGTTCGGCATCTGGAAGAATAGGAGCAAGGATCCGGAAGGCTCCGATACAAATGGCTTAAGCAGCTATGAAGCGCTGAACGCCGATTCGAAGAAATGGGTGGAGGAGGAATGGATCGATTACATCACTCCTCAGATTTATTGGTATATGGGCTATTCTCCGGCCGCCTATGACACCTTGATTGCCTGGTGGAGCGGGGTGACGGCCGGCAAGAACGTGCATCTGTACAGCGGCCAGGCGATTTACCGGATCGGACAGGGAGACGGGTGGATGGATCCGGAGGAAATGCCGAACCAGGTGAACTTCAACCGCAATTTCGCGGAAGTGTCCGGCAGCATGTATTTCAGCGCCCAATGGTTCGCCGCCAATCCGCTCGGCTTCACCGAGCGTTTGCGCAGCGATCTGTGCCGATATCCGGCGCTCGTGCCGGCGATGCCTTGGCTTGATGCGCAGGCTCCGGCCGCGCCTTCCGGGGTATCGGCCCGCAATGCTGGCGGGGGCGTCGAGCTGAAGTGGAAGACGGCGAGCGATGAGACGTATTATGCCGTCTACCGGTTCGAAGGCAACACCGCGGGCAGCATCGCAGACCCGGCGCATCTGCTTGGCACGATGCGCAAGCAGTCCGGGCAAGCGATGCAGGCTTACGTGGATCGGACGGCAACGAAGGGACAACAATACACGTATGTGGTGACCGCCGTCGATCGGATTCATAACGAGAGTGCTGCCAGCGAAGCGGTCACCTTGACGGCCGCGGAACCGACCGATCCGAAGCCGACGCCGTCCGATCCGCCGTCATCGTCCGGGGGTTCCTCCTCGTCTCCGTCGCCGGCCCCTTCCAAGCCATCGCCGCCTGCGGCGCCGCGGACGCCGACGGTGCCGCAGGCTGAACCGGCCGTTCCGGTCTTCCCGGATCTCGCCCCGGTAGCCTGGGCGCAGGAGGCCGTTCAGCAATTGGCGGCGCTCGGCATCGTCAAGGGGGATATGGACGGCAAGTTCCGGCCGCTGAAGCCGGTGACGCGCTCCGAGTTCGCGGCGATGCTCGTCCGCGCCTTCGATCTGCAGGATGACGGCACGCCGCTCAACTGGAGGGATGTGAAGGAGACGGATTGGCATTATACCGTCATCGCGGCAGCGAAGCAGGCCGGGCTGGTGCAGGGCACGGGCAAGGACAGATTCGAGCCGAACCGGCCCATCACCCGCCAGGAGATGGCGGTAATGGCTGCGAAGGCGCTTGCCGCCTTCACGAGCACGCCGGCGGCGAGGGACGCGGAGTCGGTATTGGCCCGGTTCAAGGATCGGGAAGCGATCGCTTCCTATGCCGCCGAGGCGGTTGCGATACTCGCACAGGAAGGCATCGTGAAGGGAACAGGAAGCGGCCTGTTCCAGCCGAAGGGCGAGGCGAACCGGGCGCAGGCCGCCGTCATCGTCTGGAAGATCGTGCAGAAGAAGTAATAACGGTTGCCGAAGGAAAAACGGAACAGGCTATGTCATATAACTCCGGGGGTTCCCGGGGTTAACTTTTTCCCTAAATTGTAACAAAAGGGCATCATCGGGCGGATTGTCGAGACCTTCGAATTGGGATAGAATGGGAAGGAATATTTGGGAAATTTATCATTCGAATAGGAAGCGAAACATATGAACAAAAGCTGGCTCATATCGGCGGCGGGCCTGCTCCTCCTGCTCGGACTGGCTGCCTGCGATGCGAAGGAAGCGCCAAGCGGGACAAGCGGGAGCATTTCCGCTCAGGCGGAGCCGAAGCAGACGGAGAATCCCGCGCCAGCCGGTGGAGGGAGGAAGATTTTGGACCCGGACAAGCTGACGTTGACGGAGGAACAGAAGCGCGAGGATTTCGAAGCGATGGTGCGCATCATCAAGGACAACTACCCGTTCCTCCAGGTCAATCAGCGCGTCCATCATACCGACTGGCTGCAGAACGTGGATCGCTATGAGCAGTTTGTGCTGCAGGCGAACACCGATCAAGAGTTCAGAGACAAGATGAACACGGTTCTGAGTGATTTGAACAATGGACATACGTACTTTTTGGATAAATCCTCCTATGAAAACATGAAGCGAACGTATGCTGATATAAAAGGAAGAGAGCTGTGGCATCAGCAGTTAAACCAGCCGCATGTGGAAGCGCGTTATTCCGGTACTTGGGACGCGAAGTCGGGTCTGTCCCGGGGATCCGTTTTCGGAGGATGGTCAGCTTTGCCCATGACTCGAATCCTGGAGGAAGGCAAGCTGGCTTATGTGTCTATTCCGAGCCTGTCTCATGATCGAATCGAAGCGGATATCAACGCGGTGATTGCGCCTTTTCTGGAGAAGATTCGAAGCTATGACGCGCTCATTATCGATATCCGGGGCAATGGCGGCGGATCGACGTCTTATTGGGGCATGCTCGTGCCGCAGCTCATGAAGGAGCCTCTGACTTCGGTAAGTTATTTCCTTTTCCGCAAGGGAGAGCTGGCCCAGCAATACGCCCGTTCGGCTTATGCCCCGGAGCAGCTGCTGCCTGTCGCAAAATTGAAGGAAGAGCTGGGAGCGGCCGAGTTGGCGCCGGAGATCGAGACGGATTTCCAAAATTATATCAAAAACACGATAACATTATCCCCTGATGCGGGCAAGGAATTCCGCGGGCGGATCTACATGCTCGTCGACGGGGACGTGTACTCGTCAGCGGAAGCGTGGGCAGTGTTCGCCAAAAGCACGGGCTGGGCGACCTTGGTCGGAGAACGGACCGGCGGGGATGGAATCGGGATCGATCCGCTGATCGCCTCCTTGCCCCATAGCGGCTACGCCTTCCGCTTGCCTGCCGTCATGGGCTTAACCTCGTCGGGAGTCATTAATGAAGAGCGGCAGACAGAGCCCGATATGGAAGTCAGTGCCGTCAAGACCGGGAATCTGCTGGAAGACCCGGCTGTGCAGGCCGTGATTCAGGAGGAGAAGAAGCACAGGCAGCCACAGAGGTGAAGAGAGCCATTTTCCGGAAAAGTTCCATGCCCGCCCTTGCTCTTGGGATGGACCTGTGTTAGGATAGGGATAACTTTGACAGAACGGAGGGTCACCGATGATTGACATGGCAACCATCTTCCGCTTGGGAAGAATCCGATTGAACGTATGTGACACTAACTGAATAGTGCTCATTTGCTCTGCCTGTGTGCAGAGTGATCGGGAATGGTCTGCCTTGGTTGCTCAGAGGAACCCTAATATGTTGCGCGACAGAAGAGGGAGGGACGATGCCTGCCTCTTTTGTTGTGCCTATATGACGCAGCACCTGCCAGGAACGAAGCGCTGGATGAAGCCGCTTCTTCTTCGGCGAACGCCTTCTTTCGTGCGCCCGCCTGATCCGTAACGGGAGCCTGCCGGCCGCGATCGGCCTTCGCTCTTACTCGGATCTTGGCGGGATGGAAGGCTTGCGGGGTGACCGTGACTTCACGCGTGCCGTGAGGGGTATGCTTATATGCAGGGATGCGCTCTGTGCTCCTCTGCAAGCGGCTCCGTCGCGGGGCTCGTCTTCCGATGACTCGAAGCACAGGCGGAATGCCTGTGTTTTTTTGTATTGCTACTCATGATTCACAACTAATGATGCTCCGTGCTCAAGCGGGACTTGAGTGCGGCAACGGGGGAATAAAGTATGGAACAACTTACGATACAGCCGCAAAAAGCGGTGCTGGCCGGCGTAAATCTGAATCATCAGCCGGATTTCGACTATTCGATGGAGGAGCTGGCGAATCTGGCCGCGGCCTGCGGCGTGGAGGTCGTCGGCGTCGTGACGCAGAACCTGAGCAAGGTCAACACGTCCCATTATATTGGCACCGGCAAGCTGCAGGATGTGACGATTATGCTGAATCAGCATAAGGCGGACATGGTCATTTTCAATGATGAGCTGTCTCCTTCGCAGCTTCGCAATCTGGAAAAGGATCTCGACTCCAAGGTTGTCGATCGCACGCTGCTTATCCTCGATATTTTCGGCGAGCGGGCCAAGACGAAGGAGGCGCAGCTTCAGGTGGAAGTGGCGGAGCTGCAGTATATGCTGCCGCGCCTGGTCGGTCTCCGCGAATCGCTGGGCCGTCAGAGCGGCGGGGTCGGCACGAAGAACAGAGGGGCGGGGGAGAAGAAGCTGGAGCTGGATCGCCGCCGGATTGAGGAGCGGATTACCGCTCTGAACAAGGAGCTGGAGGCGCTGGTCGCCCACCGCCAGACTCAACGGAAGAAGCGGAAGAAAACCGAGCTTCCGGTCGTATCGCTCATCGGTTACACGAACGCGGGCAAGTCGACGGTGATGAACACGCTGGTCGAGCTGTTCACCGATTCGAAGGACAAATTCGTTCTCGAGAAGGATATGCTCTTCGCCACGCTGGACACGTCTGTTCGCAGCATTGATCTGGAGGACAACAAGACATTCCTGCTGACCGATACGGTCGGCTTCGTCAGCAAGCTGCCGCATCATTTGGTCAAGGCGTTCCGCTCGACGCTGGAGGAAGTGAAAGAGGCGGACCTGCTGGTCCATGTCGTCGACTTCTCCAATCCGGAATATGAGCAGCATATCCGCATCACGAACGAGACGCTGAAGTCGATCGGGATCGAAGGGATTCCGATGATCTACGCGTACAACAAGATCGACCTGAAGGAAGGCGCCATTCCTGAATCGCAGGATTCGATTATCTACATGGCCGCCAAGCGCAAGCAGGGCATCGATGAGCTGCTCGCCGCCATTCGCGCCCATGTGTTCAAGGATTATGTGAAATGCGAAATGCTCATCCCTTATGATCAGGGACAGCATGTGTCCTACTTGAATGAGCATGCGAACGTCCTCGCGACCGAATACGAGGAATTGGGGACGAGGCTGACGCTGGAATGCCGTCAGAGCGATTACCAGAAATTTGCGCAGTATGTGTGCGAGGCCCAGGCCTAAGCTGGACCGAACCGAACCGCTTCCTTGACTGTCGTCAGGGGGCGGCTTTTTTTGCAAAGTTGTCTTGAGATAAAGGATAAAGCGGTTCGCGCTCAGGTCCGGTTCGAACGCTGGATATGGCGGTATTTCAAGGGCGTACAGCCTGTCAACTCTTTGAAAATGCGCCCGAAATGGGTCAGGCTCTCGAAGCCGACCCGTTCCGCGATATCTCCCATCTTGGCATCGGTATCCCGCAGCAGGAGGCGCGCTTCCTTGATGCGTACGTTGTTCACGTATTCGACCAGCGTGAAGCCGGTGCTGTCCTTGAACATTTTGCAGAAGTATGAGGGGCTGATATAAAACCGCCGGGAGATGGAATCCAGCGTAATGCGCCGGCTGTAGTTCTCGTTGATGAAGTTGACGATGGCGAAGATTTTGGGATGAATCTGCTGCGGGCAGGCTGCATGCTGGTTTTGGCCGCTGTCTGCTTTGCGTTTCAAATAGATGAGCAGCTCAATAAGCAAAATTTTGACATAATACGCATAGCCCGGGGGCTGGCGCAGTGATTCATGCACCATCCGGTCGAACAGCCCCTCTACCGTGCTCTGCTCGCTGCCGTCCAGACGGAGCAGATGCGTATCGGCTTCGAAGGCGGAGAACATGTCGAAACTCCCTTCCTTCGGGAGCAGGTCCGCGATAAATTCCCGCTTGAACTGGAGCGTGATGCGCTCGAAGGCCGCGCCGCTTGAATTGACCAGCTTATGAATCTCGTTGACGTTAATGAACAGCAGCATGCCGCTCACCAGATGATAGGTCTTATCCCCGACGAAGTACGATAATTCGCCCGAGACAAGATAGAAAATCTCATAGGCGTCATGGTAATGGCGCGAAGGCATGTTGGTGCGGATTTTCCGTTCCCGGCTGATGTCGAAGATATCCGATTCATAGAAATTCGTCTCTTGGGCGTCGGTCGTATCCATAGGCGATCAGCTCCATTGGGTTGATGTGCATCAGTGTACCGCAGGATCGGAGGAAAAACAAGGATATACAAGCCGAGTCAGGCCTAGATTCAACATATATTATTATTGTTGTCTTTTGTCAGTTAATGAGTCGAAAGAATTAGGAAAAATGTCATAATATCTGAATTCTCTTATAGTCAAATAGGCGGGTTGGTGGTATATTTATACATATAGAAAAAGGGGGTCTTCCATTGAGAAGAAAACAGCAGCCATCAGTATGGCAACATTGCTTCTCGGGATGACGGTGGCTGGATGCAGCGGCGGCGATTCCGCGACAGCCGACCTGGAGAAGAAAATTGAGGCTTTGGAAAAAGAAAATGCGGAACTGAAAGCAGCTTTGGGGAATCTGGATGCGGGCAAAGCGGACGCCGAGAATAAGGAAAATGCGGGCAACGACAGCGCCGGCAAGTCGGAGGAGAAGTCTGACAAAGAGGCTGCTCCGGCAGCCAAAGGCAAAGTAATTGAAGCGAAAAAGCCGCTCGAAATCGCCGACTTTGCCGAGCTGACCATTCAAGGAGCGAAGTTCGCCAACAAGATTACCCCGCCGAACCCGGACAGCTTCTATTCCTATTATGAAGTGAAGGATGCGTCCAATACTTATTTCGACACGGTGATCAAGGTCAAGAGCTTGCTGACCGAAGGAAAATCGGCGGACGAGTTCGTGTCGGTCAAGGTCGTCTACGACAACAAATATGAATATAACGCTTTTTCCACGATCGAGGATAAAGGCGGGGCGGACTTTACCTACACGAATATTACCAGCATTGAGCCATTGAAAACGGGCACGCTTCATTTCATCGCCGAGGTGCCTGCCGAAGTAGCGAAGGACAAGAAGCCGATCCAGGTCGTCGTCTCGGTCAACGGTGAGGATTATACATACACATATCGTTAATAATAAGTTCATTTTGTACAAAAATGTTATATCGAATTCTGCATCCAAGTGCGGGCCTCCAGAAAGTAAGTGCTTCCTGAGAGGTTCGCACTTTTGTTTTATCCGGCTCCCTGGCCTGCGAGACCGCAAGATGTCCTTCTTCTGCCGCGGGCTGTTATGAGCGTCTCGCCCGCAATGGCAAGCCGCTTCGCATCGTGCGGGAGCCCCGGGCGCCGACCGGTAAATTCCAAGGAATGGCCCCGGCCGATGCGGGCATACAATCTATCAATCGGATGTGAATCCTATTGAATCGAGGAGGCCGGTTGGATGAAGAAGACAGGGATTGGGCTGCGCATTGGCCTGCTGGCCGGGGCGATGGCGCTTGCCTTGGGGCCGGGCGCCGCGAGCGTGGCGGCTGCAGCGTCTGGCGGGTCTGATGCGGCAGAGTCGGCAGACCGGATCGCGGGCATGAATCAGGACGAACGGGCTAAGGACTTCGAGCAAGCGGCGCAGAGGCTGGCCGAAGCGGAACGGAAGCTCGCGCAGTCGAAGACGCTGTACCTTGACGTTCCGTATTCCAGCATCGAAAGCAAGCTGCTCGACGCGAAGCTGGCTTACGCCCGGGCCGCCGCGGACGATGCCGAGCGCGACGCCGCGCAGCTCGGCCAACAGGCGGCGGCGCTGGAGCGGTTTTTGACGGAGGCGGAGCAGTTGAATACGGAGTCCCGCAAGGTCGAGCTGCGCGGCATCCGGCTGCGGGTGAGCCCGAGCCCGGGAGATAACGAGGCCGGGCAGGTGCGGAAGCGACTGGAGCGCATCAAGGCGGCCCATTTCAACGCGGTCTATTTGGAGGTGACGGATCGGGCGGGAACGGACGCGAAGGCGAGCGGGAACCTGTCCGCGAAGGCGAGCGCATCGGCGGGCGCGAACGGCGCGAACACGGCCGCGAGCCCAAGCGGGAACCTGCCCGCGAAGGCGAGCGCATCGGCGGGCGCGAACGGCGCGAACACGGCCGCGAGCCCAAGCGCGAACCTGCCCGCGAAGGCGAGCGCATCGGCGGGCGCGAATGGCGCGAACACGAGCCCCAGTCCGAGTGTGACCGCGAACCCAGCCGCGAACCTGAGCCCGGCAAGCTTAGCGCCAGCGGCGCGTCCTTCGTTCGATGCGATGCAGGTGTACATCGAGGAGGGAGCGAAGCTCGGCTTGGCCGTATATGCCGGGGATGCCGTCCCGTTCGGCGGCAAGCCGGGCGCCGCCGTCGCGGACATCCGCATCGGCGCGGAGACGGATCCGGCGGCGGTAAGGGAGCAGATTCGGCAGAACGGGGCGGAGCATGGGCTTGGCGCGATCATTACAGGGGAAGAGGCGTTTTTCGCTGGCGGTTATAAACGCGAGCTGTGGCTCGGCCTGTACCGCAGCCAGGCGGTTCTGCCGGAGCGGGATGCCACGAAGCCGGTCCGCGTGCTGCTGGAGCAGATGTCCCGCAAGGTGGGCGCGATCTATGTCCCGTTCGGCGGGATGACCCGGGAAGCGGCGGAACGATACCGGCCGCTGCTGGATCTGCTGGCGTCGGGTCTCTCACGCACGCCTCAATGGAGCGGCAACGCCGCCGCTTTGATGCGGGACACCTTGATTCAGCTGCGGGAATATATTTACTTGGATACGGAAGTGAAGGAAGAAGTGCGGAACCGGCTGAGCGAGGATATCGATCAATGCGTCGAGCTGCTGGAAGCGCATTTGGCCGCGCATCGGGAAAGTGGCAGCGCATCGTGAAGCGGGCAATAAGGCGACGCGGGCCGGGGGATGGCAGATGGCAAGGCGGAGGTATTGTAAGGGCGCGTTTGTAAGCGCTGTTTTGGGGCGAGCGGCTGCATCCGCCTCACCAAAGCTGCAAAAAGGCAGTAATTGTTTCCGGGCCGCGTCCCCTATGCGCCATTCCTGCAAAAGTGCAGCATTTTGCCCGTCGAATCGCGGAATGAAGCACAAACGCGTGAAATTGATGCACTTTTGCAGGAATTCCTGCTTCGCCGCGTATTTTGCGGTGAAAATCCTGCATCTGTGCAGGATTTTTATCGCGCCAAGCCGGCGGGCTAGGGTAAAGGAACAGAGATAAGAGGGGAAGGAATAATGAGGGAATAGAACGGCATGACTGCGGCATGCCGTTCTTTGGCGTTCCGGGCTTCCGTTACGAATGCGATCGTTCCCGGCTCGGTTCCGGGCGTCAA
>NZ_LDIG01000154.1 GCF_015845845.1 Paenibacillus dendritiformis
CAAAGTCACTTTTCCCTTGACAAAGTAGCCCCAGGTACGCGTAGACCACATCCGGGTGAGTGACCGTGGGTTGATGTACACCGGGAAGCGAGGAACGAGTCAAGCGCTTGGCAATCTGGGTATGGGAAAGGAGCAAGCCAATGAGGGCAAGACCGGAATGAGCGGTCAGCATCTCCACGGACTGATCCAGTTGAAAACGTACGGGTTTCATCAATGGCACCTCCGGGGTGAGTTAAAGAAATACGGGAATTCTTCCCTTTTTCCTTATTTTACTTTACCGGCGGCTCATTTTCTAACTTTTCTATGATTTCATTTCACGGATTCAGGTTGAAATAAAATATCCCGCGATTCTTCCATAAATCCTTTGCCTCTAAGCTCGCACGCCAATGCATTCAACCTGTCGAGTGCTTCCTGCTTGGTCGAATACGGCTCATAGGTCGGATTCATCGTCTTTCTATCCGGGTACAGCCCGCCTTTAATGATATTAAGGATACAAGTCTGCGTTCCTTCCGTAATCGTCAAATGCCGATAATCTGTAAAGGTCTTTCCCTGCTTGGTTAAGACCGTTTCCGTATTTGCCGTCATGCTGACCCCTCCCAATCCGTGCCCTCGTAACGGTCACGCTAATCCCAACCTTTGTAATTCTTCTGCCCGAGATCGCGTTATATGGGAATCCAGCTAAGTGACTAATATCTGTGGAGGAAGATGCCAGCTACCAAAAAACCAGCTAGATATCCCCGCCACCCCATCTTACATTTTGATGCAATTTTCTGCAAAAATTTGAGCCATATCTGCAATAGAATATTTCCCATTCACAATGTCTACCATGAAATTCACTGCAAATTCCCGTTCCATTTTTAGATGATAGCCATTAATTTTAAGGAATGATTTTACAGATAAATAAGCCGTTCGTTTATTGCCATTATGAAAGCAATGGTTTTTAGCCAAAGAATCAACCAACGCAGCTGCTTTCTCAAATAATGTTGGATACGCATCCTCGCCAAATACACTTTGCTGCGGCCTATGAACGGCAGATTCAAGAAGAGAATGATCTTTAACGCCCGCTTGTTCCATATCGCGCATCTGCTTCATCATGAAGTAGTGTCCGGCCACCACTTCTTCTTTGGTCAAATACTTTACCATTTATCGGTCCCTTAGGTCATTAAATATGTCCTTATCCTCATGAAAAACATCATAAAATGCTTCTAACACTTCAGGCCGCACATGTTCAGGCAAATTCGATTTCCAAACCTTTTTGATTACGATTTCTCCCTGGTCATTTTCGAAAAATTCAATCTCGTCACCCTGTGTAACATTCATTTTTTCTGCAAGTCTCTTTGGTAAACTAATCCCTAAACTATTGCCCATTCGGCCTATTTTGCGAGCGTATCGAGTCCTCTTCGTTGTGTCACGGTCTTTTTCCATATTGACCACACCATTCATCATAATGTTCTCTCCTCATAGTATGATCCAAGCGTACAAAATTATACCTTACTAATGTAATAACTTAATAACATTCTAACAGAAAATACGAAGGAGTAAAGCAAAAACCCGACCTCATTCAGTCGGGTTTTTCATGGTGGAGACGGGGGATTGGAACACCTGTTCGAAAATTTACGCTGAAGCAGTCGACTATCTGTTATCGGCTGGCTAGACTACCGATCATTTCATGGCTTCGATGGTGCCTTCACGCAGATATTTAATCTGATTAACGATAAATAATATAAGTTAACCGGATATTACACTGCCGCCGATTCTGTTCCCTTATCGAAAGTGTATGAATGCCCAAAGTAGGCGGCTGTAGGTACCATAGGCGAATCCCCAACATAATATAATGCAAAATAGTTACAACGAAGGAGAATAATCAATGTATCAATACGAGTTCGGTCAATCCAATTACGCTCCATCCGGTTACGACCCGTATGGTTACGGTCAATTTGGTGGGTATTATCAACTTGATTATCCTTCCGACATATCCGGCGTCCCATTTCGACAGCAAGATTTGGGCATTGAATGGCATGAACAAGAAGGCCCAGGAACACTCTCCAGAGATGGGCGTACGGTTAGCGGGACTTATCGATGTATCCGAGGAGGAGGCACTTGGACGGCCACAATCATTCGGCGCGAGAGAATCGATTTGGGCAGGGTCTGGTATGAACAAGAAGGCGGCTGGAATGGTGTGTGGCGGCGCCGGGGAGACACCAACATTTTCGATGCAAGATGGACTATGCCTGGGGCACCGGATATTACGGCTGTATTGACGATCAACCTATTCGGCAACAACGTCCAGGTTTTGCGCAGAAACAGCAGCGATGGAAATGACTGTGCCTACACCGGCACCATCGCTGGGGACGGCAGAACGGTTACAGGCACTTACACATGTACTCAAGGCGGAGGGTCTTGGAGAGCCACTATAACTTTTTGAATTAGCTGCGAGGGACTGCCCAAAGAGGAGCAGTCCTTTGTGTTTATGTTAGAGCCTCCTTATCGAAGACCGTTTTACCATGTAAATTATACCGAATGACCAACGCCTCACAGGCTTGTACGGGTGTAATCACATTGGATATCCCCCGAATCAGAATCGTTTAATCTTTCGCAGCTCATCGATAAGAGCAGGCCGATTGGGATAAGTGGAGCATAACTGTTCAATAACCTTTTCCGCATGGGCTGCCCCGCCTGCTTTAATGAGGTCACGAATCATTCTGCATCCTTTCTGATATTGTTTTCGATTGGAAGCGCGGGCGATTTCCTCTGATATGGTTTGTGTAAATAAAACAAAGACCTCTTCTGCATATTTACTTACGAGGTATGGATAGTAGTCCAGTACCGTTCGCTTGTTCTTACGAACATAATTCAGTAATTTCTCCGTTTCCTTCTCTTCAATAAGCACTCGGGTGTATAAGGACTCCGTTCGCCAATTCCTGTTGTATTCGTCTTCCAATTTGGCTAATAACCTCTCATATGCCTCTTCCCATTCATCTCTGCTGTATAATTCTTTTAACATCATATAATAATGATAATCCCCTGACACTGCGAATTCCTCTGCAAGCTTCTTTTGAAGATCCACTTGACGAGTATGCCCATAAATTTCGAAGCGATACTCCTCCCATTGTTTAACAAGGCCGCGGTAGCCTTTTTCAGCGTCTTGTTGTTCTCCTTGCTCGGCAAGCTCCAGCGCTCGATCGAATTCCTGTCTCTTGATAGCATCTTCAATCGCCATTTTGCGAAAGTGCGGATTGTCGAGGTGGTCTTGTAAAAATTGCAATGCTACACTGTCACCTTCAAACTTCTGAATGACTTGGTATCGAAGTATAGCTGCATGCTCTGTAAAAAAAGTACCGGAGAAGGATTGACTTTTTTCATGCGCCTCTAATTTAGCGATCAACTCACCCCATAAATCCTTTTCCGCAGAAGTGGCCATCAAATAACTTGCACTTTCCAGAAGAGACAATTGCCACTCATTCCAGCCCTTTGTATTCGGATGGAGCACCTCCTTGAGAACTCGTTGAAATAGGACGGCTCTATCCTTAGAGGAGCTATTTTCTAGTTGAACTGATATACGATGAACATTGTTTAAACATTCCTGAATTAGACCTCCGACGATTCCGCCGGAATCATCACACATCTGCAGCAAATCTCCCATCTCATGCATAATGCAAAAATTAATTTCAGCAGCACGAACGTAATTTCCGCTCTCCAGCGCTTCCTCCGCCTTCTTCAGTATGCTTTCGGCACCCGTGACAGCGTTGGTAACATTCCGATAAGCAACAAAGCCAGAACGATCAGAGTTTTGTTTAATAGAGTTACGAATTATTTTTTTAAAATGGTTTACACTTTCCTTTTCACCGGTGTCTATAAATTTCAGTGAGAGCGCTTGCTCTACTTCCGTGATTTCGTTAGAGAAATGGACAAGAAGCGCGACCAACTCGTCCTTACTGAGCTTGGACAAATGGTCAGCCATACTCTTTTTATTTGCAGACTTGCCTTTAGAATCGGATTCCGCCTTCTTTTTTTGGGAGGCATGTCTGATTGCCAAAAGGACAGCTGCGACATGCTTACAAATGGGGCCTTTGCCATAGGGGCAATCACAGAATGTATGGACGACTTCCCCACGCGAACTAAGCTTAATTTCGACATTGTAAAACACGACCCCCTCCACCTCGGCGTGGTAAACCCGGGGCTTCACTTCACGAAAAGCAACGATATGACCGTTTTCCCAGTAGACTTGTCCCCGCTCCATAATGAGTGGATCGATCACATTTTCCATTTCCTTCAACTTCATTTTGTTCACCCGCTTTCTCTTTATTGGTAAACTAAAACTCAATATCGAATCGATTCCGCTTTTCATTAACATAACCTTATTTACAAGTTACCGTAAGTTCACACAAGCTCGCAAGTTATCCCAGGTAACATTCTTCTGAAAAGTTCAGAGGTGCGCCCGTTGCCACACTACTTTTCCGAAGCGGTCACACTTGGCATTAGCTCACAGCAGGCGCTCGCCCTCCCCCCGCTCGTGGCTTCCACCCTAATGATGACGCCCGTGCTGGGCGTAGACGCAAAAAAGCGACCTTCGCGAGGTCGCTTTACCACTCCAACTAGGCATGCAGTTCCAGCGTTCGTTGGTGTACTATACAATTACTTTTCGTCCGCTTTGCCGGTTAACGCCATGTCCATTCTGTTCATCATTTATTTTACCAGCAGGTACTGCCCTCTCTTTTCCCCAAGTACGTATCGCTTCAATTTGTTCAGGACTTGTTTGTGATAACGGCACAACATTTGTAAAGAAGTTGATAAAAGTTTCGTCTGTAATGGAATTGTCTCCTTTTACAAATGCTTGCTTCACAACATCTCGAACAGCAGCTTCCAAATCTGCACCGGCAAAGCCATCTGAAATTCTCACCAAATGCTGCAATAAATCATTCGATATCGTTCTCTTCAATCCTTTTTCAATATAAATCTTTATGATTTCCTCCCGTTCACTCGCAGTTGGCAAATCCACAAAAAACAGCTCATCGAAACGTCCTCTGCGCAGCAATTCAGGAGGCAGCTTGGATACATCATTTGCAGTTGCAACAACGAATACTCTAGCGAGGCTTTCCTGTAACCAATAAAGGAATTGGCCGACTAGACGAATGGATGTGCCTCCATCTCCTCCACCTACTGCACCGGCAAGCCCCTTCTCAATTTCATCAATCCATAATACGCATGGCGCCACATGATCGGCTGTTGCTAATGCTTCTTTTAAACGATTCTCACTTTGCCCTAAGTACTGTCCATGTATGGTGGATAAATCCAAACGATACAGCGGGAGGTTCCACAAGGAGGCGATAGCCTTAGCGGATAACGATTTACCGCACCCTGGGACGCCAACTAACAAAATTCCTCTTGGCGGGCGAATGCCGCGTTCACGCAAGTCCGCCGTCAGTAACTGTCGGTTAGCTTCAAGCCATAATTTTAGACCATCTAAGCCGCCAATTTGATAGTCCTCTCTTACAATTACTCGTTCAATACCAGAAATATCGGCAAAGATTTTATCTTTGGCATGCATTAATTCCTTTAAATCCTCGTTCATAATGCTGCCGTTAGCTAATAATGTTGCAATAACATTTTCGGCCTCAATTTGGCTTATGCCCGCAAGTATAGCAGCCGCTTGTCTCTCCTCGGCATCTTTCCACTCAATTAACATTTCACTTCGATAAGGATTTATCTGATCCCGAATAATATCCAGCATTTCATCCTCATTAGGTGGAGACAGGGTAATCGACATGCCTAGACGCTGCAGCGGTCCCCAGACAGGATTGTTTGTAATAACAACGATAGCCCCGCCTGTTTCCGTAGCGAGCATTACCGCATCTTGCAGTTGTCTTGCCATTCGGGTGTCATCTTCGAGTTCTTGCACTTCTGTAAAAACAAACGTTTGATTTTGCAGTTGACCTATTTTTTGTGTCACATAATCTAATCCACCAATAACCGAACGGTCCTCATTGAGAAGCCGATTTGTTGATATATCTCTCATGCCTTGGGATAACGTATGGTAGCCAATATTTAAATTTAACTTTGTTGATAAGTGGGCTATAAAGCTAAGCGCACGAGATCGTTCCGCAGTACGTATAGAAATAAAGGGAATTCTCGCCTTCAAATATTGCTCCATGGTTTTCATGCATGTTTGGAGATCACTCATTTAAAATAGCACCCTTCTTCTGGACTTAAATTGATTAGAATTAGACTCCTTCTGTTCAATCGGCTCACGAGCCGCGGCCGCTGGAGCTTGTGTCTGTTGCTGTATCAAACTGTTATGTCTAATCGTATAAGCAAGTTGACCTGTTCGATCATGCTTTGCGCTCTCTAATAAAGCCTCCTGAGAATCTTCGACATATTTACTTACAACGTTTATCAATGCTTCCTTAATCTCAGTAGGAAAAACAGGAAGGCAGCATAGACGATAAAGCAAACCAAATCGGTGACGGGCATTTACAATAGCCGAAATAATTGCTGTTTCCTCACCACGCGAATGATTTAATTCTTGCTGAAATAGACGTGTCGTATACTTTAATTTGTATTCAATTACATCGAAGGTGCAATTCACAATTTTATCAGCTACACCCGGCGTCCATTCTAATCTTCCTTTTTCTAAAACAGAAATGATCTTCTCATCTTCCTGGCCCGATTCTTTCAGTTGATGAAACAGCTGCGCCCATTCAGAATAATAGTTTGGAGGATTCATAGCAGTTTTGAGCTCCGTCTACGAACTAATACTGCCGGCGGATTCAAATCCCATGCAGGAAAGCTTTCCGCTAATGATTGATTTATCGTTTGCCTCTGCAGTTCTTCCATTTTCAGATCCAGCTTCGCTTGCATTTGGGCAGCGGGCTCTGTAGAGGAATTCTGAATGATTGGCTTACTTCTATTTAACATCAAAATTTCACTCCTTTTAATTTGACGAAATAACAGCTCTAGCAGAATCAAAGGTCGAATATGTATATTGCTCTGGTGTAACTTGATCAAGCAGTTCATCTATTTTACCTGCATTTGCATCTTCCGTCTCGTAATCACGGCGGTAATCCACAATGTCACTTAAAGTGGCAACTAAAACTTGCTTATGATTTGCGAAAAGCTCCTCATAATTTCTCTCAATTATGTTTACATTCTTTTTCACATTCCACATACCATTTATGAAGATAAACAAACAGATTGCTGAAGCAATAAATAAAAATAACGTGCCTATACCGAGTACAAAGAAACCAATACCGGCAACTAACGACATCCAATGTTTAGCACCAAGCTTGTTTCTTCTTAATGCGTCCTCTTTTTTCAATTGGATATGCTGTTGTAGACTGGAGATCAGCTCTTCCTCATTGCTTCCGTCCCTCGAAGTGCCCGTCCAATCGTCCAATTTGATCTCAATATCGATAGGAACCGCATTACGATTTTCGGCAGTCAAATCATCATGGGCATGTTTAATCCATTCTTTTGATAATGCTATGGCCAGCTTTTGGGTAGCAACAGATGCGTTTGATTCTGTTGGATACATGGAGAAGTTCGTTAGCAACTGGGTAAAATCAACTTTTTCCTCAATGACCTTTTCGTTAGCGAACAAATTTTGAGCCGAACTTTTATCTCCATCTTCTTTTATAATTAATTCATTCAATCGTTCTTCACGGCGCAGCGGTAATTCTTCTTCATCGAATTCACGAACTAAAATGTCGAGAAGTTGGTCTACGGCAAAAGCCAAATTTTTAGAAGGAATAATGTCTTGGGTAAGTATAAAATTAAAATATTGAAATATAATATTATGCAGCTTTGCACCCTCAAGCGCATGCTGAAGCTGTGGCCACGTTGGACTATATTTTTGCAAATGAATAAATTTGGAAGAATCCAGCTTTTCTTTACGTGACAAAAGCGCCATTTTCCATTGCTCTCGCTGCGTTTCTATAAAACCTGCTTTTTGCGAAAGCTCGTCTAGCCAGCTTTTAATTAATAAGCCGCATTTCACTCTAGCTTCTGGGCCAAAAATTCCGTTAGAAAAGCCATCAATCAAAACAACGATTTCTCTTTTTAGCTCATTCGGATCTTGCTGACCAAAATATCGTTCCAACCAAGTGCGGCTTGATTGATAACGTCCTCCTCGACGTGCAACCAATGCAAAAAACAAGGATGTCTTTTCATCATCTCTTCGCAACGCTTCAATAACTGCCTTCTCAGCCAGCTCCTTTTTATCACTAAGCCATGCGGATAGTGCGATTAGGCATGGCGCCAGCCAATACCGTGGGGCAGCCAGCAGCTGCTCTTCCGATGCATTCTCGATTGTATCCTTACGCACCAAACTGGTGTCGACGGCTTGCAATATTCCAATCGCTCTTCGACGAACATCCTCATAGTGACCGTATTTATTTTCCAGCTCTTGTCTAACCTTAACTAATCTCATTTCTGCCAACTGGACATTTTTGATCAAAGCATCCTGACGAACATATTCACGAAACTCTTCTGCAAGCTGTTCTAGATCGCTCTGCGTCACTTCCAGTTGCTGTTCTACTGTAGCAACCTGATAAGCTACTACATTAATATTGTCATTAATAGCGCTTAACGAATTTTCTATCCGACTCAAGTTAGCCGTTGAGATCGTTTGATTCGACATTGATTATCTACTCCTTAATCATAGATACTTCACCAGAGCGGGATACGGCGCACATCATATTCATAAATACCTCGATGTAGGCGTAGCCAGGATGCATAGCCAGCCTTCTGGCTTTTTCCATTCCATTAGGCAATATTTCTCCTCGCTTATAATGATCGATAATCTGTAATCTAGCATCTAGCGAGTGGACTTCATAAGGATTCCCCAAGTAACACTTACTCACAACACCTAACGGAAGTTGATCTCCCGCTAACTCAGGAAATTCACTGGCTATTTGATCAATAAACTCTTGAACTTTCTCCTTTGTGGCAACCACACCGCTAGCATCCAGCTTGGTCATCGCTTCAACGAAAGCGCTTGAGCGTTTTGAGCGCAATCTTTTTTCCAGCGCCACTCCTTCCAAGCGAACTACAGCATGCTGCCTGGGCGCAACATCTAGATTAGTAGTAGTTTCAGCCCGTGTATTAAGTCCTAATATCGATCTCCGCATAGTACCTCCAGGAACTGAATGATGGTTAGTTTTAGTATATCATGGAACATGATGGATGAATATGTTGAACTTCGCTTTATTCAACACTTCAGATTGGATAACTTTGTAAACTCTTAGCGACATTTTATACTGTGAACAAAGTGAAGATATCACCTTATCGAAAACGCAAAAAAACCTTGGTATTATCCCTTCTAATAGTCAAGAGCAAAAAGACATCTATTAAGATGGACTTAATCTTGTTGAAGGGTGGGGATTTTCCATGGCCAAAAACGAAATTTCCCAGTATAGAGAAGAGATGGCATATCTACGTGCGGAGATTGAATTTTCTCATTTATAACGGATAAGATATATGGTTGTACTTGAGGTAGCTTTTTTGTACGTTACAATTTTGAATAAACAGCGATATATGAAATAAAGGATTAATAATATGAGAAGGACATGCATCTCAATTTGAAATTAATGCATTAATTATGCGATTTAATCATGGTTATGTAGGTACGAAGAGAAAATTTTGGGCTCTTCGCTCTACTGGGTGGGTACAGTGTTGAATATTAGTTTAATAACCCCTTCCGCCATCAGCATATCAACCGGTGACGGTTGCATTCGATAAGAATACCTGCTTTATAACGATTGGGATTTCGCATAAAGTAATGGCGACGTTGAAACGCTTTAATGCGATTATGACGGCCTTCTACGGTCGCGTTTGTCCAGCGACATTGATGATAATTCACGATTTCCTCTTTCCAATTTCGCATCGTCCCCAGCGTGCTGCGTACCGTTGCATGGTCGATCTGATCGCCTTGCTCGCACCAACGCTCAAATCCGAGTCGGGCAACAGCATAGCTGGGCGAGCGGTCATACCAAGTTGTGAAGGCTTCTTTCCACTCCCACACGCTGCGCAGAAGCGAAGAATAATTCAGTAGCGTTTCCAGTCGTTTTCTGCTTTCTTCACTCAGCGATTCCGCTGGAGGATTCAGCAAACGATGGTTCGCTTTCAAATACGCTCGCGCTCGCGGCGATAAGGTATGCTGAACCGTTTTTCGAACTTCTTGCACGCTTTCGATTACATAACCGTGGACATGAAAGCGATCTGCGATGCGAATCGCATTCGGGAAACACTCGCTGATCCAGGTATGGTAAGCCTGGGCCAAATCCATGACCACTGCTTTGGGATTCAGCCGAAGGAAGTCGGGATGCGCCTGGGCATAGGCACGCAATTCCTCCAGTTTCCTACCCGGCAGCAGATCCAGCATCGTTTCGCC
>NZ_LDIG01000155.1 GCF_015845845.1 Paenibacillus dendritiformis
CAAAGTCACTTTTCCCTTGACAAAGTAGCCCCAGGTACGCGTAGACCACATCCGGGTGAGTGACCGTGGGTTGATGTACACCGGGAAGCGAGGAACGAGTCAAGCGCTTGGCAATCTGGGTATGGGAAAGGAGCAAGCCAATGAGGGCAAGACCGGAATGAGCGGTCAGCATCTCCACGGACTGATCCAGTTGAAAACGTACGGGTTTCATCAATGGCACCTCCGGGGTGAGTTAAAGAAATACGGGAATTCTTCCCTTTTTCCTTATTTTACTTTACCGGCGGCTCATTTTCTAACTTTTCTATGATTTCATTTCACGGATTCAGGTCTGTATGAAACTTTGTCTTGACCGCCGAAAAATAAACTATGTATACTATGAATTGACAAAAGGAATTTAATATATTTACATTTGTTCACTTTTATGTCGCCATTCTATCAACAAGATTTAAAGGGAGAGTGAATTTTTTTGAGATTCCAAATGAAAGCGGCTTCATTTCTCGTGACCGGCGCCTTGGGGATGCTGTTCTCGGCATCGGCCTTTGCCGCACCGCTTCAACCGGTGGAGCACAATGAATGGATGCAGCAGAAGCATATCATTGCAGGCTATGAGCAAGGGGATCTGCGGCTCGAGCGGCCCGTTTCGTTGGGGGAAGCTATCGCGCTGATTGCGAGAGGCACCGGGGCGTCCATTCCGGAGCGCAGCGGCTATTGGGCGCAGGGCTATCTGGACTGGGCGGCCGGACAGGGCGCGATTACGGAGCAGGAAAGCGCCAATGACAGACAGGCGCCTTCCGCCGAACGCCTTGCCGAGATTGCGCAGAAGCTGGGCGTTGCGCTTGAACTGCCCGCCGGCAGCTCCGTGACCCGCGAGCAGTTCACGGAAGCATTGGGAGCCGCGCTGACGGAGCATATTACGATCGCCCATACGAATGATGTGCACGGCCACATTCAGGAGGATCAGAAGGGCAAGGAGTTCGGTTACGCCAAAATCGCGACGCTCGTCAAGGAATGGGAGAAGGAGAACAAGAACTTCCTCCTGATGGATGCGGGAGATACGTTCCAGGGCACGATCTATACGAACCAGTTCAAGGGAGAATCGATTCTTCCGATTCTCAATGCGCTCGGCTACACCGCGATGGCGGCCGGGAACCACGAATTTGACTTCGGCTACGAGCAGCTGCTGAAGCTTCGCGATCAGCTCAAGTATCCGATGATTAGCGCCAACGTCTTCAAGGCGGACGGCACCAACCTGCTCGTGCCGACGTTCACGACCGAGGTGGGCGGAGAGACGTTCGCCTTCATCGGCTTCGTCGCGGAAGAAACGCCAATCGTGACGCATCCGAACAATGTGAAAGGGCTGACCTTCAAAGATCCGGTTGATATCGCCAAAGAACTGGTACCGGAAATGAAGAAGGAAGCGGATCATGTCATTATCGTCTCCCATATCGGCGTGGACAAAGACCGGGAGATCGCGAAGAACGTCTCGGGCATCGACCTTATCATTGGCGGCCACTCCCATACGCCGATTCATACGCCGGAAGTTGTGAACGGGACGTATATCGTACAGGACTGGGAGTACGGCAAATCATTGGGCCGCGTCGATCTGTTCTATTACAACAAGGAGCTTGTCGGATTCAGCGGCGGATTGGTCGAGTATGACGAGAGCGTGAAGGCCGATCCGGAGATCGAGAAACTCGTGCAGGAGGTCGTGGCCAAGGTCGAGGAATCGATGAAGGCCGTCATCGGCAAGACGGAGGTCGATCTGGACGGCGAGCGGACGCAGGTCCGGGCGAAGGAGACCAATCTGGGCAACTTCATTGCCGATGCGCTGATCGCAAAGACGAAAACGATCAAGGGCTATGAAGCCGATGTGGCGCTGGTCAACGGCGGGGGCATCCGCGCCAGCAAGCAGGCGGGAGAGATGACGAAGAAGGATCTCTACTCCATTCTTCCGTTCCCGAATACGCTGACTATCGTCGAGGCGACCGGGGCCGATCTGAAGGCGGCGCTGGAGGTATCGGTCAGAGGAGCGGAGAACACCGACGATCTGCCGGGCTCCTTCCTTCAAGTAGGCGGCATGTCCTTCGTTTATGATGTGAAGAAGCCGGCTGGCGAACGAGTCACCGAGGTGAAGGTGGGCGGGCAGCCGCTCGATCCGGAGAAGACGTACAAGGTCGCGACGAATGACTTCATTACGTCCGGCGGGGACGGATACTCGATGCTGAAGAAGGATCGGGTGCTGGATACCGGCTATACCTTCTATGAAATCGTAGAAGAATACTTGGTGAACAATAAGGTGATTCATCCAAAGGTAGAGAACCGCATTGTGAGAGTCAACTAATTCAGGGAGCAGGCGGTCCCTTTCATTTCTCGCCTGCCGCGTGACAATTAAACAGGCTGAGCGTGCTGCGACGAGCGCTCCCCAAGGATTGTGCAGGGGGGCGCTTGTTCTCGTTCTGCATGTCCGGGGAATGTCATCCGCCATCCGGGAATGCCAAATGATAAGATGCGGCGACAATGTTATAATAGGAGTTATAGACCGTTTTTCCTATATTCGACATTGGATAGATGGGTGGCTTGGGATGGATCAAGAGAAAATCAAAAAAATGATTGATGCTGCGAAAATGTATTATTTCAAGGATTGCAGCCAGCAGGATATCGCGGACAAGCTTGGCGTCTCCCGGCCTACCGTCTCCCGATTTCTGCAGCAGGCGCGGGAGGACGGATTGGTGCAGATCCGTATTCTGGATCCGTCCGAGGATACGCATCGGCTTGCCTGCCAGTTGAAGGACAAATACCGCTTGAAAAAGGCGATTGTCGTCCCGGTGCCGCACTATGAAGAGGACCTGATCGGAGAGTATTTGGCCGAGGATGCCTCTCGCTATCTGGATGAGCTGGTCACCGATGGAGATACGATTGCATTGGCTTGGGGAGAGACGATTTATCAGGTAGCGAAAAAACTGAACCATAAGCATGTAAGCAATGTCAATGTCGTGCAGTGGCAAGGCGGCGTTAGCCATTCCGAAGCAAATACGTACAGCTGCGAGATTATGCAGCTTTTTGGCAGCGCCTATCATACGCCTCCTTATTTCCTGCCGCTCCCCGTCATCGTGGATCACCCGCTGGTGAAGCAGGCGATAGAGTCTGAGCGCCATATGCGCGCCGTTCTGGACATGGGAGAACAGGCGAATATCGCTCTGTACAGCGTAGGCGTCCCTGTGCCGAATTCTCCGGTTTTACCGGTGCAATACTTTACCGAAGAAGAGGCGAAGGAATTGGCAAGCCGGGCATGCGGGGAGATTGGCGCCCGGTTCTATGATGCCGATGGCCGGATCTGTCTGCCTGAACTGGATGCGCGGACGATCGGGATCTCGCTCGATTCGCTCGCCCGGAAGGAGCATTCCATCCTTGTGGCTGGAGGTGCGGGCAAGGTGGAGGCCATATTTGGCGCGCTTCAAGCAGGGTATGCGAACGTGCTCATTACCGATCAGTTCACGGCCAAATCTCTTGCCGATATGGAGCAGGATCAGCTTCATCGGGAGGGGCCTTCCTCTTCCTTCCCTCTCTCTAGCATTCCTCTGTACTGAGCAGGCGGTTATTTCATAATGGGGAGGATATGACAGATATGAGCGTACACATTGGCGCTCCGCAAGGCGAGATCGCCGAGGCGATTCTGCTGCCCGGCGATCCGATACGGGCCCGGTTTATTGCGGATACTTTTTTGGAAGAGGCGCATTGCTATAACGCGGTGCGCGGCATGCTCGGCTATACGGGGAATTACAAAGGGAAGCGGGTCTCCGTTCAAGGCACGGGAATGGGGGTGCCATCCATCTCGATATACGCGCATGAGCTGATCCACGAATACGGCGTCAAGCATATGATCCGCGTCGGCACCTGCGGGGCGATTCAGCAAAACGTAGGGCTGCGGGACATCGTGATCGCGATGAGCGCTTCCACGAGCTCGGCGGTGAATCAGCGCCGCTTCCGGGGCATTGACTTCGCGCCGACGGCTGACTTCCGCTTCCTGAAGCAGGCCTATGATCTGTCCTGTGAAAAAAAGCTGCCCGTCAAGGTCGGCAACGTGATGACGACCGATACATTCTACATGGAGGATCGCGACGAAATTCAGCTGTGGGCCGACTATCAGATTCTGGCGCTGGAAATGGAGACGGCGGCGCTGTATACGCTCGCTGCCCGGCATCAGGTCAACGCGCTGTCGATCTTGACCGTGTCGAACCATGTGCTGACAGGCGAGATGACGACCGCCGAGGAGCGCGAGAGCACATTCACCGAGATGATTGAGCTCGCCCTGGATCTGGCGGTAGCGCAGAAGTAAGGGAACACCGAATTATGAAGTCATGGAGTCGAATGATGAATTATCGCTAAAAACGACAGAGATGTCGTTTTTTTCTTTTAGAGGCAGAAGGACTGCTGGTGCTGCATGAATAGGGGGGCGCGTCTCTTATGAGCATTCTCCCCACCGCTCAGAAGCTATGATTTTCATCGGGGCTAGTCCAATTTCTTTATGCTATTGATTCAGGAACCTCCGGGAATGAAGATGATGCGCGGCAAGTTGATTCTGACCGGATGGGAGAGTGCTGAGAAGGAGCGGCCAGGGATGGTTCTGACCGGATGGGAGAGTGCTGAGAAGGAGCAGACAGGGTTGGTTCTGACCAGATGGGAGAGTGCTGAAAAGGAGCGGCCAGGCCGATTCTACTGGATGGGAGGATGACAGTAAGAGCAGCCAAAGACAGAGCGGCCTCGCGGATTGTACGCCCTCGTATTGCAAATCGCAGGGGCAGAGTATAAAATAAAATTTATTATTGGAGCAAAACTTTGAAATAAAATTTTAAAGATGAGTAGGGAAAAGTGATGTCAATCCACGACAATATTTTAATTAAGATTCGCGACATGAAGGACAGCTTGACGCCGGTAGAAAGGACAGTCGCCGAGTATGTGCTGAACAATCTGGAGGAGATTCCGCATCTCTCCATCAAGAGTCTGGCACAGTTGACGAAGACGAGTGACGCGTCCGTTCTTCGTTTTTGCAAGACGATGGGCTATTCCGGGTACCGCAGCTTTATTGTCAGTATTTCCGCCTCGCTTGGCTCTATTGAGGATGAGCAAAAAGATCAGTATACGGATATTCAGCCCGGGGATGATCTGGATACGATCATCTCGAATATTTCCCGCAATAACAGCAAGTCTATCGAGGATACGCTTTGCGTGATTGATAGAAAAGAAGTCGAGCGCGCGGTGAAGGCGCTGAGGGAGAGCCGGCGGATCGTGTTTTTTGGCATCGGCGCTTCCGGTCTGGTCGGGATCGATGCGGAACAGAAGTTCTCGCGCATCAACAAGATATGCCATGCGTACACCGACGGCCACAGCCAGTTGACCGCGGCGACGCTGCTGGAGAAGAACGACGTGGCGATTTTTATCTCGAACTCCGGCCATACGGCCGATATTCTCGATGCGCTGGATATCGCCAAAAAGAACGGCGCCTGCATCATTGCGATTACGAAGTATACGAAAAGCCCGTTGGCGGAAAACGCTCATATCGTGCTTAGCATTTCCACCCCCGAGATTACGTTCCGCAGCGGCGCCATGGGCTCGCGGATTGCCATGCTGACGGTGATCGATATTTTGTTCGCCGGGGTGGCCAGCGCGGAATACAAGCATGTGAAGAAATATTTGACGAAGACGCATAACATACTGGCTAGCAAGCATCGTTAAGGTTGGGGCGGCTTACCCGTCAGACATCGGCTCGCGCCCGATGTCTTTTTTTGTTGAATCGAAGAAAATAAAACAACAACAATTTATTTTATAATAAAATTTTATTTCAAAAACTGTTGACCACAGTTGTCTTTAGGGCTAAGATGGCAGTATAAGCAAGTTACACACACAGGATAGGAGGATGGCTATGGATGAGTATCTAGCGGGTCTAACGACGGAAGCGATCAATCCGGAGACAGCGGCCATTGATGAGTGTACGACCGAGCAGATGCTCCGCCTCATGAACGAGCAGGATGCGCAAGTTCCGCAGGCGGTGGCGGCCGAAATTCCGCAAATCGTGAAAGCGGTTAATTCACTTCATCAAGTGCTTAAACATGGGGGAAGGATGTTCTACGTCGGTGCTGGATCTTCAGGGAGAATGGGCGTCCTCGACGCGTCGGAATGTCCGCCCACGTTCGGAACCGACCCTGAGCTGGTGCAAGGACATATCGCCGGGGGAGATACTGCGCTGAGATGGGCCGTAGAAGGCTATGAAGATAATGCGGAGGAGGGGGTTGCATTAATCGAGAATTGCGGCGTGACGGACAAGGATGCGGTTGTCGGCATTACGGCGAGCGGAAGCGCGCGATTTGTCATCGCAGCCTTGAAGAAGGCGCGGGAGATCGGGGCGGCGACCATCGGCGTCGTCAATAACAAGCAATCCTTGCTGGAGAGCGTCTGCGATATCTGCATTTCACCCGTTGTAGGACCGGAAGTCATTATGGGATCGACCCGATTGAAAGCGGGTACAGCACAGAAGCTGGTTCTGAACATGCTTACCACTTGTACGATGGTGAAGCTGGGCAAGACGTATAACAACTTAATGGTCGATTTGAAAGCGAGCAACATCAAGCTGCGGGATCGATCCGTGCGCATCATACAGGCAGCTACGGGCGTTGATCCGGACACTGCCGCCGCGTATTTAGAAAGCGCTTCCATGAGCTGCAAGCTGGCCATCATGATGATTAAGACCGGCTTGGATGCGGCCGCGGCAGAGCAGGCGCTGGAACAATGCGAGGGCAGCTTGAAGAAAGCGATCGGGATGTTTACAAAAGTGGTCTAATTCATTTGATAACCTGAGGGGGCTTATATCAATGAGGAAATTGCGAGTATTGGCATCCATTTTGGCATTAACCTTGGCTTTATCCTCTTTAACGGCATGCGGAAGCTCGAAGAATGATGCGAATTCGCCAGGTACAGGCGCTAACGGTGAAAACGGTGCAAAAGATACGATAACCGCGTTGCTCCCGCCGGTGTCTGGCAATTTCCAAGATAACTTCAAGCAAATGGAGAAGGAATTCAATGAATTGTATCCGGACCTGACGTTGAAGATCGAGCCGGCAAGCTGGGAAGACATGACGCAGAAGCTGGATACGCAAGTGAACGCGGGCAGCCCGCCGGATATCGCGTTCATCGGTTCGGCCGGAATTCCGAAATATATTCAGCAAGGCATGCTGATGGATATTAGCGATATTGCCACGCCGGAAATGATTGCCGATTACGATGAAATTCCATTGGAATATATGAAGAGCGGCGACGGATTATACGGCTTCCCGGCGTACATGGAGGTTCACGCGCTGGGCGGCAACCGGGAGTTCCTGGAGCAAGCCGGCATTGATTGGAAGAAGGTGCAGAAGGAAGGGTGGACGTTCGAGCAATTCCGTGAAGACGTGAAAAAAGGCGTCGTGAAGGATGGCGACAAAACGACCCGTTACGGATTCGTCTTTGCGACGGCGGGCGTAGCCTCCAAGGACTACTTGGCGATTCTGCTCAAAAATGCGGGCATGCCAGCGGCGTTCGACAAAGATCTGAAATATGCGTACACGAGCAAAAACTTCCTGGAAGTGCTGAAAGCGATTCGCGTGCTCATTGACGACGGTTCCATGCCGAAAGAGCTTAGCTCGGTCGATGCGGGGAAACGCTGGAATATGTTCCTGACAGGTCAAACGATGATTACAGGCAAAGGTCTGGCCACTTTCGAAAATAACGCGAACCAGAATAACGAAAAGATCGAGAAGAAAGACGGCAGTGAAGTCAAAGGCAGCATCCCGGTCGATTATATCGTCTTGCCGGTTCCTACGTTCCTGGGCGAGAAGCAGCAGGCCAGCGTCGCGGTTGACGGTTATGTGACCTTCCGCGGCAAGCAGGAGCCGACGCCTGAACATAAGGCCAATGTCGTCAAAGCGGCTTATTTCTTGGCCAGCGGCAAGGTAGCGGCCACGACGAACAACGATCTCTTCGCGGCGCATATTACGAAGTCCGGAAGAAAAGCGGCCGAAAGCATGCCGATTGAAAGAAACGAGTTCAATAAAGAGGCTGTAGAAACGCTGCTCAAGCAAGCGACGCCGGCACGTCCGGATATTCCGACGGACCTGGGCGCGAAGGCGATTAAGCTCGAGGACGAAGTGATTATTCCGAAGCTTCAGGCCTTGATTGCCAACGAGATTTCGCCGGAACAAATGTATGATGCGGTGAAATCGGCCGCCGTCGCCGCATTCGGCGAAGACGGGGTTGTCAAAGACTAGACAGAGCAGACATTCGGATAGCCGCATGGAACCGCGTGCGGCTATCCGAAAATCATTGCATCACTGCGTACTGAAAGGGGTTTCACATTATGGCCCAATTAACGAAGCCGCTGAAGAAGCGGAAAATTAGAGGAGACTCGGGCTGGGGATATGCGTTTATCGCCGTAGCCCTGGTTGTATTCGCCGTATTTACGGCTTATCCGGTTGTCAGCGCCTTTATTATCAGCTTCCAGGATTATAAGCCGCTAGGTTCTACGTTTGTCGGTTTTGATAATTATATCAATTCCTTCAAGGATCCGCTGTTTTGGAAATCGATCGTCAATACGGCCGTATATACGGTGTTGACGGTTCCCGTGGCCTTGATTATCTCTTTTGTCGTGGCCATTCTTATTTTGCCGTTGAATAAGAAGCTGCAGACGACGTTCAAGGCCGTGTACTATTTGCCGGCCGTTGCGTCCGGGGTGGCGATGTCCGTCGTATGGCTGTGGATCTTCGATCCGATGGAAGCGGGGATTTTGAACCAACTGCTTGGACTGTTCGGCATCGGCAATTTGAACTGGCTCGGATCCAGCTCGACGTCGATGTTCTCTCTCGTCCTGATGTCCTGGCTGGCCAGCCACGGCACGGCCATTATTATTTACTTGGCGGCGCTGCTCGGCATTGACGACAGTTATTATGAGGCAGCGGAATTGGATGGGGCATCTTTTCTGAAGAAGCTGTGGTATATCGTCATTCCTTTTTTGAAGCCAACGACATTGTTCTTGCTCGTAACCGGTGTTATCGGTTCCTTCCAGGTGTTCCAGAACGCCTATCTGATGACGGGCGGCGGCCCGGACAATTCAACGACGATGGTTGGATTGCTTATTTTCAACAACGCGTTTAAGTACTTTGAATTCGGCAAAGCCGCGGCGCAATCTTTGGTGCTGGCCGCCATTATCGCGATCATTTCGTTCATTCAATTTAAATTTATGGGCAAAGACGTGGAATATTAAGGGGAAGGGGAGAAGCCGATAATGTCACTCTATCATTCACATAATGGAAATGTGGCAGTCAAATATATTAGAAATGCTGTCATCATTACCGTACTTTTGCTTTTTGCTTTGGCCACGATCTTCCCTATCTATTTTATGATTATTTCTTCCTTCGGGGATCCTGTCGAAGCCGGTGCGATGAGCTATTCGCTTTTTCCGACCAAGTTCAGTCTGGAATCATACAAGTTCTTTTTCGAATATAGCGAGCATTCCTTTCGCTGGCTGTTAAATTCCTTGTTTGTGGCAAGTGTGGTGACGGTGTCGAACGTGTTTTTTGCGAGCATGGCCGGATACGCCTTCTCCAAAATTAAATTCAAGGGCAGAACGGCGCTGTTCACCCTGCTGTTAATAGCGATGATGATTCCGTATCAGGTAACGCAAGTGCCATTGTACATTTTGATCGTCAACATTTTTCAAATCCAAAATACGTACAGTGCCTTAATCATGCCTGGTCTCGTTACCGTATATAATATTTTCCTTGCGAAGCAGTTCATGAGCAGCATTCCGACCGAGGTGCTGGAATGCGCGAAGATCGAGGGCTGCAACCAGTTCCAGGTCTATTTCAAGATCATCCTGCCGCTGTCGAAAACGGTCTTGGCCGTCATGGCGATTCTCACCTTCATGGATAGCTGGAACACCTTCTTCTGGCCATTCCTGGTCACGAATACGATGGATATGCAGACGATTCAGGTAGGTCTTAAAAACTTCCGCTTCGCCAACACGACATACTTTGCGCCGATGATGGCGGGCGCTACGATCTCCGCGCTGCCGATGTTCATTCTCTTCTTCAGCCTGCAGAAGTATTTCCTGAAGGGAGTAACGGTAGGCGCGGTCAAAGGATAATCGGAGGTGCTGCCTAATATGCTGGCAACCTGGGATCGGAAATATAGCGGCGACGTGATTGCGCTATGGAATGAAGAAGCCGTAAGAGACGGGTACAAGGAGCTGACGGAGGCAAGCTTTGAAGCTATCTTTTTGTCGAATGCCCGCTTCGACCCGGAAAATGCGTTTGTGCTGCTGGAAGACGGCCGGGTCATCGGATTCGCGTGCGGATGCACGGGCCGGGATCTGCCTCTCGGGGAGGCCTCCGGCTATATTACATGCATCGTGCTTTCCCGCGATCGCGGCAGCGAGGAGAACTATAAGGTGATGCTGGAGGCGGTGGAGCGCCGCTTTCAAGCGTTGGGGAAGAAGCAGGCGGAGGTCTTGTTTTTCAATCCGATGATGCTGCCCTGGTATATCCCGGATACGCCGAAGCATGAGCATAACAATGCGCCCGGCGTGCCGATAGGCAGCGCGCTTCATCAATTTTTGCTGCGGCAAGGGTATATTGAGCGCGCGATCGAATGCGCCATGTATATGCCGCTCGCCGGGTTCGCCATCCCCGAAGACATCCGGGCCAAGGAGGAGCGGGCCGCCTCCGAAGGCTATACGGTCGAATTGTTCGACCCCGGTCAGCATAGCGGCCTGGAGGAGATGCTGCGGGGATTGAACAATCCGCTCTGGGAGCGGGAGATCGGCCGGGCGGCTGCGGATGGCGTGCCGTTCGTCGTCGCCGCGCATGAGGGGAAGGCCGCCGGCTTCGCGGGCCCGGTCATTCGGCAGGAGAACGGGCGCGGCTACTTCGCGGGCATCGGCGTTCATCCCGAGCATGAAGGGCATGGCTTGGGAACGGTGTTGTTTTTCAAGCTGTGCGAGGCGTTCCGAAGCATCGGAACGGAGTATATGTCGCTCTACACCGGAAGCGCGAATCCGGCGCTTCGCATTTATGAGAAGGCGGGCTTTCGCACGGTCAAACATTTCGCTGTCATGAGAAAGGAGCTTGTCTAATGAGCGAGCAAAAGATGACGATTCTGGCTATTGGCGGTCATGTGGGGGATATGGAGCTGACCGCGGGCGGCGTGTTGGCAAGCCATTCGTTGAAGGGGGATCGCATCGTCACCTTGGCGCTGACCGCAGGGGAGCGCGGGGTCCCGGCAGGCAGGGATATGGCGGAATATCGCGAGCAGAAGGTGAACGAGGCGAAGGCGTTCGCGGAGATGCTGGGCGGCGAGGCGATCGTGTTCGATACGCCGGACGGCGAGCTGCAGGACAATGAAGAGAATCGCCTCAAGGTGTGCGATGTCATCCGCCGGGTGCGCCCGAATATTATCATTACGCATTTCAAGAACAGCATGCACAAGGATCATATGACGACGCACCGCATTGTCAATGACGCGCGCTTTTTCGCCGGCTTGCCGTCGTTCGAGCGGGAGCTGCCCGCCTTCTTCGCTTCCAAGCTCTATTATGCGGAGAACTGGGAGGACGCGGTGGACTACAAGCCTTACGTCTACGTTGACTTTTCGCAAGAGGCTTATGATTTGTGGGTGAAGGCGGTGTCGCTGCATTGGTTCGTTACGGGGAGCGCCTCGTTCCCTTACCTGGAGTACTATAAGCATCTGGCCCGGGTGCGCGGCATCGAGGCAAGGAAGGAATACGCGGAAACGTTCATGATTCCGGAAGAAAGCATGCGCCTGCGCCAGTCCGAATTGTAAGGGCGGATGCGCGCATGAAGAGGAGGCTGCTATGATCCGCAACGGGATTGATTGTATCGGGGAGTACGCGCATCTGTTTCAAGGGAAGCGCATCGGGCTCATTACGGCGCCGACCGGCTTGACGAAGGACTTCGTCTCGACGATTCAAATTATGCACGAGAAATTCAATCTGGCCGCGCTGTTCTCGCCGGAGCACGGCGTGCGCGGCGATCAGGCGGCGGGGGCCCAGGTGGAGACGTATGTGGACCCGCATACGCAGGTGCCCGTGTACAGTTTGTACCGCAAAGACTCCAAGCGCTTGAGCCTGGAGATGCTGGATGAAGTCGATATGGTCGTGTACGATATTCAGGATGTCGGGGTCCGGTATTACACCTTCATTTACACGATGCTGTACGCCCTGGAGGATTGCGCGAAGGCGGGCAAGGAGTTCGTCGTGCTGGACCGGATCAATCCGCTCGACGGCGTGACGGTGGAAGGGAATCTATTGAAGCCGGGCTATCACTCCTTCGTCGGGAATTATCCGCTCTGCGTCCGCTACGGCCTGACGGCAGGCGAGGTGGCGGCAATGGCGAACGAGCAGATGAAGTGGAACGGTCGGCTGCATATTGTGCGCTGCGAAGGCTGGGATCGGACGATGCAGTTCCCTGACGCCGGGCTTCCGTGGGTGATGCCGTCCCTGGGGCTGCCGCGGTTCGACTCGGCATTGCTGTATGCGGGGACGTGCCTGTTCGAAGGGACCAACATTTCGGAAGGGAGAGGCACGACGGCTCCGTTCGAGATCATCGGCGCGCCGTTCATCGAAGCGGAGAAGCTGGCCGGGGAGATGAACCGGATGAAGCTGCCGGGAGTCGTCTTCCGTCCGGTCTATTTCAAGCCTTCGTTCTCGAAGTTCCGGGATGAGCAATGCGGCGGGGTGCAGCTTCATGTGCTCGATCGCCGCGCGCTGCGGCCGCTGGAAACGGGCGTTCAACTGTTGTACGCCATCAAGCGCAATTATGAGCAGTTTTCCTTTTTGCCTCCGGTGAAGGAAAATTCGCGCCCGTTCATTGATCTGTTAGGCGGGGACAGCATCTACCGCGCGGAGCCGGCGGACGTTCCGGCGATGTTGGAGCGGTTCCGTGAGGAAAGCCGGGAATTCGCGGACATGAAGCGGCAGTATCATTTATACCCATAGGGGGGAACGGCCGTCCCATTGGGGGAACGCGCACCGTTCGTGCCCCCGCGCGGAGCTTAAGGCAGAAGAAGGATGTGAGCTTACGTTGAACTATGTGGCAGGGGTGGACGGCGGCGGCACGAAGACAGCCGTCACTATTGCGGATATGAAGGGGACGGCAGTGCATACGTTCACGTCCGGGGCGATCAACTACAACGGACAGGACGAGGCGAGCGTACGAAGCAGCCTGCAGGATATATTCGCGACGATTGCGAGGGTATGCGGAGGGCTGGAGCGCTGCGTGCAGGTCTGTATCGGCGCGGCGGGGGTCAGCAATCCGACGGTCATTCCCCGCCTGGAAGCGAGCGTTCGCGAATGCGGATATGAAGGCGGCTTGACCATTACGGGCGATCAAGAAACGGCGCTGTGCGGCGCGCACGGCAAGGCCGTCGGCGTCATCCTCATCGCGGGAACGGGATCGATCTGCTATGGGCAAAATGAAGCGGGCCAGTCTCATCGCGCGGGCGGCTGCGGCCATCTGATCGATGATGAAGGCAGCGGCTACAGCGTTGGCCGCGAGCTGCTGTCGGCGGTCGTGCGCGCGCATGACGGCCGCATTCCCGCAACGCCCATTACGGAGATGGTGTATCGGCAGCTGCAGATAGAATCGATTCAGCAGCTTATCCGCTTCGTGTATGATCAGCGCACGAACAAAAAGGATATCGCGGCCCTAGCCCCGATTTTGTCGCAGGCCTGCGCGCTTGGGGACAAGACGGCGCTCTCCATCGCGGACAAGTCCGCCCGCTCTCTGTGCGAGCTTGTCGTTCCGGTCGTGGAGAAGCTGGGTCTGCAAGCGGGCACGGTGGCGATGGCCGGCAGCGTGCTGCTGAAGAACAGCGAGATTCGGAACGGCTTGACCGCTTTGCTCGGAGAGCGGTACCCCGGGATGCGATGCATCGCCGCCGGGAAGGATGCGGCCTATGGCGCGGTGCTGCTGGCATTAGGGAAGCTGGCTGCGGGATGAAGCGGAAGCAATGTTCGGAACGGGGCAAGCCCACAGAAAGAGTGCGAATGCGGAAGGCGGTTCGCGCTCTTTTTTTGCGTTCTCGGGAAGCGGCTGAGCACGCGGGCTTATAGAGAGGGAGCGTCTTTGGAAGGGAAGGCTGAGAGGGTCCGCTTGTGTCGGAAAAATGAACAATCGAGCCTAAATTTACAGAATTGTGAACGTTTTTAGCTTTGTTAACGGTAACGTTCGGATTTTGGAGAATAAACCGAATGGGATATATTGACAGTGATGATATCCTGTGGTTACATATCCTTAGAAATAGTTTAAACGCTAAAATTTAAAATATCTAAAATCGATTAAACCCAAGCAGGGAGCGGCTTGGCATCGAATCTTGCGTTCTTTTTTAAAAGTCCGGTGAATTAGTGCAGTTGTAGCCGTCTGATGGACATGCAAAACGAGTAAAACAACTCAGCCAGCGCTGAAATGAGTAGGCGTGACAACGCCTCTGTCATCACGGATTTCGTTTTTTGGCATGCCGACATACCAGTTCGAGATCGCTTTTTCCCAAACCGGCATAGTCTTTTCAGATTTTGAACGATCGCCGTCAGTAGCGCCTGTTCTTGCATGCAGTCGAGTCCGCGGCTCCGTGCACGATCCATGCCATGCGCAACTTTGCTTTCAGCAAACACATGCTCACAGCGGGTTCGTAACTTTTGCAGATGACGGTAAGAACCCGTTAGCTGAATCCGTTTAGCTCTGTTTCGG
>NZ_LDIG01000156.1 GCF_015845845.1 Paenibacillus dendritiformis
CAAAGTCACTTTTCCCTTGACAAAGTAGCCCCAGGTACGCGTAGACCACATCCGGGTGAGTGACCGTGGGTTGATGTACACCGGGAAGCGAGGAACGAGTCAAGCGCTTGGCAATCTGGGTATGGGAAAGGAGCAAGCCAATGAGGGCAAGACCGGAATGAGCGGTCAGCATCTCCACGGACTGATCCAGTTGAAAACGTACGGGTTTCATCAATGGCACCTCCGGGGTGAGTTAAAGAAATACGGGAATTCTTCCCTTTTTCCTTATTTTACTTTACCGGCGGCTCATTTTCTAACTTTTCTATGATTTCATTTCACGGATTCAGGACTACTTTACACCATACTCCCATTTGGTCAGGAACGCGTATATGCACAACCTCTTACCAACACTCTCCCATTCGGTCAGGGAGCAGAGAACATTTCCATGCGAAGCTACTTGGCATCATTCTCTCCGCGGCTCAGTATCTTTATCTTGGTCTTGCCGTCCGGGACGAGAGCGGATTGAGTGAATGGCCGAGTTAGAGGGGATAGAGATACTGCCTAGTCAAAGGACCGTGGTAGATTAGAACGAGCTGACGGAAGGGGATATTGGGCAAAAGAGACGGAGTGCGGCAACGCTTCTGAATAAAGGGGATATTGGCCAAAAGAGACGGAGTGCGGCAACGCTTCTGAATGAAGGGGATATCGGCCAAAAGAGACGGAGTGCGGCAACGCTTCTGAATAAAGGGGATATTGGGCAAAAGAGGCGGAGGGCGGAAACGCTTCTGAATGAAGGGGATATCGGCCAAAAGGAACGGGGGACGGGGACGCTTCTGATTCGAAGGGAGAGTGAAGCAAAGGGCAGAAGAACAGCCTGACTGGGGTGGAAGAAGGTGGTATAATGTATAAGCGCGCGCCAAGTCGTGCGATATAGGATGAAAGGATGAACGACCGATGAATGACGCGCTGCAGCGTGCTATCGATTTGAGAGCGGCCGGTCGGGCGGAGGAAGCTATTCCGCTGCTGGCCGGATTGCTGGATCAAGACCCGAACAGTGGGGAAATTCTATGCCAGCTCGCTTGGGCGCATGACAATCTCGGCCGGGAACGGGAGGCCGTCCCGTATTACGAACAGGCGCTCCGCTGTTCGCTCAACGATGAGCACCGCGCCGGAGCCCTGCTTGGCTTGGGCAGCACCTACCGCACGCTGGGTCGGTATGCCGAGGCGAAGGAGACGCTCGGACAGGGCATTCGCGAATATCCTGAGCGCAAGGAATTTGTCGTGTTTTACGCGATGGCGCTGCATAATCTCGGCGAGCATGCGGAGGCGATGCGGTGGCTGCTGACCGCGCTGGCGGAGACTTCGGAAGATGAAGGAATCCGCGCCTACAGCCGGGCGATTAGCTTTTATGCCGACAAGCTGGATCAGGTCTGGGAGGAAGAGAGCTAGAAATCGTCAAATTGAAGTCGGTACGCGATTATGGCGGAACGCTTGCCTGCAGCGGGCATAGCGCATGCCTGAGACTGAGGAAGGCATGGGCGGAGGCATTTCGTCCGGAGCGCGACGCATTGCATTCCGAGATGAATGGGAGCTGAGTTTTCATGAAGCGTATCATCGACAGGGACGACAATGGGATTGAGGCACTGAGGAGACAGCACCGGGTGCCGGGCGTGAGTATCGCCCTGATCGGTAACGGGCGGTTGGATTGGAACGGCGGCTACGGGGAGCTGGAAGCCGGTTCGGGGCGCAAGGTGACGGCGAACAGCTTGTTCCATGCCTGTTCCATGAGCAAAATGGTTACGGCGATTGGCGTGCTCCGCCTCGTGCAGGCGGGCGTCCTCGAGCTGGATGCGGAGGCGAACCGTTATTTGCGGACGTGGCGGCTTCCAGACAGTCCGTATACGGCAGACGTGAAGGTCACGCTGCGTCATCTGCTCGCGCATCAATCCGGGATCGTGGATCCGCCGGGAAGCTTCGGCATTTACCGGACGACGGATCAACTGCCGGCCGTGAGGGAGATATTGGCGGGCGCTACGCCGTATCATTCGGAATCTGTACATATCCAAAATGTGCCGGGGAGCCGATACGCTTATTCGGATGCCGGCTACTGCGTCATTGAACAGCTGATCGAGGATGTGACGGGAGAGCCGTTCGCCGTGGCGATGGAGCGGCTCGTGATGACGCCGTTAGGCTTGAAGCGAACGTTTTACTGGAATGATTATGATTCGAAAATCGGACGCGCGGAAGAGATCAAGGCGAAAGCAAGCGCCTCGGCCGGACATTATCAGGACGGTCATGTCGTAGAGGGCGCACGGGCGTATTACCCGTGTCTGGCCGCAGCCGGCCTGTGGTCGACGCCGACGGAGCTCGCCCTGCTGGCGCTGGAAGTGATGGCAGCCTGGAACGGGGACACGGCCTCGATTCTGCAGCCGGAACTGGCCCGGCAGATGCTGGCGGGCAGCGGCTGCGCAGACGAGGTTGGGCTAGGGGTCTTCGTTCCGTCGGCCGAAGGAGAGCCGCTTGTCGTCTCCCAAGGCTGGGGAGTCGGCTTCCAGTGCAGGCTGCTGGCGTACCCTCGCCTGCGAAGCGGAATCGTCGTCATGACGAATTCCGATCCGGGCAAGCTGCAGGACGAGGCGTTGACAGGCGAACTGATTCGCCATATCGGGAAGCCATATGGCTGGCCGGTGCTATAGATAATTGCAACATGCAACAGGGAGAGAGAAGAATGAACAGCAAGAAAATCAGAATGGCGGTTATCGGTCTAGGCCATATGGGACAATATATGATGCGCTTGGCGGCTCAGCCGGAATTTGCGCAAGCGATAGAGATCGCGGCCATCTGCGAAGCGAACGGGCAGGCTCGCGAGCGATTCCGGCATACCTATCGGGACAGCTTCCCGCATGCGGCTTGGCATTCGGATTACGCGGCGCTCCTGGAGGAGACGGACGCCGATCTGGCGTACATCTCCGTGCCACCCGCGCTTCATTATGATATCGCCATGGAAGCGCTGCGCAGGAAGATGCATGTATTCTGCGAGAAGCCGCTGGCGAACAGCGTAGAGGAAGCGAGGGAGCTTTTGCAGCAAGCCCGCGACGCGAAGGTTGTGCATGCCATTCATTTCTCGATGCCGCATGAACCGTCGGTGGAGCGGGTAAGGCACATGTTGGCGGAAAACGCAATCGGCGAGATCCGGAAGCTCGATCTGATCCTGCAGTTTCCGCAATGGCCGCGGGCATGGCAGCATAACTCATGGATTGGGACACGGCAACAGGGCGGCTTCGTGCTGGAGGTTGGCGTCCACTGGATTCATGTCATTCAGAAGCTGCTTGGCCGCATTACGCATGTGCAGAGCGAACTCGAGCTTCCGGCCGAGAGCGGGCGCTGCGAGACGGGAATCCGCGCAGGCTTGCGTCTGGACAGCGGAATTCCGGTTCATGTGAACGGAATTTCCGGATTCTCGGGGGAAGAACGGGTCTCTCTCATTTTGTATGGAACAGAGGGAACGATTGCGCTGGAGAACTGGGATCAGCTATATACGGGAGCGGTGGGTCAACCGATGGAGCCGGTTCAGGTCGAGAATTCGACCGATGCGCTGCCGGTGCTAAGACAGGTGATCCGTGCGATTCAAGGCAAGCCTGCCCGCTACTTTACGTTCCAGGACGGATATGATGCGCAGGTCGTGCTGGAAGCGCTTCGTCATCCGGCTTCTTCCGGATGGGAGGATATTCGGACGCAGTATAGCTAAGCCGATGTGTGAAGACGTCGGTCCACCATAGGAGGGGAGGGATGGCGATGGCTACGCGTCAGGATCTGATCGCGCGCGCCGAAGCGTATGTGCGCGAGCAGGTGGAGTCCGACAGCAGCGGCCATGATTGGTGGCATATTCATCGTGTCCGGCGAATGGCTGTCCGGCTTGCGAAGCAAGAAGGGGCGGATGCCGGGATCTGCGAGCTGGCCGCCCTGCTGCATGATGTGGCGGACGCCAAATTCAATCCGACGAAGGAGGCCGGCTGCGCCAAGGTGAAGGAATGGCTTGTGGCGAATGGCGCCGACGCGCCTGCGGTCTCCCATGTCATGGATATCGTGTCGAACCTGTCCTACAGCGGCGGGCATCATCCTCCGATGAAGACGTTGGAGGGACGAATCGTGCAGGACGCCGATCGGCTCGATGCGATGGGCGCGATCGGGATTGCGCGCGCATTCGCCTATGCCGGCTGGGCCGGCCATCGGATGCACGAGCCGGAGGAGCCGCCGGCGGCATTCCGGTCGGAAGAGGAGTACCGGAGCCACAGGGGCACCGCCATCAATCATTTCCATGAGAAACTGTTGAGATTAAAAGACCTTATGAATACGGACAGCGGCAAAGCTATTGCCATGGAGCGGCATCGCGTGATGGTGGAGTATCTGCAGCAATTCCATAAAGAATGGGAAGCGGAGGATGGCTGATGAAGCGAAAAAGCCCCTGGGATGTAGATTCTCGATATCTACATCGGCGAACTCCGCCATGTGAGACCTTATATGTCGAAGGCGTAGAAGAGAAGCAGCCATCCTTGGGGGGAAGGTCATCCAGTTAAAGTACAAGCAGATCGCAAGGAGCCATAAATGACTGCTAACGGTCATGGCTCCAGCTTTTTCAAGGCGTCTGCGGCGGAGTAGATATCCTGCTTCAAAAGCTCTCTTTTCTGTTCGTCGCGAAATACGGCGGACGGATGGTAGGTGGGCATAATCCGAATACCGTCCTTTTCTGCCCACGTTCCGCGTATTTCCGTAATTTTCGCTTTGCGATCGACAAGCGCCTGCACGGCTATGCTCCCCAGACATACGATGATGGCCGGACCGATCAATTCGATTTGCCGCAGCAAGATCGGCAGCGCTTCGGTAACCTCCGATGTTTTCGGCTTCCGGTTGCCGGGCGGCCTTACTTTGATGACGTTCGTCACATAGACGTTCTCGCGGAGAATATCCGCCTTCTGCAAATATTTATTCAGCAGTCTTCCCGAGTTGCCGACAAATGGCCGGCCGCTCTCGGCTTCCTTGGCCCCGGGGGCCTCTCCAAGCAGGAAGAGACGGGCATGCTCCGGTCCTTCCCCGAATACAAGCCGCTCTCCGGGCTCCGGCACAAACACGCGCTCACAGACGCCACGCAACGCATCCAGATTCCCGATCGCTTGCAGCTCTTCCGGCAAGACGGTTCCAGAGATCATGTGGAAACGACCTCCTCCTTCAGCATTTCGCGCAGCATCCGTCCGTTGATGACCGCCTGCGCCCGGTAATGGTTGTTCATGCTGACGAATGTCTTTTCCGTTCGCTCGGCAAGCTTGCGAATATTCGGAACCCAATCCGCAAGCTCATTCTCGTTGTACAAATAGTCATACCGTTCATGCGTCTCTTTGTGGTGCCACCATTTTTTATAATTCCGACCGTGGAACCGGATATAACCGATTGGGCCGGTGGCCCTGATGATCGGCGGAACGAGCGTTTTGAACTGCGGCTCGTCCACGCACACATAACCCAATTGTTCTTCCTCCAGCAGATCGAATATCCGTTCGTCGATCCATTCTTCATGCCGAAACTCGACGACGACCGGAATGTCGCCCATCAATTCCTTGAATTCCTTCAAATAATCCCGGTTCTCATCCCGGTTCCGGAAGCTGGTGGGGAACTGGGCAAGAACGCATCCCAGCTTGCCAACCTCGATTAACGGCTTCAACGCTTCCTTAAAATCGTGAAAATGTTGTTCGTTATCCTCCCGTTTATGTGTCATTCCGCGGTATGCCTTGATAACGAACTGGAAGTGATCGGGCGTTTTCTCCCGCATATGGTAGAGCATAAACCGGTTGGGCATTGCGTAAAACGATGAGTTCACCTCGGTAAACGGAAACTCCCTAGCGTAAAAAGAGAGCCGTTCCTTTTTGTCCAAGCCTTCCGGGTAATAGACCCTGTTCCAATCCTCATAGCTGTAGCCAGCCGTTCCGATAAGCAGCATAATTATCCTCCAAGCGCCTTGATTTTGTCCGCCACGACGCGCGCCTGTCCGTTTTGCTTCCGGACATCGCCTTCCAATAATATGCCCTTCGGATTCAATTCGTATAAAAAAGACTTGTACGTTGAAGGATACAGCACGACCTCGATCATATCCGTGTCATCCTGAAGGACGAGAATAAGCACGTATTCGCCGGACTGGGTTGGATACCGACGGCTGTGGATGACAGTTCCGCAGATGCGGACACGCGCGTTATCGCCGTATTCGGATAGCGCCCGGATCGGAACAATTTTGAAGCGCTGCACAAACTCATTCCATTTTCTCGATGCAGATGACTGCAAGGAAAAGCCAAGCAGCGACTTTTCCATCTTTCTTTTTTCCGCCTCGGTAAAATCGGGAAGCGCTCCGGCCGCAGCATTGATGCCGGAAGCCTGCGGCAATTCGTGCACATCGGCGATCATCTCCCTGCGGCGGAGGCCAAAACAATCGCAGGCGCCCGCGGCGATCCAGGCTTCGAGCACCGGTCTTTTGATCCGGCTTGCTGTCATCCGCTCCACCCATTCGGGAAACGTGCGGAAATCCCCGCTGCGGTGGCGGGAACGAAGCAGCGCGATCACCGATTCCGGCCCTGAGCCGTGAACGGCATCCAGCCCGCAGCGTATCCCTTTCTCTTCCGCATGGAACCCGAGCCCGCTCCGGTTAATATCGGGTCCAAGCAGGGAAAGGCCCATTTGGGAGATCTCGCGGATATATACACTTTTATCGTAATACCCGCCCTCCATGCTCAATAAAGAGGCCATATAATCTTTCGGAAAATGCGTTTTTAAATAAACGGTCCAGTAGGCCAAATAAGCATAGGATACGCTATGGGCTTTATTGAAGCTGTAGCCTGAAAACCGCGCCAAAAAGTCGAAGATGTCCAGAGCTTCCTTTTCTATCACGCCTCGTGCCGCCGCACCATGAAGAAAGCGCTGCTGATGGCGGGACAGCGCTTCGACTGATTTCGCGGAAAGGGCGCGCCGGAGCGAGTCGGCTTCTCCCATGGAGCAGCCAGATACCGCTTGCGCAATGGCCATCACTTGCTCTTGATACAAGATCAGGCCGTATGTCGGCGCAAGGACGGGCTCCAATTCAGGGAGCGGCAGCTTGTAGGTTTCTTCGCCCCGGTGCCGGCGCAAATACGTATCAACGATTCCCTCATTCCATGCGCCAGGCCGGTACAATGCGAGCAGATCGGCTAAATGGCTGATGCTGTGCGGCTGCATGCGGCGCAGCAAGCGGCGGATTCCCATGCTTTCAAGCTGAAAACAGCCCAATGTATTGCCGCTGCCGATAGTCTCGAACGCAGCCGGATCGTCAAGCGGGATAACGCTCAAATCGATTTGTTCGCCTGTTCGTTCATGAATGGAAGCGAGCGTATCTTGAATAAGCGTCAGGTTGCGCAGACCGAGAAGATCAATCTTCAATAAACCCAGCGCTTTGATATCTTCTTTCGTAAAAGGAGTCATCGGTTCTCCGTTCGGCCGCCGCTGCAGAGGAATGGTCCGGACCAATTGTTCATCCCCCAGTATGATTCCCGACGGGTGAGCGGAATGCTGGTGAGGCAATCCTTCCAGCCGTTCGGCAAGCTGGAACAGCGATTTGAACGGCTCTTTGCCGGCCGGAAGCTTGGCCAGCTCCGGCAGAGTGTCCAGACTGTGGCGGATGCCGCCTCTCCCGGTAAAGGAGGGGAGCAGCTTGGCCAGCACATCGATTTGTTTTTTTGGCAAGTTCAAATAAGTCCCGGCTTTGCGAACCGCTCCGCGCGCGCCGAACGTGTTCAATACGCCGAGATGCGCAATCCGATCTTCCCCATATTTATCCTTCAAATATTGCAGCAGCTCGTGGCGTCTTCTCTGACAGACATCGATATCGATATCCGGAAAGTCTTCCCGATCCGGACTCAAAAAACGTTCAAAGGATAGGCCGTGCAGAAGCGGATTTACCTCGGTGACGCCAAGCAAATACGCCACCAAGCTTCCAGCGGCCGAGCCTCTTCCCGGGCCTACGGGAATGTTCCGGCTCCGCGCATACCGCACGATATCCCATACGATCAGGAAATAGTCGGAGAGCCCTCGCGCCATAATGATCTCCAGCTCTTGGTCCATTCGCTCAAGCTCAGGCGCATGAGTACCAACCGGACGATCGAGTGCCGTGCCAGATAAACCGAACCGCTTCCGCATTCCTTGCAGGCATAATTGGTGCAGCGCTTCATCCGAACTTTGCGGCGGCTTCCCGGATTCGTTCTCTTCCGTATCGGATCGAGTGCATGAAGGGCTTTCCACGCTCCGCATTTGCGGCACTTGGAAGGTTGGCAGCCGCTTCGTTCCGGGTTCCGGCCGGAACCGGCACCGCTCCGCGATTCGTGCCGTATTGGCTATAGCATCCGGCAGATGGCTGAATTTCGCCTTCATTTCCATGGGGGAAGGGAGGTAAAACGGTCCGGCGGCATCAGGGGCAGCCGGATTCAATTCTTTTTTTCGCTGCCGGATCATGTTAAGCAAAGGAGCGTCTTCGGGATCGAGGTAATGCACGTCATGGGTAGCCGCTAACGGAAGCTTCATTTCCCGTGCCAGATGAACGGTCCGCGCGAGCGCCGCATCGTCGTCCGCCAGGCCATGATGCTGTGCCTCCAGAAAGAAATTTTCGCTGCCAAACCACTGTATATATTGAAGGGCTTGCTTGGCAGCTTCATCCGCCCGTCCGCTAGCGAGCAGGCGGTGAATGCTTCCGGTTCTTCCGCCGCTCAGCGCAATGATATCGCCATGGAAGGCCGAGGGATGGAAAGGAGCGCCGTTCAATTGCTCGACAATGTGCTCGTAACCGCGATGGGTGGCGGCCAATAAAATGAGCGTGTCATCCGAATCGCCGACCTGCATTTCACAGCCGACAATCGGATGAATGCCGTATTCCGCCGCCAGCCGGCAAAACGGAATCATTCCGTTGATTCCGTCTTTATCGGTGATGGCCAGCGCATTCATCTCCCACGAGGCCGCCCGCTGCAGCAAATCTTCCAGGCGGCAGGTCGCTTCCATCAGGCTGTATTCCGTATGAACATGAAGGTGTACGAAGCTTGTCCCCAGCTTTTCCATGACAGCACTCCTTTGTACGGGAACATTTGTTTCTATCATACGGTTTGAAGCGGTTATTGTCCATTGGAGGTTATTTCCGATACAGGATTGGTTCGGGGACCAGCGTCCGGGGACGGGATGCCTTGAACCATTGCCAGCAAAACAATGACACGAGCATAATCTCGATGACGTCGCCGCCGTAGTACATGAGCATGCTCCCTGCCTCGGCTTGCGCTGCGGGCACGCCTGCAGGCGGACGGGCATATAGATATTTGGACAAGACGGCATGCCCGCCCATCGCGGTCACCAGCACGATCGCGCGGTACATGAAGCTTGTCCGGTAAGGCATCGGATCGATATAGATGATGGACACGGTGAACAGGTACCCGGCAAGAAAAAGATGCAGGTGAACGAACGCATGCACGCTGACATGATGCTGCATCCATGAGTAGATGTCTGTCGTATAGAGCGCCCACAATCCTCCCACATTGAGCACGGCGGCAATCGCCGGATCATGCAGAAGTCGTATAAGGCGGCTTTTCAGGATAGCGGCAATCCGGCGCGAATAGGCGACAGGCAGCGTTCTCAGGAGCAGCCGCATAGGGGAGGCGAGCGCGATTAGGAGCGGGGCCAGCATGCCCAGCAGCAAATGGCCGATCATATGCGCCGTGAAATCGTCATGGGCGCGTTCGGCGATCGGTCCGGCGACTGCGGCAGCGGCGCAGGCGAGTCCGGCATGCCAGCATAGATGACGATACAGCGGCCATGGCTTATGCTTGCGGCCGGATACGACCGCAGCCGCACTGTACAGCGCCGCCAGGAGGGCCCACAACCCGGACGTCCACAGTTCGAGCGTCCAATCATTATCAAGTTGATGATGAGAAGGCAATCGAAACCATCCTTCCTATTACGATGTCCGGCGCGCTCGTTTAAGGAGAAGGAGGCCGGCGATGATCATGGCTGCCGCGATGACATTCCAGATCCAGTCGTAGATATACACATTGTCTACGTACCGAATCTGGTGAAGGCGCATCAGCTTGTGCTGGATGATTCCGTCGTATAGTTGGAATGCGCCGCCGCCCAGCAGCACGCCGCCCAACCACAAGCCTCCGTTCCAAGCTCTTTGCCGGTGCAGAGAGGCCAGCATGAACGAGCTCCCGATCGTAGCGAACCAACTGAAGGCATGGAACAGGCCATCCGACACTAACCCGATGTCGGTGGTGGACTTGTCATAGAAATGGTGCCAATGCAATAATTGATGAAAGATCGTTTCATCCAAAAAACCGACCAGCCCGAGACCGAACAGGATGCCTGTCCAGACATTTCGTCTCGAAGCAGAGGAGATAGGTTGGGATGAATCCGATCTGATTTGTTCCGCTTCCATATTGTCTCCTTTATATTTTGCATGATCTTGTCTTCAATATTTCCATTTTGCCGCCGGCATAACCGAAGCGGCTGCATTCCCTATCAGGAGGTGTGCATTCCATATGAGTATGGATTCCCGGATCGGACGGCTTGCCGGCCGCTATGCGCTGGAAGGTTGGACGGGGGGCGAGCCGTTGTCGAAAGGTACGACCTCCGACGCGAAGCTCGTCACGGCGGATACGGGCCGATTTATATTGCGCCGGTTAAGAGATGCGGAGCAGGGACGAACCGAATATGAAATTGCCCGGCGGCTCTGGCCGCTCGGTATCGCTCCCGAGGTGCTTGTGGCAAAGGATGGTCTCCCATACGTTCAGTTGGACGATGCCTGCTATAATCTGCAGCGGTTCGTCGAGCATGAAGCGGTTAACGAGCACTGGAACGATGCCGAATGGGGAAAGACCTTATCGCTGTTCGAGCGCGCCATGACAGACGTCCGGAAGCTGGCCGGGCAGAGAGATCGCTTTGATCTGGGGCGCATGTGGGATAAGGTGTCCGCATCGTATTCCGGCGAGGCTATCATCCGGCTGCTGGAGGAACCGGTGGAGCGCTGTCTCGGCTACGCTGAGAAGATTACCGGTTATATCCATGGCGATCTGGGGTCGTGGAACCTGCTTCTGCTGAAGGGACGAATCTATATTATCGATTTCGGCGAGGCGCGGTTGGGCGACCGCCACTTCGACGCGGCCGCGGCGCTTGTGTCGACGGCTGCGGACAATGCGAGCGTAGAGGAGACGGTCACCCGGTTGGAAAACTTCTGCCGAGGATATGAAGGGAACGCCAAACCGCTTGATCTGGTTCGGTTGCGGGAACAGATTCACCTTTGGCTTGTGCGTGGAATCGCAGCCGTCATCCGTTATCATGGCGCAAACGCACGGACAAGCCGGTATTGCCGCCGAAGCATGGAGACGATGGAGCATTTCGACAAGGCCATCAACCAGTCCCTCAATCGCTCCCTTGGCCTCTGATTACAGCCGCCAGCCGAGACGCTCTATTCAGTGCAGTCCGAACGCCCTCTCCTTCGGCTCCTCTCATTAGACATTAACCGCCCGGCTCACTCAACCTTTTGTTCCGGGCATGCCTTACCACCCAATACGAGCCCCCTGCAATGATGATCAAGGCCGCGGCATAGAGGCCGTACCGGTACAGCAGTTCTCCGACGGTTTCCACCCGGCTCCCCAATGCCCGCCCCATGCTGAAGAACAGCAAGGTCCATACGAAGCCGGCCGAATAGGCATACAGGGCGTAACGCCTGAATGTCATCTTGTTCACGCCGGCCAGGTACGGGATGACATGCCGGACGACGGGAAGAAAATAACTGAGGCAGATCGCGAGGCTGCCGTATTTCCGAATCAAGCTTTCGGATACCTCAAGATAGCGATCCATCCGGCTTCTGCGCCGGAGCCGATCCAGAATCGGGACGCCGATGCCTCTCCCGATCATGAACCCGACCGACAAGCCGGACACGACGCCGAGATAGGTCAGGACGAAGGCGGGCAGCGGGAGCAAAATATTCATACCCGATACGGCTCCGCCCGTCATGACGATAACTTCGTCGGGAACCGGCATCCCGACAATGCCGAGCCATAGCGCGAAGAACAGGGCGGCATAGCCGAATTGCCCGATCCAATGTATCAGAAGTTCAGCATTCATGGAGATTGCCCTTGGCTCGGCACACGTAGACGAAGGCAGGCGGCAGGTTGAGAAGGACGAACTTCATATCTTCGATCTCGAAGCGCGCAGATAGCTGCTTTTTCATCTGTAGCGAATATTGAAAAGCGACAAACCATCCTCCTGGCGCGAGCGAGGCCTCGATCTGGCCGAGGAGCTGATCGCGCATCGTCTGCGGGAAATTGAAGAAGGGCAGGCCGCTCAAAATGCAGTCCAGATGAGTGACGTCATGCTTGCGGATGACCGGCAGTATTTCTTCCGCGCTCGGATAGCATAGAAACTCGGGAAAGTTGCTGGCGAGCAGCTCGCGCATATTCTGATCCTGCTCGAATAAAAACACCTTCGCAGAAGGAGCCGCAGCCTGCCGGATGCGATCCGTAATGGCGCCCGTGCCGGCGCCCAGCTCCGCCGCATACCGCACCTGCTCCCACGGAACGGCATCGGTCATGGTGCGGGCGAGCAGCGTTGAGCTTGGAATAATGCTGCCGATTTGTTTTGGCTGATGAATGAATTTTTGCAAAAATAACTGTTTTTCGTGCATCATGATGGCTCTTGTCTCCTTTTCTTGAGTAATTCCCGGAAGTTCGCCGCTGAGGCGAGGATGACCCCGGCCACCCAGTAGGTGAAAACGGCGACGATCCAGCCGGCGAACAGATCGGCTATCACATGCTGCTTCACAAACAGCGTAGACAAAATAATGACCACGGCGCTGAAGCGGACGAAATGGCGCGTCCTCGGACGGAACACAAACGAGCTTCGGTACATAAGACAGCTCGTCAGGACATGGATGCTGGGGAAGCAGTTGTATGGCCTATCCATCCAATAGATGATTTTGACCATCGTATCGAGCAATCCGGTGCCTTCAATGGCCGGACGCGCCACCACGGTCTGGAAGAAATAGTAGGTCAAATAACAAAGGACAAGTCCAAGACAGAGCGCCAGCAGCGTTCGATAATAGACCGAGGGCCGTCGGCGGAACATAAAAAACAGGGTGAGCACGATAAAGGGATACCAGCTTATATAGGGAATGGTGAATGCCGATACGAAAGGAATGCGGTCATCCCAGCCGGTAGACAGCGAGTACGTGCGCGGCCCGGGCCGGTTCTGAATTCCGTAGAAAATATTCAACACGGGGATGGCAAGCATCCAGAGCAATGGCCTGTATTGGGTCCAAGTTGTCTTCTGTCTCATAACAATCCCTTCCTAACGTGTGTGATGTATCCTAAGGTTCCCCGAACAAGCGGGGTTCATCCAACCATTCCCTACTCAAAGAATGGGAAGTCCGGCCGCACTCTTCCTCCTCTTCTTGATGCTCTTATCGTATCCGATAGAGTTAAGATCCCTCTGAAGAAATTCTGAATGATTTCTAAAGATAAAAGCCGCATCGGACGGCACCCCGGAATATCTTGAGCCGTAAATATGGTTCGTCAATGTCCCGCTTGCGTTCGTTGAATTGTTATCTCTGTAGGAAAGGGATATTAGCGGAAAAGGATCCGACAGTCAGAGGGGATGTCAATGAAAGGCTTCGCAAACATGCGGCATGCCGTTCGCCGGAAGCAGCCGCGGCAAAAAGAATGGGCGAAAGTGTATTCCGGTCTTGTTCAACCCGGAGATGCATTCGTGTGTTCTATGACGGGGAGACGACCTTGACGCGGGACGGGTGGATCGAATTTGCCTATTATCCGATTACTTGCAATTCATGGGAGAAGCTGTGGAGCGAGCTTGCTTCTTATCCATTCGCCTATTCGATGAAGTCGCGGCTGTGTCCGAATGATTGCCGGCTTCTCTATGCCGAAATTGTTCCGTGGTTCCCCGCGCCTCATTCCGCGCCGTACCTCAAGCTGCTGCGAGAGATGAAGGCGGAGGCGAGGGGGCGGCAGTTCTATGCCCGGCGACTGGAAGCAAGAACGGCTGGCAAGGTGGTATGCCACCTGAAGAAGAACAGAGATTCCGTGAGGATCAGTGTGGATCTGCAAGGTTGCAGGCTGAGGCTCTGAACCGCGGCTGATAGAAAGGCAGGCAGCACGAAGGCGCATCATTGAGGATGCGCCTTCGTGGTCTCTCTGATAAGCGGGCTCGTTAATTAATCGCTCCGCAGGCGATGCGGTCGCCCGAATCCCCGGCCGGATCGGTAACATAATCATCCGCTTTCTCGTGGATGATCAAGGATGTGCCGCCGGGACGGATAAGCGAGTTGGGCTTGCCTTCCACAAGCGTAACGGCAGTCGTTGAGAGCGTAACCTGGACCTTGCCGTCCGCGCCGACCTCGATGTTCGGCAGATCGCCGGCATGGAACCCTTTCGGATTATTGAAGCCGTGCTGCATGTGCTTCGGATTGAAGTGGGCTTCCGCGGTTTTGAAATCCGGCCCTTCGCATCGGCCCGCCGCATGGAAGTGGAATCCATGGGTCCCTGGCGGCAGGCTGTGGGCCTGAAGCGTAATCTGCACCTTGTCTCCGATCTGGACAAGCTTCGCCGTTCCGATTTGCTTGCCTTTGCCGTTGATAATGTTAACAGCGGCCGATGGCGCCTTCTCTTCGGCGGATGCCGCTTGGGAGCCGCAGGCGCTGATGAGCAAAGCGCTTCCCAGCATGCATACGAACGCAAGTTTTTTCATTGTGACCTCCTTATTAGTAACCGGCGTTATATCGTTAGTGTGTCACACTATTTAGAAAAAGATAACAATCGCGAGCGCATTAGCATTCATATTTGTTCAATTATTGACGGACGGAAAAAAATAAAGGTTAACCATAAAAACAGGAAAAAAGAGGCCGGAAATTCATGATCCTTTGTCTTAGCGTGTCGAAGTTTGCGCTTCTGAATAGAAACTGCGTATAATAATCATTATACGCAGTTATTTGGACGCTGCGGAATGACGATAAAGGAGTATGGATCAGCAATGAATCTGACCCGTCATGATCTAACCGCGCTGTATGAAGAGCCGCTGGAAGGGTTCCGTTTATGGATGGCCAATGCGGGATATACCGAGTACACGCAGCGCAATTACATAGGCGATGTGAGGCAGTTCCTGCGCACGCTGAACGGCAAGCCCGTCGAGGAAGTGACGAAGATGCAGGTGCTGGCCTTTTTCGCGCAGGTCAAAGCTTCCGGCGTCAGCGATGCGACGCGGAACCGCAAGCATTGCGCGCTGACCAGCTTCTACCGGGCGCTGAATGAGCTGGAATGGACAAATGTCAATCCCGCGCTCGGCGTGAAGAAGTCGAAGACGGAGATGAACCGGGCTCCCGTCTATTTGGAGCCGGAACAGCTTCAGAGCGTGCTGACGCACGCAAAGGGCAAATATTATAATCGGAATCTCGCCATTTTAATGCTGATGGCCTATGCCGGACTGCGGGTAGGGGAGGTCCACCGGCTGAATGTGGGTGATTATCATCCGGAGCGGCATACGCTGGAGGTGCTCGGGAAAGGGCGCAAATGGCGGACCGTTCCGCTTCCGGCTGCGGTCGCGGAGCAGCTCCGACTCGCCCTGGAAGAGCGGTTGACGCCGTGGCGAGCTGGCGAGGAAGCGATGTTCATCTCGCAAAAAGGACGCCGCTTGTCCATTCGCAACATCCAATATATCGCGGAGCAGGCGTTCGAAGGATTGGCCGCGGCTGAGGGCGTCATAACGCCAGGGCGCGGGCGCTCCTATTCCTGCCACAAGCTGCGCCACTCGTTTGCGACCCTGCTGCTCCGAAGCGGAGCGGATATCCGCACCGTGCAGGATATGCTTGGACATGCTTCGATTCAGACGACGACGGTCTACACGCACGTCTCCGACAAACAGAAGCAGGAAGCGGTCGAGCGATTGCTTCCTTATATAAGAATGAAGGGGGCCGAAATCGAGCATGATGGAAATAACGGAGAAGGAACAGAGCGATGAACACTCCGCACCGGATTCGGGCTCGTTTTCAACTAATAACATAATAAACATTATGTAAACTAATATCCGGGAGGAGGAACACGATGAATTCGATCAAGCTGTGCGCGCAAGCCTTGCTGCGGAACAAAAGGCTGATGCATATCCTAAAAATTGTGTTCCCGATCGCCGTTATCGTTTTTGTCATCTTCCAGGGCCAGAAGGAATTGGCTCATTTCTCGCTCAAAAAATCGCTGCATGCGATCCGTTTGTTGTCCGGGGATTATTTTACGGGGTTAATTGTTGCCGGCGGCCTGGCCGTATCCTGCATGTTTTTCTATGATGTCCTGCTGCTGCGCTCCATCCGGGTGCCGTTCCGCTGGGGAAAGGTGTTCCGGGTCTCCTGGATCGCCAACACGTTCAACGGCATTTTCGGCTTCGGCGGCATTGCCGGCGTCGGCGTGCGGACGATTCTTTACCGCGAGTCGGTAGGAGAAGTAGGGCGCCTGCTGCTGGCGATCGCCTGGATGGCTCCATCGATGATTAGCGGGTTGTCGATTCTCGGCGTTCTCGTGATGCTTGGCGTTTTTCCCGCATATAGTCTGCTCGCCGTCAAAGGCTGGCTCTGGATCACGCTGATCGGGGTGGCGCTGTTCTTTCCGGCGTATATCCTGTTCTCGCAATGGAAGGGCCGGCGGCATGCCAATGCGAAGATGACATTGGGCTATACGATCGTCTCGTTCGCCGAGTGGCTGGCGGCGGGGTCTGTCGCCTACCTCATCTTATATTTGCTGGGCAGCGATGTCACTTATCCCGAGGTGATCGGCGTGTTCACCGTCAGCGCGATTTCCGGGCTGATCAGCATGGTTCCCGGCGGCTTCGGGACCTTCGATATTACGTATCTCATCGGGCTGCAGGCGATTGGCGTGGCCGACAGCACCGTCTTCACGGCGTTGCTGCTGTACCGGATTGTCTATTATTTCATTCCTTTTGCCTTGGGACTCATCTTCGCCGCCTTCGAATTCGGGGGCGTGGCCGTGAAGCGGTTCGAGGATCATCCGACGATCGGCTCCTACATCGAGACCGGAAGCATCATCTGGTTCATCCAGCGCTCGCTGTGGAGTTCGCTGTCCTCCTGGTCGGTCGTCATTCTGATGTTCATGACCTCATTTTTTCTGGCTCTCTACACGCTCACCGTGCCGGAATGGGAGCGGAGCGCCTTCCTGCTGCCGCTGATCTACGGCGATCACGGCGATTTCTACCCGCTGGTGAACGGAATCGTGCTGGGGGCGAGCATTTTGATGATGCTTATGCTCAAGGGGCTGTTCGAACGGACGATCCGGGCCTATTTCGTGACATTGCTGTCGCTCGGCTTATGTACGATATTGACGTTCCTGCTCGGGACGACGATTCGCCATACGCTATGGCTGGCCGGGATGATTCTCTTCCTCGTGCTGCTGCGTTCGCAGTTCAACCGCTACCGCTACCCGCTCACGAAGGCGACGATCATCGTCACCGGCATCTTGATGACCCTGTTCATGCTCAGCTATGCGCTTATGGGCTATCTGCTCGGCGAGATTCATCTCGAGCCGGCGTATGCAGACGTGACATTGAGCTACGCTCAATTTACGACGACGCTGCTGACGGGGCTTGTGACCGCGCTGCTTCTGTATTCGATCGCTTATTTCGCCTTCGAGCGCCATCTGCGGGAGCCGCTCGGACGAGCCTGGATTCCAGAGGATGATGCACTCCTCCAGGGGCCGAACGGCTGGCTGTACCGCCGCTTGCCCGGGAAGCGGGTCTTCACGGCCCGCACCGGCAAGCTTCCGCTCCCGTTCCTGATTCGGAACCGGATAGCGATTCTGTTCGGATGCCCGCCGTCCAGGCGCCACCCGGAAGCGATGCAGCTCTCGCTGGCCGAACTGTACGAGCAGGCGGATCGCTACGGCCTGGATATCGTGTTCCTGCAGGCCGGCGTGGAAGAGATGCCGATGCTGCATGATTTCGGCAATGATTTTTTCAAGATGGGGGAGAGCGCGCGCCTCGATATTCCGGAGGGCCGCATCAGCCTGCCCCATGCGCCGCATGAGCTGCTGCCGCTGCCGCTTGATGCGCAGCGCCTCCGGGAGCTGACGCATGTCGTTCAGCATCAGTACGAGGCCGTGCCCCAGGGCTATCTGGCCTCGCTCCGGCGCCTGCTGTCGACGGAGGATCCGGATCTGCGGCTGCTGCTCCTGCATGGCGAACCGGATCGCTGCATCGGATACGCCGTCTACCGCATTCATCCGGCCGGGAAGGCGATCATCGCGGAGGATATCCGTACCCGATTCAGCGTAGCGCGGCCCGAGCATGAGGAGCCGCTCGCCCAACTCCGCGAGCTGCTGCTGCGGCAGGGACAGCGCCATCACTGCACACGCCTCGTATCCGGTCTCGTTCCGCTCTCGCATGTGGAGACGAACCGGGCACCGCGTCTTTGGTCCGAGCGGGCCGCGACCGCGATATTCCGCCGCGTTCGCGATCTGTACCCGCTGACGCAGCAGCGCACCTTGTGGGAAGCGTTCGGGCCGGTCGTCTGGGAGCCGCAATATATCGCGTTCCTAAAGCAGCGGCAGATGAACTGGACGATATGGCGCATCACGCGATCGCTGAGCCAGGTTCGAAAGGGAGCGTCCGGCGGCAGGTCATGAAACCTTTATGAAAATCACTCAAAAGGACTGGGAGCGCCTCCCGGTCTTTTTTAATGGAGAAAACCGCTTACAACGCCGCTTTCCGCCTGCATCCGGCTCTGGGCGGCACCGGGCCGCTTTGCTACAATGGTAAGGAAGAGACATCATCGGTAGACTTTAAAGGGTGGTTTTGTATGCTTGGATTTGCGATTTTGCTTGGTTTTCATCTTGTGGGGACCGGATTGCATGCGCTGCTTCATTTGCCGCTTCCGGGGAACGTCATTGGTCTCATCTTATTTTTGATCTCGCTCGGCTTCGGCTGGGTGAAGCTCGAATGGGTGGAGCAGTCGGCCCAGTTCCTGCTTGACCATATGCTCTTATTCTTCATTCCTTATGTCGTGGGCGTCATCGCCTTCCTTCCGGTGCTCGAATCGCATGGATGGAGCATTGCCGCAGGCATTGTCGGCAGCACGCTGCTCGTTCTGTGGGTGACCGGCTTCACCGCCGCGAAGCTGCAGAAGCCCTCCCGCAAGGAAGTCCGAGTGAACGGGAAGGGGGAGACGGCATGACCGATGTCATTTGGTCGCATCAACCGTTGTTCGGCATCGCCGCCACCATCGTCGTCTATGCGCTGGCCCGTCTGGTCCATTCGCGGGTGTCGTGGGTGCATCCGATTCTGTTCTGCTCCGTCGTCCTGATCGGATTCCTCTGGATCGGGGGCATACCGCTGACCGACTATCAGGTGGGCGCCGATATGCTGTCGCTTCTTCTCGGGCCGGCCACTGTTGCGCTCGGGGTTCCGATCTATAAGCACCGGCATATCGTGAAGCGGCAGTTCAAGGCGATCGTGCTATCGATTACATGCGGCTCCCTCGTCGGCGTCGTCAGCGTGGCGGCACTGATGGTCAGTCTCGATGGAGCGCGGGACGTCGTGCTAAGCATGCTTCCGAAGTCGGTAAGCTCACCGATCGCCGTGGAGATCTCGCGGACGCTCGGCGGCATGCCGGAGCTGTCAGCGGTCTTCACCGTCTTCACGGGCGTCATCGGGAGCATGTTCGGGATGCTGTTCCTCCGGCGGACCGGAATCAAGGACAATGTGTCGCTTGGCTTGGCGATGGGAACGGCCGCGCATGGCTTCGGCACCTCGCGCAGCCTGGCCGAATCGGAGATGCAGGGCACGTTCAGCGGCCTGGCGATGGGGCTGGCCGGCCTCATTACATCGGTTCTGTTCATTCCGCTCTATTTATTTTTGTGATTCGCAATCGTTCTTTTGGCGGCTTGTTTTTGGCGGGCATTGACTTATAATAGGACGCAGCTTGCGGGAAAAGGAGACGGGGAAGAGCATTGGAAAAGGGGAGAATGGAGCAGATCGCAGGGCGGCTGCTCGAACGTTCCGGCCTGCCGGTTACGATCTCGATTGAGCGGCGGTTCCCGGGACATCGTCTTGTCGGCGGCAAGTACAGCATGAATGCCGGCGCGATTACGATGTATTCTGAAGTCATCGCGGCGCAATGCGTCCAGTTATTCGGCTCGCTTGACCGTGCCGAGGATTATTTCGCCGTCGTCGTGGCCCATGAGCTGGGCCATGCCGCGGACGGAGATCTGGAGAGGCTGTCCGCAGCGATGGATATGGGCGGCAGCCCGGCGGATATCCGGCGGATCGCGCTCCGGATCGAAGAGAATGCCTGGGCATATGCGGTGTCATTGCTTCCGAAGATCGAGGATGCCTTCATTCAGGCCATTATCGATGAATCGTTAAGGGCGTATCGGGAACCGGACGAAGAGCGAACCGCTTAGCATGGGTATCGGGAACCGGATTAAGCGCAAACCGCTAAGCATGGCGGAAAGCGTGAGAGGGAGCTTTGTCGTATCATTGAGGGTGTCCCATAGGCAGTGCGCAAGGATGCGGGGCAAGGCGGGATGTACAGATAATATAGAGGCAGGAAGACGGCGGAAGGAAAAGCGACGGAATATGGACAGGTTGAGACGAGGCTGTGTGACGGAGCTGGTGAAATGAAAATCCTGCGTGAATGCAGGAATTTACGCTATTTGTGGCCATATTTGATTAAATTCCTGTAAAAGTGCATTATTCTCGCCGATTTTTGTTTTCTATCTTTAGCAAAGCCAGGAATTCCTGCACTTTTGCAGGAATCCCTCTCACGGGCGACACCTCATAATGGAAAGCTGTATTTTTGCATTATTTCTGCAAGCCAAGCTTGGAGAATTAGGGGGGGTGTCTCATCACTGCAGCGAAACACTGCTGATGGGACAGCCCCTATTTTTATGCGCTAGGGAAACTGGTGCCTGCATGAATGTGAAGAAGCTTGATTTTTTTGCGGGCGAATGTTTCTGCCGCGGCCGTGCCGGGTAAATAGTAGGTGGCATGTCATCATTTTTCTTAAAGATCAGAAACTGATCGGAGGGTGGCGCGTATTATTTTACATAAAGGAGCTGACGATGAATGAAAGCAACGTTATGGGCATGGGGAATTCTGCTTGGTTTAAGCCTCCCTACGATTGCCGGGGCAGCCGGCAACTATTCTGCGGAAGAAGCGTTCCGGGATCCGAATACCGGAGCGATCTATTATAACGTAACACGGACAGACGACAAAGGCTTCGATCAGCGCGTCGTCGTCAAGACGACGGATGGGCAATGGAAGCAATGGGACGAGAAGATTCGCCGCATAGTTACGGGGGCGGAACAGAACGAGCCCCTGCTGGACACTACATATCAGGACAGTGTGCTTGGCGGCATGCAGTATGCGTTCGACCCGAATGATCAGGAAGTGGTGAAGGGCAAATGGTTCGAGCCTTCGCCGAACGGGGAATGGGGCTTGCATCAGCGCCGATATACCGTCACCGGCGAGCAGGGGGGAAGAAAAGCGGTATACAGCTATCTGTTGAAAAACAACAAAACCGGCGCGACGAAGGAATGGCTGCGGACGAATCAATACGCGCAGGCCACCTGGCTGCATGATAACCGCATCGTATACAGCCATATCAGCGAGAAAGCGAAGCAGGAAGAAATTCTTGTCTATAATCCGGCGAACGGCAAGACGGAAAGAGTGGTGCTCGGCAATCTGAAGGGGATTCATCCGGAATCCGGCCTGATCGTCTACTCGGAGAACAAGCCGGAGCGGCCGCTGTTCCTGTATGACTTAAGCAAGGGCGTATCGAAGCCGATCAAGGATTGGGCGGAAGCGGAGACTTATTTGCCGAAGCCGGCGGAAGCGAGAGATGCGACGGCCGATCTGCCCGAGGATTTCGACCTGGATGCGATTCCGGTCGAGAAGCTGCCGGTGAAGGTCCGCGCGGCTTATACGGTGGTGCTTGACGAGGCCAAGGTCGGCGTGCCTGTCGCGTTCGAGGAGCAGGGGCAGATGCGCATTCCGCTGAAGCCGCTCGCGGAGAGTCTCGGCTGGGGCATAGCGAAGCTGCAGGCGAAGGCTCCCGATTACCGGTTCAAGGTCACGAACGGAAGCAAGTCGGTCGTGCTGAACAGCGGCAACAGCCTGCTGCAAGAAGGAGCGCTGTATATTACGCCGGAAATTATCGGCAAGCTCGGTTACAAGTCGGTTCAGGTCCAGGAAGTCAAATCCTGAAGCGGCATACAGAAGGATCAGAGCGTCCCGACGCGGTTGGGGCGCTTTGTGGCATGCGCGATCCGGCATACGTTTTCAGCTTCCCTTGTCTTGATGAAGAGGCAAAAATTTGCTTATCCGATCACCTGAGCCTGATGCCGGTTCGAGCCGCGGGGCATAATTTACATGGGGCCATTTTACGGTATGAGAAAAGGACGGCAGAACGATGGCTGGTCCGGACTTGAAAACCGCGCAGCAATAGCTTGCCGTTGAGCCGGGACCTCCGATGCAATTTCGAATCCGATTCAGAAATGGAGATGACTTGGGATGCAAAAAATTACGACCTTTCTTATGTTCGAGGGACAGGCTGAAGAGGCAATGAATTTGTACACCTCATTGTTTCCGGATGGAGAGATTGTAAGCCTCGTTCGCCAAGACGGCAGCGGGGGAGGCCAGGAAGGGAAAGTGCTGCACGCCGTCTTTACGCTGAACGGACAGACGTTCATGTGCATTGACAGCAGCCTGAAGCATGAGTTCACCTTTACGCCATCGATGTCGCTGTTCGTGAACTGCGAGAGCGAGGAGGAAATCGATGAGCTGTATGCCAAACTGTCGGAAGGCGGGCAAGAGCTGATGCAGTTGGGTCCTTCCCCGTTCAGCAAGAAATTCGGTTGGGTCAATGACAAATTCGGCGTCTCCTGGCAGTTGAACCTGGACAACAACGGTTAATTATCCGCGGGATCGGAGATAGGTGACTGGCTCTGATCTCTTTTTTATATATTGTGATTTATTTCACATGTTATTATCCAAATTCATGTTATAGTAGAACCATAAAGAAGAGGGAGTGAGAATGATGAGAACCTTCAAAACATTCGACGTTCAGAAGCATGCCGATAACGTAACCCGCAATTACCTCCAACTGTGCTACATGTGCGATGACAATCACCGCTGCACGACAGAGAACGAGTGCAAGCGATGCTGGGAGGAGAACGGTGCCGTTCCGGAGCCACAAGACGACACGCGGGATTTGCTGCAAGCTTACTATGCGTAATCGAGGCTGGATTAAGAAATGATAGCTTTGCATACCCAACTATGTGAAAAGAATAACTTTCCAATTGCGATTCACCCCTTATAAAGGCCAACCTTTGCGCTTCCGCCAGAGGATTGGCCTTTTTGCCGTCCTCTTGGAGCCGGAAAGGGGCGAGCCGCCTGCCGTGGCGCACGGCTTGAAAAAGAGTGATACAATAGTAGAAGAAGATGAGCAACGAAAGGAAGGATCCCGATGCGCCAACGGAAGCAGCTTGAAGTATACTACGATGAATGGTGTCCGTTATGCGGCGGAATCCGGCGCCGTCTCGAACGATGGGATTGGCTTCATGCGCTCCGGTTCCGGTCGATTCGCGATGGAGAGGCGGTAACCGATATGGTGTCGCGGGGAATCTCGCCGGATGCGTTGGAGGCGCGGATGCATGTCAGATGCGCCGGAAGCGGCAAGATTGATTCCGGAATCGCCGCCGTGCTCCGGCTGTGCTCTCGCGTGCCGCTGCTTATGGCATTATGTCCTGCGGTCTGGGTCACGATCAAGCTTGGCTTCGGCGAGCGATTGTACGATTGGATCGCGTCCCGGAGGATGATCGTGCCTGCAGGTGGGTGCCTGGAGGACGGCTGTCATGTGAAGCGGGGGACATCTTCGTAACGTCCTGCCGGCCGGCGGTAGACGAATGAGAAGGGGGAAAATAGAAGACTGCGGCTCCAGACGCACTCCTTGCGGAAAGCAAAGAGGACGAATGGAGCCGCGTGAAGGTGAGACTAGACTCGAAAGATAACGCTTTCTTTTCGTTGCGCTTACATTTCCTTTTTTAATTGGCTGATCCTTCCTTGGCTAACGCCAAGGATTTTGGCGAGTTCCTTCTGGCTTGCTCCAGGATACTCTTCGAACGCTTCTCGGAGACGCTGGATCAGTTCGGATGTTTTGGCTCGCTTCTTGGCCTGGGGCTGAGGGGCAATAGGTGCCAAGTCTTGGGCTCCGGCGAGTTCCTTCAGGCAGGAAGAGCAAATGAATTGATCCTTGTAGTAAGTCACACTTTCCATACTCCGGCAGAACGTGCATTCCGTCGAAGTATATTTCCGCAGCACGAGAATATGATCATCCAGCACAAAAAACTCCACTGCATCTCCAATCTCAATGTTGCGCGCGTTGCGAATTTCAACCGGAATAACAATGCGGCCAAGGCTATCTAAGCTACGAATCATACCCGTGTCCTTCATCAGGCACCCCTCTCGCTTCTGACTATCATTTTTTAATAGTATACCAAATAAATGATGGTAAAAAAAGGCTTATTATCCTGTCAAAAAGTGCCATATATCGACAAGAACGAATAGTTCTTTATTCATTGGTCCGGCTCAATGGGGGACACAAGATGAGCAGGAGGGCAGACGGGAGCGGGGGATGAGAGGGAAGCTGTTCGGGCAAATTAATCGTATGCAAAGAAGGAGGCGGATGTGCATGAAAGCAAAGATTACTCCTTATCTCATGTTCCGGGGCGAGGCGGAAGAAGCGATGAACTATTATATTGACGCGTTCGGCTCCGGCGAGATCGTCTCGATGAACCGCTATGGCGAAGCCAGGAACGATGTGGAGCGGAGCATCGCGGAGGAGGACTGCGACAAGCTCATTCACGGGGAATTTATCGTCGGCGGCCAGACGCTCTATTGTGCCGACAGCACGGGAGCCGGGCAGCTTGCGGAGGAGCATCGCGTTCATCTGACGATTGCCTGCGGCAGCGAGGAGGAAATAAACCGGCTGTACGAGCGGTTGTCCGCAGGGGGACGCATTCTGATGCCATTGCAAATGACGTTCTGGAAGTCGAGGTTCGCGGTTGTCATGGACCGATTCGGCATTCGGTGGCAGTTGGACTTGCCGCAGCCTGCTTCCTCTTGAAGAGGAAGTTGGGGCTGAACGGGGAATATGGGCATATGTCCGGTCATACGGAGCAATAAAGTTCACATAATATATATTATGTATTATGAATAGACGTGAATAAGGCCGGGCAGTCAGAGCTTGCCCGGCCCATTCGCCGTTTATTGCATATGCTCGGCGATAAAGGTCAGTTCCCTCTCGGCAATCGTCTCCGACGACGCCGTTATCGTATACATTACGGTGTGTTCGCCCGCGCTCTCCATCCATTGCAGCATCTTCGTCTGTCCCTTCTCGCCCAGCAGGTTGCCGGCGCTCGTGCCGTAGAACCCATCCACGCAGCGGATCGAGACCTGCTTCAGAACATTCATGCCGCTGGTGCTGATTTTGACATCGACCTGATCGTCTCGCTTGGAGAACAACTGATAACGAACTTCGATCTGATCGTTAGCCGCAATGGCGCAAAGGAGTCCCGGCCGATCGAACGCAGGGGAGATGACAGATTCCTCGCCGGCCATCTGCGAGACGATGCTCTGCTGCCCGATCTCTGCCTGCTGCTTCAGCGACGCTTGAGTGCCATAGCAGTGCGATAATGCCATAGATATGCATAATACCCTGGAGCGAGAAAAGGCCCGAAGAACGGCTCTCCGGGCTTGTATCGAGTTAATTGTCTCTTTGAAAGGCTTCAATAGGGCGCCGTCTGATAGGCGAAGAGGGGAGATATTTGTTCGTCGCTGTAGGTTTGGTGGAAAATATGCGTCGCCGCAGGCGACATCGGCGGTATCAGCCACGTCCAATCGCCGGTCAGGGAACGGTTCGCTTCCGCCTCCTGCTGCTCGAACCGCTTGAACTGCTGGGCCGCCGTATGATGATCGACGATGCTGACGCCGGCTTCCTTGAAAGAGTGCAGCACGGCCGCATTCAGCTCGACCAAGGCCCGATCCTTCCATAGGGTCGCGTTGGAAGCGGTGTTCAGCCCCATGCGCGCCGCGACGGGAGGAAGCTGATGATAGCGCTGCTCATCCGCCAGATTGCGGGCGCCGATCTCCGTGCCCATGTACCAGCCGTTGAACGGAGCCGCTTTGTAGTCAATTCCTCCGATCTCGAGCCGCATATCCGCAATGATCGGGACCGCATACCAGCGGAGACCGAGCTCTGCGAACCAGCCGTATTCCGGATGCGTCAGCGGGACCTCCAGCACTTCTTCCGGCGTCAGCTCCACCCATTGCGGCGGTTCGCTGCCGGCTTGAACGACCAGGGGCAGGATGTCGAACGGGGTCCCCGCGCCCCGCCAGCCCAGCGATTCGCAGATCCGGGTGAAGCGGACCGAATGCGGATCGCCCCAGCGGCGGCCGTCTTTGTCATAGCCCGCATAGCGGATTAGCTGGTGATTCCAGATCCGAATCGGCTCGCGGCCGGGCTCGTCCGCCCGGAACACCGTCACCGTCGGCCGGATCTTGCCTCCATTGGTAGCGAAGGCGATATGCCTGCGCAGCGCTTGCAGCACTTCATCGGCCGTGGACGCTTCCCGCTCGTCGATGACCTGCAGGGACGGCCAGAACAAGCGGCCGATGCACCGGTTGCTGTTGCGCCACGCCATTTTGGCGCCATGCTCCAATTCCTCGAAGGTATGCGCATAGGTTCCCCGGGAGGCGACCTCCCGCTCAATCTCGTTCAGGCGCCGCTTCACCGCGGCCTCATCCTTGCCGAGCTCGTGGTAGCAGCGCACGATGAAGCTGGACGCCGCCTCGATAAGCTTGTCTTCCCGTGTTCGTGTGTCCGTCATATCTATTGCTGTCCTTCCTTCAATCCGTCGTCAATACCTTCAGCATATCATACCCGCCGCCTCATTCCCGTGACCGTTTCCGACATTTTCTTTACGGCTTCCATAGCGGCGAAGGGATGCCCTAGTCCAGGCGGCGGATGCGGGTCCAAGGAGAGCAAGCGCCGCAAGCGGGGCATCGGAACCGGTTCGCGTTGCCGACCAATTCAACTTATTGGTGACATGCAAGCTGTCACCAATGCCGTGATATAATGCAGACATCAGCAGCGAAAAGAACACAGCGAGAATCGGAAGGAGGCATCCGCCATGAAACGTTCGGACCGTCTGGCCGCCATTGTGATGGCGCTGCAAACGGGGACGGAAACCGCCCAGTCGCTGGCCGACAAGTTCGAGGTATCCAAGCGAACGATATTGCGTGACATGCAGGCTTTGAGCGAGATGGGGGTTCCCTTCTACGCCGCGAGCGGGCCGGTCGGAGGATACCGGCTGATGGATGGCTATAAGCTCCCGCCCTTGCAGTTCAGTCCGTTAGAGGCGATGACGGTCTTGTGCGCGCTCCAGGGCATGACCCAGCTTGCCGATACGCCGTTCAACGCGGAACGGTGGAGCGCCCTGGACAAAATCAAGCAGGCGCTTCCCGAGCAGGTGAGGAAGGAAATCGAACCGATCCTGGACAAGCTGATCTTGTCGATGCCGAAGCGGAACTACCGGGTCCCGATGCTGAACCGGCTTATGGAGTGCGCGGCTGAAGGCTTCTGGATTCGGGCCCATTACCGCTCGGCCAGCCAGACGCGCTGGCTGCGGCTCCGGCCGCTGCGCATCGTGAGCGCGCACGGCTTCTGGTATTGCGAAGCCTTCTCCCTCGATCATGGGGAAGAGCGCACCTTCCGGGTCGATCGGTTCCAGGAGATCGAGCGGATAGAAGCTGCGGCGGAGCTGGAAGCGGCCCGGCAGAAGCGGGGCCGCGTCAAGAAGGCGCGGGATGCCGGCGGGAACGAGATACCTATCCGAGCCCGCCTGACGTACCGCGGCGCGCTCCTGGCCGAGCAGGACGAGCATATTGGCGATCGGGTGCTCCAGATCGGGGAAGAGGAGTGGGAGGTCGAATTTGCTTGTCCGCGAAGCGAATGGGCGTGGGCGGTCCGCTTCTTCCACGGGTTGGGCCCCGACGGAGAGGTGCTTGCGCCGCCAGCGCTCCGCCGGGAAATCCGTGAACGGGCCGCACGCATGTGCGAACGGTATGCTTCGGATGAGCCGGCAGGGGAGCGCAAGGTTCAACAGACATCGAAGGAGGAAGAAAGATGAAGCAAACGATGATTGATACATACGACGAAGCGATCGGGGTCATCCGCGCCTGCGGCATCCTGCCGCTGGCGCCCTTAATTCCGGACCATCCCTCTCTTGCCGGCATTACGCTGCCCGAGCGATGGCATTCCGACACGGAACTGGATCCTTGGCGCTGGCGCGTCCGGTTCCCGGGCGACGGCATCGCGGCGTATGGCAAGTTCGTGAAGAAGAAGGCGATCTTTGTGGCCCGCGATCTGATTCTTCCCGTGAAGACGCTGCTCGGAAGCAGCCGCAGCATCGCGGAGCGGTACGGCGACGGCCTCGTGTCGAAGGCCGCCAGGGAGGTATATGCGAAGATCGAGGAGGAGCAGGGGATCGAGACGCGCGCGCTGCGGGCCGCGCCCGGCATGAAGGCCAAGTAGAGCAAGAAGGAATTCGATCAGGCATTGGCGGAGCTCCAGTCCGGACTCGATATCGTCATCTCCGGCGTCAGGGCGCCGCGGAACGAGGCAGGCGAGGTGAACGGCTGGAACAGCACCTGCTTCGAGACGCTGGAGCATTGGATGGAGGGCGCGGGGATTCCGTTGGAGCCGATGTCGGAGGACGAGGCGAGAAGCCGCCTGCAAGCGCGTCTGGGGGAGCACAGCAGTCCGCAGGCGATGACGTACTTCGCGAAGTTGTTCGGCTTTTGAATCATATTGTTAATAACATTAAATATTTAGGAGGTTTATTGAGATGGAGAAAAAATTCGCTTTGGAAGCCGCGGCCTCATTTCTTTATGCCAACGCCCGGCTGCTGGATCGGCGCCGATTCGAGTATCATTTTGCGGACGGCCGCGCCGAGGATGTGCTGGCCGCCCTGCGGGCTTATCAGAATGAGGATGGCGGGTTCGGCCATGCGCTGGAGCCCGATATCCGCTGTCCGCACAGCCAGCCGGTGCCGACGGAGATGGCGCTGGCGATTATGGACGAGATCGGCGTCGTGGATGCGGACATCATGGCGGGCATCATACGGTACTTGCGCAGCATCTCCGTTCCGGGCACCGGCGGCTTCCCGCTGGCGTTCCGGACGGTGAATGATTATCCGCATGCCCCGTGGTGGACGATCGAAGATGACAGCCGCGCTTCGCTGAACCCGACCGGAAGGATTATCGGCCTGATTATGAAGCAGCCCGGGTTGGAAGAGGTCAAGGAAGCAGACTGGTTCCGCCAAGCGGCCGAGTTCATATGGAGCCGCATCGGACAGCCCGATCTTCACGGCTTCCATGATCTGATTCAGTGCGTCACCTTCCTTCAGCATGTCCCGGATCGGGACAGGGCGGAACCGCTGCTGGCGCGATTGGATCGCGTCCTGCAGCAGCCGGGCGTCATCGAGCTGGATCCGCATGCGGAAGGCTATGTGCACAAGGCGCTGGACTGGGCTCCGACGCCAGAGAGCTACTGCGCGAGCTTCATCAGCCCGGAGGACTTCCGCCGGCATCTGGACGCATTGGAGGAGGGGCAGCAGGAGGACGGCGGCTGGACCATTAGCTGGCCGGCGGTCAGCGCGGCTTGCGAGCTCGAATGGCGCGGCAGCGTCACGGTCGACCGCTTGCTGACGCTTCGCAGCTTCGGCAGACTGCCCCGCTCCTGATCATAACGGCGTCCCCTGCCTTGAATGGGCAGGGGACGAACGACGCTATCACTGCTGCGAATGGATTCGTTCCAGCATGACGGAACGCAGCTTGACTTTGTCCGCCTGCCAAATCTCGATGAACTTCGAATTGCGATCCTTGATGAGACGGGAGGTCAGCGTCAGCTCATAGGTGCCGGGAGCGGGAATGAAGACCTCCGCCAGCCGGGAACGGACCTCCTTGTAAGGATACTGGCATGCCAGGGATTCGGTGACGATCGAATCTTCCAGCGGCACCGTCTCGATGGTCTCTCCGGCGAACGTGAGCCGAACGCCATCGGCATAGGAGTCGGCGAGCGCGGCATCGGCGCGCTTGAAGCTGATGAGCGAGAGCGCATAGGCGCCAGGCTCGGTAACCGCGATGTCCCACGCCGCCCGCCGCGCCGCCGCGGTCCCGTCGCCGAGGCCGTCCGCTTCCGTCACCTCTCCTGTCGTGACGTCAACTTTCAGCATGCCGGACGGGAGCACCGTGAATCCGGTATCGAGATCGTTCACGTCTTCGACTTCAAGCACGATGACGGATACCGCCCGATCCGGGGCCGTGTCCGGAAGGGACACGGAGAGCGTATGCCGTTCCGTGCCGCCATGATAGGTGTGGGTAAGCGGAAGCTCTCTTTTCAACGGATCGGCGAGGAGGTACGCCTTGATGACGCGGCTGCGCATCCCTTGCAGCTTCAACGGGCCGCGCGGCCACTTGTCATTGAATACGTGCAGGTAGAGACGTCCCGGCTTCGCCGTCACGGCTCCCCAACCGAACTCATACGGGAAGGGGCTCGCCGATGTGCCGTAGATCGCTTCCGCATTCCGTTCCGTCCACGCCCCTATCTCGCGCAGCCGTTCCGCCGCCGGCTCCGGAATCGTTCCTTTCGGCGAAGGACCGACATTCAACAGCAGATTTCCCCCCTTGCTGACGGTAGTGACCAGCTTGCGAATGAGGGAGTCGGCCGGCTTCCATGCTTGATCCTTCGGACAGTAACCCCATGTCTCATTCATGGTCATCGGCGTCTCCCACGGCCGGGATTCCTCTCCGTACATTGGCGTCTCATTGTCGCCCTTGGATTGATAATCGCCCATTCCCCGATAAGGGCTGACCCGGCTGTTAATGAGACAATCCGGTTGAAGGCGGCGCACATGGGCAACGATGTCCTCGCTGTCTTTCTTCGACAGCCCGCCCGCCGTATCGAACCAGATGAGGCCGATGGGGCCATATTCGGTAAGCAGCTCTTTGATTTGCGGCTTCACAAGCTCATTCCAATACGTATCGAATTGCTTCTCTTCCATTTTGTAATCCCATATGTTGTTGGCGAATTGATGTACCGAGTGCGGATGGTGCCAGTCGATGACATGCGAATAATAGAAGCAGAGGCGGATGCCTTCCTCCTGGCAGGCCTGCGCCAGCTCCTTCATCGGATCGCGCTGGAACGGCGTCGCATCGACGATATTGAACGGTTCGGCCTGAGAGCCGTACATTGCGAACCCGTCGTGATGCTTGGCTGTAATCACGATATATTTCATGCCCGCCTGCCCGGCCAGCCGGACCCATTCCTTCGCATTGAAGCGAACGGGATTGAATTGCTCTGCCAGCGATTCATATTCTGCGACCGGTATTTTCGATCCGTACATATGCCATTCGCCTTCGCCGGGAAGGGCATACAGTCCCCAATGGATGAACATGCCGAACTTTGCCTCCGTCCACCAGCTCATCCGCTCTGCCTGCTTGCGATTCGACTGTTGAACCGCCCCTGCCACATTCATTCCACCGCCTCCTTGACATGGATTAGGCACCGTACGGGCATGAATGCCGATTGAGATGCCCTCTTTCCCTCATACCTATTCGCTCTCCGCCGGTATCATCACTGTTGCGTCGCCATGCCCGGACCATTTGGGTTGAATTTCCAGCCGGAACAAGCATAAGGAGGCAGCCTTCACCGTGCCGAGATCCCTGATCTCCGATGAAATGACGGCGTCCCTCCATCGCGCGGCCTCGGGGAATGGTGCTTGACAAGCCCGAGCGGCAAGAGCAATTCGGACGGCACAAGGGTGGACGTTCTATTTCCGAAACTGAGGCAGGCAAATACGCCGTAACTAATTATCCTTCAGCATCGTCAGCAGCATATAGCCGGCCATTCCCCATATCAAGATGGCCGATCCTTTGTTCAGCCAGACCAGGCGCTGTCCCGTCGTATCCAGCTTGCGCAGCACCCTGCCGGCGATCGCCAGGGAGATGAACCATAACCAGGATACAAGCACCGCAGCGGCGGCAAATATAACCCGGTCCGTTCCCGCATACTGCAAGGAGCTCGTGCCGATGACTCCGATCGTATCCATAATCGCGTGCGGGTTCAACAGCGAGACCGAAGCGGTAAAGACCATTTGCCGCTTGATCGTATCGGCCCGATGCTGCCGCTGCGCGCCGTCTCCGGCCGTCTTCCACAGACTATACCCGATATAGAGGATAAACAGAAATCCGGCGGCGAACAGCACATTTTTCAGCCAGATCCATTGGAGCAGCAGCAGCGACACGCCTTGCACCGCCAGCACGATGAGCAGCGTATCGCATAAGGAGGCGGTAATGACGGCCGGCGCCGCCTTCCACAGCCGGGTGTGAAGCGCCCCCTGATTGAAGATGAACACGTTCTGAACGCCTAACGGGAGTATCAGTCCGAATGCCAGCAATATACCATGTACAAAAGGTTCCCACATCTGTTCCATGCTCTTCCTTCCTGTTGCTTGTTGCGTCTTGCGCAGGACAAGGTCAAGCATACCTGCCCGGCTTTGGGTTGTCACCGACCATTTGGTTGTGTCCGAGCCCAACCAAAAGCTATAATGGAACTGCGATGCGCAGGCTTCCGGCCTGCGGAATGCAGGGAAGGAGAGCGGCCGATGCCGATTACTTATAAGGCGGACTGGAAGCCGGATCCCCGGCTTCCGCTGCCCATCTACAGACAGATCGAGCAATATGTTCAAGGGAGGATTCGCAGCGGCGAATGGAGCATCGGCATGAAGCTGCCCCCGCAGCGGACGCTGGCCGAAGCCTTCGGGGTCAATCGAAGCACGGTCGTCACCGCGATGGAGGCGCTGATGTCGGAAGGATGGATTGAAGGCCGGGGCCGCGGCGGAACCCGGGTCATCGGCATTCCCGACGAGCGTGCCCGGCGCCCGATGAATCTGCCGGATTGGAACGCCTACGTCGAAGAAGGCGCGCATTACCCGAATCTGCCGATGATCCAGAGCATTAACCGGCTGGAGTTCGATCCGGATATCATCCGGCTCGGTACCGGGGAATTATCGCCCGAGCTTCTGCCGCAGGAGCAGATCCGCGAGCTGTTCGCTTCCTTGGCGGAGCGGCCCGTCCCCCTCGGCTACGAGCAGCCGCAAGGGGATGAGGAGCTGAGAGGGCTGCTGAGCCGGGAGTTATCCCGTCAAGGCATCCAGGCGTCGCCGTCGGCCATTCTCATCGTCTCCGGAGCGCTGCAGGCGCTGCAGCTCATCTCGGCCGGGCTCCTGGAGCGCCAGTCGGCCATCTTGCTGGAGAAGCCGTCTTACTTATATTCGATCCATGCCTTCCAATCCGCCGGCATGAAGCTGATTGGCCTGCCGATGGACGAGGCCGGGCTGCGGCTGTCCGAGCTGGAGCGGTGCTGGCGGACCTATCACGCTTCGATGCTGTATACGATTCCGACCTTCCACAATCCGACCGGAACGGTGATGAGCGAGACACGCCGCCAGCAGCTCCTGACGTTATGCGAGACGATCGGGCTGCCGGTGCTGGAAGACGGCGCATATCAGGAATTATGGCTTGATCGGGAGCCTCCGTCGCCGTTGAAATCGCGCGATGAGCATGGGATCGTCCTGCATGTGGGAACGATGTCCAAATCGGTCAGTCCCGGCTTGCGGATCGGATGGGTGGTCGGTCCGGAGCCGGTCATCGAGCGGTTGGCCGACATCAAAATGCAAACCGACTACGGCTCCAGCTCCTTGTCGCAGCAGGCGGCCAAAATGTGGTTCGCGTCCGGCATGCATGTGCCGCATCTGGACCATATACGCACGCGGCTGCGGGAGCGGCGCGACGCCATGCTGGCGCTGCTGGAGGCCCATTGGCCGGATATCGCCGACTGGTCGAGGCCGGAGGGGGGCTTCTATGTCTGGGTCAGCCTGAAATCGCCGATTCCGGTGCAGCGGCTGTTCAACCAGGCTTTGAAGCATGGAATCTTATTGAACCCCGGGGTGCTGTATGACCGTTCCGCCGTCCGGCGGCTTCGCTTGTCCTATGCCTATGCGTCGCTGCCTGAACTGGAGCATGCGCTCAAGCTGCTTCCGGAGCTGATTCGCGGGCGCTAAACGGCATGGTTCACATAAGAACATAATAAATGTTATGTAAACTTTATGGCGTTTAATAGGCGTACGATGTGAATAGGTGTTGATATTGGTCATTACTCGATGCCGCCATGAGCCATCCGGCAAATTTTCAACTAATTAATGGGCTCAAAACCGTAATCAGTGCTTGACGAAATAATCTCAGGCTGAAAATGGAAAAACATCTGCTAATCCTGTAATGTTGTAAGTCTCACCGAACAACAAAAAAGGAATAGACAGATGCAAAACCAGTATATCAATGAATTACTCGACATACCAGAGCTAAAAATCCGCCAAATCCTGTCCATCGATGCCGATGAACTTCACATAGAAGCTTTCCCCGTCAGCGAAAAGCAATGCTGTCCGTGCTGTGGGTCGGATCAAAATGTCATCCGCAAAGGAAGCAATGGCATACGGATCGTCCGACATCTTCCCGTGTTCGAGAAAAAAACCTATCTGCACGTGCCCTCCATTCGCATGTTCTGTAAACACTGCGAAGCCGGATTTGTATGGATGTATGAATTTGTCGGCCCCAAACAGCGCTACAGCAGTCTCTTTCGATTCCATACCGTTGAACAATCGCTTGGTTCTACAGCAGCGCATAGCGCTCGCATGCAGA
>NZ_LDIG01000157.1 GCF_015845845.1 Paenibacillus dendritiformis
CAAAGTCACTTTTCCCTTGACAAAGTAGCCCCAGGTACGCGTAGACCACATCCGGGTGAGTGACCGTGGGTTGATGTACACCGGGAAGCGAGGAACGAGTCAAGCGCTTGGCAATCTGGGTATGGGAAAGGAGCAAGCCAATGAGGGCAAGACCGGAATGAGCGGTCAGCATCTCCACGGACTGATCCAGTTGAAAACGTACGGGTTTCATCAATGGCACCTCCGGGGTGAGTTAAAGAAATACGGGAATTCTTCCCTTTTTCCTTATTTTACTTTACCGGCGGCTCATTTTCTAACTTTTCTATGATTTCATTTCACGGATTCAGGTTTTTAACGCGTGAACATTTACTTCCAATCTTGGAGGAGGGCTACCGCAAAGCAAAAGGGTTATTTTGTGTCAAACTCCGTGCAAAAGGGTTACTTTTTTTACTATATAATGGGATAAGTTACCCCAAAAACAACAATATCGCGATAATTTCATTACCCTGACAAAGATTAGAATGCACCTTGATTCGGCTTTTTCTGAAATCCAAATGCATTCCCAAAATATGTGCAAATTGTAGTAACTGCGTATTCGATTTTTTCTCTTTCGGAAGACTCGATCAGAATCTCGGGTAATTTCAAAAACTCCTCATCAATTGCTTGTGGTGGTCTTTCTAACATGGTCATGGGGCGTCTTAATGCACAAACCCCCATTCCTCCAATCATACTCACAAAAATATAAAAAGGATCAGGCATGCCAAGAACCTTATAAGTTCTCAATTGCCGGTATATCGAATCTCTCAGGTCTTCCTCAAAGCTTAAAACATCAAATCCTGGTCGTCCCTTATGATCTTCCGTTCCATAATGATGAGAAAAATGCAAATTAGAACCTTGTTCAAAAATACCATTGCGAAAAATTTGTGTGTGAGACTTGATAGAGCCTTGTCCAGTTTCTTGGAAAAAAACACCGTCAGCGTTAATTCTCGGATTAGCGATCGACAGCACAAGATTAAATGGTATTAAAGAATTGTACCTGTCCACGACTGAATAATTAGAAGTGGTGTCAAAAGCAGACACTGGAACATAGTGAAGCAAAATAAAGGGAGGCTTTACTTGATATACATTCAACGACTTTTCAGCACGCTGTACACGAAAGCGCTCATACCGGTCAAGAAAATAACCTCTTTGATCCATTATGCTTCTAATTTCCGAAGTACTAGCTGGGATTTTGGCCGATCCTGTAAATCCAATTTTGGGGCTTTAGAGGAACGTCTTCAAGAAGGTATCTATAATTGCGAGGTTTTATTCGATCTTCTACGAGAAAAGGGGTATACCGGGGGACGTACCATCCTGAAAGACTATGTGAAGGACTTCCGTCCTCCCAAGCAAGTTCCCGCTGTTCTTCGTTACGACACGAAACCTGGTGAATACGCACAGGTCGACTGGGGACTGTGTGATTACGTAGATTTGGACGGTACAGTCCGAAAAGTGCCGGTATTTGTCATGGTATTGGGGTACTCTCGTTCCACCTATATAGAGTTCACTAAGCGTTGTGACATTCACAGCTTTCTTCGTTGCTTGATTCATGCTTTTGAATATTTTGGGGGCATCCCAAAGGTAATGCTGACCGACCAGATGAAAACCGTCGTACTGGGCATGGGAGATGATCGAAAACCTCGCTGGCATCCGCTTTTTGCCGACTTTGCTGCAGCGATTGGAATACGTAAAAAACAACTTTCTTCCTGGCAAACGCTTCGTTGATTTACAGGATCTCAATCAACAAGCCCTACACTGGTGCGAGCGGATTAACCGCCGTATTCATGGAACAACCGGCGAACGTCCCTTTGACCGACTCCGTGAGGAAAAACTGTCGCCCATCCCTTCAACTGAACGGTGGGAAAAATACCTGCATGAACCAAGACAGGTTAGTCGAGACGGATTTGTCAGCTACGATGGGGTGCGGTATGGGGTTCCATGGAGGTACAGTGGACGTGAGGGTACCGTGCGTGAAGTGAATGGGTGGGTAGAAATCTGGGTCGACGGCACATGTATTGCCCGCCACCAAAAGGTCTATCGATCTCGTCCAACGGTTTTTTGCGAAAACCAGTATGCAGGTCTTACGACCGCTCAAGGATATGCCTATCCACGTCCGCAAGCCCGACAGATTTCATCGCAGCAAGTGGAAGTGCGTTCACTGGATGTCTATGAGCAGTTGACGGGGGTGGGAGCATGATCGAACTGGAGCAGGCACGATTTCGACTCGAGGAACTTGGGCTTCAGCAAGCGGCTCTGCTTCTGGATGCCCACTTGGAAGCAGCAAGTCATGGACAGCCCACCTATCTATCCTTTCTGAACATGCTGCTGGATGCAGAGATCGCGGAACGTCAAAGACGGAACATGGAGGTACGTACCAAACTCGCACACTTGCCTTATCGAAAAACACTGGAGGAGTTCGATTTTGCTTTCCAACCCAGCATTGACGAACGAATGATTCGAGAGTTGGCCACGATGACTTTCGTTACCCGACACGAGAATGTCTTATTCTTAGGGCCTCCAGGCGTAGGGAAAAGTCATCTGGCGGTGGCGTTGGGGGTAGAAGCGATCTCGCAAGGGATATCCGTTTACTTTGTCAGTCTCTCGCATCTCATCGAGGATTTGCGAAAAGCCTACGTGGAAAACAGGCTGGATAAACGACTCCGAATCTATATTCGGCCAAAGCTCCTCATTATTGACGAGATTGGCTACCTTCCGTTTGACAGTTTGGCAGCCAACCTGTTTTTCCAGGTTGTCAGTGCAAGATACGAGAGAGGGAGCATTCTGTTGACCAGCAACAAAAGTTTTGGTGAATGGGGGGAACTGATGGGCGATCCGATACTTGCTACAGCTATTCTGGATCGACTCTTACACCATTCCCACATCGTCAACATTAGGGGGAATAGTTACCGACTTCGTGAAAAAATGAGGACTGGAGCCTACGGCTCCCCCTCTACCACCTAACCAACAAAAAATCGCCGGGTGGGTCAGTTCTAAACTGGCGATGGTGGGTCAAAATAAAGTCGGCGTTGACATCCGGAACTCTACGGCCAGACTCCAGTTCCTGCCGCAACCCGATTAGCTTGCGATCAAATGCTTTTTCATCTTCGGCTGCTTTGTCGATGTTGTAATAATAATGAATGTAGAGGCGTCTGGGTTCAGTGAGCGTATCGCCTTTATAGGGACGGTAGCTGGCGGAGTATTGTCGGACAAAAGGGCTATTTGTTGAGCAGGTGGAAGCATGGCATGATGCGTGTATGCAAGCCAATGGTGGAGTTGCCGCACAGGCTAACAAGCTGTGACTGCACTAGTAGTGCCCCTGACGGGCACAACAGTAGGTTAACATAGGTGAAGCATTAAGTACCGCATTGTTCGAAGCTCTTTCCATGACTTTGGTGGAGTATACAAACAGCCTTTATACACTGTATAAAGGCTGTTTTGCTGTTAACTAGTTACTTATTAAGCTTTTTCTTTAGTCTTATTTGCTGTAGAGTAAGCCCGATTAATATCACCGTTAACAGTAAGGACTGAATGATGTTGTCCGTATCTATAAACAAAGTTGTATAGAATGAGACCAGAGCTGCGGCTGTTGCTATTCCTAAAAAGATGTAGTTTCGCAATATAAGGTTCTTCCTAAATATAAAGTGAACCACCAGTGCAATTACCAAGGCGTAAAACAAGAGAAAGGACAGGGTTATTATTAGCTGTTCAGTTATAATCAAATTCACTCCCCTTCACCCTTAACGTTTTACCCTATTATAACATAAACTTACATAAATTACTGCTCATTGGTTGTCACGGATTTGTTGTGACTTCGTAATACGGAACTGGTAACCAATGTAGATTAAGTGTCACGCCCCGTCCCTTATTTTTATATTCGAAGTCGTTTGCAATCATTGTTGCACCCGCATTATACAGCAGACCTGTTATAGCTGCTAACCATCCTGCTGGGATGAAAGCGGCAATTCCGCCAAGAAGTCCTCCTACTGCTCCTGATTGTCTTAGAGCTTGCGCGTGAACCTTTGTTTCCGCGTCATCGAACGTTATTGCAACTCCCCACCAATAAGTGTTACTGAATGCGTTTGTTGAAAATTCATTAGCATTAGCCCTTATTTGTCCATTTTCCACAATTATAAAGCCTTCCTTAATTGCAATATTCAGTTGGTCTACCCCAGTTTTAAAATTCTCATAAATTTTAGGCTCAGCAACATTTTTTGCAGCAGGGTCAAGGACGAACTTGTCTTCTTTAATGCTGATGTAATTATTCATGATTGGGATTGATTCTATCACTTTTTTTGAAAACTCATCCTTTTCAACTGTGTGCCTTTGGCTTAGTTCCCCTTGTGCTGGTTTTGGTTCTGATGCAGCAAAAGCCATTGGCGTGAATGCTGCAAACGCCATACTTACACTTAATAATGATGCGATCAACCTTTTCTTCAAACAAATCTCCTCCTTGAAATAGTTTAGGTAAAGATATCTCCTCAAAATTGAAAGCAGACTGTGCATCATTTTTTATGCGGAGGAAAAACATTGTATGCAATGAACACTATCTTTTTCTATTGATGGAATTAAGAGTATCTTCCCTAGAAATAACCTACCATATATGGTTAAATATAACAAGATCAAATATTCATCATCTTATATCTCATTTTGTTGAATACCTCTTACAAAGCACTTTTCGGCTTCCTTTTATTCGAACTTCTTCCTGAATCCGTGAAATGAAATCATAGAAAAGTTAGAAAATGAGCCGCCGGTAAAGTAAAATAAGGAAAAAGGGAAGAATTCCCGTATTTCTTTAACTCACCCCGGAGGTGCCATTGATGAAACCCGTACGTTTTCAACTGGATCAGTCCGTGGAGATGCTGACCGCTCATTCCGGTCTTGCCCTCATTGGCTTGCTCCTTTCCCATACCCAGATTGCCAAGCGCTTGACTCGTTCCTCGCTTCCCGGTGTACATCAACCCACGGTCACTCACCCGGATGTGGTCTACGCGTACCTGGGGCTACTTTGTCAAGGGAAAAGTGACTTTG
>NZ_LDIG01000158.1 GCF_015845845.1 Paenibacillus dendritiformis
CAAAGTCACTTTTCCCTTGACAAAGTAGCCCCAGGTACGCGTAGACCACATCCGGGTGAGTGACCGTGGGTTGATGTACACCGGGAAGCGAGGAACGAGTCAAGCGCTTGGCAATCTGGGTATGGGAAAGGAGCAAGCCAATGAGGGCAAGACCGGAATGAGCGGTCAGCATCTCCACGGACTGATCCAGTTGAAAACGTACGGGTTTCATCAATGGCACCTCCGGGGTGAGTTAAAGAAATACGGGAATTCTTCCCTTTTTCCTTATTTTACTTTACCGGCGGCTCATTTTCTAACTTTTCTATGATTTCATTTCACGGATTCAGGAAATTGATAGTACATCTCGAAGCCCCGCATGGCCTCCAACAGGAAAAGCCGGCAGCCTCCCTTACGACTGCCGGATTATGATGCGGGGCCCGAACCGTCTGCCTCGCCGGCTGCCGGGTGAGCTTCTCGAATGACCCGCATCGGGTTGCCGGCTACCATCTGGCCGGGCAATACATTTTTATGGACGACCGTTCCCGCCGCGATCACCGCATGATCGCCGATCGTCACGCCCGCCAGAATGGTGCTGTTCGCCCCAATCATCACATGGCTGCCGATGCGGACCTTCCCGAGACGGTACTCCTTTGTCAAATACTCATGGGCCAGCAGTGTCGAATTGTAGCCGATAATCGTGTTGTCCCCGACCTCGATATATTCCGGAAAGAAGACATCGACCATGGCCATCAGCCCGAAGGCCGTATGGCGGCCGACTTTCATCTTCAGGAGATGCACATAAATCCATCGCTTGAGCCGCACCGAAGGGCAGTAACGGGCGAACTGAATCCAGATGAAGTTCCAGACGCCCTTCCAGGGGCTTACCGATCGGTAGATTTGCCACAGGCTGTTCGGCCCTTCGACAGGATGCCGCTCCAGATCTCTCACTTGGATTCCCGCTCCCATCCAACGAGTGTCAAAATATCGCGCATATCATGTATGATATGGCGCGGTTCGTATTGGCGAAGCACCGCTTCGCCCTTCAATGACCAGGCGACGCCGCAGGAGATCGCGCCGGCCGCATTGGCGGCCTGGATATCGGCCGGGCTGTCGCCCACCATAAGCGTCGTCGCCGGGTCGGCCTTCAGCTTCTCGATGGCGAGCAGCACCGGCTCCGGATGCGGCTTCGCATGCTGGACATCGTCGATCGTCACGACGACGCCCATCTGATCCAGCAAGCCGAACATGCGCAAGGCCCGTTCCGTCGTCTCGCGCATCTTCGTCGTGACGATGCCGAGTTGGATGCCGCCCTCGTGCAAAGCGCCAATTACGTCCTTCACATGCGGGAACTCGCGCACCAGCTCATCATGCCGCGATATATTATAGCGGCGGTAAGCGGCTTTGAGTTCCTCCACATCGTCCAAGCCGCTGAACTTCCGCAGTTGATATTCGAGCGGCATTCCCATGCTCGGAATAATCTGCTCCCGTGTCAGCGGGGTCGGCGTGCGCTCCAGCAGCACATGCAGGAAAGTCTCGATAATCAGTTCATTGGTATCGATAATCGTTCCGTCCAGATCGAACAATACTGTACGAATCATGATGCTATTTCTCCTTTATGTCACGTTCCTCTTCCGCCGCCGCAGGCTGCTCCGCCGGTTCAGGCTGGTCCTCGGCCCCGTCCCGGGAAGAGGAAGCTTGCTCATCGGACTGCGGCTTCGCCGGAGCTTCCGCCTCCGTCTTGCTTCCGGCGCCGTTCGCGCCAGTCTGCGCCGCTTCCATAAGCGGGGCGGACTTCGTCGATACAATCGGATCTGCATACAGCGCCTTCGAGGCGCCGGTTACCCGGCGGATAATGATAAGCGCGAGGCCGCCGACGATCAGGAAGATGGCCAGCAGCTGCGAAATCCGCACATTGCCGTAATTCGGATCGAGATACCCCGGCTCGAATACGAGCCGCATCGGCGACCATAGCGTGCCAATAATCGATTCCACCCATCCGGATCCTTGGTAGGCCAGACTGTCGGTGCGCAGCCCTTCGATGAAGAACCGGCCGATCGAATACCAGATCAGGTAGCCGATGAACACTTCCCCGCTGCGAACGCCGCGAAGCCGGCGGAAGCCGAACAGCAGCAGCACGCCGACGAAGCTCCACAGCGACTCATACAGGAAGGTCGGGTGATGGAAGGTTCCGTTCACATTCATCTGGTTGACGATGAAGTTCGGCAGATGAAGCGTGTCGCGGAGGAACCCTTCGGTTGTCGGTCCTCCGTACGCTTCTTGGTTGATGAAGTTCCCCCAGCGCCCGATCGCTTGTCCAATCAGCAGGCCCGGCGCGCAAATATCCGCGATCCGCCAGAAGGAATACCCCTTTTTTCGAACATAGATAATCCCGCAAATCACGGCGCCAATTAATGCGCCATAAATCGCAATTCCGCCATGCCAGATTTTAAAGATTTCCAATAAGTTGTCTTTGTAATCATCCCATTTGAAGGCAACGTAATAGATACGCGCCCCGACAATGGCGGAAGGCACGCCGAACAGCAGCAAATCCATGAAAAAATCTTGAGAAATCCCAAATCTTTTGCCTTCCCGAATTGCCAGCAGCAAGCCGACCACCGCGGCTGTGCCTAATATAATGCCATACCAGTGCACCTTGATCGCGCCGATCGAAAATGCCACCGGATCCAGCAACATCGTTGCCATCCATCCACACTCCTTACGGGTTGAGATTGCAAATCTCAATCAAAGTCTTCCATATCCTCGGCGATCGTCTCGGTGAGCTTATTCGTGAATTGAAGCGCCGCATTGTAGCCCATCCGCTTCAGGCGGAAGTTCATCGCAGCCACCTCGATGATAACGGCCAGGTTCCGTCCGGGACGAACCGGCACGGTGACGAGCGGCACATCCGTCTCGATAATGCGCGTCGTCTCCTCATCCAGGCCAAGACGGTCGTATTGCTTATCCTGCTGCCAATTCTCCAGGCGAATGACGACGCTGATCCGCTTATTGTTGCGGATGGCGCCGGCTCCGAACAGCGTCATTACATTAATGATGCCGATGCCGCGAATCTCAAGCAAATGCCGGATTAATTCGGGTGCCGAGCCATGAAGCTGGTTGTCCGATGTCTGCCGAATCTCGACCGCGTCGTCGGCGACCAGACGATGGCCGCGTTTGACCAGTTCCAGCGCCGTTTCGCTTTTCCCGATGCCACTGCCCCCGGTTATGAGCATGCCGACCCCGTAGACGTCGACCAATACGCCATGAATCGTCGTCGTGGGCGCCAGCTTCTTCTCCAGGAAGCTCGTAATACGGCTGGAAAGAATCGTCGTCGCCAACTGCGTCCGCAGCAAGGGCACGTCTTCTTCCTGGCATACGTCGATAATCTCTTCCGGCACATCCAATCCCCGCGTCACGATGATGCAGGGCATCTCTTCCGAACAGAAATGATACATCCGATCCCGCTTCTCCTCCGGAGTCAGCGTCTCGAAAAACGCAAGCTCGGTCTTGCCGAGGAGTTGAACGCGCTCCTTCGGGTGATATTCGAAGTAACCCGCCATTTCCAGGCCGGGGCGATGCAAATCATCCACTGTAATCGGCCGCTTCAACCCCGGTTCCCCAGCCAGTACCTCCAGATGGAACTGCTCCACCATCTCGGCCACTTTTACTCTCTTGGCCATTCTGTTCACTCCTTCGTCTCCCGCACTCCAACCGTTCCCGCTCCTCGTCTACGCAGGCTACGAAGTGCCAATTCCTCATTGTAACCATCGTATCGGAAAACGCCGGTCAGATCAATTAGCGCGCAGGGGCACGCTCTTTGATCGGGATTGTTTTTTCATGATATCTTCCAAATATAAAGAGTTTTGTACAGCATCCTCCATATATTGATGTTGCGTATTTACCAAATCAACATTGCTTGCTCTTCTCCTCCCTCCTCCCCGGTCCGGTGACAGGCTTGAAGCCTTCCTCGAAAATGTAACACACAGTGACTGCGGTCACTCTCGTGCTCATGTCGTTTCCGACCTTCTGCCTTGCTCTGGGCTCGATTCTGGTGTTCTCCACACCGCTGCAGCGGTTCCCATCGCCAGATAGGGCAAGCGAGGGCAAGCGCTGCAGAAGGCAGGATCGGACGGCTCCGGCATCTTGCGCCGCCGCCCTTCCGCCACTACATATTGGCAATGACATTCGACGATTGCAGAAACATGTTACCGCCACAACCACGAAAAATTGGTGCGGACCCTGGGCATGCGCAGGGTCTCCCGGCATCGAGTCATTCTCCATCACATGCTGCTGAAAGCGGCACTTTCTTTCTTATCTTATATCGGCATGTCCCTATCATTAACTTTTGCCGGATCGGTCGTAATCGAAACGCTGCTCACCTAGCTCGAACTAAGCATGCTTGCGCTCACCTCGGCCCAAAGCCATGACCCCCCGTGTCCATCTCGATCAAGACAACGGCCCGGAAATGATCTTCGTTAAGGGGAGGAGCAGCTTGCTGTGGGCGCTAAGCGATCAGATGATAATTTGAAGGGGGGCACCTGCGACATATTTACAGTCGCCCCGCTGGATGGAAGAGCTTCACACGTAGACTTCGTTGCACGGCAGGCGGGTGGAAATCATGCCTCGCCGCTATAAATTTTGATGACATCGACAAAAAAGATGTAACTTTGCAGGAATCGCCCTGGACCGGCAGGGCCGACCATGTTTCCGACAGGCTAGGCTCTCCACAAACCATGCTTTCGACACACTATGCTCTTGACAATTTCGACAAACTATGCCCTCGATCGGCCATGCCTATACATATGCCAAAAAGCGGAGGCCCCCAGTTGGGAACCTCCGCTTTCGTTATATCGAATTAGTTTTCGAATACGTTCAATTCGGATTCGGTATCGAAAACATGTACTTTGTTCATATCGATGGCAAGCTTGACGTTCTGACCTTCTCTCGAGTTGGAGCGGCCGTCCACACGTGCGATAACCGTCTCGGAACCGATGCCAGTCAGGTACAGGAACATTTCATGACCCATGTTCTCTGTAACTTCAATCGACGCCGTAAATACCGTGTTCGGCGAAGCTTCCAGGAAGACTGGCTCTTCATGAATGTCCTCTGGACGAACACCCAGAATGACATCTTTGCCGAGGTAGCCTTTTTCCTTCAGCACTTGCGCCTTGCCAGCCGGTACAGCTACGTTCAGACCTGTCGTTCTAAAGCGGGCAGTGCCGTTCTCTTCCACCAGAGAACCCTTGATGAAGTTCATCGTAGGGGAACCGATGAAGCCGGCAACGAACATGTTAACCGGATTATTGTAGAGCACGTCAGGTGCTGCAGCTTGTTGAATAATGCCATCCTTCATAACGACGATACGATCACCCATTGTCATTGCCTCGATCTGGTCGTGCGTTACGTAGATAACGGTCGTTTGCAGACGCTTCGACAATTTCGTAATCTCGGAGCGCATCTGTCCACGAAGCTTCGCGTCCAAGTTGGAGAGCGGTTCGTCCATCAGGAACACTTGCGGCTCACGAACGATAGCACGGCCGAGAGCGACACGCTGACGCTGACCGCCGGACAATGCCTTCGGCTTGCGATCCAACAAATGCTCGATATCGAGGATGCGGGCTGCTTCGCGCACGCGCTTGTCGATGTCTTCTTTTTTGAATTTACGCAATTTCAGACCGAACGCCATGTTTTGGTATACGTTCATGTGCGGATACAACGCGTAGGATTGGAATACCATCGCGATGTCGCGGTCTTTTGGAGCCACGTCATTAACAAGGCGGTCGCCAATGTACAATTTCCCGTCGGAGATTTCTTCCAAACCTGCAATCATGCGAAGTGTTGTCGATTTACCGCAACCGGAAGGACCAACCAATACGAGGAACTCTTTGTCCTTGATATCGAGGTTGATGTCTTTTACCGTTGCATTATCGGATCCCGGGTACTTTTTGTAAATATGCTCTAAGCGAACGCCTGCCATGTGCGTTTCCCCCTTATACGTATATTCCTGAAATCGGTTACCCTTATTGTATCGGAACCCTGTACAAATAACTATTCACAATATGCACAAAAAATGATCGTCTTATTTTGTTACTTTATACAATAGCAATATTAGCTTGACCAAGACCGCGTCGGAAAATTTGCGGACATCGAGCCCGGTTTCATGCTTGATTTTATCCAATCGGTATAAAAGGGTGTTGCGATGGATGTACAGCCGCTTGGCAGTCTCGCTCACACTGCAGTCGAACTGGAAGAAATGCTGCAGCGTCGCCATCGTCTCCGGATCCGCGAAGGCATCCGCCTTGGTGACGACCCGCTGCAGGAACTGCTTCCGCACCTCGTCAGGAATGCTGTTGACCAGCCGCTCCAGATGCAGCTCCCAAGGCAGATGAATATTGTCGGTCACGTGAAAAGCCCGGCCCAAATACAGCGTCTCCCTTAATTGGGATACGACGCCCGGAATGCCCTTCACCGGCGTGAACGGGTACCCGATGGTCAGGTGGCTCTCTCCGACCCATTCGCTTGACAGCAGCTCATAGAGTCCGAGACAGTAGGAGGTCAGCATCTCTTCCATCGTCTCGCGATCTTCGTTCTCGTCTTCTCCGGCACCGGGCTGGGTCAACTGTTCCGGACATAGAATCAGCCATTCTTTATCCGACAGCGGAATGAGAATGACCTCCCCGCCGAAGTAAGAACGGAGCAATTTGCACAATTCTTGATAGGCGGGCACCTCCCGATGGGTATGCTCGGCGACGAGCAGGAACGGCACAACTTGAATGAACAGCTTGCTTTTCAGGGAAAAACTGTCCGGCACTTCCGCATTCCCCTCAGCCTCCTTCACCCGGTCCGCAACCCATTGCCCGAACAAGCGGGCTTGCTGCTCATCGTTACTATGCGTCGCTATCAGCGAAGGCTGCGGATGATGGGCCATCCGCAAAATAAGCTGAAGCCATTGCCGTTCCTGCCCGGCAAACTCCCGGCCTTCCAGCTTCAGTACTTCCGTCGCTGCCTCCCCCGGCTTCCACAGGATATACCAGGCGTTCCCCTGCTTCGCCAGAACCGGCGGCTGGCCGTCCGCCATCGCTTCTTCACCGGTCCATTCCTTCCATGTCGATGAAGGTACGGTCAGCTTCTCCAGAGAGGTATCCAATATATGTTCAATCTGCTGCAGCAGCGCTTGCTTATCCATACCGAATCTCTCCACCCGTCTTATCCTTCTGCGTTATTGTTCCCATTGTATCATATCTGAGAGGCCGTCTTCATATACCATTGGGCGGTGAGATCGAATAACGTGAAGCAAGGCTTCCCTTATCGCCTGCAGATCGCAAAAAGGCCGGGCTTGATCAAATCAAACCCGGCCGAAAAAACAAAAAAACTTCAGTTCATCCACTGAAGTCTTGAAGTAAAAAACTGGTGAGCCATGAAGGACTCGAACCTTCGACACCCTGATTAAAAGTCAGGTGCTCTACCAACTGAGCTAATGGCTCTTACATGGTGGAGGATGATGGATTCGAACCACCGAACCCGTACGGGAACAGATTTACAGTCTGCTGCGTTTGGCCACTTCGCTAATCCTCCATATTTGGATGGTGGCTCGGGACGGAATCGAACCGCCGACACGAGGATTTTCAGTCCTCTGCTCTACCGACTGAGCTACCGAGCCTAATATATAACTTTTCAAAAAAATAAAGTGGTGCACATAATGCGTCGCCACTCTCACGAAAGTTAAAATGGCGGAGCTGACGGGATTCGAACCCGCGTTCTCCTGCGTGACAGGCAGGCATGTTAGGCCTCTACACCACAGCTCCTTAGTGAAATGGTGCCGGCGATAGGAGTCGAACCCACGACCTACTGATTACAAGTCAGCCGCTCTACCAACTGAGCTACACCGGCAAAATATGGTGGACGCTGACGGGATCGAACCGCCGACCCTCTGCTTGTAAGGCAGATGCTCTCCCAGCTGAGCTAAGCGTCCTTATGAAATTGGTAGCGGCGGAGGGGATCGAACCCCCGACCTCACGGGTATGAACCGTACGCTCTAGCCAGCTGAGCTACGCCGCCATATTATAAAGGTTGTAAATCACTGTGGCGGAGAGAGAGGGATTCGAACCCTCGCGGCTGTTACACCCTAACGCTTTAGCAAAGCGCCCCCTTCGGCCTCTTGGGTACCTCTCCACATCGCATGTAAAATGCCTGTCCACCGTATTATACGCGATTCACATGCTCATATCAAGACCTTGTACCTTAAAAACTGAATGCGAAAGTAAAATCATCAAACCATCCGGGATCCCCGAAAAGTAATCGGTGTTGCTGCGACGCTTCACGTCACTTTTTGGGGTGAATTTAGGATAAGCCCTCGACCGATTAGTATTGGTCAGCTCCATGCATTGCTGCACTTCCACCTCCAACCTATCTACCTCGTCGTCTTCAAGGGGTCTTACCAATGTGGGAAATCTCATCTTGAGGGGGGCTTCACGCTTAGATGCTTTCAGCGCTTATCCCTTCCGTACTTGGCTACCCAGCTATGCCTCTGGCGAAACAACTGGTACACCAGCGGTACGTCCATCCCGGTCCTCTCGTACTAAGGACAGCTCCTCTCAAATTTCCTACGCCCGCGACAGATAGGGACCGAACTGTCTCACGACGTTCTGAACCCAGCTCGCGTACCGCTTTAATGGGCGAACAGCCCAACCCTTGGGACCTACTTCAGCCCCAGGATGCGATGAGCCGACATCGAGGTGCCAAACCTCCCCGTCGATGTGGACTCTTGGGGGAGATAAGCCTGTTATCCCCAGGGTAGCTTTTATCCGTTGAGCGATGGCCCTTCCATGCGGTACCACCGGATCACTAAGCCCGACTTTCGTCCCTGCTCGACTTGTAGGTCTCGCAGTCAAGCTCCCTTCTGCCTTTGCACTCTTCGAATGATTTCCAACCATTCTGAGGGAACCTTGGGGCGCCTCCGTTACTCTTTAGGAGGCGACCGCCCCAGTCAAACTGCCCGCCTGACACTGTCCCCGAACCGGTTTCACGGTCCCTGGTTAGAACTCCGATACGATCAGGGTGGTATCCCAACGGCGCCTCCACCGAAGCTGGCGCTCCGGCTTCCCAGGCTCCCACCTATCCTGTACAGACCGTACCAAAGTCCAATATCAAGCTGCAGTAAAGCTCCATGGGGTCTTTCCGTCTTGTCGCGGGTAACCTGCATCTTCACAGGTATTAAAATTTCACCGGATCTCTCGTTGAGACAGCGCCCAAGTCGTTACGCCATTCGTGCGGGTCAGAATTTACCTGACAAGGAATTTCGCTACCTTAGGACCGTTATAGTTACGGCCGCCGTTTACTGGGGCTTCGGTTCATAGCTTCGCCTTACGGCTAACCACTCCCCTTAACCTTCCAGCACCGGGCAGGCGTCAGCCCGTATACTTCGCCTTACGGCTTCGCACAGACCTGTGTTTTTGCTAAACAGTCGCTCGGGCCTATTCACTGCGGCCCCCTCGGGCTATTCACCCTACCGGGGCACCCCTTCTCCCAAAGTTACGGGGTCATTTTGCCGAGTTCCTTAACGAGAGTTCTTCCGCGCGCCTTAGAATTCTCTTCTCGCCTACCTGTGTCGGTTTGCGGTACGGGCACCTTTACCTGGCTAGAGGCTTTTCTTGGCAGCATGAAATCAAGACCTTCGGTACTGTAATTTTCCCTCCCCGTCACAGCCCAGCCTTACGGTCAGCGGATTTGCCTACTGACCAGCCTCACTGCTTGGACGAGCATCCATCTGCTCGCGTCCCTATCCTTCTGCGTCCCCCCATTGCTCATAACGGCTACGGTGGTACAGGAATTTCAACCTGTTGTCCTTCGACTACGCCTTTCGGCCTCGCCTTAGGTCCCGACTTACCCTGGGCGGACGAGCCTTCCCCAGGAACCCTTAGGCTTTCGGCGGACTGGATTCTCACCAGTCTTTTCGTTACTCATACCGGCATTCTCACTTGTGTACAGTCCAGCAGTCCTTCCGGTCTGCCTTCCACCCGGTACACAACGCTCCCCTACCACTGCATCGACTTCACTCCAGCTTCGAAGTAT
>NZ_LDIG01000159.1 GCF_015845845.1 Paenibacillus dendritiformis
CAAAGTCACTTTTCCCTTGACAAAGTAGCCCCAGGTACGCGTAGACCACATCCGGGTGAGTGACCGTGGGTTGATGTACACCGGGAAGCGAGGAACGAGTCAAGCGCTTGGCAATCTGGGTATGGGAAAGGAGCAAGCCAATGAGGGCAAGACCGGAATGAGCGGTCAGCATCTCCACGGACTGATCCAGTTGAAAACGTACGGGTTTCATCAATGGCACCTCCGGGGTGAGTTAAAGAAATACGGGAATTCTTCCCTTTTTCCTTATTTTACTTTACCGGCGGCTCATTTTCTAACTTTTCTATGATTTCATTTCACGGATTCAGGCTGTTATTTATGGTAGGATAAAATGGCAAAATCGTATTCGTTTGGAGCGTTCAGGTATGCAATGACGCGATTAAGGGAGGAGCTTTTTCCATGTCAGCATCCACGGTAATACAGCAATGCGAATTGGCGCGGGGCCATGTGGCGCAGGCAGCAGGCCAACTGGAGCAGTTTTTGAACGGGCATACGCTGGCCCAACTGGCCGGCGGGCGGACAGACGAAGAGACATTGGTTTTTTACAAAGGGCTGCTGGCGGATTTCCGGCATTTGCTCGTTTTTTCAGAGGTCAGCTACGAGCGGCTCGGCGTAGCGCTGCGGCGGGCGAATTTCGAACAGCCGTTTGCGGAGAAAGCGCTGTATGAGCTGTATCATCATTGCGTCCATGCCTTCTTCAATCCGAAGCATGAAGCGTATACCGAGGATGGGCGGTATGCGTATACCGGCCGGGAAGCGATCCGCTTCCGCATGACCCCCGACCCTGAGGTGAAGAGGCTGGTGCAGGAACTGTCCCGGCTGTTCGAAGAGCTTCGGGAGGAGCTAAGCTATTACGAGAGCGATTATATGTCAGAGCGGCGAATGCAGCTTGCCCAATGAATGGGCCAAGCTTGGCCGGCGGACAGCCGCACAAATAACGGAATGATAGTCAATGACGCTTCGGGTTGGAACGGAGCGTCTTTTTGTGTTGGAAATGGTATGCCGGCACGGCATAGGGGCGGCGGCGGCAGGACATCCTGTGTAACGGAGGTGACTGACATGAGTGACAAGCCATTGGTGAATTGCAGTGTATCCAACTGCAAGTTCTGGGGAGATTACCGCTGTCAAGCCAGCGAGATTATGATCGAAATCGATAAGCATGCATCCGCCAATTTGAAGTCGGAATTCGGCGAAGAATATGGCCCCCACAAAGATAAGGCTTCCAAATCATCCGCAACCTGCTGCCAAACGTTTGAACCGAAGTAACAGAAGGTACGGGAGGTGCATGGGATGAAAGCGAAAGGCCGCCGCCACAAAAAGAACCGCAACCGTGAACCGATCGCGCGGGATACCGAATTTTCTGCCGAAGCAGGAACTCTGTCGCCTCGGGAGGCGATAAACGCTGACGTTGAGAAGGAACGGGGAGAAGAAGTCGATCATTTTTCGGGAGTGGGCGCTGTCGCCGTAGGGTTTTCTCTTCTATCGGTCATCATGTTTCCATTCGTGCTTGGCCTGAGCGGCATAGCGCTTGGAGGTCTGTCGTTTTTGCAAGGGAGCCGTTCCTTGGGGATGATCGCCATCATCGTTGGTATTTTTGCCATCGTGCTTCGCCTGATGCTGCTGGCATCCATGTAATCACACTCTGTTCAGGGCTTGTAACCGCTGTGGCGGGGACAAGCTCTTTATCATATAGAATGAAAAGTCCAATGCAAAAAAGATGGTGCGATCCGCCGAAAACGTGTAAAATAACAAGTAATGTCGAAGTTGCAAGGGGATCAACAACGGCGGAAGCGGGGATAGTGGCTGCGCTTCCCATGCTGTTTTGATCTTTTTTGTTTAAAGGAGGATTTGCTTGAAAACATCAACGGCGTCAATGCTATATTTTGATCATAGCGCATCCACGCCTCCGCATCCGGACGTCATTCGGACGATGGCGGAAGTGATGGAGCAGATATATGCCAATCCCTCTTCGATTCATCAAATGGGAGGCCAAGCGGAGCAATTGGTCCGGCGGGCCCGCGAAGTCGTGACCGGCGCGTTGAACGCGTCTCCGTACGACGTCATTTTCACGTCCGGGGCGACCGAGAGCAACAACCTCGCCATATTGGGAACGGTGCGCGCTCTTGCCGGGGGCCGCTCGCGGCATATTATCACGTCGGCTGTCGAGCATGCCTCCGTCTACGAATGCTTCCGGGAGCTGGAGCGGGAGGGCGTCGCCATCACCTATTTGCCTGTCGATGATCATGGGCGCATCCGTCCCGAGGAGCTGGAGGCGGCGATCCGGCCGGAGACGGCGCTCATTTCGCTTATGCATGTCAATAATGAGACCGGCTCGGTACAGCCTCTTGCCGAGGCAGGCCGCATCGTGCGCGCCCATCCGGGTATCGTGTTCCACGTGGACGGCGTGCAGGGCCTGGGCAAGCTGCCGGTCGATCTGGAGGGGTGGGGCGTGCATTTGTACAGCCTCTCCGGGCATAAAATCCGGGGACCGAAAGGAGTCGGGGCTTTGCTGCGGCGGGGACATGCTCCGTTGAAGCCATTGTTCGCAGGAGGAGCGCAGGAGCACCGTCTCCGGCCGGGCACCGTCAATGTGCCGGGCGTGATCGCCCTGTCCAAGGCGGTCCGTCTCGCTGTCGAAGAGCAGCAGGCGAATTACGAGCGCTGGTCCGAGCTGCGCGGGCTGCTTCTACGCCGGTTGGAGCAGTTGGAGCCGCTTGTGGTGAACAGCCCGCCGCTTCCCTTTGCCGCGCCGCACATCGTCAATCTGTCGTTCCCCGGCATGAAGTCCGAAGTGGTGGTGCACGCGCTGGAAGAAATGGGCGTTATCGTCTCCACCCAATCGGCTTGCTCTTCCAAGCTGCACCAGCCGAGCCGGGTGCTGATGGCGATGACGAACGATGCGGAACGCGCGGCGAGCGGGCTTCGCATCAGCATGGGCGCCGATACCGATGAGGCAAGCATCGGCCGGCTGGCCGACGCATTGGCGGAAGTGACGAAGCGGCTCGCTCCCATGCGGACAAGCCGAAGATAAACAGGGGAAAGGAAAGGACCGAACCAGCTATGAATTACGATATGATACTTCTCCGATACGGGGAATTGGCCATTAAGGGAAAGAACCGCGGCAGATTTGAAAAAGCCGCTTACCAGCATGTCAAGTTCGTGCTGGCGCCGTTCCCGCAGGCCCAAATTATCCGGGTGTACGGCCGGATGTACGTGGAATTGAACGGTGAGCCGATAGATGAGGTGGTTGGCGCCCTTCGCCGGGTATTCGGCATCGTGTCGCTAAGTCCGGTCAAGAGGGCCCCTTCGGAGCTGGAACCGATTGTGGAGACGGCGCTGCAGCTTATGGCCGAGATGAATCCGGGGGAAAACACGACCTTCAAGGTCACGGCCCGGAGAGCCTGGAAAGACTTCCCGCATGGATCGCAAGAAATGAACCATCTGGTGGGCGCGCCGATTTTGCGCACATATCCGCAGCTTACCGTCGATGTGCGCCAGCCCGATATCGAGCTGCATGTCGAGGTGCGCGAGGAAGGGACCTATCTGTTCAATGAGGTGATTCCGGGCGCGGGGGGCTTCCCGCTGGCATCGAACGGTCGGGCCATGCTGCTGCTGTCCGGCGGAATTGACAGCCCTGTTGCCGGGTACCAGGCGCTGCGCAAAGGTTTGGAAATCGAGGCGATTCATTTCCACAGCTATCCGTTTACGAGCGAACGCGCCAAGCAGAAGGTGCTGGATCTGGCCCAGGTGCTGGCCAACTACGCCGGACGGATGCGGGTGCACCTCGTCCCGTTCACCGAGATTCAGACGCGGCTGCATCAAGATGCGCCGGATAATTTGATGATTACGCTCATGCGGCGGGCGATGATGCGAATCTCGACCCGGTTGGCCGAACAGCGCAAAGCCGGGGCCCTTATCTCGGGGGACAGCCTCGGGCAAGTGGCAAGCCAGACTCTCGGGAGCATGAACGTCATCGGGCGCGTGACCGATTTGCCGCTTCTGCGTCCGCTCGTCACGATGGACAAGACTGAAATTATCCGCATTGCGGAGCAGATCGGAACCTATGATCTGTCCATCCTGCCGTACGAGGATTGCTGCACCTTGTTCGTGCCGAAATCGCCTTCCACGAATCCGAATCTGCGTGTCGTCGAATATGCCGAGCATTCGTTGAAGGATTATGAAGCGCTGCTGGAAGCGGCGGTGGAACAGACAGAATCCCTCGTCCTGCGGGCCGGCGCAAGCCCTGACCAGGCGATTGTCCTCTCCGGGCCGGAACGGCAAGATTCGCCCGAAGCGGAAGCACCCGGCAAGCCGGACAGCGCGCCCGCCCGGGCGGATGATTGGTTCTAACACGCAAGACAGGATTCTCATGCGGTTCACGCGCAGAAAAACGTCATAGCCTGTCTCCTCTGTTCATACATGTAGTAGACAGGGGGGGACGGACTGTGGACTCGTTATGGATTATAGGGGAAATACTGCTGATTAATATGGTGCTGAGCGGAGACAATGCGGTCATTATCGCGATGGCTTCCCGCCATCTTCCCGGCCACTACCGCCGCCAAGCGGTATGGTGGGGCGTGGGGGGCGCCGTGCTGATGCGCTGCGTGCTTACGGTGGCGGCCGTCACGCTGCTGCGAATCCCGCTGCTCCAAGCGGCTGGCGGAGCGATGCTCTTCGCCATCGCCATCCAATTGTCCGCCTCGCCCCGCCAAGAGCCGGATGCGATGAGAGAGGATGGCTCCTTATGGACGGCGATCCGCACCATTTTGATCGCGGATTTCGTAATGAGCCTGGATAACGTGCTGGCTATTGCGGCCATTGCGAAGGGGCGAATGGAATTCGTGATCCTCGGCATTGCCCTCAGCATTCCGCTTATCGTGTGGGGAAGCACGATCATCAGCCGCTGGCTGGAGCGGCTGCCGCTGCTCATGTATGCGGGAGCCGGAATTCTGGCCTACACCGCCGGGGAGATGATTGCGTCCGATACGCAGATCATCGCCTGGTTAGACCGGCCGGGACTTCGCCTGGAAGAGAGTCTTCCTTGGGTAATGGCCGGATTGGCATTGCTTCTCAGTGTATTTTTTCGCGGCAAGGGCAAGATCGGAACAGAATAACACCCGTATGGTGCGATGATGCGGTGCCTGAACACAGCCGCTGCCCTCTTCGGGGAACGGCTGTTTTTTTGCGCCGTTTGCGGATTTTGCAAATTTTCAGGTGATGGTGGTATTTTTCCTGACTTTCATATACACTAGAAAAGATAAAAATGAACCGAACGCCGCACCCTGTTTAATCAAATCGTAACCATGATGCATGGAGGTATTGTCGAATGGGCAAAAATCAACAATTAATCGGCATCGTTATCTTCGCTGCAGGCTTATTTATATTGTTGGGAAAATGGGGAGTCTTTGCTTTTATCGGCGGCACCTTGTGGCCGCTCATCATGTTTCTTGCCGGATTGGGCGCGTACGCTCTCGTTCGGGCCAGAATCGCCCCGCCCGTTACGATGGTGCCTGCCGGCATGCTGACCGTGTACGGCATCCTGTTCATGCTGACCCATTGGATTAGCGCCGGCCTGTTCACGTGGCTGTGGCCTCTGCTTCTGATTGGGGTAGGGATAGGCCTGTACGGTTATTATGTGGAAGATCCGCTCCATCCGCGGAACGCTTGGCTCGGTTCGCTGTTGTTCGGCGGGGTAGGGATCGGCTTTTTTATCCTGATGCTCATGATTACAATCAGCCTCTACATGATTGCGATTGCGCTTATCGTGGTTGGAGCCGGCCTCGTGTTCGGCCGCTTGGGCCGAAGATATTAAGATGCCGCAACATGTAGAACACCATTCCGTCCGAGTAGAAACGCCGCCTCATTCCGGCGTTTTTCTTGATGAATCGCCTTGTTCGCCTCGCCGCGGACGAGGCCGATTCCAATGCTTGTCATTCACATCCAGAAGGGAAAGGTTCAAGTATGCAAGATCGACAAAACATTCGCAATATCGCTATTATCGCCCACGTTGACCATGGCAAGACGACGCTCGTGGACAAGCTTCTCCAGCAGTCCGGAACGTATCGCGAGAATGAAGTGGTGCAGGAACGCGTCATGGACTCCAACGATCTGGAGCGTGAACGCGGCATTACGATTTTGGCCAAAAACACGGCGATTACGTATAAAGATTACTTGATTAATATTGTGGATACTCCGGGTCACGCCGATTTCGGCGGAGAAGTGGAGCGCATTATGAAAATGGTCGACGGGGTGCTGCTGGTCGTCGATGCCTTCGAAGGCTGCATGCCGCAGACGAAGTTCGTGCTCCGCAAAGCGCTGGAGCATAATCTGACGCCGATCGTCGTCGTCAACAAGATTGACCGTCCGAATGCACGGCCGCATGAAGTCATTGACGAAGTGCTTGAATTGTTCATCGAACTCGATGCCAATGACGATCAGCTCGATTTCCCGGTCGTCTACGCATCCGCTCTGAACGGGACGTCGAGCTTGACGCCAGAGCAGCAGGACAGCAACATGCAATCGCTCTATGATACCATTGTGGAGCATATCCCCGCTCCGGCGGAGAACCCGGATGAGCCGCTGCAGTTCCTGGTTACGCTGCTGGACTACAATGAATATATGGGCCGGATTGCGATTGGGCGCGTGAACCGGGGCCGCATCCGCCAGGGGCAGTCCGTCGCCGTCATCAACCGCGAGGGCCAAGTGAAGCAGGCGCGGATTGAGAAGCTGTTCGGCTTCCAAGGATTGAAGCGGATCGAGCGCGATGAGGCCGGGGCCGGTGATATCGTGGCCATTGCCGGAATCAAGGACATCAATATCGGCGAGACGTTGGCCGATCCGGCGCATCCGGAGGCGCTGCCTGTCCTTCATATTGACGAGCCTACGCTGCAGATGACCTTTCTGGTGAACAACAGTCCGTTCGCCGGAAGAGAAGGAAAATGGATTACGTCCCGCAAGCTGCGCGAGCGGCTGATGAAGGAACTGGAGACCGATGTCAGCTTGCGGGTGGAGGATACCGACAGTCCGGAGGCCTTCATCGTCTCCGGGCGGGGCGAGCTTCACCTGGGCATTCTGATCGAGAATATGCGCCGCGAAGGCTATGAACTCCAGGTATCGAAGCCGGAGGTCATCGTAAAGGTGATTGACGGTAAAAAGATGGAGCCGATCGAGCGGCTCGTGATCGACATTCCGGAAGATTGCACCGGTCCGGTCATGGAGAGCTTGGGCACCCGGCGGGCCGAGATGGTCAATATGATCAATCATGGGAACGGCCAGGTCCGCCTGGAATTTCTGATTCCGGCCCGCGGGCTGATTGGATACCGCACCACCTTCCTGACGCTGACTCGCGGCTACGGCATTATGAACCATGCGTTCGACCATTACGGTCCTTATGTCGGCGGCCAGGTCGGCGGACGGCATCAAGGGGTGCTGGTCTCGACGGAGACGGGCACAAGCACCCTGTACGGCATCTTGTCCGTCGAGGATCGAGGCGTGCTGTTCCTGCAGCCGGGCACCGAAGTGTATGAGGGCATGATCGTGGGCGAGCATAACCGCGACAACGACATCGTCGTCAACATCTGCAAAGAGAAGGCCTTGACGAATGTCCGGTCGGCGACGAAGGACGAGACGGTGCGCATGAAGACGCCGCGCCAGTTCTCGCTGGAGCAGGCTCTGGAATATTTGAACGATGATGAATACTGCGAGATTACTCCGTCCACGGTCCGGCTTCGCAAAAAAATTCTGAACAAGAGCGAACGCGAACGGGCAGAAAAAGTGCGCAAAATGTCCGAATCCCATGTATAATGGGATTTGGACAACATTGGAAAAGGAGTGACCCTCGATGCAAGCGTGGCTGGCATCCCATCCATATATAAGCTACGTGCTTATTTTTGCGTTCATGGTGTACATCTTCAATAAAGTGTTCCGTACGCAGCAGAAGCTGCCCTTGCTCAAAGAAATTTTGGTGTATTTGTTTATGGCGGTCGGGGCGTTCATTCTTCTTATTTTCCAGATCGACAAGCTGCCGATCGTGCAGTGTCTGTCCGTGGCTGTCATCTTAATGTTCATGGTGCGCATCCGCTACTTCGTGGAAGAGCGGCGGCGCAAAAAAGAAGCGAATAATCAAGGCTGATTAGGATTGACCCGCTGCCGTGAAGGCAGCGGGCATCTGAACAGAAGGGACGAGGGCGCATATGATGAAGCTGCCGGTTGCGCTGTTCAATTGGCTGCAGATTAAGATCGTGGCGGATGCCCGCCCCGAGGATGGGGCGGCGAAGGAGACGGTTGCTTTTTTTGAAGATATTTTGCGCGAAGATCATCGGCTGGGCTTCGTCGCCGCGGAGTGGAGCGAGGCGGAGGACAGCTATGTCGTAACCTATGAGCGGGACGGGGCCTCGCATTCCGAGCGGTTCGAGCGGGAAGAAGCGGAACGGCTGTGGAAAGACATTGAAGCGAATCCGAAATACAACGAGTAACGATTAACATGATGTGGAGGAACTATGAATTCATCGACACCATTGCCGCCGAGAAAACAACAGAGCGTAAAAGCAGTTTCGGCACGCAAAGGCATGCCGAAATGGGTAAAGGGCATTCTCATTGCGATTATCATTTTATCTCTCGGCGTCATCAGTTACGCCGGATACATATTGCTGTATGCGAACAATAAGCTGGATGAGATCTCCACCGCCAAGGTCGGAGGAGAGGGAACGAGCACGGTTCAGGCCACGCTGACGCCGAAGAGCGAGCCCTTCTCGTTCGTGCTGCTCGGGCTGGATTACCGGCCGGAGCTTCCGGGGAAGCGGACGGATGTGATCATGGTCGGCGCGATTCATCCCGACACCCAGGAAGCGGTGCTCGTGTCGCTGCCGCGGGACACGTACTTCAATATTCCGGGTTACGGACCGGATAAGCTGAATCATTTTTATCCTAACTTCTATGTGATGAAAGAGCGGGGCACCTTGGACAGCGAGACGCCGGAAGACGAGATGAGGGTGATGCTCGGCCAATATTTAGGCATCGATCTCGACTATACGGCCGTCATTAACTTCAAAGGCTTCGTCGACCTGGTCGATGCGGTCGGCGGCGTCGATGTCAATGTCGATCAGGATATGTGCTACGTTGACAAGGAAGACGGCACCAATATTAATTTGAGCAAGGGCTTTCAACATCTGGACGGCAAAAACGCGCTCGACTTTGTCCGTTACCGCAAATCGAACTGGCGATGCAGTCCCCAGACGCCGGGAACGACCGATTTCGACCGCAATAAGCGCCAAAATGCCGTGCTGAAGGAGATCGTCAGCAATATGCAGTCGCTGGGCGGCCTGACGAAGGCGACGGATGTCATTGACGCCTTGGCGGACAATTTCACGATCGATATGCTGCCTTCCCAGATTCGCAGCGCCCTGACCACGTATATTACGATTGATAAGGATAATATCCATTACATCTCGGTCGACGGAGACTGGAAGAGTCCTTATATTTATCCGTTCGAGAATAAATTGGAAGAGGCCAAGCAGGCGCTGAAGGACATTCTGGCGGGCAAATCGCTGAAGGAGCCGGCCGTTCCGGAGGGGACGACGGATCCGGTGGAGACGCCTGCTTCCCCTTCACATGCGGCCTAGCTATACAAGTTGTGTGCAATTTTTGCATCTCAGAATAATACAATAGAATGACAGGGAGCGAACTTGTGTAGGAGGTCGAAGCCATGCCGAAGCAGCCAGCCGCGATGCATAATGGACAGCAGGATAGAATGCCGAACATGCCGGCAAGCGGCATGCTGCCGCCCGAGGCCGACCAAGGCCTCCAGCCGGCGCGCGCCTGTGGATGGGGCGAGATCGGCACCCATGCAAAAAGCCTAGTACATACTAGGCTTTTTGCTGCATTTAGGAACGCTTGGCTCCTGCCCGGTCTGGAACGGCAGCGGACGCGTCCTTATCCAGACTCTGGCCGCTGCGCCTGACGGCTGGCCGTTAACGGGCCTGCTGGGAGCGGGCTCCGTCCGTAGGGCCCGGTTCCGGCGCATTCGACTCGATCTGCTTGACGTCATTCGGAATTTGCGGAACGATGCGTCCCACAATATCGGCGAGCTCGTTCGCGAAGCCGGATATCGGCCGGCCCTGCCGAATATCGGCGGCCATCTCGCGCAGTCTTGCATTAATGTCCATGTCGGCCGTCACCAGCGCGTTGGCGCCATATTTATCCTTGCTCAAGGCTTCGGCCACGGAATATTTCACCGTTCCTACCCGGGAGCGTTCCATCCCGGAATCGACATCAATCCCGACGATCGCCGTGTTTCCGAAGACGACGCAATTCGCGTTCTTGACGCCGGGAACTTTGCGGGCCAGATCGGCCAGATGTTGGCTTACCGCCCCCGCGTCTTGAATGTTGCGCTTGCCGTCCTGGATCGGCTGAGCCTGCCCTCCCGCGTAACCTCCCGGTGTCGCTTGCCTGTTCGCATTGCCGCATCCGGCGAGCATTCCTATGATCACGATAGCAACCAGCAATCTATGCATCACGTATCAACCTTTCCTTTTGTTTGACCCTCAAAGAATGAGATTTCCGATTGAGTATAGTGTGAACGGCCGCGGCATTTTTTATGTAATGCAAAAATGAATCGCCATGCCCTCCCTCTTGGAACGGTCTGTTCGGCGAAAGGAGAATCCAATGAGCAAAATATTTGTATTGGATACTAACGTGCTGCTGCATGATCCGAATGCGCTGTTTGCTTTTGAAGACAATGAAGTGATCATTCCTGCCGTTGTCCTCGAAGAAATGGATTCCAAAAAACGAAATGCCGATGAACTCGGACGCAATGCGAGAACAGTGTCGCGGCTGCTGGACGGCCTGCGGGAACACGGTCATCTGCATCATGGCGTCCGTCTCCCCAACGGAGGCACGCTGAAGGTGGAATTGAATCATCGCAGCTTCGTCAAGGTGCAGGAGATGTTCGGAGAGGTATCGAACGATAACCGCATACTGGCCGTCGCCCTGAATTATCAACTGGAACAAAAGAATGCGGAGCATCCGGCGGAGGTCATTCTCGTCAGCAAGGATGTGCTTGTCCGGATTAAGGCGGATGTGCTTGGATTGCATACCGAAGACTATTTGTCCGACCGGACGGTGCAATCGGAGGATGAGTTATACAGCGGGCTCTTCTCCGTTCATGTTCACCCCAGCATTATCGATGAATTCTACTCCTGCCGCGTGCTTCATTTGAAGCAGCTCGGCCTGCGGCTGCATCCGCATCAATTCGTCATTTTGAAGGACGAGATCGGCACGAGCAAATCGGCCTTGCTCAAGGTAAATGCCGAGGCCACCAAGCTGGAGCCGCTCTATCTGAGCAATGATCCGGTATGGGGAATTACGGCGCGCAACGCCCAGCAGCGGATGGCGCTCGAACTGCTGCTGAGCGACGACATTCCTCTGGTGACGCTGACCGGGAAGGCGGGCACGGGGAAGACGCTTTTGGCGCTGGCCGCCGGGCTGATGAAGGTGGAAGATGAACGGAAGTACAAGAAGCTGCTGATTGCGCGGCCGGTCGTGCCCATGGGGAAGGATATCGGATATTTGCCCGGCGAGAAGGAGGAGAAGCTGCGCCCGTGGATGCAGCCGATTTACGATAATCTGGAGTTCCTGTTTGACACGAAAAAATCCGGGGACATCGACAAAATCCTGGTGGGCATGAACAACATTCAGGTGGAGGCGCTGACCTACATTCGAGGCCGCTCTATTCCGGGACAATTCATTATTATTGACGAGGCGCAAAATTTATCCAAGCATGAGGTCAAGACGATTGTCTCCCGGGTCGGAGAAGGCAGTAAAATCATTCTGATGGGCGATCCGGCGCAAATTGACCATCCGTATCTCGATGCGGCGAGCAATGGCCTGACTTATCTGGTGGAACGCTTCAAAGCCGAGGCGATCAGCGGCCATGTGACGCTTGAGAAAGGGGAACGATCGCGTCTTGCCCAGATTGCGGCCGATTTGCTGTAAATCTTCAAGACCGTTGCAGCCGGCGCGTCACAGGCTGGACAGGAATGGCTCGGAGCCAAATAGTGCTCCGGGCTTATTATTTTTGCCATGAACGCACTCCGGGGTAAGGACAAGGTAGGCCAACGGTGCTACAATAGATATCAGGAGAAGTGAGGTACGGACGGAAGGGAGAGGGCAATGCCGCAATTCAAAAAAACGCTGGTTACGATCATGATGGTCTTCGTCTCGCTGCTGTTGTTGTTCCAGTTCAGCGGCAGCGTCCCGCAGCAGGCGGTGCAGGATGTCTCTCCGGACACTGACGTGAAGCCGTCGCCGGATAACGCGGGCCCCAAGCCGTTGAAGCAATTGAAGGTGGCGGTGCAGCTCCCGCCGATGTCCTTCATCCAGCTTCGGCGCTTGAACCAGATGTTCATGGACGAGACCGGCATTTACGTCGAGCTGGCGAACAGTTCCGCTCAGCAGGTAGAGGAAGAGTGGCCGAAGGCGATGCAGATAGAGCAGAGCGCTGATATTTTGCTGCTCGACAGTGAATCGGTCATCCCGTATGCTCAAAAGGGCTGGATTCTGCCGCTGGATCCGTCGATGAGCGGGGGAGACGCGGTTCCGGCATGGCTAAGCGACCGGGTGCGGTGGAACGGGTACGCCTGGGGCATGCCGGTTCAATTAGATCCTTATGTGCTCGTGTGGAACAAAAATATAGTGAAAACCGCCGGCGGCTCCACCGTTCTGCCCAGCGATTGGAGCGGGTGGAAGCGGCTGTTCGACGAGAATGCGCCGGCAAAGGCCGAGACGCCGGCGGAAGCGCCGGACAATCTGCCTTCGTCCGGCATCATTCCGCCGCCGGCCATCTCGCCGGAGGCGGGCGATCGGCTGCCGCAGCAATGGTTCGCGTGGCACGCGGAGGATCACCGGGCTTTGCTCTCGCTTTTCTGGAGACTTGGCTTGCTTCATCCGGAATTCGTGGCAGCCCCCGGGGGCCCGGAATGGGCCGGGAGGCAGGCAGACAGCACAGAGGCCTCGGAGGTCCGGTGGAAGCAGACGCTGCCGGAGCTCGAGCCGTATCTGGCGCATTTCCAGCCTTGGAGCGCAGAGTCCAGCCACATGGATACGTGGGAGAAGCTGAAGGCGGGAGAGATCGCCTTCGCGATCGTCCCGTATTCGGAAGCGGCGCTGGAAGCGAGCGCCCCGCTGGCCGTCGAGCCGGCCGGGGAGGCTTCGCCGCCGGCGGGACAATGGGTCGCGAGCCGCAGCTATGTTCTCGCGTCGCATACGGAAGCGGAGCAGGAGGCGAGACGCTGGATCGCTTATATGACCCAATGGTCTGTCCAGCAGGAATGGCTTGATACGCTGTCCGTCCTTCCCGTTCATGAGCAAGCGTATCTCTCGCAGAGCGGCGAGCGGCTGCTGCCGGAGCCATTTCGGCCGAAGCAGGAACGGAAACGCCATGTATACAAGGAGGCGGAAGGGCTGGAGCGATGGTCCGGGGCCGCCGGCCGCTGGATGGCCGGGCAGCTCGCGACGAAGCAGCTGCAGCTGGAATGGAGTCGGCATATGAACGCAGAGAGTCAGAGCACCAACAAAACAACCATCAACCGGCAATGAAGGCTGCGGTTGATGGTTGTTTGCGTTGCTTACCATTTCATGGACAGATTGACCGTAATCCGCTTGTCTTCCACGATGACATCGGTGGCTTCGATGAACGAGACCAGCCGCTGCGGATAGAAGCCCAGATCGAATTCCTCTTCCAATTGCAAGCGGGTCGTATCCGGCAGCTCCAGGCCATTGAACATCAGGCGGTCGACATGGAACAGCATCATATTTTCGGGCTCGCTCTCCAGCGTATAATGGCCTTGAACGAAAACGTTCAGTCCGGCGCTCTCCCCTTCGGCGGATACCGAACCATCCTGGAAGCGGAAGGAGAACTGTTCGAAAATCGGATCCTGCTCGCGCAAAAACTGATTCAGTTCTTCTTCTTGGATCGTAATGGTATACTTAGTACCATCGATTTGCAGATTGCCGCCTTTTTTCACGAATTCCGGCAGCTTCTGCATCGCATCGGCCAGGGCGCGGAAATGGCGACGCACCTCATACATGCCGATGTTCTGCCAGTAGGAGGTGAACTCCTGGATAAGCCGGCTCATCGCTTCCGGATCGCTGCTGTTCGCCAGATTGGAATCAAGCTCCCGCTGCAGGGCGTCCACCCTGTCGCGCTGCCGGATAAGCTGTTCCTTGACCTGCGACAATTCCCGTTCCGTGCGGGCTAACGTCTCGCGAAGCCGATTCAGATTTTGCAATTGCTCGGAATACGCCTCCAATATTTCTTGGTCGGTCTTGAAGAGGAACTGATAGTAATCGAACAGCAGCCAGATGGAGTGCTCGTCCGAGGCGGAGAGCAGAGCCTGAAGCAGCATGTCGCGCTCTCCCATATAATAGGCGCGGAGCACGCGGCCCGCCTGCTCCCGTTTCAGATCGAAGGCGGCCGCCTGCTTGCGCAGAGCGTCTTCCGTCTGGCGGCGTTCTCCCGCCGCGGCCGACTCCTTCGCGGCGATGCGCTCGATTTCTTTGTTAAGCTCGGTCACCGACAAGCTCTGCTGGAGCAGCTTGCGCTCCGCTTCGGTCGGTTCCTTGCTCCAGCCTGTATGAACGGTCGGTTCCGCACGAGTGGCACCGGGCACCGCAATGGAGAAGAGAAGTATGAATGCGAGTCCCAACAGCGCATAGCGCGCACGCTGTGCCAGTGACATCGGGTTCCCCCCTTACAAACGGTATGCACAACTCATCGTATGTCTCGTCCGGACGGGATATGACCTCTTTCCCGGCTCCGTATGCGGGGCGGGACAGGAACGGGCCAACGGCCATTCCGCCGCTGCATGACCCTGCATCGGGCCGCCAGCAGGGCCCGGCAGGCACAAATCCCGGTCGAGCATGGTCTATTTTTTGCATGAATAGAAAGGATGGTTGCCATGTCTCATTATCCTTCGAATTCCATTCTCATTCAATATCTAATTGATCGCATCCGCGATTCCGCCAAGGCAGCCATTCCCTTTTCCGCCTTCATGGAAAGCTGCCTGTACCATCCGGAAGGCGGCTATTACATGTCGAATCGCCCCAAAATCGGCAAGGAGGGCGATTTCTATACGAGCTCGGACGTGGGGAGCGCGATGGGGGAGATGATCGCGGTCTATATTCAGCGCCAGGCAGCAGAGAGAGGCTGGACGCCGGACACGTTCACCATCGTCGAGTGGGGAGCGGGCAACGGCCGCCTGGCCGCACACATCAACGAGCGCCTGCGCCGTGATCGCTGCAGCGGCTGCCGGTATGCCATCGTGGAAGCGAGTCCCTATCATGCGCAGTTGGCCAAGGAGCGGCTGAGCGGCGAAGGCTTTCCCGTCTCCTGGTGGACGGAGGCCGATTATCGGCGGGAGGCGGGCAGGAGCCGGCTCTTCGTCCTCGCGAACGAGCTGTTGGATGCGTTCCCGGTCGAGCGCATCCGCGCATCCGGCGGACAGATCGAGCAATGCTTCGTGGTCTGGGAGGAAGCGGAGCATAGCTTCCGTCCTGTCTGGCTTCCGGCAGAACCGGAAGTGCTGCGGTGGCTGAGCCGCTATCGGATCGAGCTGCCGGAAGGCCGGATCTGCGACGCCGGCATCGCCATGAGCGGCTGGCTCGGAACGATGCTGCGTCAGGCCTCCGACGCGGAATTCATCTTCATCGATTATGGCGACATAACGGAGGAATTGACGTCGGAGCATCGCGTCGACGGGACGCTGATGTGCTATCACCGGCACCGCGCTCATGACAATCCGTGGATTCATATCGGCGAGCAGGATATAACGGCCATGGTCGATTTCAGCGTCTGTCAGCAGGCCGCCCTCGAAGCCGGTGCGCTGATCCGGAATTACTTGACCCAGCAAGCCTTCCTCCTGGAGCAAGGTCTGCTGCAGGAACTCGTCGATCATGCGCAGCCCGATCCGTTCAGTCCGGAAGCGCGGCGCAACCGGGCGATCCGGCAGCTTCTCCTGAGCGATCGGCTGAGCGAACGGTTCCGCGTCCTGCTGCTGGCCCGGGAGGCTTCCGCATAGCCGCCGGCGCGGCAGACGGCAGCGGAGGCGGCCTGAACATAAAGAACGGCCGAAGCCCGAAGGCTTCGGCCGTATCTGTTATGTGCTGCTCATCAGCAGATCCTGAATCGTCACCTCGGCGTATCCGCCTTAGAACGGCTTGCCCATTACGAATACGGTCCAGTAAGAGAAGCCGGTGAAGCATACAAGCATGTACCCCCAGAACAGAAGTATATATGTACGCTCGGACAATTTCAGATATCCCAACAACACAAAGAAGGCGGTCTGCATGAAGAAGAGCAGAGCCATCTCGATCATGTCTCCAGCAAACGCCATTAGACCGATGACTAATGTCCAGAAGCCGAGTACGCGATACATTCGTGCCACGATTCATCCTCCTCTCGTTACGATCGGTCCCACTTTTCTAATGATATTATAGCGTTCGCAATTGGTTATGTAAACGATTAACCGTGACGAAAAACCAAATAATTTGTTCAGATCTTCATAAATGTGATATAAAGCATGGACACGCACACGTATGTTTCCTAGGGAAAATGGATATACATTTTAGTATCCGATAGATTCTATGAAATCTAGCATGGGCATAGAGATGGAATAAGCGGTTATTTCAAGCGGCAGTATACTCCGCTCCAATAATCGGATGGCGAACGCGGCGTAGCTGCTTGCGACCGATATGAATGATGGAAGTCGTTAGGAGGTTATTTCATGACAGCAATAAGGCAAGATGCATGGACCGCAGATGATGATTTGATTTTAGCGGAAGTTACACTTCGGCACATCCGGGAAGGCAGTACCCAGTTGGCCGCTTTTGAGGAAGTGGGAGAAAAGATCGGACGCACGTCCGCGGCGTGCGGATTCCGTTGGAACAGCTGCGTCCGCAAAAAGTACGAGGCGGCGATACAGCTGGCCAAAGCGCAGCGGCAGAAGCGCAATTATTTGAAAAAGCAGCCGCTGGGCGCTCAGGTCGCTTCTCTTGCGCTGCAAGAGGGAGAAGACAACGATTTGAAAGGCGAGATGTTGACGGAAGAATCGTTGTCGATGGACATGGTTATCCGCTATTTGCGCCAGATGCGCAACAATGTGCAGGAAATGACCCGCCAAATCAAGCATATGGAAAAAGAGCTGCAAGAAAAGGAAGAATATTGCGCTCGACTGCAGCGGGAAAATGAGGAGCTCTCCAAGCAAGTCAACGTGGTAGAGACCGACTATCGTACGGTGAACGATGATTATAAAGCGCTCATTCAAATTATGGACCGTGCCCGCCGACTGGCTATCCTGAGCGAGGAAGACGATGATGTGAAGACGCGGTTCCGTATGGACGCGAACGGCAATTTGGAGCGAATCGAATAGGAGCCGGCTTCCGTCCCCGGCAAAGGCAGGACGGCGCAAGGAAAGCACCTGGCGAGAGAATTCTCTCACTTGGCGCTTTTTTTGTGTTTTTGGTGATTCTTTGATATAACAAGGACACTGATAGTGCGTGTTCAATCATTCATATATAACGAAAACGAGCCGATAGAGGATCGGAGGAAGGAGAGGGAGGAACATGATTGTCGATATTATCGGGGGAGGCGCGCTTGGCCTCTTGTTCGCGGGACGGCTGCTGGCCGGCAGGAAGGCCGGGGTCCGGCTATGGACGCGAACGGAGGAGCAGGCGGAGAGAATCCGCGCCGAAGGCTTCGAGGTGGTGGAGATGTCGGGGGAGCGATCCCGTTATAAAGGGATAGAAGCGTTCCCGCTCCAGCTGGCGCCAGGCCGGCTGAGCCGCTATGGCTGGGAGGCCGGGATGGTATGGCTGTTCGTGAAGCAGACGCATATCGGGCCCGAGCTGCTCGCCGCGTTGGGGGAGATGCCGCGGCAGCCTAACGCCACCCTCGTCTGCTTCCAGAACGGGGTCGGCCATGCCGAAGCGTTGACAGAGGTATGGCCTTCCCGCTCGCTTGCGGTCGCGGTTACGACGGAGGCCGCCGCCAGAGAGGGTCTGAACCGGATTCGTCATACCGGATCCGGAGCAACCTGGATCGGCCCGGCCGCGGCTGAGGAGGATGCGCGGGCTCAAGCCTTGAATTTTTCCTGCATTTCTGCGAAGAACTTGTTGGAAAAGGCAGGAATTGAGGCGTTTGTGTCGAACAACATCGAAGACATGGTCTATCAAAAGCTGCTCGTCAACGCCGTCATCAATCCGTTGACCGCGCTGCTGCGCGTCAAGAACGGCGAGTTGCTGGACGAGGCGGAACGGATGGAGCTTATGCGCGATTTGTTGGCTGAAGCGGCCAGGGTCTACCGGGCCGCCGGCATCCCGGTAAATGAAGAGGACGCATGGAAGCGGATTTTGGACGTGTGCCGCCTTACGGCCGGCAACACCTCTTCCATGCTGCAAGATATATTGGCCGGCCGCCCGACGGAATGCGAGGCGATTACGGGCGCGATTATTCGGCTCGGCGCGCGCCATGGGGCCGGGACCCCGCTGCATCAGACGATATACCGCCTGATCCGGGCTGGCGAGCCAAGACACCGCTAGCATCTACTTCTTCTGTCCAAAGGAGTGAGTCACACCGCCCATGTATACCATTTTCGTCTTTTTATCGGCATTGCCGTTTTTTCCGTTCATCATCGTGTGGATTGCCGGTTCCTACTGGGTCAGGCCCAAGAAAAAAGCATTCATGCTGGCGATGGACGTGACGACATTCTTCCTTATTGCATCAGTCGGGGGCCTCTTTAATACGGTAACAGGCTCCTCCGCCGGATTCTATTGGATCTGTCTCATGCTGCTCCTTGCCATCGGCTTGCTTGGCGGCCTTCAGCACCGCAAATACGGCCAAATTCATGTCCAGCGGCTGGCGAGGACGATCTGGAGACTGGCCTTCTTCATTCTTAGCATCCTATATATCATCCTGCTGCTCATCGGCATTATTGCATATGTCGCGAGCGTGTAGCCCCTTCGGGAAGCAGGCAGCGCCTCTTTGACGTACCCAAGCCGCATTGTGTACAATCGAGACGATAGACAGAGGAGGCGGCTTACATGACTTGGCCTATATTGAACATACCTGTACAGCAATCATTGGCAAGACGATACATAGATCGGGACGAAGCGATTATCGAATCGCTGTATGAATACCATCCGGATCGCGATTGGGAGGCGCGCGTCCGCTGGGTGGATGAAGCGGCGCATCTGCGGGCGGATCGCAAGCGGCTTGTCTCCGTCCTGCGCCGATATAACAAGGCAAGGAACGATTATCCGGCCGTGACGGAGTCGCTGGATCGGCTGGAGCGGGACGACGCGCTCGTCGTCGTCGGGGGACAGCAGGGCGGCTTGTTTACGGGCCCGCTGCTCGTCGTTTACAAGGCGATATCGATGATCCGCATGGCCAGGGAGGCGGAGGCGAGACTGGCCCGTCCGGTCATTCCGATCTTCTGGATCGCGGGAGAGGATCATGACTTCGATGAAGTGAATCATGCGTACTTCCTCACGCCGGAGCCTTCCGTGACCCGGGTTCGGATCGAGAAAAAGGAGGGAACGCGCGCGCCGGTCAGCAGCATTCGGCTGGATGAGGAGCAATGGGAGGCGGTATTGAACGAGGCAGACGCCCTGCTTCCGCCTACGGAGTTCAAGCCGGCGCTGATGGAGCGGGTGCGGGAAGCTTCCGCCGGCCTCGCGTCGCTAACCGACGCGTGCGCCGTGCTGCTCGGAAGCATGTTCGGAGCATACGGGCTCGTGTTCCTCGATTCGGCCGATCCGGAGCTGCGAGAGGTCGAGGGTCCGATGTTCCGCAGCCTCATCGCGCAGAATGACCGGCTGAGACAGGCCTATGGCGACAGCGAGCGCGAGCTGGCCTCGCGCGGCTTCCCGACTCAGGCGGACCGCGCCGGTAACGGAGCGAATCTGTTCCTGATTCACGAGGGAGAGCGGCATCTGCTGTTCAAGGAAGAGGGAGGCTTTACCGACCGGCACCGAACTCTGTTCCGAAGCGAGGATGAACTGATGGCTGCCGCCGAATCGGCCCCCCATCTGTTGAGCAACAACGTGCTGACCCGCCCGTTGATGCAGGAATATTTGTTCCCGGTGCTGGCCACCGTCCTTGGTCCCGGCGAGATTGCGTACTGGGCGCAGACGAAGGAGGCTTTCCGCGCGCTCGGCATGCGGATGCCGTTGCTTTGGCCGCGTATGGGCTTTACCTGCCTGGAAGGAACCGTGAACAAGCTGCTTGGGAAATATGAATTGACGGCCGAAGAGATCATCGGGCATTATGAGGAGAGGAAGGAAGCGTGGCTGAAGGCTCAGGATGAACTGGGACTCGATGCGCGGTTCGCTTCGCTCCGCCATGATGTCGATACCCGGTACGAAGAACTGCTCGCCCGGCTGAACGAAGCGCTTCCCGCGCTTGGCCGGCTGGGGGATACGAACCGGGCGAAGGTGCTGGAGCAGATCGACTTCCTCCACCACCGGGCGAAGGATGCGCTTCAGAAGCAGCACGAATCGGGGCTTCGCCAGTGGGAGCGGATGAGGCTGACGCTCTATCCGCAGGATCGGCCGCAGGAGCGCGTCTACAATATGCTGATGTACGCCTGCCGCTATGGGGACGGCTGGTTCAAGCCGCTCATGGAAGCTCCTGTGCTGTGGAACGGGGAGAACCGCCTGGTTGTGCTGTAACAATGGCCGCCTATCCGGGTCAACGGGCGCGCCTCTGCTGAATACGATAGCTATAACAGGAAGGGAAGGGTGTAGAGGATGAGTCAGACAAAAGCAGCGGACCAAAGCATCATCCGCGATATTGCATTGGCCCCTGAAGGGCATTTGAAGATCGATTGGGTGCAAGCCCATATGCCGGTGCTGAACCGGATTCGCAAGCAATTCGAAGCGGAACAGCCGTTCAAGGGCTTGAAGGTGGCGATCTCGCTCCATCTGGAAGCGAAGACGGCTTACCTGGCCAAGGTCGTGCAGGCCGGCGGCGCCGATGTGACGATTACCGGCAGCAATCCGTTGTCGACGCAGGACGATGTTTGCGCCGCGCTGGTTGAAGACGGCATTACCGTCTATGCGAAATACAATCCGGAACCGGAAGAGTACAAGCAATTGCTCCTGCGCACGCTGGAGACGAAGCCGGACCTGATTATCGACGACGGCGGCGATCTGATCTCGATTCTGCACTCGGAGCGTCCCGATCTGCGCGAGCAGGTGCGCGGCGGCGCCGAGGAGACGACGACAGGCATTCTCCGTCTGAAGGCGATGGAGAAGGATGGCACGCTCCAATTCCCGATGGTGGCCGTCAATGACGCCTTCTGCAAATACTTGTTCGACAACCGGTACGGCACAGGCCAATCGGTGTGGGACGGCATCAACCGGACAACGAATCTCGTCGTGGCCGGCAAGACGGTCGTCGTCGTCGGTTATGGCTGGTGCGGCAAAGGCGTGGCGTTGCGTGCCAAAGGCCTCGGCGCGAACGTCATCGTGACGGAGATTGACGCCATCAAGGCCGTCGAAGCGTATATGGACGGTTTCACCGTGCTGCCGATGAGCGAAGCGGCCCGCGCAGGCGATATTTTCGTCACGGTCACGGGGAACCGCGATGTCATTCGCGGCGAGCATTACGACGTGATGAAGGATGGCGCGATTTTGTCCAACGCCGGGCACTTCGATGTGGAAGTCAATAAGCCGGAGCTGGAAGCGCGCGCGCAGAACGTGCGCACGGTCCGCAAAAATATCGAAGAATACAAGCTGAAGGACGGACGCAGCATTTATCTGCTGGCGGAAGGCCGTCTCGTCAACCTGGCAGCGGGGGACGGGCATCCGGCAGAGATTATGGACATGACATTCGCCCTGCAGGCCCTGTCGCTGAAATATGTGAACGAGCACTACGAGCGCATCGGCAGCAAGGTTGTCAATGTGCCATACGAACTGGATGAGCAGGTCGCCCGCTTCAAGCTGGAGTCGCTCGGCATTTCGATCGACACGCTGTCGGCTGAACAGCAATCGTATTTGGCGAGCTGGCAAGAGCATTAACAGCCGCATTACGGCCGCCCGCTTCTTTGCTTCACGGAAGGCAAAGAAGCGGGCGGTTTTTTGTATGTATATCAAAGGCCGCACGCCCGCAACATTTCATTTCCATATTCCGTTAGGAAAGGTACAGATTGCGAAGACATCCAGAGCGGTTCGGAAGAAGATGTGCCACATAAAAGGGGGAGTATGGGTGATGGCAAGTATCGGGTTGAGGAAGGCAAGGGAAACCGAAAAGACGCCGGAAGGCCGAATAAGGCGGCTTGCCCGCTTCGGAGCGCTTCTGCTCGGGTCGCTTCTGCTGGCGTTGGCGGCCGGCTGCGGAGCCGTCTCGTCAGATCAAGCCTCCGAGGCCGAAGCAGTCATGAAACAATCGGAAGCGGCAATGGATGAGGCGGAGAGCCCGTCGCCTGCCGGAGCCGGGTTTGCCAAGCAGGGTGAAGCGAGCTTCGTCCCGGCCGACCGGAAGCTGATCTATGAGGCAAATATCCGGATGGAGGTTAAAAACTATGAAGCCGCCAAGCAGCGGCTGCAGCAATTGGTCGACCGCTCGAAGGGATATGTGCTGCAGTTCTCCGATCAACAATCGGAGAGCGAGCGCGGAGGCTCTTTCGTCATTAAGGTGCCTGCATCGGGATTTACGACTTTCCTCGATGAGCTGGGGACATGGGAAGCGCTCGATTATCACCGCGAATATTCGGCCAATGACGTGACCGAAGAGTATGTCGATCTGGAAGCGAGACTGACGGCGCGGCGCGCCATGGAAGCCCGGCTGCTGGCATTCATGGAGAAGGCGACGATTGCGGACGATCTGGTCCAGTTCTCCGGCGAGCTCGGTTCCGTGCAGTCGGAGATCGAGCAGATTGTCGGGCGCAAGCGGTATTTGGATAATCATGTGGCCATGTCGACCATAAATATGAGACTGTATCAGCCGGTCAACGCTCCTGTCGTGCAGGGCTTGAAAAACGCATTTGGAACCCGGATGGCGAATACGCTCGTTCAAAGCTGGGAGACGCTGGTCCAGTTCGTTCAAGTCCTCATCTTATTTTTGACGGCGCTGCTTCCTTTTGCCTGCGCCGCGGCCATCGCCGGCGTTCCGATCTGGCTGCTTGCGAAGCGAAGAAGAGGCCGCCGGCGGCATCCGCACGCGCCCTTCCCCGGACAGGCGGGCGAGCCTGAACGCGCGGGAGCGGGTCCGGAGCCGGCGGAGGGGGCAGACGGCAAGCCGGTAACGGGCGGCCGGACCGCTGCGGAAGCCGCGCTGCCGGGAGCCCCTTCCGAACCGGCGGAAGCGGGGAACAGGGACAAGCGGCCGAGGGAATAAGCGCTGAAGCCGATACCGGGAACAAAAAGTAATATGAAATAAAAATCCTGCTGACAAGCAGGATTTTTTATGTTTACGGCGAAGTATTCTTTTGTTGTGGGGGAAAGTGGGGCATCGTGGTGGATTTAGGGGGAGGAGTGGTGGCAGATGTTCATGGGTGAATATCAACATATCATCGATGACAAAGGCCGCCTGATCATTCCCGCCAAGCTGCGTGACTCCTTGGGCTCCACCTTTATACTCACGCGTGGCCTGGATCAATGTTTGTTCGTCTATCCGATGGAAGAATGGGGGCTGCTCGAACAGAAATTGAAGGCACTGCCCTTGATGAAGGCGGATGCGCGGGCGTTTACCCGCTTTTTCTTCTCCGGCGCCACCGAATGCGAGTGGGACAAGCAGGGCCGGATCAACATTCCCGCCCACCTGCGCCAGCATGCCAAGCTGGACAAGGAATGCATGATTGTCGGCGTGCAGAGCCGGGTGGAGATTTGGAGCAAGGACGCTTGGGAACAATATATGCAGCAGTCCGCGTCCACCTTTGAGGAAATAGCCGAGACATTGGTTGACTTTGATTTTTGAGAGGTTGTTCAAAAAGTCCGCTTTTGAACTTCCATTTCCAGGGGTAGCGAACCGTGAAAAGATGAAAGACAACATAGACGGGAACAGGAAAAACTGGGAGGAATAACATGTGTTTCACCATATAACGGTGTTAAAAGAGGAGGCTGTGAACGGGCTGAATGTGCGCCCTGACGGCATCTATGTCGATTGCACGCTGGGAGGGGCAGGGCACAGTTCGGCCATTGCATCCAAGCTGTCCGCGGACGGCCGGCTTATCGCGCTCGATCAGGACGATTGGGCTTTGGACAATGCCGCGAACGTGCTGGCTCCCTACCTTGATCGGGTAACGATGATCAAGACGAACTTCCGCCATATCGAGGACGCGCTGCGTCAGGCGAAGGCTCCGCTTGTTGATGGCGTGCCGCAGGTGGACGGCATTCTGTTCGACCTCGGGGTATCGTCGCCGCAGCTTGATGAAGGAGAGCGCGGCTTCAGCTATCAGCATGACGCGCCGCTGGACATGCGGATGGATCGGAGCACTTCGCTTACGGCCCGCGAGATTGTGAACGAGTGGTCCGAAGAGGAGATCGCCCGCATCCTGTTCGAGTATGGGGAAGAGAAATTTTCTCGCCGCATCGCCCGCCGCATCGCGGAGGCGAGGGCGGATCATCCGATCGAGACGACCGGCGAGCTGGCCGAGCTGGTCAAGGCCGGGATTCCGGCGGCTACCCGAAGGACCGGAGGCCATCCGGCCAAGCGCAGCTTCCAGGCGCTCCGCATCGCCGTCAACGACGAGCTGGGGGCGTTCGAGCAGGCGCTCCATCAAGCCATCCGTTGCTTGAAGCCGGGCGGAAGGGTCGCTGTCATTACCTTCCATTCCTTGGAGGATCGGATATGCAAGCAGACATTCAACCAATATATGAACCGCTGCACTTGTCCGCCGGATCTGCCGATGTGCGCCTGCGGCAAGCAGGATATTTTGACATTGCCGAAGCGCAAGCCGATTGTTCCGAGCGCGGAAGAGTTGGAGCGCAATCCGCGTTCTCGCTCCGCGAGATTACGGGTTGTCGAGAAATTGTAATGAAGGGGAGAGCAGAAGATGGCTTATACTCGCGGTAATTTGGCCGTCCGGCCGGAGAGACAGCAGCAGCCGAGGCCCAAGGTTCGCCAGACAACGAAGACCGTCGTCCGCAAGAACACATTGCCGACGAGGGAGAAGCTGTTGTATCTGCTGACCATTCTATTGTGCACGGCCGTAGCGCTCGTTCTCATCGGGCGATATGCCCAGATCTACGACATGAACCGGAAGATTCAGAATTTGAAGCGGGAAACGGTATCGCTGCAGGATCAGACCTCCGTGTTGAGAGTAGAAGTCGAAAAGCTGTCGGACTGGAAACGGGTAGAAGAGATCGCGCGGAAGAACGGGCTTGTATTTCCCGAGACGCCGTTAGAGATTCAAGTATACAAACAAGCTATAGGGGATTGAACGAGGGATGAAGATGGTCAAACGAATCAAGTTGCGCACGTTGACAATCGGGGGCTTATTCACCCTCTTTTTTATTGTCATCGTGACTCGTCTGTTTTGGTATCAGGTGTGGAATCAAGATTTCTGGATGGAACTGGCGAAAAATTCGTGGTCGACCGAGAGAACCATCGAGCCGGTGCGCGGAACGATCTATGATCAGAACGGGGAAGTGCTCGTCATGAATGCCCCTGCGTATACGGTCGCGGTCAACCCGGGCTTGATCCAGGAGTTAAAAACACAGGCTAAACTGGTCGAGCAGGATATCGACGTGGAGCGGCTTATCGTCCAGGAGCTTCACAAGGTGCTGGGCAAGCCGGAGAACGAGCTCTATGACATTGTCCGCAAAAAAAATCCGGAGACCGGAAAGTACCTGGTTCATCGCGAGGTGCGGAACGAGGGCTGGAAGATCGAGGAGGAGACCGCGCAGAAGCTGCGCGATTTCACCGAGTCGCTCAAGGAACAGACCAAATTGCAGGATATCGGGCTGTATCTGATGCCGGAGGTAAAGCGGTTCTATGCCAAAAACAACATGGCCGCGCATGTCCTTGGCTATACCGACAAAAACGGAAAACCGGTCGGCGGCATCGAGGAGCTGTATAATGATCAATTGGCCGGCACGGCCGGGGCGATCCAGTACGAGAAGGACCGGATGGGCAACAAGCTCCCGAAGGCGTCCGAGATTTACACGCCGGCCCGGGACGGGGACAATCTCTATTTGACGATCGATCGCACGATCCAACAGTATATCGAAGAAGAGATTCGGAAGGTGTACAATGAATATTCTCCGCATACGATTACGGTTATCGCCGCGGATCCGAAGACGGGCGACATTTTGGGCCTGGCGAACAGGCCGTCGTTCAATCCGAATGCGTACTGGGATTTTGACAATGAGCGCGCCTTTTTCAATCCGGCGGTGCAGGGCGGGTACGAGCCCGGATCGACCTTCAAGATCGTAACGCTCGCGGCGGCGGTTCAGGAAGGCTTGTTCGATCCGGATGCCTATTTCCAATCGGGGAAAATTTATGCGGGCGGACGCCCTATTCACGACGTCAATACGACGTGGGGCACGATCACCTATCTGGAAGGCTTGAAGCGTTCCAGTAACGTCGCCTTCGTCAAGCTCGGCTTCGAGATGCTGAAGGAGGAGCGGTTCAAGTCCTACATAGACAAGTTCGGCTTCGGGCAAAAGACGGGCATCGAGATTCCGTGGGAATACGAGGGCTTCGTTCAGTTCACCTATCCGGCGGACGTCGCTGCCGCGTCATACGGCCACGGCCAGATCAAAGTGACGCCGATTCAGCAGATTATGGCGGTCTCGGCGGTGGCGAACGGCGGCAAGCTGATGAAGCCGCATATCGTGAAGAAGATCGAGGACCCGGTGACCGGCGAAGTGACAGAGCGGGAGCCGGAAGTGGTGCGGCAAGTCATCGAACCGGAGATTGCCAAGCAGGTCAGCGAGTATTTGGAGCAGGTCGTCGCAGACCAGGAGATCGGCACCGGGAAGAACGCGTACATCGAAGGCTACCGGGTCGCGGGCAAGACGGGAACCGCGCTCAAGGTTATTAACGGGGAGTACGACTCTACGCGCGCGGTCGTATCCTTTATTGGCTTTGCCCCGGTGGAGGATCCCCGGATCGCGCTCATCGTGGTCGTCGACGATCCGCAGAAATATTGGGAGGGCGGCGGCTTCGTCTCGCCGATTATTTTCAAAAATATCGTCTCCAAATCGCTGCGCTATATGGGCGTGCCGACGTCCCATGAGATGAAGCCGGGCGAGGCGGGCAAATCCGAAGGCCCAATCCGGCTGGTCAAGGCGCCGAACATCCAGGGGCTGAAGCCCCATGAGGCGAAGAAGCGCCTGGCCGAGCAGGGCATCGTCTTCCAGACGGTCGGCGCTGGCAAGGAAGTGAAGCGCCAATTCCCGGCGCCGGGCGAATATTTGGGCTCCGGCCAGCGGGTCTACCTGCTGACCGATGAGCCGGAAAATCTGAAAATGCCGGATATGAAAGGCAAATCGCTGCGCGATGTCATGGAAATCGCCTCGCTGCTGGGCATCGAGGTGCGGATCGAGGGCGAAGGCTACGTGACCGAGCAAAAGGCCTCGACAGACAACGGCAAGCGCGTCGTCGACCTAAAATTGGAGCCGAGAAGGCCATAGCTTGTTCTATCCCCTGGTTGTCCCGAATAGGTTGGTTATGAACCCAAGTGGGACAAAGGAGGGGTTACCGTGAAATTATCCAGTGTCACGGTCCGCAAGCGGCTGTTCATCGGCACCGGACTCGTGTCTCTTGGCTTTCTAGCGCTCGTCGTTCGTCTTGCCTATGTCCAGCTGTGGGAGGGCGGGGAAATTACGGCCAAGGCGGAGGAACTGTGGCGCAGAGACATCCCGGTTACGGCCAAGCGCGGGGAAGTGCTCGATCGGAACGGGGTGCGTCTCGCCTATAACGTGACTTCGCCGACGATTATGGCCGTTCCCGCCCAGATTCAGGATGCCGCGGCGACGGCTGCCCGGCTGGCGCCGGTGCTGCAAATGAAAACGGAGGATGTCGAACGGATGATTAAGGTACGCAAGTCTATCGTCCATATTAAGCCGGGAGGCCGCAAAATATCGCTTGAAACGGCCCAGCAGGTGCGGGAAATGAACTTGCCCGGCATTGTTGTCGCAGAGGATAATAAAAGATATTATCCCTTCGGGGATCTGGCCTCCCATATTCTCGGCTTCACCGGCATCGACAATCAAGGGCTGACGGGCATCGAGCAGAAGTACAATGACGCTCTTAGCGGGCTGCAGGGAAGCGTGTCTTATCTGTCCGACGCGAAGGGCCGCCAGATGCCGAATTCCTCGGAAACGTACGCTCCGCCGCGGGATGGATTAAATTTGCAATTGACGATTGACAAGCAAATACAGACAATAATGGAGCGGGAACTTGATCAGGCGATGCTCGAATTGAAGCCGAAGCATATCATCTCGATTGCGATGGATCCGAACAACGGCGAGATATTGGCGATGGCGAGCCGCCCGAATTATGAACCGGCGCGGTACAAGGAATATTCCTCGGAGGTGTACAACCGCAACCTGCCGATCTGGATGACGTACGAGCCAGGGTCTACTTTCAAGATCATTACGCTCGCCGCGGCGCTTGAGGAAGGCAAGGTCGATTTGTACAACGAGCATTTTTTTGACCCCGGGAGCATCGAGGTCGGGGGAGCCCGGCTCCGCTGCTGGAAGAGGGGCGGCCATGGGAGCCAGACCTTCCTCGAGGTGGTCGGCAATTCATGCAACCCCGGCTTTGTGACGCTGGGACAGCGGTTAGGCAAGGAGACGCTGTTTGAGTACATACGGAATTTTGGCTTCGGCCAAAAATCGGGCATTGACCTGAGCGGGGAAGCGACGGGAATTCTGTTCAAGCTGAACCGGGTCGGACCGGTCGAATTGGCGACGACCTCGTTCGGACAGGGCGTATCGGTGACGCCGATCCAGCAGATTGCGGCCGTGTCGGCGACGATTAACGGAGGGAAGCTGTACCGTCCGCATGTGGCGAAGTCGTTCGAGCATCCCGAGACGGGGATGATCATCGATGAAGTCGAGCCGGAGATGGTCCGGCAGGTGATCTCTCCCGAGACGTCGGCGAAGGTGCGGGACGCGCTGGAGCATGTCGTCGCCCAAGGCTCGGGACGCAACGCGTTCATCGACGGCTACCGGGTCGGAGGAAAAACGGGCACGGCGCAAAAGGTTGTGAACGGACGTTATTCGCCGAATGAGCATATCGTATCTTTTGTCGGGTTCGCCCCCGCGGACGATCCGAAGATCGTCATCTATACGGCGGTGGACGATCCGCAAGGGATTCAGTTCGGGGGGCTGATTGCCGCTCCTATCGTCAAGCGCATCATGGAGGACGCGCTCCATTATATGGGAGTGGAACCGCGTCAGAAACAAGTACCCCGCGAATATAGATACAATGAGACGCCGATTGTGGCGGTTCCCAATCTGGTCGGCAAGACGTTGACCGATATTTACGAAGACATGAACATGAACTTTCAACTAGCCAAATCCGGCACGGGCAACACGGTCATCCACCAGGCGCCCAAGCCGGGAACCCGTGTGGAGCGGGGATCGACGATCCGCATCTACATGGGCACGGAGACGGAGGAATAACTATGCAGGAAATGCGATTGTCCGAAGCATGCAAACGAATGCTGAATGTGAAATATACAGGAGACGAAGCTGCGGTGGTGACCGGATTGGCGGTCGATTCGCGCCAGGTTCGGCCGGGCGATCTGTTCTTCTGCATCTCGGGCACGGCGGATGACGGCCACCGTTATGCGGAGCAGGCCGTGGACAAGGGAGCGGCGGCGCTGGTCGTGGAGCGGGAGCTGCCGCTTGCGGTTCCCCAGATTATCGTCCGTCAGGCCCGCCATGCGCTGGCGGTGCTGGCTGATGCCTTCTACCGTTCGCCGAGCCGGGACTTGAAGCTGATCGGCGTGACGGGAACGAACGGCAAGACGACGACGACTTATCTGATAGAGCGGATTTTGTCGGATGCCGGCCGCAAAAGCGGCGTGATCGGCACGATCGAGATGCGCTATGACGGACGCAAGCTGCCGATGTCGGGCACGACGCCGAATGCGCTTGAACTCCAGCGTTCGCTGCGGGATATGGCCGACTGCGGCGTGGAGGCGGTCGCCATGGAGGTGTCTTCTCATGCGCTCGACCAGGGCCGCGTGGAAGGCTGCCGCTTCCGGACCGCCGTATTTACGAACCTGACTCAGGATCATCTCGATTACCATGAGACGATGGAATCGTACCGCGACGTCAAGGGCTTGCTGTTCTCCCGGCTCGGGAACACGTTCTCCGAGCAAGAGGCGGAGCGTTCCTATGCCGTGCTGAATGCGGACGATCCGGCATCGGCGCATTTCGCCAAGCTGACCGCCGCAGAGACGCTGACGTACGGCTTGTCGGCGTCCGCCGATATTCGGGCGGAGGACATCCGCATGAACGGCAAGGGAACGAGCTTCCGCGTCCATACGTTCCGCGGATCGGCCGACGTGCAGCTTCGCATGGTCGGCAAGTTCAATGTCTGCAACGCGCTCGCCGCCATCGCGGTTGGGCTGATTGAAGGCATCGCGCTGGACGACATTTGCGCCAGCCTCGAAGCGGTGCCGGGCGTGGCCGGACGTGTCGAGGCCGTGGAGGCCGGGCAGCCGTATACGGTCATCGTCGATTACGCTCATACGCCGGACGGCCTCGAGAATGTGCTGCAGAGCGTCAAGGAATTCGCGGAAGGCCGCATCATTTGCGTATTCGGCTGCGGCGGGGACCGCGATCGGACCAAGCGCCCGATTATGGGCCAGATATCGGCCCGGTATGCCGACTACTCCATTATTACGTCCGACAATCCGCGCACCGAGAATCCGGACCGGATTCTCGAAGATATCGAACGGGGGCTGACGGAGATGGAGGTCAGCCGCGACCGTTATGAATGCATCGTCGATCGAAGAGCCGCCATTGCGAAGGCTATTGATATGGCAAGCCCGAGCGATGTAGTATTGATTGCGGGGAAAGGGCATGAGACCTATCAAATTATCGGCCGCGAAACCTTTGATTTCGATGACCGCTTGGTAGCAAAAGAAGCGATAAGGGGAAAAGTGCAGTGATAGAGACAACCTTGGAACATATAGCGGAGCTGTGCGGCGGCGCGTTGGCGGATCCGTCCGCAGGCTCGGCGGAGGTGCGCGGCGTATTTACCGATTCCCGCTCCGTGCTGCCCGGAGGGCTGTTCGTTCCTCTCGCCGGCGAACGATTCGACGGCCATGCCTATGTCGAGGAGACGCTGCGCGCCGGGGCGGCCGGATCGCTCTGGCAGGCGGATCGGGCGCTTCCCGGCGCTTCCGCGCCGCTTATTATCGTGGAGGATACGTATGCGGCGCTGCAGCGGCTGGCCGCCGCTTATCTCGCGGAAACCCGGGTTCAGGTGGTCGGCGTTACCGGAAGCAACGGCAAGACGACGACCAAGGATCTGGTGGCGTCCGTCTTGTCGCAACGATATCGGGTACATAAGACCGATGGGAACTTCAACAATCATATCGGGCTTCCGCTGACGGTGCTCTCGATGCCGCCGGAGACGGAGATTGCGGTGCTCGAGATGGGCATGAGCGGCCGGGGCGAGATCGAGCTGCTCTCGAAGCTGGCGAGACCGGACGTGGCCGTCATCACCAACATCGGGGACGCTCATCTGCTGCAGCTCGGCAGCAGGGAGGAGATCGCCCGGGCGAAGCTCGAGATTACGGCCGGGCTGCGTGACGGGGGGCTGCTCGTCTGCCACGGGGACGAACCGCTTGTCGATCTGGCGCTGTCCGAACGGGAGCCGGAGGATCGCATCCGCTTGCTCCGCTTCGGGCTGGGCGAACGATGCGAGCTGCGGCTGTCGCGCATGAACGGCGACGGCAGCGGCACCGTATTCGCCGTGCCTTCCGCCGGCGGACAAGGCGAGGCTGTCTTCCGCATCCCGCTGCTGGGGCAGCATAATGTGATGAACGCGATGGCCGCTCTGGCGGTCGGACGCCGCTTCGGCCTGACGGACGAACAGATTGCGGCCGGACTGGCCGGGGCGCGCATCAGCGGCATGCGCTTCGAGCGTCATGTCACGCCGCAAGGCTGGATCGTAATGAATGACGCATACAATGCGAGCCCGACCTCGATGAGGGCGGCCTTGTCCGTGCTGGCCGGCATGAAGGGCGGGCGGCGCATCGCCGTGCTCGGCGACATGCTGGAGCTGGGACCGCAGGAAGCGGCGCTCCATTACGAGATCGGAGCGGAGCTACGCCCGGATAAGGTCGATCTGCTGCTCACGTACGGCGAGTTGGGCAGGCATATCGCCGAAGGAGCCCGCCGCTCGCTGGCTGCCGAGGCCGTGCGCCCGTTCCAGGATAAAATATCCTTGAAATCATATTTGAAGGAAGAAATAAGACCCGGCGATATCGTGCTCGTCAAGGCATCCCGGGGAATGAAACTTGAAGAAGTTGTAAATGACTGGATCCGTAACACGGATTCGTCTGTGGGGCCACGGGAGGTGTAGGGATTGGACTTCAAATTGATGTTAATGACAATGGGCGTATCTTTCATCTTGGCTGTCATCCTCGGTCCGCTAACCATTCCGCTGCTTCGCAGGCTCAAGTTCGGACAGCAGGTCCGCGATGACGGCCCGCAAGGCCATTTGAAAAAAGCAGGCACCCCTACGATGGGCGGCGCCATTATTTTGCTCGCCTTCACGCTTGCTTTTCTGAAATTTTCGGTAACCGACATTGATTTTTATGTGCTGCTCATCGCGACGCTCGGCTTCGGACTGATTGGATTTCTTGACGATTATATCAAAATCGTGTTCAAGCGTTCGCTCGGCCTGACCGCGAGGCAGAAGCTGATCGGGCAGCTGGCGTGCTCCGCCGTCATTTGCGTGCTGCTGTGGCAGTCGGATCACAGCACCGTGCTGGCGGTTCCGGGCACGTCGTGGGGACTCGACCTCGGTTGGTTCTATTATCCGTTCATCATTTTGATGATGCTGGCGATCAGCAATGCGGTCAATTTCACGGACGGCCTGGATGGCCTGCTGTCCGGCACCAGCGCGATCGCGCTGGCGGCCTTCGCGCTGATCGCGATGCAGCTCTCCGAGATCGCGGCCGCGGTATGCGCGGCAGCCATGATCGGCGCCGTGCTCGGCTTCCTCGTCTTCAATGCGCATCCGGCCAAGGTGTTTATGGGCGATACCGGCTCGCTCGGCATCGGAGGCGCCATCGGGGCGATCGCCATTTTGACGAAGACGGAGCTGCTGTTCCTCGTTATCGGCGGCATCTTCGTTATCGAGATGCTGTCGGTCGTGATTCAAGTCGTCTCCTTCAAGACGCGAGGCAAGCGCGTATTCAAAATGAGTCCGATTCATCATCATTTCGAGTTGTCCGGCTGGTCGGAATGGCGCGTCGTCATCACCTTCTGGCTCGCGGGCATCGTGCTCGCCGGACTCGGATTATGGATCAACAAGGGGTTGTAGCAGATGGAACATCCAGATACGTACCAAGGAAAGCGCGTCGTCGTTCTCGGCCTGGCCAAGAGCGGCGTCAGTGTGGCTAAGACGTTTCATGAACGAGGTGCCCTCGTAACCGTCAATGATAAGAAAGAGCGCCACAAATGCCCTGAAGCTTCGGAGTTGGAAGCTTTGGGCATTTGTGTTGTATGCGGCCATCACCCGGATGATCTGCTCGATGCCAGCGTCCGGCTCGTCGTCAAAAATCCGGGCATTCCGTATACGGCGCCGCCCGTCCGCCAGGCGATCGCGCTCGGCATCGAGGTCGTGACCGAGGTGGAGGTCGCTTATCATCTCAGTCCGGCGCCGATTATCGGCATCACGGGCAGCAACGGCAAGACGACGACGACGACCTGGGTCGGCAATATGCTCGAAGCGGCCGGGCTTCGTCCGATCGTCGCCGGCAATATCGGCACGCCGCTCTGCCAGGCGGCCGAAGAAGCGAGCGCGGACAACGTGCTGGTCGCCGAGCTGAGCAGCTTCCAGCTCAAGGGGACATCCGCCTTTCGTCCGCGTGTCGCCAGCTTGCTGAACATGTCGGAGACCCATTTGGATTATCATGGGACGATGGAGGATTATGTCCAGTCCAAGGCCCGCTTGTTCCGCAATATGGCGAACGGGGATGTCGCCGTGCTCAATGCGGACGATGCGGCCTGCCGGACGCTCGCTCCGGAGATCGGGGCCCGAATCTGGTGGGTGTCGTCCACGCAGCGCGTCGAATGCGGCGTATATGTAGAGCCTCCCTATCCGGCAGGGTCCGGGGAAGGGGAGGAGGAAGATCGTCAACTGGTGTACGCGGATGAAGCCGGGCAATTGCATCCGATCATCGGCGTGCGGGAGATCGGCCTGCCCGGGCGTTACAATGTGGACAACGCCTTGGCGGCCGTTGCGATCTCGATTGCGGCGGGCGCCGATCCTGCGGCGCTGGCGGAGCCGCTCCGTTCGTTCCGGGGCGTGGAGCACCGGCTCGAATACGTGGGCGAGGTGAACGGCGCATCGTACTATAACAACTCCAAGGCAACGAATACGAAGGCGACGCTGATGGCGCTGGAGGCGTTCGAAGCGCCGGTCGTCCTGATCGCCGGCGGCCTGGACCGCGGGCTCGATTTCCTGGAGCTCGTTCCGGTGCTGAAGGAGCGGGCCGCCGCCGTCGTCACGATGGGCCAGACGAGAGAGATTTTGGCCGCCATCGCCGCGAAGGCGGGTTTAACGAACGTAGCGGTCGTCGACAATGTAGATAATGCATCGGAAGCCGTATCGGAAGCGGTTCGTCTGGCGGCCGGATATGCCAAGCCTGGCGATGTCGTGCTGCTGTCGCCGGCTTGCGCGAGCTGGGATATGTTCCCTTCCTATGAAGAGCGCGGACGAATGTTTAAGGCGGCGGTGCATAGTCTTTAAGTAGGGGGGTGTTCAAGCCCCTACATTGTCCAATGAGGTGTACCGCAATGGTCAAAGCACGGACCGCTCCCGATTTGTGGCTTATCGGATCCATTCTCTCTTTGCTGGCGATAGGAATTGTCATGGTATACAGTGCCGGCGCCGTCATCGCCTTTCACGATTACGGCGACTCGTTCTATTTCGTCAAGCGGCAGCTGCTGTTCGCCGTACTTGGGCTGGCTGCCATGTTCGTCACGATGAACACCGATTACCGGATATGGGCCCGTTATGCGAAGGTCGGCTTGCTGATCTGCTTCGGGCTGCTCATCATCGTTCTTATTCCGGGCATCGGGGACGTCCGGGGCGGCGCCCGAAGCTGGCTTGGCATCGGATCGTTCGGCATCCAGCCTTCGGAATTCATGAAGCTCGGCATGGTTATCTTTCTGGCTAAAATGCTGTCCGACGAGCAGACAAGGATCGAAAGGTTCATGACCGGTCTGCTGCCGCCGCTTGGGGTCATGGGGGCGGCGTTCGGGCTCATTATGCTTCAGCCCGATCTTGGGACAGGCACGGTCATGATGGGCGCTTCGCTGCTGCTCATTTTTACGGGAGGGGCCCAGATCAAGCATCTGGCCTCGCTGGCCCTCGTCGGGGCGGCCGGGTTCGTCGGCCTGATTCTCGCGGCGCCTTACCGTTTGCAGCGCATCACCGCGTTTCTCGATCCGTGGCAGGACCCGCTCGGCGCGGGGTATCAGTCGATCCAGTCGCTGTATGCGATTGGCCCGGGCGGATTGGTCGGCCTCGGATTGGGGGCAAGCCGCCAGAAATACAATTATGTGCCCGAGCCGCAGACCGATTTTATCTTCTCCATTTTGGCGGAAGAGCTTGGGTTCATTGGCGGCGTTACCGTATTAATGCTATTCTTAATTCTAGTATGGCGCGGCATGCGGGCGGCGATGACGGCCCCGGACACGTTCGGCAGTCTGTTGGCCGTCGGGATCGTCGGCATCGTGGCCGTGCAGGTTCTTATCAATATTGGCGTCGTCATCGGCTTGATGCCGGTGACAGGCATTACGCTGCCATTAATCAGCTATGGCGGCTCTTCCTTGACATTGATGCTGACTTCACTGGGCATCTTGTTGAACATATCACGTTATGCGAGGTGAACGAGATGCGCGTCGTGCTGAGCGGCGGCGGCACGGGAGGTCATATTTATCCGGCTGTCGCCATCGCGAGGGAATGCGAGAAACGCTATCCTGACTGCACTTTTTTATATATTGGAACCGATAGAGGACTGGAGAGCCGGCTTGTTCCCGAGGAAGGTCTCCCTTTTGCCTCCATCGACATCACCGGATTTCGCCGCAAGCTCTCGTTTGACAACGTCAAGACGGTCATGCGCTTCCTGAAGGGCGTGAGCAAGGCGAAGGCGATGCTGGCCGAATTCAAGCCGGATGTCGTCATCGGAACCGGAGGGTATGTATGCGGGCCGGTCGTATACGCGGCCGCCAAAATGGGCATCCCGACGGTCATCCATGAACAGAATGTCATTCCCGGGCTGACCAACAAGTTCCTCAGCCGGTATGTCAGCCTGGTGGCGGTCAGCTTCGAGCAATCGGCCGCCTATTTCAAGAAGGCGAAGCAGGCCGTCTACACCGGCAATCCGCGAGCGACTGCGGTCGCCCAAGCGAACCGGGAGCGGGGCTTCGCCTCGCTCGGCCTGCCGATGGACAGCCGCATCGTGCTGATCGTCGGCGGCAGCCGCGGAGCCCAGGCGGTGAATCAGGCGATGATTGGGATGGTCCCGCTGCTGAAGCAGCTGCCGGACGTTCATTTCGTCTATGTCACCGGCCAGCATTATTATGAGCATACGCGGGCAGCCGTCCTCAAATCGAGCGAGTCCGTGCGCAATCATCTGCATGTGCTTCCCTATATCGGCAATATGCCGGAGGTGCTGGCCGCGACGACGCTTGCGGTAAGCCGCGCGGGGGCCTCCTCGCTGGCGGAGCTGACATCGCTTGGCATCCCGTCGGTGCTCATTCCTTCGCCCAATGTGACGAATAACCACCAGGAGGCTAACGCGCGATCGTTGGCCGGCGCCGGAGCGGCCATCATGATGCTGGAGCGGGAGCTCAGCTCGACCGCGCTCTTCGATATGATCAAGCGGTTGATGACCGACGAGGAGGCGCGAAGCCGGATGTCGGCCCGGGCCAAAGCGTTCGGCCAGCCGGACGCCGCGGAGCGGGTCGCAATTGAATTGGAACGATTGACGGGCAAGTGAACCTTGCCCGATTTGTGCGTCTCCGACCAGATGCAGCGAGAGCGTCCGCTCTCGCTGCGCACAGGTGCTTCCATGACGTTACAGGGCTGCGGCAAGCGGAGTTAGCCGGGGCTGCCCGGCGAAGATCTGGGCGGCCAGCATGGCGAAGCGGCGGGCCCTTTCCGTCTGGGCACCTGTCACACAACGTGTTACGGCTACATAAGATACCCTATACATCGTGACAGCCAGTGCCGCTTGCCGGACATGGACGTTGCATCGTTCTATCGCGGACGACAGGATGAGTTGGGTTAAGGAGGTTCATCATATGCTGCAGCAATTTATTTCCCGTTATTCGGATTTGAACTTGGGCAAGTACAAGGTAAATGAGCCGCTTGCACCGTATACGACCTGGAAAATCGGAGGTCCGGCGGATGTGTTCGTCGAGCCTGCCGGCAAAGAGCAGATCGTTCAGACTGTCCGGCTGCTTCATGACATGCAACTGCCATGGATGGCTTTAGGGCGCGGCTCCAATATGCTCGTGTCCGACAAAGGGGTGCGAGGCGTTGTCATTCATACCGGGCATGCGCTTGATTATGTCCGGCAGGAAGACAATCTGGTGCATGCCGGAGCCGGGCTTTCCTTCATCAAGCTGTCCGTGCTCACCGGCAATATGGGGTTGTCGGGACTGGAATACGCGGGCGGCATTCCCGGCACGGTCGGCGGAGCCGTCTATATGAATGCCGGCGCGCACGGGTCTGACGTGTCACGAATATTTGAATCTGCTGAGATTGTACTGGAGACAGGGGAATTGGTGCGATACAGAACGGAAGATATGAAGTTCGCGTACCGCCATTCCGTGCTGCACGAGATCAGGGGCATCGTACTGGAGGCGACGTTCCGGCTGGAGCACGGAGACCGGCATGAGATTAAAGCCTTGAACGCAGCCAATAAGGAACGGCGTCTGCGGACGCAGCCGCTGCAAGCCGCATGCGCGGGTAGCGTGTTCCGCAACCCGCCGGGAGATTTCTCGGCCCGGCTGGTTGAAGAAGCCGGACTGAAGGGATTCCGAATCGGCGGAGCCGAAGTATCCACGTTACACGCCAATTTCATTGTAAACACCGGGCAAGCAACAGCGTCAGACGTGCTCACCCTGATGGAGCGCATCCAACAAACGATAAAAGACCGATATGGTGTCGAGTTGGTGCCGGAAGTGTTGGTGGTGGGTGAGCGGTAATCACGGAGGTGATACATTGGACAAATTGGTGATTGAGGGTGGGAAGCCTCTATCGGGAACCATTCGTATCCATGGAGCCAAAAATGCCGCTTTACCGATTTTAGCAGCCGCGATCCTGGCCGACGGTGTCGTCAAGCTCGATAATGTTCCGCAATTACTCGACATTGAAGTAATGCTGCACATTTTGCGCCGCTTGGGCTGTCGGGCCGTTCAAGACGGTTATACGGTCACAATGGATGCAGCCGGTACTCATTCGGTCCATGTGCCGGAAGATTTGATGCGACAGATGCGCTCATCCATTTTTTTAATGGGACCGCTGCTTGCGCGTTTTAAGGAAGTTCATATTTATCAGCCGGGCGGCTGCGCCATCGGCGAACGCAAGATCGATTTGCATCTGCGGGGCTTGCAGGCGCTTGGAGCGGAAGTGGAGCAGTGCGGCCACCGCGTCACATGCCGCGCAACGCGGCTCGTCGGAACGGATGTCCATCTTGATTTCCCGAGCGTGGGGGCGACCGAGAACGTCATGATGGCCGCCGTGCTGGCGGAAGGCACGACCGTCATCACGAATGCCGCCCGGGAGCCGGAAATAACCGACCTGCAGAACTTCTTGAATCAGATGGGGGCCAATGTAAGCGGAGCGGGCAGCGGAACGATCGTGATTGAAGGCGTCAGCAATCTGTACGGGTGCCACTATTCGATCATACCGGACCGGATCGTGGCCGGCACGCTGATGATTGCGGCGGCCGCGACCAGGGGAGCGGTGACGCTGACCAATGCGCATGCGGGACATTTGACCTCATTGATTCATATTCTTCGCCGGGCCGGTGTTCAGATCGCCACGAGTGATGGTATAATCAATGTAACCAGCTTCGGCAGGGTGAAGGCCGTTGATCGGATCGTCACATCGCCGTATCCGGCATTCCCGACCGATCTGCAATCGCAGCTGATGGTGTTGATGGCGCTTGCCGACGGAGTCAGCGTGCTGAAGGAGACGATATTCGAGGGCCGCTTCAAGCATGTGGATGAATTGTCCCGCATGGGCGCCGATATCCGCGTCGATCTGAGCACGGCGTTCGTACGCGGCGTGACTACGCTGTACGGCACGACCGTGGAAGCGACCGACCTCCGCGCGGGAGCCGCTCTCGTTATCGCGGGATTGGCCGCGCAGGGCCGAACGATTATTGAAAATGTCCATCATATCGATCGCGGCTATGACCGGATTGAGCATATATTCAGCCGACTTGGCGCGAACATCGAGAGGTTCGCCGCGGTACCCAAGCTTGACCTTGCCAATGGATAAAGCTACAGCGAATCCCCTCCCCTAACAAGGAGGGGATTGTGGGTGTTACGGCGAACTAACATTTAAGGAGAAAGAATGGAGGGGGTGAGCGGTTGCATTTACGTAGTATTCCCCCGCTTCCAGGGAAGCCGCCGAAGAAGAAGCGCGCAGCTGCGAAGCTCATTTGGCTGCTGTCCATTCTATGCATCGTGCTTCTGGTCGTGCTGTTCTTCCGTTCACCGATAAGCAAGGTGACGGAAGTGCGTTGGATCGGAGAGCATTTCGTGACGAAGGCCGAATTGGGCGAAGTCAGCGGGCTGAAGCCTGGCGAACCGTTCTTCGGGACGAGCGAGGCAACGGTCAGCTCGCGAATTCAAGAAAAATTCCCTTATGTCAAATCGGTGAAGATGGTCAAGCATTTCCCTGGCGTGGTCGAAGTATATGTTCATGAGTATGCCGCCGTCGCCTACGAATTGAGTGCCGACGGGCAGGTTCTGGCCTGTCTGGAGAACGGCACCGTCGTGAAGCCGAGCGCGCAGCTGAAGACCGTGCTGGAGAAGCCGGTTCTGACCAAATGGGACGGACACGCCGAGATGAGAGGGAAGTTGAGCGAGCAGCTGGCCAAGATTCCGAAGGGGCTGCTGGCCGACATTTCCGAGATTAGCTTCTATCCGTCTCCCTCGTACCCGGACCGGATCAAGATGTATACGCGCTCCGGATTCGAGGTCGTCACGACGGTATCGGCGCTGCCCGACAAGATCACGTATTTAAGCGGCGTGGTCGAGACGCAGGAGCCCGGCCGCATCACGATGCTCAAGGCCGATTCGTATATTCCGTATTCCAGCCTGCCGGAGGAACCGGGCGAGATAGGCGCAGAAGAGGAACAAACGGATGCAAATGAGCAAGAAATGGAAAATAATGAGAATAACATGCAGGGTGAACAAGATCAACAAAATGTGGATGAAGAAAAAAACTCTACTCAATAAACGGAATAAATGCTAGAATAAAGTTTATGGTATTTCCTGAACTCCCCTTCTTTTTGATCTGCATTTTTCAGAGTGTGGAAGACAAGACGGACCGGAAGTGGCACATGACAAATGGAAGGTTTTTGTCTTTAAAAAAAGTGTAGAAAAAAGAGGGAATGACCAATCCTTTGTTGAATACATAGTGAGTGTCCGGGGATACAAACATACCAATTGACTGGGAAGTAGGAGGTGCCACGGGTTGAGCAGCAATGACATCATTGTGAGTTTGGACATCGGTACATCCAAAGTGCGTGCTATCATTGGAGAAATTAACAACGGAACGCTGCAAATCATCGGCGTTGGATCTGCTGATTCAGAAGGTATTCGCAAAGGTGCGATTGTAGATATTGATCAGACTGTGCAATCCATTCGTAATGCTGTGGAGCATGCGGAACGCATGGTCGGTATAGAGATTACGGAAGTGTACGTTGGCATATCGGGCAATCATATCGGACTTCAGTCCAGTCATGGCGTCGTCGCGGTCTCGAACGAGGACAGAGAGATTGGCGAAGAAGACATCGATCGGGTCCTGAAGGCGGCCGAAGTCATTGCGCTCCCGCCTGAACGGGAGATCATCGACGTCGTTGCGAAGCAATATGTGGTCGACGGACTGGAGGATATCCATGATCCGCGCGGCATGATCGGAGTCCGCCTCGAGGCGGATGCGACCATTATTACAGGGGCGAAGACCGCGATACATAATTTGACCCGATGCGTCGAGAGAGCGGGGCTGCATGTCAAGGAACTGGTTCTGATGTCTTTGGCCGGGGGGCATCTGGCGCTGTCCAAGGATGAGAAGATGATGGGTTCGGTATTGGTCGATGTAGGTGCCGGCGCCACGACGATTGCCGTGTTCCAGGACGGGACGCTAGCAGCTACTTCGACCCTCCCGATCGGGGGCGACTTCGTCACGAACGATATCGCCTACGGCTTGCGGACGATGTCCGATCAGGCGGAGAAGGTCAAGCTCAAGTTCGGCTGCGCCTGGGTGGACGATGCGCTGGAGGACCAAGTGTTCAAAGTCGTCCGCATCGGCAGCAACGTGGAGAAGGAATTCAATCAAGTGTTCCTCGCGAATATTATTGAACCTCGCGTTCAAGAGATTTTTCACCTTGTGAAGAATGAAGTGAAGCGTCTAGGTTTCACAGAGCTTCCTGGTGGGTACATTCTTTCGGGAGGCACCGTCTCTATGGCTGGTGTGTTGAAAGCCGCACAGGCCGAGCTGCAGACATCGGTTCGGATTGCGGTTCCTGATTACATCGGAGTGCGCGATCCAGGATTCGTAAGCGGTGTTGGCGTATTGCATCATGTGATGCGCTCCGTCCGACCACGCAGTGCAGGTGGCACCAAGAAAGCAGCCGCACGAAAGCCGGCTCCTGCAGAATCATCGAACAAGCCTGGTTTTATCGAACGGTTAAAAAATATGTTTAGCGAATTTATTTAAAGTGTCTTTGACTTCATGCCATCCATGCACAATGAAGGGGAGATGGAGAGCTCATGTTGGAATTTGAATTCGAAATGGAAGCATTAGCCCAGATTAAGGTAATCGGCGTCGGCGGCGGGGGGAGCAATGCGGTCAACCGCATGATCGACAACGGTGTCAAGGGCGTTGAATTTATTACGGTAAATACGGATGCGCAGGCGCTTCACTTTGCGAAATCCGAGCACAAGCTGCAGATCGGCGACAAGCTGACGCGCGGCCTCGGGGCGGGCGCGAATCCCGAGGTGGGGAAGAAGGCGGCGGAGGAGTCCCGCGAGCTGATTATGAACACCCTGAAGGGGGCTGACATGGTCTTTGTCACCGCCGGCATGGGTGGAGGCACCGGAACCGGTGCGGCTCCGGTTATCGCCGAGATCGCGAAGGAATGCGGGGCGCTGACGGTAGGAGTCGTTACGAGGCCATTTACGTTCGAAGGCCGCAAGCGTCTGACGCAGGCGGAGATGGGCATTGAAGCCTTGAAGGAGAAGGTGGATACGCTCATCGTCATCCCGAATGATCGCCTCTTGGAGATTGTGGACAAGAAGACGCCGATGCTGGAAGCGTTCCGGGCGGCAGACAACGTGCTGCGGCAGGCAGTCCAAGGCATTTCCGACTTGATTGCCGTGCCGGGATTGATTAACCTCGACTTCGCGGACGTGAAGACGATTATGACCGAACGGGGTTCGGCCTTGATGGGAATCGGCATCGCCAACGGGGAGAACCGGGCGGCAGAAGCCGCGCGCAAGGCGATTATGAGCCCGCTGCTTGAGACGTCGATCGATGGCGCGCGCGGCGTCATCATGAACATTACGGGCGGAGCGAATCTGTCGCTCTACGAGGTCAATGAAGCGGCCGAGATTGTGACCGCTGCCTCGGATCCGGAAGTGAACATGATCTTCGGCGCGATCATCGACGAGAACATGAATGATGACATAAAGGTTACCGTCATTGCGACAGGATTCGAGCATAAGCCGGCTCCGATGATTCCAGGGCGCCGCCCTGCGAGCAGCGGCAGCGAGGCGAGTACAGAATCCCGCGCTCAAGCGCCGCTTCGTCCGTTCGGCAATGCGCCATCCGGCGGAGATCAGCTGGACATCCCGACATTCCTGCGGAACCGTCCGCGCAACAATAATAACGAATGATGCTGGACGCGAGACGTCTGTCTACCGAGGCAGGCGTCTTTTTGCATGCTTGTCCATGATCATGGTTCGCTTCTCCTCGACAAAAAAAGTAACAATCCCCCACCCACCTTTAGACAGACTTCGGATAGCCGCCTCTATATACTTATCCTTATCTCACGATAGATTGGCGGTACAAAAGGAGGGAGCGCTGTGACCGTCATCTATGCCGATCTCGTATTCGGGCTGAATCTAGCACTGGATTGGACAATGCTGACGATGACCGCCTGGATGCGCGGACTCTCTCATTCCCGCTGGAAGGTAGCGGCCGGAGCGGGACTTGGAACGCTCTATGCCCTCGTCTTGTTTATTCCGGCTTTTCCGCTGCTGTATACCTATGCGGGAAAGATACTGATATCCATATTTATGCTGCTCATTGCTTTTGGATTTCGCAATCCCGGATATTTTTTTAAAAATGTCGCCGTTTTTTATTTCTCCGCCTTTGTGCTCGCCGGCGGCGCCATTGGTATTCAATATATGCTGCAGGATGCCAGGCTGTGGTCGATCGCCCACCGGACCTCGGAGTGGCTGTCCGCCAACGGCCAGCGGATGCAGGCCGGCATGGGGCTGGTTATTGCGGCGCTCCCCGCCTCGTATGGGCTGTTCCGCATCGTCTGGAAATGGAGCAAGCGGCAGCAGCAAGTGGCCCGGCAGTTGGTAACTGTCGATATTCGCATCGGTGACATTCGCCGCCAGGTGACCGGATTGGTCGATACAGGCAATCATCTGAATGATCCGCTGAGCGGGGCGCCGGTAATGGTGACGGAAGCGAGGATATGGGAGGGCTGGCTGCCGGCGGACTGGCTGCAGCAGCTTGGCGCCTCGCAATCGCTCGATATGCTGGAATCGCTAAGCGGCGCGATCGATGTATCGAAGCTCCGGCTGCTGCCCTATCGCGGCGTGAATCAAGGAATGCAATGGATGATTGGCTTCAAGCCGGATGAGATCCGGATTACGACAGAGACGGGGACGCTTCTCTGCGACCGGGCGATTATCGGGCTCGACGGGGGCGTTCTGTCACGGGACGGCGCCTTCCAGGCGATTGTCCATCCCGATATGATCGATACCGGGCAGCAGAAGCCGTCCGAGCCGATTCCGTCCCACCGGGCATCTTGACGCAGGGTTGGGCCATGCGCCGCCTTGCGCAGCTATCGGATTCCCGGCAAGAAGGAGAGCTATGCAGCAAATGCGTTCGGTGATTACAACGTATATAGGAGGAGTAGCCATGCGCTTGAAATGGAAATTGATCATGCAGCTATATTATTACCGACTCTTGTTCTTATTGGGATTGAAGCGCGATGAAATCTATTATATTGGCGGCAGCGAAGCGCTTCCTCCCCCGCTGACAAGGGAAGAGGAGGAGTACCTGCTCTCGAAGCTGAGCAGCGGGGAAGCCGCCGTGAGAGCGATGCTGATCGAACGCAATTTGCGGCTGGTCGTCTACATTGCCCGCAAATTCGAGAATACAGGCATCCACATCGAGGATCTCGTCTCCATTGGGGCGATCGGTCTGATCAAAGCCGTCAACACATTCGATCCGGAGAAGAAAATCAAGCTGGCCACGTATGCGTCGCGCTGCATCGAAAATGAGATTCTGATGTATTTGCGCCGCAACAGCAAGACGAGAACGGAAGTATCCTTCGATGAGCCGCTGAACATAGACTGGGACGGCAACGAACTGCTGCTGAGCGATGTGCTTGGCACCGAGAACGATACGATATACAAAAATATCGAGGAGCAGGTCGACCGGAAGCTTCTTCACAAGGCGCTCGACAAGCTGAGCGAGCGGGAGCGGCTCATTATGGAGCTGCGGTTCGGCTTGTCCGACGGAGAGGAGAAAACGCAAAAGGATGTGGCCGATTTGCTCGGCATTTCCCAGTCCTATATTTCCCGATTGGAGAAGCGAATCATAAAGCGTTTGCGCAAGGAATTCAATAAAATGGTGTGACCGCAATTTTTGCTTGATCCATAGCGAGTTTGCGCTTATCCCTCGCTTGCGGGGAGATGGCGAAGGAATAAAATTGCACCCCGGGGAGATAATGTACATTAATGTTTCACCCTGGGAGGTAGTCACGAATGACCCGAAACAAAGTCGAAATTTGCGGTGTCGATACATCGAAGTTGCCCGTCCTCACGAACGCCGAAATGAGAGAATTGTTCGTGGCTCTGCAGCAGCGGAATGAACGTTCCGCACGGGAGAAGCTGGTCAACGGCAACTTGCGTCTTGTCCTTAGCGTGATTCAACGCTTCAACAATCGCGGCGAATTCGTCGATGATTTGTTCCAAGTCGGATGCATTGGCCTGATGAAGGCCATCGATAACTTCGATCTGGGGCAGAACGTTAAGTTTTCCACCTATGCGGTACCGATGATTATCGGCGAGATCCGGAGATATTTGCGGGACAACAACCCGATCCGCGTATCCCGAAGCTTGCGGGACATTGCCTACAAGGCGCTGCAGGTTCGTGATTCCTTGACCAATCAAAATTCGCGGGAGCCTACGATTATGGAAATCTCGGAAGCGTTGAACGTTCCCAAGGAGGATGTCGTCTTCGCATTGGACGCGATACAGGATCCGGTGTCGCTCTTTGAACCGATTTATCATGACGGCGGCGATCCGATATACGTCATGGATCAGATAAGCGACGATAAAAATAAGGACGTGTCCTGGATCGAGGAGATTGTGCTCCGGGAGGGGATGCGGAAATTGAACGAGAGAGAGAAAATGATTTTATCGATGCGTTTTTTTGAAGGGAAAACCCAGATGGAGGTAGCGGATGAAATCGGCATATCTCAAGCGCAGGTATCCCGGTTGGAGAAATCGGCTATCAATCAAATGCAAAAGCATGTGCGAACATAATCCGGTTACGACCATTTTACAGCCGTCCGCCTTGAAGCGGCGGCTTTTTTTGTGCCGGAGCGCCGGGGAGAGGACATTTTGGAGGCTTCGGACATATATCTATATTATGATCCAAAATAAATGCATAGTGGGGATCCCGATGAAAATATCCGATTTTCAAACGAAAGATGTTATCAATATTGTAGACGGGAAAAAATTAGGGCAAGTTAGTGATGTCGAGCTGGATTTGAAGCAAGGGCGGATCGACGCGATCGTCGTGCCCAGCTACAGCAAGTTCCTCGGCTTTTTCGGGGGCGGCACCGAGCTGGTCATTCCGTGGCGGAACATTGTCAAAATCGGCGCCGATGTCGTGCTCGTCAAGATGGAGGAGGCCAAGGCCTCCCAGCAGGCGGAGGAATATGAGACAACGGTTATGCTTCCGAGATCGTAGGCTTCCGGCCGGAGTTTGTGGTACACTGGAGTTTGAGGTGAACGGTATGGAACCTTTTGTACGACGTCTAGGCGAGAAGCCGGATGAACCGGGCGTGCTCGAACTCGCTGGCTGGATGGCCGACACACCCGGGCTGGCGGCCGGGTTCACGACCCGGCAGGGCGGAGTGAGCCAGGGCTGCTTCGATTCGCTCAACTGCGCGCTTCATGTGCGCGATGCGGAGGAGGATGTCATCGCGAACCGCCGGCGAGTCGCCGAGGCTGCCGGCATTCCGTTCGAGCGCTGGGTATGCGGAGAGCAGGTGCACGGCAATCGCGTGCACGCCGTTACGGAGGAAGACCGGGGCCGGGGCTGGTTCGACCGGGCCAGCGCGATTCCGGATGCGGACGCGCTCGTGACCGATGCGGCAGGAGTGATGCTGGCTTCCTTTTACGCCGATTGCGTGCCGCTTATTTTTCTGGATCCGGTGAAGCGGGTCGTGGCGTTGGCGCATGCGGGCTGGAAGGGAACGGTAACCCGGATTGGCCCGGAGACGGTACATATGATGCAGGAGCGTTATCACTGTTCGATCGAACATATAAGAGCGGCCATCGGACCTTCGATCGGTCCGTGCTGCTATGAGGTGGACAACCGGGTACTGGAGCAGGTCCGAGCGGTATGGAACGAAGAGGATGGCGAGGCGGAACGCCCTGTCCTTCGCTCTTCCCGGCCGGGACATGCATGGCTCGATTTGAGAGAATTGAATCGACAATTGTTGAAGCAAGCAGGAATTTTGCCAACAAATATCGAATGTACTACTTTGTGCACCGGCTGCGATACCGGCATGTTTTTTTCCCACCGCAAGGAGGGGGGAGCAACCGGCCGCATGATGAGCTTTATTGGTTGGAAGAAGGGATGACGACATGACGCTGCAGCAGAGAATCGAAGCTGTGGAACGACGGATACAGGAAGCATGCGCCCGATCGGGGCGCAACCGGGAGGACGTCCGGACGATCGCGGTGACCAAGTATGTATCGCTGGATCGGACAGGAGAGGCGATTGCGGCGGGTCTGAAGGACGTCGGGGAGAACCGGTGGCAGGATGCGGAAGCGAAGTGGATGCGGTACGGCAATCAGGCGACCTGGCATTTTATCGGAACGCTGCAGTCGAACAAGGCGAAGGACGTTGTCGGCAAGTTCGCATACATCCATTCGCTGGACCGCCTCTCTCTGGCGAAGGCGATAGAGAAGCGTGCTGCCGAATTGGATCAATTCGTCCGCTGCTTCATTCAGGTTAATATATCAGGAGAAGCTTCGAAGCAAGGGTTGCCGCCGCAGGACGTCGCGCCTTTCCTCGAAGAGTTGAAGGCATACCCGCACATTCAGCCGATCGGGCTGATGACGATGGCCCCGTATGAAGCGGAGCCGGAGGAGACGAGACCGGTATTTCGCGGTCTGCGCCAATTGCGGGATGATTTGAACGGGACGAAGGCTGAACCGCTTGCCCATCTCTCGATGGGCATGTCGAACGACTTCGAGATCGCCATTGAGGAAGGAGCGACGTGGATTCGGCTTGGCTCCATTCTGGTAGGGAAAGAGAGGGATGAATGATGGGCGTAATGAACCGTTTCATGAGTTTTCTCGGATTGCAGGAAGAGGAAGAAGTCATCGAACGAGAGCAGATCACCCATACGGATGACCAGGAGCTGGAAGCGCCTGCCTTCGATCAGCGCAAGGGCGCAAGAGGGTCCAACATCGTGAGCATCCATTCGCAGAAGGCTTCCAAGGTCGTCCTGTACGAGCCGCGATCCTATGATGAAGCGCAGGAGATCGCCGATCATTTGCGTTCCCGGCGGTCTGTCATCATTAATCTGCAGCGCGTCCGCAATGATCAGGCGCTGCGCATCATTGATTTCCTGAGCGGAACGGTGTATGCGCTGAGCGGCAACATTTCCAAGCTTGGAAGCAATATTTTTATCTGCACTCCGGACAATATCGAGATCCAAGGTTCGATAACGGAGATGTTTGCGGAGGATTTCGAATACACACAAACGAGGTGACCTGCTGTTGCTGGAATATACGATTATTCAATATTTGGGCTATCTATATGAAATCTATACGTGGCTCATCATTATTTATGTGTTGATGTCCTGGCTCCCGAATGTCCGCGAGAGCTTTGTCGGCGAGATTTTGGGCAAGATCGTCGAACCGTATTTGAGCCTGTTCCGGCGCATTATTCCGCCGATTGGCGGCATGCTCGATATTTCCCCGATCATCGCCCTGTTCGCGCTCCGCTTCGTGTATATGGGACTGGTCGCTGTCGTGCAGTACCTGTTCTAGACACAATGATGCGCTCGGCACACTCGGCACAGGAGAATGGCAGAAGGCGGAATGAGGAATGAAGGGTAACGAGAAGCTGTATGTCCACTTCCATCCCGACGAGCGGGAGTTCGTCGATCGCGCGTGGGAGTGGGTACGGCGCGCGTCCGAAGGACATGAGATGAAGCGTACGGACTTTCTGGATCCGAGACAGGCTTATATTACGGCGACGCTGGTCAACCGGAGCCGGGATGTTCAGCTTCGGCTGGACGGCGGCTCCGAGGAGGCAGAGCGCAAGCGGGCCTTGATCGCGCCCGACTATGTGTATGCCGAAGGGGAAGATATGGGAATCTCCGTACTCCAGATCACCTCACCCGACCGGAAGTGGGACGAGCTGGAGCATGGTGATTTTCTTGGCGCGCTCCTTGGATTGGGGATCAAGCGGGAGAAGATCGGGGATATTCATGTCTCCCCCGATCGCTGCCATGTGCTGGTAACGGAGGAGATGGCGCCGTTCATCAATACGCATCTGCGCCAGGTTCACCGGGTGAGCGTCTTGACGGATATCCTTCCTCTGTCTGAATTGCAAGCGGCGCACGCGGAGATGAAGACGGCGAAGCTGAGCGTCGCTTCTTTGCGCCTGGACGGAATTGCTAGCGACGTGTTCCGCTTGAGCCGCACGAAGATCGTGGCGCCCATCAAGGCGGGCCGCTGCAAGGTGAATTGGAAGGTGGAAGAGAACCCTTCCGCTCCGCTTCAAGCGGGCGACGTCGTCTCCTTGCAGGGCTTTGGCCGGTTCAAGGTGATCGATGTGGAAGGGTTGACGAAGAAGGGCCGCTATTGGGTTACGGTCGGGACGTTCACCTGATGATCTTGCGGCACGCTTTTGCAGGAATTTTGGCAAGGGATGTCGAATTGCATATTAATCGCTGCAAGGCTTGTAATTATTAGGAGGTGCACAGCATGCCATTGACACCGCTCGATATACATAACAAGGAATTTAGCCGCAAGCTGCGCGGTTATGATGAAGATGAGGTAAATGAATTTTTAGATCAGATTATTAAAGATTTCGAAGCGCTTATCCGGGAGAACAAGGAACTGCAGAACCATGCGCTCAATCTGCAGGAGAAGCTGGATCACTTCGCCAACCTGGAGGAGACGCTCAGCAAGACGATCATTGTCGCTCAGGAAGCGGCCGATGAAGTGAAGAACAACGCGAAGAAGGAAGCTCAGCTCATCCTGAAGGAAGCGGAAAAGAATGCCGATCGGATTATCAACGATTCGCTGGCCAAATCGCGGAAGGTCGCGATCGAGATTGAGGAGCTAAAGAAGCAGGCGTCCATCTACCGCACGCGCTTCCGCACGCTGGTCGAGGCGCAGCTCGAACTGCTGAGTCAGGACGGCTGGGACGGACTGGAGGACGCCGAACGGACCGAAGTGAAGGAGCTCTATTGAGCGTCCGCCGGAATCGTTTGACATTTTGCGCAAAACGCGATATAACTATGTATTATTCCATACGTTTTATGCCCGATACGGACAGGTTGACTTCCGGCCGCATCGTATATCGCATATTCAATGACGGGAACGCGCCGTCACGACTGTTGTTCGACCAGAGAATCGGGATGGGTGGGAACCGATGAACACGACGTGACCGGACATCATCCCGGAGAAGGCAAGCCGAGAACCCGGCGGTGCGCGGCATCGCGGCGGAGGTAAGCTTGTCCGGCAGCCGGCCGTTATCCGGGAGCGCCAGCAGCCTGCTGCGCGCACAGAGCGCCATTGCGCCCGCATTCAGGGGCGGTAATGGAACAAGGGTGGTAACGCGAGAGACCTCGTCCCTTTTGGGATGAGGTTTTTTTATGTTCAATCCGAGATGCATTTGTATGAGAAAGGAAGAGGAACCGTGAAAAAAGTGGATGTAAAAGAGCGCGCCCGCGAGCGGGAGCTGCGGGTGCTGCAGAGATGGAATGAACAGAATACGTTCCAGAAGTCGATCGAACAGCGCGAAGGCAAGCCGAACTATGTGTTCTATGAAGGACCGCCGACGGCGAATGGTGCCCCGCATATCGGGCATATGCTGGGCCGGGTTATCAAGGACTTCGTCGGCCGGTACAAGACGATGTCCGGTTACCGCGTCCTGCGCAAGGCCGGCTGGGATACGCACGGACTGCCTGTCGAGCTGGGCGTGGAGAAGCAACTGGGCATTTCCGGCAAGCAGGAGATCGAGAACTATGGTGTCGAAAAATTCGTCAAGAAATGCAAGGCCAGCGTCTTCGAGTATGAAAAGCAATGGCGGGAGCTGACGGAAGCGATCGGCTACTGGACCAATATGGACGATCCGTATATTACGCTCGACAATCGCTATATCGAAAGCGTGTGGCATATTTTGTCCACGATTCACAACAAAGGCCTGCTCTATCGCGGCCATCGCGTCAGCCCGTACTGCCCGTGCTGCCAGACGACCCTCAGCTCGCATGAGGTGGCGCAAGGATATGAGACGGTCAAGGATCTGTCGGCCACCGTCAAGTTCAAGCTGAAGGACAGCGGGGAGTACGTGCTGGCCTGGACGACGACGCCATGGACGCTGCCGGCCCATACGGCGCTGGCGATGAACCCGGACATGGATTATGTGCGGGTGCAGCAGGAGGACGGCGTCTATATCGTGGCCAAAAATCGCGTGGACGACGTCATGCAGGGCGAGTACACGATTCTGTCGGAGCATAAAGGGGCCGAATTTATCGGCAAGACCTATGATCCGCCGTTCACCTACGTCAAGCCCGAGAAGGGCCATCTTATCGTCGCGGCCGGGTTCGTCACGGATGCGAGCGGAACCGGGATCGTCCATATGGCGCCGGCGCACGGGGAAGATGACTACAAGAGCTGCCGCGACAACGGCATCAGCTTCGTCAGCGTCGTGGATACCCGCGGGCGCTATACGCCGGAAGTGACCGACTTCGCGGGCCGCTTCGTCAAAGATTGCGATATTGACATCGTCAAGGCGCTGTCGGAGCGGAAGACGCTCTACAGCAAAGAAAAATACGAGCACAGCTATCCGTTCTGCTGGCGCTGCAAATCGCCGCTGCTCTATTATGCAACGGAATCCTGGTTCATTAAGACGACAGCGGTTAAAGATCAATTAATTGAAAATAACAGCAAGGTAGACTGGTATCCATCCCATATTCGGGAAGGCCGCTTCGGCAATTTTCTTGAAGATCTCGTCGATTGGAACATCAGCCGGAACCGCTATTGGGGTACGCCGCTCAATGTATGGGTATGCTCCTCCTGCAAGGAAGAATATGCGCCTGGCAGCCGCCAAGATATGATCGACCGCGCGGCAGGGCCTGTATCCGAAGATATCGAGCTTCACAAGCCGTATGTCGACGAAGTGAAGCTGCGCTGCCCGCACTGCGAACATGGCGTGATGGAGCGTACGCCGGAAGTCATCGACGTATGGTTCGACAGCGGCTCTATGCCGTTTGCTCAATTCCATTATCCGTTCGGCAATGAACAGGCGTTCCGGGAGCAGTTTCCTGCCGATATGATCAGCGAAGGGATCGACCAGACGCGCGGCTGGTTCTTCAGCTTGCTCGCCGTATCGACGCTGTTCACGGGTCAGGCGCCATACAAGGCCGTCATTGCGACAGGGCATATTTTGGATGAGAACGGCCAGAAAATGTCCAAATCGAAGGGCAATGTCATCGATCCGTGGGAAATTATTAATGAGTACGGCACGGATGCCTTCCGTTGGGCGCTCCTGTCGGACAGCGCGCCATGGAACTCGAAGCGCTTCTCGAAGCAGATTGTCGCGGAAGCGAAGTCCAAGGTGATCGATACGCTCGTCAATACGCACGCGTTCTATGTGCTCTATGCCAATATCGATCAGTACGATGCGCAAGCTTATGAAGAACGTCCATCCGCCAACAAGCTGGACCGATGGATTCTGTCCCGGCTGCATTCGCTTATCGGGACGGTGAAGAAGGGGCTGGACGCGAACGACTTCCTGAATCCGGCCAAGGCGATTGAAGCTTATGTGGACGAGCTGAGCAACTGGTACATCCGCCGGTCCCGGGACCGCTTCTGGGGCAGCGGCATGACCGACGACAAGCTGTCGGCCTACCAGACGCTGCGCAAGGTGCTCTTGACCTTGGCGAAGCTGGTGGCGCCTTATGCGCCGATGGTTGCCGACGATATCTACGTCAATCTGGGCGGGGAACGCGAGAGCGTGCACCTGGACGACTATCCGCAGGCAGATGCGTCGCTCATTGATTCGGAGCTGGAGCAGGATATGGAGACGGCCCGCCAGATTGTCGAACTGGCCCGCAACGTTCGGAACGAGACCGGAATCAAGACGAGACAGCCGCTCTCCGAGCTGATCATCTCCCTTGACCGTCCGTTCCATCTGGCGGATTATGAGGCCGTCATTCAGGACGAGATCAATGTGAAGCAGATTCGTCTGGAGACGAGCGACAGCGGATTTGTCGATTTCGTCTTGAAGCTCAACCTGAAGGTGGCAGGCAAGAAGTACGGCAAAAACGTCGGCCCGATGCAGAACGCCTTGAAGTCGATGACAGCCGACGAGACGCGGCGGATCGTCGAGCAGGGAGAGTGGGCATTTACGTCAGGGGATGGCGAGGAATTGACGGTGACGCGGGATGAACTGCTCGTGGAGAAGCAGGCGAAGGCCGGCTTTGCGTCGGCTTCGGGCTACCAGATGACGGTGGCGCTCAACACCGAAATTACGCCGGAGCTGGAGCAGGAAGGCTGGGTGCGGGAGGTCGTCCGCGCCATTCAGGATACGCGGAAGAAGCTGGATCTTCCGATTGAGAAGCGGGTCGATCTCGTCATTGACGCCGACGCCGAGCTTACCGCCGCCATTCAGGCGTTCGATGCGACGCTGCGCGATAATGTGCTGGTCAACTCCGTCACCTTCGGCGCAGTCGAAGGCATGGATGCGATCGAAGTCGGTTCCAAGACGATCCGGGTGCGGATATCGTAATCTCCTTCGGGCGGATCGAATCTATGCGGGAATGAGCAGCCTGACTCGTGGCAACAATAAGACAGGCGCTTGAATCCGAAATGTGGGATGGAAGAAGAGCGTGGACCTTGCGGGGAACCGGAAGGTCACGCTCTTTTTTGCCATTCGGCTTGTACGAGGAGGCGTAATTGGCATGCGCAAACAAGAGGAGAAGGAAAAGCAGGACATTCGAACCGAGAAGGAAATAATTTTTACGGAACTTCCTGCCGATGTGCCGCAAAATGAGTGGGAAGAACGAAAAATGATGAAGACGATTCATGATTATACAATCAGTCTGGCTCAGAAAATGGAGAAATCCCGCCTGGACGAGTATACGGCATTGCTCTTCAATCCGCGCAGGCTGATCTGGGTGAATCTGGTGGGCGGCGTCGCGCGGGGAGTCGGGATCGCTATCGGGGTCACGTTGTTCACCGCTCTGATCGCCTATATTTTACAGCTTCTCGGCGCCTTGAATTTGCCGATTATCGGCGACTTCATTGCGGATCTTGTCCGCATCGTGCAGCGCCAGCTGGATACGAAGATCTACTGAGCCGAGCGAACTTTTAATGATAAGCATCGCCGGCATCGTCGGAGCCGTCTTGCGAATAGCCTGTCTCATCCGGCTCGAGCAGCGGCTCTCCTTCCCCGCTGTCCATATAGTGCCGGTAACGCCGATTGCGAACGATGTACACATCGCTGCCGGTCATATCCGTGGCGACGAAGCTTTCGAACGATTCGACGAAGCCGTCCACATCGTCGGACGCTTCAATGTACATATTGTCATAGTCGTCGATATTGCCGTCCTCCTGCATGGCCGGAGTATTCGACGTGCCCCACGATTCGACTATCTGCCAGGCGTCCTCCCCGTCGAAGCCGTTCTGGGTATCCAATTCATCCAGACTGGTGCGCCCGAATGGAGGCATCAGGAATTGCTCCTCCACCGGCCGGCGATCGGAGACTTGGCGCTGCGGCTCATGCTCGATGCAGTACATCGTAAAAGGCACGGCTTCCAGCCGCTCGAAAGGAATCGGACGCCCGCAGACGGCGCAAATCCCGTAAGTGCCCTTTTCGATTTGCTCCAGGGCGCCGTGAATGCGGTTGAGCAGAAACTCATCATGCTCGTTCAAGGCGATGTCCTTGCCCCGTTCGTACAGTTCGGTGGCGACATCCCCCGGGTGATTGTCTATATTGGACAATTCTCCGGTATTTTCGCGAAGCGAACCGGATAGTCCGTAATGATTGTTGTCAGCCAGCTTGCGGCTGAGTTGCGCCTCTTTGTCGCGCAGCCTCTGCCTGAGCGACTCCAATTGCTGTGATGTTAATGAATTCATGGCAGCCGTACTCCTTCCTTAAGGTGTCGTCTGCTTTATAGCATGTGCGATCGGGCGGAAAAACTACGTGGAAAAACGGTGACGGATTGGGTTGTATTGGACGTTATTTTTCAACCTGTGATACAATGAGCGGGGAGTCCGTGACGTTCGGGCCCCATTTTTGAGTGCAGCTTACATCCTGTAAATGAGGTGACAATTGTCTGTGTGGTACTACCTTATCGCTGTGATCGTGTTCCTTATCGATCAAGGCACGAAATGGGTTATCGCGACCCGATTGACGCTCTATGAACAAATCCCGGTAATCGGCAATTTTTTCTTAATCACGTCGCATCGCAATACCGGAGCCGCGTTCAGCATCCTTGAAGATCAGCGCTGGTTTTTTGTTATTGTCACGATCGTTGTCGCTATCGGAATCATTTGGTATATGTACAATATCCGGCATCAGCAAGGGCATATTTTGCCCATCGGCCTGAGCCTTATCCTTGGAGGAGCGCTCGGCAATTTCCTTGATCGGCTGCTGACGGGGGAGGTTGTCGATTTTCTTCAATTTAATTTCGGATCGTATACGTTCCCGATCTTCAATGTCGCCGATATGGGCATTACGATCGGGGTCGGCTTGGTGCTGCTTGACGCGATGCTGTCCGTGAAGCGGGAAAAGGCGCTCGAGGCCGAAATTCAGCGGCATGAAGCCGAGCAAGCCCGTCCAGAAGACGGACAATCGAAGGAAGGATCGACGCAATGACAGACTTACGAACACCATCGTCAGAGGAAGATAACCAAGAAGGCTTGGAACAAGAGGCGCTGCATTGGACGGTAGCCGAAGCGGAAGCCGGGGAGCGCATCGATAAATACATAACCGAATCGTTGGAGGAGCCGGTATCCCGTTCGCAGGTGCAGCTCTGGATTCGGGATGCTCATTTGCTGGTGAACGGGCGGAGCGTCAAGCCGAATTACAAGGTCGGCTCCGGCGACGGGATCGAGCTGCGGATTCCGGATCCGGCTTCGACGGAAATTGTGCCGGAGGCGATTCCGCTCGATATTTATTATGAAGATGCCGATGTTATCGTGATCAACAAACCGCGGGGGATGGTGGTTCATCCCGCGCCGGGTCATCTGTCGGGAACGGTGGTGAACGCCCTTATGCACCACTGCACCGATCTGTCCGGCATTAACGGCGAGCTTCGTCCCGGCATCGTGCATCGCATCGACAAGGATACGTCCGGGCTGCTGATGGCAGCCAAGAACGACCGCGCCCATGCGGAGCTGGCGGCTCAGTTGAAGGCGCACACGGTGCTGCGGAAATATAAGGCGCTCGTTCACGGCAATCTGGCGCATGATCAAGGCACGATTGACGCGCCGATCGGCCGGGATCCGCATGACCGGAAAATGTTCGCGGTGACCGATCGCAACAGCAAGCGGGCCGTGACTCATTTCCAGGTAGCCGAGAGATTCGGAGATGTTACGCTGGTGGAGCTGCAATTGGAGACCGGGAGAACCCACCAGATTCGCGTCCATATGAAATATATCGGGCATCCGCTCGTCGGCGATCCGATGTATACGCGCGGCGTCCGCGGCATTACGATGAACGGCCAGGCCCTGCATGCGGCCACCTTGGGCTTCGTTCATCCTGTCAGCGGTGAATTGCTGCAGTTCGAGGCTCCGCTGCCGGACGATATGGAGCATCTGCTGTACATGCTGCGCAACCGGTAAGACGGAACCGAAGACGATATTCTGCCGGTTCAAGAAAACGTATTGACAAGTCGCGAGCAAAGTGGGATAATTCATAGCGAACCAAATATTGAACCTTTAAATCAGTCCCGAGAGGCTGGCAAGGTAACGTTCGTAACGAGAAGATTCGTGACGCGAGAGAACAGAGGGGTATGGTCTGCCTGGGAGCAGGTACTCTTCATCATGGTCTCTTGCTGGATGTCGCGGCCTTCTGCGCTATCATCGAGTAATGGACTCCTTGCCTGTGGGCAAGGAGTTTTTTTGTGCCCCGCGATGTGAATGGTAATAATAACGCCTCTGTGGAACATGCCAAATGCAACGTATAAGCGAAGGGAGTTATGCATTCATGAGTACGGCGGATTGGAACATCATTATGGACGAGATAGCGATACGAAGAGCCTTGACCCGCATCACACATGAGATTCTGGAACGGAACAAGGGGATAGACAACTGTGTGCTGGTTGGCATTCGCACGCGCGGCATTTACTTGGCGCATCGGATTGCCGAACGTATCCGGCAGATTGAGAATATGGATATCCCGGTCGGCGAGCTGGATATTACGCGTTATCGCGACGACGCCAAGCGCGAGCCGGAACAGAACGGCGAGCTTAGCGCATCCTTCCCGATTCACGACAAGAAAATCATTTTGTGTGATGATGTCCTGTATACGGGTCGAACCATTCGGGCAGCGATGGACGCCTTGATGGACCAGGGCCGGCCGCAAATGATTCAATTGGCTGTCCTGGCAGACCGCGGCCACCGCGAGCTGCCGATACGACCGGATTATGTGGGCAAGAACGTTCCTACCTCTAGAACCGAAGAGATTGTAGTGGCCTTGAAGGAAGTCGATGGTTCAGATGAAGTGAAAATCATACATCACAGGGGGTAATCAACATGGCGGTAGTTCACCTGGAGCGTTCACTGAAAGAACGGAGCTTGCTTGGTTTGAAGGAGATGAGCAAGCAGGAAATGGAGTCCATTTTGGACCGTGCCGATTACTGGAATCGTCAGCCCAACAAAGTAAGCCATGTGCTCAAGGACAAATTCGCCACGAATCTGTTCTTCGAGAGCAGCACCCGAACCCGCTGTTCGTTCGAAGTGGCCGAGAAGCGGCTCGGCGCGGAAGTCATTAATTTCACGGCCCAGGCTTCCAGTGTGGAAAAGGGAGAATCCATCTATGATACGGTGCGGACGCTCGAATCGATGGGGATGGATGCAGGCGTTATCCGCCTGAAGCCGGTAGGTCTCTTGGAACAAATTGCGGAGCGGGTCAAAATGCCGCTGGTCAATGCCGGAGACGGCAACAACGAGCATCCGACGCAGGCGCTCCTGGATATGTACACGATGCGGAAGCATTTCGGAGAGCTGTCGGGGCTGAACGTCGCTATCGTGGGCGATATTCAGCATAGCCGGGTGGCGCGCTCGAATCTGTGGGCGCTGCGGAAGTTCGGAGCGAACGTCAGCTTCTGCGCGCCGGAGCATATGCGGGCGAACGACCTGGATGCCCCGTATATCCCAATAGAAGAAGCGGTGCAAGCCGATGTCGTCATGATGCTGCGCCTCCAACTGGAACGGCACGAAGGGGATAAGGTGGGTCCGGCGGAGCAATATCGGGCCCAGTATGGATTGACACTTGAACGCGTTGCAGGGATGAAGCCGCATAGCATCATTATGCATCCGGCTCCGGTGAACCGCAATGTCGAAATCGACGACGCGGTGGTGGAATGCGAACAGGCGCGCATCTTTGACCAGATGGCAAATGGAGTGCCGGTCCGGATGGCGGTAATGGAGCGAGCCATGGCGTAACCCTGCCGCGGCGCGGGCAGGTTGCTGAGATAGTCGGAGTCAAGTACAGAGATGAGAGGGGATCGTCTTCATGTTAGTGATTGCGAATGCGAACATTTTAAATGAAGCAGGCGAACTTCAGCTTGCGGACTTATGGATAGAGGATGGACAAATTCAAAAAATCGTTCCGGCCGGCTCGGAACCGGCCGGAACGGCGGAAGTACGCGATGTGCAGGGGAAATTCGTCTCGGCGGGCTTCATCGATATGCATGTGCATTTGCGCGAGCCCGGCTTCGAACATAAGGAAACGATCGCTACCGGGACGCGTTCGGCTGCCAAAGGCGGCTTTACGACGATTGCCTGCATGCCGAATACCCGCCCGGTCCTGGGGACTCCCGAGACGATTCGCTCCATCTATGACAAAGCGGAGACGGAGGGCGTCGTGAAGGTGCTTCCGTACGGCTCCATCACGGTCAATGAGCTGGGCCGGGAGCTGACAGACTTCGCCGCCTTGAAGGAAGCCGGCGCGATTGGCTTCACCGATGACGGTGTCGGGGTCCAGAATGCGCAGATGATGAAGGACGCCATGACCTTGGCCAAGGAGCTGGACATGCCTATTATCGCTCATTGCGAGGATGATTCGCTCGTCAAGGGGCGGGCGGTCACCGAAGGAGAATTCGCCCGCAAGCACGGATTGAAGGGGATTCCCAATGAATCGGAAGCGATTCATGTCGGGCGGGATATTCTGCTCGCTGAAGCGACAGGTGTCCATTATCATGTGTGCCATGTGAGCACGGAGCAATCGATTCGCCTTATCCGGCAGGCGAAGCAGTTGGGCATCCGGGTTACTGCGGAAGTGTGTCCGCATCATCTGCTGCTCTCGGACGAAGATATTCCGGGAATGGACGCGAACTGGAAGATGAACCCGCCGCTGCGCTCGCCTCGCGACGTGGCAGCCTGCATCGAAGCGCTTGAGGACGGAACGATTGACATTCTCGTCACGGACCATGCCCCGCATAGCGAAGAAGAGAAGGCCAAAGGAATGGAGCTGGCGCCGTTCGGCATCGTCGGACTGGAGACGGCGTTCCCGCTGCTCTACACCCGCTTCGTCGTTACCGGGAAATGGACGCTGTCCTTCCTCATCCGGCGGATGACGACGGATCCGGCCAGCGTATTCGGACTCTCGGCCGGACGGCTGGAGCCGGGAGCGCCTGCCGATATTACGGTGATTGACCTGGAAGCGGAGCATGAGGTGAACCCGGATGAATTTTTGTCAAAAGGACGGAACACGCCGTTCACGGGGTGGAAGCTGAAGGGATGGCCGGTCATGACGCTGGTAGACGGGCGCATCGTCTGGAGCCAACAATAATGGGGCCTGGAGCTGTATTATATACATCATTTCAAAAGACCTTTACCTTTTGATAATCAAAAATAGAGACATCGTATTCTGGCTGTCAGGATACCGACATAATAGAATGACCGTCCCGCAAGGACCGACAGAGAGCGAGGAGTGAGAGATATGCAGGCTAGATTATTATTGGAGGATGGCACGCTGTTCACGGGGGCCGGATTCGGCGCAGACGGCGAGACGACGGGAGAGGTCGTGTTCAGCACCGGGATGACAGGATACCAGGAGGTGCTGTCCGACCCGTCCTACTGCGGTCAAATCGTGACGATGACCTATCCGCTTATCGGCAATTACGGCATTACCCGGGACGACTTCGAAGCGATTCGCCCGCATGTGCACGGCTTCGTCGTCCGTCGTCATGAGCTGGTGCCGAGCAACTGGCGCGCGGAATATTCGGTCGACCGCCTGCTGAAGGAATACGGCGTCGTCGGCATCAGCGGCATCGATACGCGGATGCTTACCCGCAAGCTGCGCCACTACGGGACGATGAAGGGAATCCTGACGACGGGAAGCGAGCCGGTCGAAGCGCTGATGGAACGGCTTGCCGGCACGGAATCGCGCACGGACCAGGTCGCGATGACTTCAACGAAGCATATATACTCCAGCCCCGGCAATGGCCCGCGCATCGTGCTGGTTGACTACGGCGCGAAGACCGGAATTCTCAGAGAGCTGACGAAGCGCGGCTGCGATGTCGTCGTCGTGCCTCATGATACTACGGCCGATGAGATTCGACGCCTTCGTCCGGACGGCATCCAATTGTCGAACGGGCCTGGGGATCCGAAGAATGTACCGCATGCGGTCGCTACGGTCCGCGAGCTTATCGGCGAGTTCCCGCTGTTCGGCATCTGCCTCGGCCATCAAATCTTCGCGCTCGCTTGCGGAGCCGATACCGGCCGGCTGAAGTTCGGACATCGCGGCGGCAACCACCCGGTCAAAGAGCTGGCGACGAACCGCTGCTATATTACATCGCAAAATCATGGCTATGCCGTATTGGAGGAATCCGTCAAGGGCACGGACCTGCAGGTTACCCATATCAATAATAACGACAAGACGATCGAAGGATTGAAGCATGCGACGGCGCCTGCCTTCTCGGTGCAGTATCATCCGGAAGCTTCGCCGGGACCGTATGACAGCAGCTATCTGTTCGACCAATTCCTCGATATGATTCGCAAGCATCAGAGCAATCGGACATCGGTACCGCGTCAGGCGGAACTGGCCGGACAGCTGAAAGGAGCGCGTTAATATGCCGAAGAACACAGACCTCAAAAAAATACTCGTCATCGGTTCCGGACCGATCGTCATCGGCCAGGCGGCAGAGTTCGACTATGCCGGAACGCAGGCATGCCAGGCATTGAAGGAAGAGGGCATCGAGGTGGTGCTCATCAACAGCAACCCGGCTACGATTATGACCGATACCAATATGGCGGATAAAGTATATATCGAGCCGATTACGCTTGATTTCGTTACGCAAATCATCCGCCAGGAGCGCCCGGACGGCTTGCTGCCGACGCTCGGCGGGCAGACCGGCCTTAACATGGCGGTCGAGCTGGCTCGTGCTGGCGTGCTGGAGCAGGAAAACGTGAAGCTGCTCGGCACGCAGCTCGATGCGATTGAACGCGCCGAGGACCGGGATATGTTCCGCGAGCTGATGCGCGAACTGGAGCAGCCCGTGCCGGAGAGCACGATCGTGACGTCGGTGGAGGAAGCGGTCGAGTTCGCGAACAGCATCGGCTATCCGATTATTGTACGACCTGCCTACACGCTCGGCGGCACAGGCGGAGGCATCTGCGACAATGAAGAGGAACTGCGCGACATCGTCGCCTCCGGCATCCGCTACAGCCCAATCGGCCAATGCCTGATTGAGAAGAGCATCGCCGGGATGAAGGAAATCGAGTACGAGGTCATGCGCGACGCCAATGACAACTGCATTGTCGTCTGCAATATGGAGAACTTCGACCCGGTGGGCGTTCACACGGGCGACAGTATCGTCGTGGCGCCAAGCCAGACGCTGTCGGATCGGGAGTACCAGATGCTCCGTTCCGCCTCGCTCAAAATCATCCGCGCGCTCAACATCGAGGGCGGATGCAACGTGCAGTTCGCACTGGACCCGCACAGCTATCAATACTATGTCATTGAAGTGAATCCGCGGGTAAGCCGTTCGTCGGCGCTTGCGTCCAAGGCGACGGGCTACCCGATTGCGAAGATGGCCGCCAAAATCGCGGTCGGCTACACGCTGGATGAGATTGTGAACCCGGTGACGGGACAGACCTATGCATGCTTCGAGCCAACGCTGGACTATATCGTATCCAAAATCCCGCGCTGGCCGTTCGATAAATTCACGCAAGCGAACCGGAAGCTCGGCACCCAGATGAAGGCGACCGGGGAAGTGATGGCGATTGGCCGGACGTTCGAGGAGTCGATGCACAAAGCGGTGCGCTCGCTCGAAATCGGCCTCCATCGCCTCTGCTTGCCGGAAGCGGCTCAGCTCGAGAATGACGAGCTGGAAGCGCGCCTGAAATCGCCGGACGATGAGCGGCTGTTCCTGCTGGCGGAAGCGTTCCGCCGCGGCTATGAGCTGCAGCGCCTGCATGATATTACGAAGATTGACTGGTGGTTCCTGGATAAAATCGAAGGCATGATCGCCTTTGAAGCGCGGATCCAGGAAGAATCCGCGCTGAGCGAGCAGACGCTGTATGAAGCGAAGCGCATGGGCTTCACGGACCGCGCCATTGCGGAGCTCCGCCACGCGGCGCACCCGGGCGCGGGGCATACGACGGAAGCGGAGGTGTCCGCGCTGCGCAAAGAACTCGGTCTCCGGCCGGTCTATAAAATGGTCGATACCTGCGCGGCGGAATTCGAAGCCTCCACTCCTTACTATTACTCGACCTACGAGACGGAGAATGAAGTCCTCTCTACGGAGAAGGAAAAGATTCTCGTCCTCGGCTCCGGCCCGATTCGGATCGGGCAAGGCATTGAATTCGACTATTCGACCGTGCATGCGGTATGGGCTATCCAGGACGCAGGCTACGAAGCGGTCATCATCAATAATAATCCGGAGACGGTCTCGACGGACTTCAACACATCGGATCGCCTCTACTTCGAACCGCTCTTCTTCGAAGACGTGATGAATGTCATCGAGCAGGAGAAGCCGGTCGGGGTCATCGTCCAGTTCGGCGGCCAGACCGCGATTAACTTGGCGGCTCCGCTGGCGAAGGCAGGGGTGCGGATTCTCGGCTCCAGCCTCGAGAGCATCGATGAAGCGGAAGACCGCAAAAAATTCGAAGCGCTCTTGTCGCGTCTCGGCATCGCCCAGCCGACCGGAAGCACCGTCACTTCGGTCGACGAAGCGGTCGGGACGGCGCAGCGCATCGGGTATCCGGTGCTTGTCCGTCCATCCTATGTCCTCGGCGGACGCGCGATGGAAATCGTCTACTCGGATACCGAGCTGCTCAACTATATGGAATATGCCGTGAAAATCAATCCGGAGCACCCGGTCCTTATCGACCGCTACATGCTGGGCAAGGAAGTCGAGGTCGACGCGATTTGCGACGGCGAGACGGTACTTATTCCGGGCATTATGGAGCATGTCGAGCGGGCCGGGGTGCACTCGGGGGACTCGATTGCGGTCTACCCGCCGCAGCATCTGTCCCGGGAGCTGCAGCAGCAGGTGGTGGAAATTACGATTCGCATCGCCAAGGAATTGAAGACGGTTGGACTTATTAATATCCAGTTCGTAATCTATCAAAATCAAGTCTATGTCATCGAGGTCAATCCGCGCTCTTCCCGCACGGTGCCGTTCCTGAGCAAGGTAACCAACATACCGATGGCCAACGTGGCGACGAAGCTCATTCTTGGCGCGAAGCTGAGCGACCTCGGATATCAGGAAGGACTGTGGCCGGAAGACGACCATGTATCGGTGAAGGTTCCTGTCTTCTCCTTCGCCAAGCTGCGCCGGGTCGAGCCGACGCTCGGACCGGAGATGAAGTCGACCGGGGAAGTGATGGGGCGCGACAAGCAGTATGCCAAGGCGCTGTACAAGGGCCTCATCGGCTCAGGCATGAAAATACCGGCAACCGGCGCGATTATTTGCACGGTGGCGGATAAAGACAAGGAAGAAGCGGTGCAATTGATGAAGGGCTTCGCCGGTCTCGGATATAAGCTGATAGCGACAGGCGGCACCGCCACGGCGTTGGAGGAAGCGGGACTGAACGTCAAGCGCGTCAACAAGCTGACTGAAGGGACTCCGAATATTCTTGACCTTATCCGGAACGGGGAAGCGCACTTCGTGGTCAATACGCTGACGAAGGGCAAGACTCCGGAACGGGACGGCTTCCGGATCCGCCGCGAGGCGGTGGAGAACGGCGTCGTCTGCATGACTTCGCTGGATACGGTGCGCGCGCTGCTCGAGATGCTGGAGCAGATTAACTTCTCCTCGCGTCCGATGCCGGCCATCCGGAAATAACCGAGATAGATAAGATGCGCGACAAGCAATCCGGGAGGCCTGCGGGCCTCCCCGATTGCCGGGATGCGCATGGGACGGAAAGCATGAACGAGAGCGGGAGGAAGAAGATGAGTCATACAGCAGCATTTGAACAGGCGGCGGGCCGGGTTATGGTCGCGCTGGATTATGCCGGGACGGCGGAGGCACGGGGCCTCATAGAAAGGCTGGAGGGCATTCCTTGTTATATGAAGGTAGGCATGCAGTTGTTCTACGCGGGCGGCCCTTCCTTCATTCGCGAGCTCAAGGAGCGCGGGTACAATGTGTTTTTGGATGTGAAAATGCATGACATTCCGAATACGGTCAAGGGCGGGGCGAACAGCATCGCGAAGCTGGGCGTGGACATGTTCAATGTCCATGCGGCCGGGGGCAAGAAGATGATGCAGGCGGCCATCGAAGGGGTCGAGGCGGCGCGCGCGGCCGACCCGTCGCTTCCGCGTCCCGTCATTATCGCCGTCACGCAGCTTACGAGCACCAATAACGAAGTCATGAATGAAGAGATTGGAATTCCCGGGACGGTGGAAGAGACCGTCGTCCGCTATGCGAAGCTGACGCAGGAAGCCGGGCTTGACGGCGTCGTCGCTTCTCCGCATGAGGTGAAGAGCATTAAGGCGGCATGCGGGGATTCGTTCCGCACGGTGACTCCGGGCATCCGGCCGAAGGGCGCTCCGCTTCAGGATCAGTCCCGCGTCATGACGCCGGCGGAAGCGATGCGCCATGGAACTGATTATATCGTCGTCGGCCGGCCGGTTACGGAAGCGGAGGATCCTAGGGCAGCCTTACTATCCATTATCGAGGAGTTGATGTCATGATGACCACGACGAAGAGAGAACGCGAGATTGCCGGACATTTGTTATCCATAGAAGCGGTGGCGCTGCGGCCGCATGAGCCGTTCACCTGGACGTCCGGAATCAAGTCTCCTATCTATTGCGACAATCGCTTGACGATGTCTTACCCCGAGATTCGGGGGGCCATCGCGGAAGGATTCGCTTCCTTGGTCAAGGAATATGCGCCGGATGCGGAAGTCATCGCCGGGACGGCGACCGCCGGGATACCGCACGCGGCCTGGGTCGCGGACAAGCTGGGGCTGCCCATGGCTTACATCCGCGACAAGGCGAAGGGGCACGGGAAGCAGAACCAGATCGAAGGCTTGATTCGGCCGGGACAGAAGGTCGTCGTCATCGAGGATCTGATCTCGACCGGGGGGAGCTCGCTCAAGGCGGCGATGGCCGTCCGGGACGCCGGTGCGGAGCCGCTTGCCGTATTCGCCATCTTCAGCTATGAGCTGGAAAAAGCGGAGCAGGCGTTCCGGGAAGCCGGAATCCCGCTGCACACGCTGTCCCGCTATACCGCCCTCATCGAGACGGCTCTGGACAGAGGCGTCATCCAAGCGGGGGACCTTGATGTACTGGCATCGTGGCGCGTCAACCCGGCAGGCTGGGGCAAATAGCGGAGTAGAGCATCAGTTGAGCCTAACCGACATAATGGTTAGGTTTTTTTCTTTTATGTCAAACATTTAACAGAAAATCTAGTATAACGTAGTAGGTATAAACAGGAAATGAACGGAAGCCGGGAAACCTTCATTTTTAAGGGAAATGACGGAATAGCATTACAAAGATTGTAACTTTTCTTTCTTTCCTATCGTTTATACTTAGAATGAGTTTTTGACGATATGTCCGAGAAAGGGGCGAATAATGCAATGAAATGGCTTCGCAAACGGAAGAAGTCAGACCGTGCCGAGGCATCCCCGGCTCTCGCGGCGAACGAGCAGGAAGAAGTGGCGCAAGAGAAGACGGAATACATACAGGACAAGACACAAGCTGCAGCATGGCCTGCCCGAGCCCATCCGATCTCTCCGGATCAACCGCTCCTTGAAGTTCGCGGGGTGGAGCGGACGTTCCAGGTCGGCAGCCAGAAGCTGCATGTGCTCAAAGGAATCGAGATGGAAGTGCACCCGGGTCAACTGGTCATGCTGAAGGGCCGATCCGGGTCAGGGAAGACGACACTGCTGAACATGCTTGGAGGGCTCGATCTGCCCACGAAGGGAGAGATCCGGTTCCGCGGGGAACCGTTCTCGACATGGAGCGATGACAAGCGCACGATGACGCGGCGCAGTGAAATCGGGTTCATTTTCCAAGCTTATGCGCTTATGCCGCTTTTGTCCGCTTATGAGAACGTTGAATTGTCGCTGCGGATGGCTAACGTGCCCCGCCATTTATGGAAGGAGCGGGTTCAATATTGCCTTGAGATGGTTGGATTGGGCAAGCGCATGAGCCATCGTCCCTTCGAAATGTCGGGGGGAGAGCAGCAACGGGTTGCGATAGCCAAATCGATTGCTCATAAGCCGCTGCTGTTATTGGCCGATGAGCCGACAGCGGAATTGGATTCACAAATGGGGGCCCAGGTCATGGGCGTATTCCGGCAAATCATTCGTTCGGAAAACATCGCCATCTGCATGACTACCCACGATCCCACAATTTTGGAGGTAGCTGATCATGTTTATGAAATGGTCGACGGAAGATTCATCACCTAGAAGCGCGCGCAAATGGCGCCGTGCCGCTCTGGCACTGATGTGCGGGATGCTGCTGTTCACGTCCGCCTGCTCGCTTCTGCCGGATGAAGAGGAAGAGGAAGTGTTGCCGACCATCACCCCGCCTTCGGTATCGAAGAAGCCGGAATATGAAGTGGTTCGAAAAGATTTGAGAGCGGTCGCTTCGATGACAGGGAAATTAATGTCCGATCAAGAGGACATCTTGTTCTTCACGTTAGATAACAAGCCGATCAAGAATATTTATGTCAAGAACGGCGACTCGGTGAAAAAAGGCCAGGTCATCGCGGAGCTTGACGTGGACGATCTGAAAAAGGATCTTCGCCAGAAGCGTCTGCAGCTGCGGGCCGAAGAAGTGAAGATGAAGGAAACGCTGCGCAAAAAAGACGAGATGGATCCAGTCGAATTCGAGGAAGCGCAGATTTTGTTCGAACAGAAGCAGCAGGAGCTGGCGGATCTGCAGACGGATATCGACAAGGCGACGCTTACCGCTCCGTTCACGGGCACGATCGTGTCGGTGACGGCGAAGAAGGGCGCGATGTCGAAGAAGTACGATCCGGTGGCGATCGTCGCGGATACGACCCGGCTGACCGTCGCCGCGCAGCCGTCGAAGGATGATCTGAAGCGCATCACGCCGGGGATGGAAGCCGAGGTCAGCATCAACTCGGTTGAAGGCGTGATTAAGGGCAAGGTCAAGGCGCTTCCGCTGCCATCGAACGATAATAATGGGGGCGGGCAGGGCGAGCAGCCGGAGCAGGACCGGATCGACAAGTATATGACGATCGAGGTGGAGAAGCTGCCGAAGGGAGTCACCCGAGGCACCATGCTTAGCGTCACCGTCGTAACGAACAAGATCAAGGACGCTATCGTCATTCCTCCTTCCGCCTTGCGCACGATCGGTTCGCGGACTTACGTGCAGGTTGTCGACGAGAACGGGAAGCGGGAAGTCGATGTCGAGCTCGGGATGCAGACGCCGACCGAGATACAAATAAAAGCCGGACTTGAACCGGGGCAGAAAGTAGTGGGCCGATAAGATGGGAATTCCGTTACTGCGTTTTTTGTTCCGTAAAATGTGGAATACCCGCTGGCTGACGGTGAGCTCGTTGGTAGGGCTTATCGTCGCTGTCTCTTTTACGGTCAGCATCCCGATGTACTCCGACGGGGCGTTAAAGCGTGTCGTAACGAAGACGCTCCAGGAGAACAGCGGGGGATTGCCGGCGGGTTCGCTGTTAATGAGGTATCAAGGCGCGAGCGGAGCGAAGCTTGATCCGAACGCGCTGCAGGAAGTCGACCGGTATATCCGGGAAGACGTGAAGGATCAGATCGGCTTCCCGGTTCAGGAATTCGTCAACTGGCGCAGTCTCCGCACGACGGAAGTCTATCCGGTCGATCCGACGAAGGTCGATGCGAGCCGGGTCCGTTCGATGACGTTAGGCTCCCTGTCGGATCTGGATGATAAGGTCGAATGGACGAACGGCAAGCTGTATGGAGACGGAGAATCCGGAGGCGTCATCGAAGCGGTGATGCTCGAGGAAGCGATGTACCGGAACGACCTTCATGTCGGCGCGGAGCTGGAATATCCGATCAGTGGTCCTAATCCGACGACGCTGCGCATCAAAATCGTCGGGACCTTCAAGCCGAAGGACGAGACGAGCGCGTATTGGTTCCAGGGACTGGAAGGATTGATGAGCTCCCTCATCGTCTCGCCGGAGACCTTTGACAAGACGATTATGGGCGAGCACAAAGTCGCTCTTCAGCAGTCAAGCTGGTATTATGCTTTTGATTTGCGCGAGGTGCAGACCAGTCACTTGTCGCCGTTGGATCGGACGCTGAATCGTCTCGGCATCGAACTGTATCAGAAGCTGCCCGGGACGCAAGTGGAAATCTCGTTCGCGAAGGTGCTGGACCAATTCCGCAGCCAGAGCATCCAGCTGCAGCTGATGCTGTTCACGCTGGCGGCGCCAATGATCGCCATGGTGTTTTATTACATAGCGATGAATGCCAATCAGGCATTGGAGAAGCAGCAGAGCGACATTGCGGTTCTGCGAAGCCGCGGTGCCAGCACGAGGCAAATTATATGGCTCTATTTGCTGGAGGGCCTCATTCTTGGGGCAGTAGCGCTCGCGGTAGCGCCGCTCATCGGCTGGTTCATGGCCAAATCGATCGGATCGGCCAACGGATTCCTTGAATTCGTCAACCGGAAATCGATTCCGGTCGGGTTCACGACCGACGCGGTCATTTTTGGTACGGTCGCGGTTCTGATTGCGCTCATGGCCAGCGTCATCCCGGCCGTCCTGTTCGCGCGCCAGTCGATCGTCAATTTGAAGCAGAAGCTCGCACGCAAAGACAAGAGCCCGGTCTGGCAAAAATGGTTCCTTGATGTTCTGCTTCTTGCCGCGGCAGGATATGGATATTATATGCTGAACCAGCAGCAGCTTCTGTCGTTCAAGACGGGAATGACTTCGGATCAGCTGCAAGTGCAGCCGTTCCTGTTCTTTATCCCGGCGCTCGCGATATTCGCTTGCGGCCTGTTCTTTTTACGGCTGTTTCCGCTGCTGCTGCGCCTGTTCCAATGGATTGGCGGCAAGCTGCTGCCGGTTCCGCTGTACTTGACGCTGACCCAGCTGTCCCGATCCGCGAAATCATATTATCCGCTTATGATATTGCTTATTTTGACGCTCGGGCTTGGCGTCTATAATGCATCGGCGGCACGGACGATCGACACGAATTCAACGGAACGGACGCTGTATCAATATGGCGCCGATGCCGTCATCGAGACGGTATGGGAAAGCACGCTCGTCGTTGATCGGAAGGATCAGGGGGGCAATCAAGGCGGCAACAAGGGAGGCAATAATGGAGGAGGCGGTGCCGGAGGTCCGGGAAGCCCGGGCGGGCCTGGCGGGCAGCAGCCTCCGAAAGGGAAGCAAATTCTGAACGAACCGCCGTTCGAAGTGTTCCGCAAGCTCCCGGGCGTCGAGGCGGCAGCCAGAGTCATGCAGACGAAGGCCAATGTCGTTGTCTCCGGACGTTCAATCGGCCAGGGGATGGTCGTCGGCATCGATAATGACGAGTTCGCGAAGGTGGCCTGGTTCCGGAACGATTTGTTCCCGCAGCACCCGTTCAAATATTTGGATGCATTAGGGAAGTATTATGAGGGCGCGGCCGTCATTATTCCGACCAATATCGCGAAGACATACGAGTTGAAGCCGGGGGATGTCATTTCTATCTCCCTTCAGGATCAAATGGTGGAGTTCGTCGTCGCGGCGATACTGCCGTATTGGCCGAGTCAATACCCGGATCAGACGCCGTTCTTTATTACGAACCTGGAATACATTTATGATCAGGTGCCGCTTATGAAATACGATGTATGGCTGAAGATGAAGGAGAAAGCGCCGCTTGGGCCGGCGCTCGAAGAGCTTCAGAAGGCAAACATCGAGATCGTCACCTACAAGGATGTGCGGAGCGAACTGGCGAGACTGAGCAAGCATCCGACTCGCGGAGGCATCTTCGGCATTCTGAGCATGGGCTTCCTGATTTCGGTTATCATTTCGCTTATCGGATATTTGCTGTACTGGTTCTTCAACTTATCGAGCCGTGTCGTGCAGTTCGGGATTTTGCGGGCGATGGGTCTGTCGCGCCGGCAGTTGACAGGGATGCTGCTGCTGGAACAAATCTTCACCGCGGGTTTATCGATCGGCATAGGTATTTTGCTTGGCAAGCTGGCTAGCCGGCTGTTCCTCCCGTTCCTGCAATCCGCGGAAAATGCGAAGATGCAGGTGCCGCCGTTCCGAATCATTTTCGATGCGAAAGATACGATGCAGCTTTATGCCGTTGTCGCGGTCATGATTCTGACGGGCGCGACGCTGCTGTTCATGCAGATTCGCAGGCTGCGGGTGCATCAAGCCGTGAAGATGGGAGAGGAGCGTTAAGCGATGATTCATTGTGAAGGCCTTGTCAAAATATACAAGACAGACGATATCGAAGTCGTGGCCCTGCAAGGCTTGAACTTGACCGTCAAGCAAGGAGAGCTGATGGCAATCATCGGGAACAGCGGCAGCGGCAAATCGACATTGCTGAATACGTTGGGCGGCTTGGACCGCCCTTCTGCCGGCACCGTGCGGGTCGGCAAATGGGATCTGCTGAAGATAACCGATGAGCAGTTGGTCGAATACAAGCGGGATACGGTCGGATTCATTTGGCAGAACAATGCCAGAAATCTGCTTCCTTATTTAACCGCTCTCGAAAATGTGGAAGTGCCGATGATGCTCGCCGGGAAGATGGACCGGGCCTATGCGAAGGAGCTGCTGGAGGCGGTCGGCCTGGGCCATCGGATGAACAACAAGCTCCACCAGCTGTCGGGCGGGGAGCAGCAGCGGGTGGCCATCGCGATCTCGCTGGCGAATCGTCCCCAATTATTATTGGCGGATGAACCGACAGGGTCGGTAGACACGCAGACTTCCGATATGATCATGGATATTTTCCGTCGCATGAACCGGGAGATGGGGGTCACGGTTGTCATTGTCACCCACGATCTGGCGCTGGCGGGCAAGGTCGATCGGGTCGTTGCGATTCGCGACGGCTTGACGAGCACCGAGTTCATCAAGCGGAATCCGAATCTGAACGGGGAGGAGGAGCAAGGGTTTGCAGGGCAAGGACTGCAGGATCATCATGAAGCGTATGTCGTCGTCGACCGCGTTGGACGCCTGCAGGTGCCGAAGGAGTACCTGGAGGCTCTCCACATTACAGATAAGGCATCGATGGAAATAGACGGAGATAAAATTATTATCCGCACACCGAAAGAGTTGGAGGGGTAACCAGTGGGTTCAAAAAAATGGGTACGAAAGCTGTTATTGGCGACCATGGCCATAGCGATGATTATTCCGATGCTGGCAGCTTGCACGAAGACAGATGAAGTGAAGCCAGGCCAGGAGCGCGTGCTTCGCATCGGGGTCCTGTACGGGGGGAATGACGACACTTATTTTCGTTCTCAGTATACCGACGTGTACGAGTTTTCGAAGCAGGGGGCCGTTCGCATTGAGATCGTCCCTGCTATCGATCAATCCGACCATTGGGGGTCGAATGGGGAGTATAAGCAGCCGGATTATGTAGAGGCATTGAAGAAGATTATGACCGGAGCGAACCCGGTCGATGTAGTCGTTCTCGACGCCAGCCAGTACCTCCGGCTTTCCCGAGACGGTCTCCTTAAGCAGCTCGATCCGCTCATTCAGCAGGATAAAATCGATACGAACGAATTCGTGCCGACGGTCATTGACGGGTTGAAGGCGATGGGAGACAATAACTTGTACGGCTTAGCCCCTACATTCAGCTCTCAGGCTTTATTCTATAATAGAACATTATTCAATGAAGCAGGGGTCGAGCCGCCGACCGACAATATGACATGGGAGCAAGTGTTCGACAAGGCGAAGCTTGTATCCAAGGGCGAAGGCAAGGATCGCGTCTATGGCTTCTCCTTCAATCATTATTTCGGCAGTGACCCGTTCTGGGATATGGTAAAAACCTATGTTCAGCCGCTTAATCTCCGGTTGATCGATGACAAGGCGGATAATATGACAGTCAATAGTCCGAAGTGGGAGAACGTATGGACGACGATTTCCAAACTGGTCGCTGAAAAGACAATTCCGGGCCCCAACGCGGAAATGCCGGAGACCCCGGATGGTCAATTCAATCCGTTCCAGTATGACAGCTTCCTGTCCGGACGAGTAGCCATGGTGCTCGGCGATTACTCGTTCATCAATTCCGATCTGTCGGATGCGATGAAAAACGCGGACAAAATCAAAGGGTTTACCAAATTTGATTGGGATGTCGTGACGCTTCCTTCCCATGCGGAAGCCCCTGGCGTATCCGGATTAGTCTCTTTGAACTATATTTTTTCCATTAATCAGAAGGCTCCGAATCCGGAGGATGCCTGGGACTTCGTAAAATTCGTGTCAAGCGAGGAATGGGCGAAGCTCCGCTCCCGCAGCAGCTATGAGCTCGTAGCGCGCCAGAAGTATATCCAGCCCAAGGATGGGATCAACTTTAATATTTCCGCCTTCTACACCATAAAGCCAATTTTGCCTTCATCGCACAATGAGGACGAATTATTCGGAAAGTATAGCTTATATGAATTGTACGATATCGGGCGTAACTTGTTCCAGGAGGTTATTGACAACAAGAAGGGCGTAAGCGAAGCATTGCAGGAATGGGAAACGAAGGGCAACCAGATCTTGAAAAAGAAACAGGCCAATCCCGTCTACAGCAAATAAACAAATTCACAAAGACCGGCATGCACTCAATGGCACCGCCGGTCTTTTCTGGTTGTGGGAGCTACTACCGCCACAGCTACTCCCGTCGGAGCCTCTGGCCTCTCTGCCCCCACGGCTGCTGCCGCTGCCCGTCCGCACAATATGGCTGCATGATTGTCGAGCATATCGAACACAATAGTAGCGACCATGAAGAAAGGAGCCGGGATGGCAATGCATTGGATTTATTGGGGAAAGCTGTACAATACGAAGTTCCAGGCTCGCTGCCTGCAGGAACGGCTGGAGCAGGATGCGTGGATATATGGATATGACACGCCATATGAGGTTGAGGTCTTCCGCTCCCGCAAAGGAAAGTACGGAGTCCGCTTCGTTCTCTGAAGCGGAAAGGCAAGAAAATATCATTTTTTTATACATTTATCTTGACTGTTCATGTACTGATATAGTATACTAATACTTGTCGCTGCGAAAGCAAGACCGTAATAAAATGTCGCGGGGTGGAGCAGTCCGGTAGCTCGTCGGGCTCATAACCCGAAGGTCGTAGGTTCAAATCCTGCCCCCGCAACCAATATTTTGCAATAAGCAATGGCGTAGGGGCCCTTAGCTCAGTTGGTCAGAGCGGTCGGCTCATAACCGATTGGTCGTGGGTTCGAGTCCCTCAGGGCCCACCAAAACCGTTGTTTTCAAAGATTCATAGTGTTCGCACACTGCATGTGCCGGGGTGGCGGAATTGGCAGACGCACAGGACTTAAAATCCTGCGGTAGGTGACTACCGTACCGGTTCGATCCCGGTCCTCGGCACCATTAATTGAAATGCCTCTACATAGAGAGTTCTGGATGACAGCAGTCATTGGCAGAGCTTTTTTTATTTTCATCGGTATGGCAAGGAAGCTGCCGTACACTGTCATATTGGTTGACTAACGTAACAGAAGGGGAGGAAGCGGCTGTGGCGGTACAGATTCAAGAGGATTGGGCAGCCTTGCTGCATGACGAGATTAGGCAGCCCTATTTCAAACAGTTATGGGGATGGCTGAAGCAGGAGTATGAGCGTACGGTGGTATATCCGCCTTTCGATCTGATCTTCTCTGCGCTCCATTATACTTCCTATGCGGACACGAAAGTGGTTATCGTTGGACAAGACCCGTATCATGGACCTGGACAGGCGCATGGACTGAGCTTCTCCGTGCAGCCGGGCGTCCGCATTCCGCCTTCGCTCGTGAACATGCTGAAGGAGAGCGCAAGCGATATCGGCACGACAATGCCGCAGCATGGCTGCCTCATCCCTTGGGCGAAGCAGGGCGTATTGATGCTGAACACGGTGCTGACCGTGCGGCAGGGGCAAGCGGCTTCCCATCGCGGGATGGGGTGGGAGCGATTCACCGATCGTATTATTCAGCTGTTGAATGAGCGGGAGAAGCCGGTTGTCTTCGTGCTGTGGGGCTCCTTTGCCCAAGCGAAGCAATCCATGATCGATACGAGACGCCACGGCATTGTCAAAGGCCCGCATCCGAGCCCGCTGTCGGCGCACCGCGGCTTTTTTGGCAGCCGCCCGTTCTCGCAAGTCAATGAGTGGTTGCGCTCACGCGGAGAAACCGAGATCAATTGGCAGCTTCCTCCCATTTCCGATATTCCTGTGGAAGAATTGCCGCAGATGGATAAGAACGCCTAGAAGTGATGGAAGGAAGCCCTCTGTCTGTGCCGGTCGCGGAATTCAACGGACAGAGAGGCTTCCCGCCGTGGCGGCAGCACCTCAGCGGCCTTATGGAAGGAACTGACGGGGCTGGTGCTAATAATGTGTTGACAAGACTACTGCCCGATGGTATAGTATATCTATCGATGTGTTCTGATAGCTCAGTAGGGAGAGCACCATCTTGACAGGGTGGGGGTCGGCGGTTCGAGCCCGTCTCAGAACACCATACTATTTACCTATGACGTCCTTGAATTTTCAAGGGCTTTTTTATATTTTTTATCCTTCCAGCCAACCACAAACCTTCCGGGAATACTCGTACATTGGCATGGATGTGTTACAACGCAGGTGAGTGAATTCCATTGACTGCCTCTTGCTCGCTATCCCACTAACGCAGGTGGGTGAATACTACTGTCTGCCCCTTATGCTCAATATCCCAACAACGCAGGTAATCGGAGTACTCCATTTCAAAGTTATAATCAGTATTCCCTGTGCAAAGGGAAGGCGGTTGTTGGGCGCCGTGGTTCGGGAGTATGGTTCAGTGGAAAACTGACTCATTGGGAGTTCGAACCTAAAGATTTTAGCCAATGTAATGTAAGGAAGCTGGACAGATGCAAAGGGGAATTAGAGATTTGTGAGACTGCACTGAGCCAAAGGGAGAATGCACAAAAGAGCGGGAGTCTGGTTCTCACGGAGCCGACGAGAGAATGAACAAAGGAATGAGAAGGCGTAACGAGAAAATATGAAGCGAAGGGGAGAGTACTTAAAAAGGCGGAGAGCAGCTTTTCAAGTCAGTGAGGGAAAATGTGCTCGAATCCTAAGTCATGCGAGAGTGAATGCAAGGCGCGCTTTCTGGACGATCAGGTTTAAAAGCAGAGGGTTCAGGGGAAAATGCCAATAGTGATTTTTCAAGTTGCGGAGCATTCGGAGGGATTACGGATGAATAATCGCATGCAGTGGCTGATCTTTATAGCTGCGATGGTGAGTGTCCTATTGGTTGCTGTCGGGTGTACCGCCTTGGCTCATGGCGCGGCGCCATTCCCACAGCCGGATCGTCTTGGACCGTCTTCTCCCGTGATTCAACAGGATGTATACGGCACCGGCGTCCCGGCCCGTGTATACTCGCCATAATCGAGAGCCTGACAGAAGGCCTTGTTCCGGTCTCAGAAGTTCACTTCTGCGGTGCGGGAACAAGGCCGTTATTATGATGATTAGGGCTTCGCGACGGCGCCGTTGCCCTGTTCTTCTTCACGGGCTTGATCGGTGTCAAGGAATGTCGTCTCCTCTTCCCATCTGCGGGAATAGGCCTTCTTGGTGACGAACAGACATAGCCAAATCGTTAGAATGAAGAAAATGACCGATACAATAATGGTGACCATTATTGAATTCAATGCGTTCCCTCCTTCAAGTCGCTGTGAGATGGATCACATCTAACTATACATGAAATCTAATTTTTTGTATAATGATATCTTATCAAAACCGAAAAAATGTGCATAATTTTGACAATTGGTTGACAAGGAAGGTGCAGCAAAATGGCAGCAGAAGTGATTGAAGTCAAAACCGAAGGACAACTTCAGCAATGTTTGGAGATTCGCAAGGAAGTCTTTGTGGAAGAGCAGCACGTACCGCTAGAAGAAGAGATTGATGAGTTGGATAACCTGGATGCGGAAAGCAATCATATTCTTATCACGGTAGACGGACAAGTCGCAGCGACCGGTCGCATTAAATGGCTGGATGAGACGACGGCGAAAATGCAGCGCATTGCTGTATTGAAGCCGTTCCGCGGGAGCGGGATCGGCCGTTCGCTCATGGTTGCGCTCGAGCAGCTTGCCCGCTCCATGGGAGCGGAGAAGAGCGTGCTGGACGGGCAGTGTCAGGCGGAAGGATTTTACCACTCGCTTGGCTATACGACTGTGTCGGAAGAGCCCTTCTATGATGCCGGCATTCTGCATGTCCGCATGGAGAAGAAGCTGTAATATTCCCTAGCACTCCGGGCAAGCTAAGAGGGTCTGCTTGATGCAGAACATCTTCTTCAGGAGGCGCAGCAAATGGACAACCGAGAGACGATCGTGGCAGTGCAGAAAAACGGGGATGGGGATTTGACCGCATTCCAGACAAGCACAGGAAGACAGCTGTCCTACGACCAAGCTCTGAATGAGGTTCAGGCGGGGAACATTGCTGGAGTCAATGTTTTCAAAGGCAGAGACGGAGGGATGTATCTGCGCGGCGACGCAGACGGAGACCCGACGAACAATTTGGATAATCTGCCGCTCTTCTGACAAGAGGAATGGCCCGGCAATAGATCACCGGCAAGCGGCCGCGGATGCGCTGCTTGCCGGTGTTGTGTCTGCTAGTGAATCTCCATCTGTTCTTGCTGCTTGACGAACCTCATTCGGCCCGTCCGGCCTTCGAAGTCCTCCCGTTCATCCCCATAATGCATCAGCCACAATTTCTCTTGAATGAAATCCGGCAGAGTGAGCAGATCGTCAAGCCCCGCATGCACTTCGGCTTTACCGCGCAATTGGCAATCGTGGAAGATGATCGTTACGCCTTGCTCTTGAACGAGCCAATGGAGCAGCTCGGGCTGGAACTGCATATCTGCGCTGTAGAAGAACGTATCATTGAACAAAAACGAAAAGCTTCGTTTCCCCGGAATATGGGGGGTTTCCAGCAGCTTCACCTTCAGGCCGGGCAGCGGCTCCGAAGTCTGCCCAGGCTCTAGCGGATGCACCTCGAAGGCATCGTCCAGGCAAGTCAAGCCTTCTTGCGTCAGCCCGCCCTTGAGCGTATGCTCCCAGAGCGGAACAACCAGGGGGGCGGCGATGAACAGCTTCGGCTTGCGATGGTACCGGAATTTCATCTGGAATGCGTATTCCTCCAGCCCGCCCACATGATCGCCATGTATATGACTGATTAGGACGCCGTCCAATTCATCGAAGGATATGCCCAACTGGTATAGAGCTTGCGGTGCAGTGATGCCGCAGTCCACGAGCAGCTTGCCGATTTTCGTATATATTAACGCATTATTATTGAAATATTTTTTGGCGAAGGCACTTCCTGTGCCAATCATTTGTACGCGCAGTGTCATCCAATCCCTCCGTCACGGTTCGTCAACAAATTGTCGGCATGATTTTGCTTTTACTCTAACACCTGCATCCCGAATTCACAAGTCAACGGGCGGGGGGAACAGAGCGTGCGGGAAGGAAGCGCCGCAAAAACACCGGAAACGAAAGGTTTTTTCCGCAACTCTCCTGGCTTAGCTGAGTATAACTTTACAACTAAGCAGTTGGAGGTATCGCGATGAGAAGCAGAAGAAGAATCGCAGCACTGGCTCTGCTCGGTACCATCATGAGCGGAACGTTCGCAACGGTACAAGTCTCGGCGCAAGAGGCAGCATCGACGGCTACAGCAGGTGAAAAAGTACAGGTCGTCGTCAACGGAACCACGATCCAGGACGGGGGGCTTATGGTCGATGGACGAGCGTTTTTGTCCGTTCGCCAATTGAGCGATACGCTGCAAGCGTTCGTCACATGGGATGATGCCAAAAAAAAAGTAATTATCGAGAAGCCTAACGTAGATATCCTTTTATCCAAAGACAACTCCCCGTTCGGTAAGGTTCAGACGGGCAAGGCTTCGTTCTCCATATTTGCGCAAGTCGATAATTTTCCTTCTTCCTTAGAGGCCGTAAAATTTACGATTACCGACCCGAAAGGGAATGCGACGCAGATTCAGCAGTTCAACGTCGAGGAGAAAAAAGATGATCCTCTCTGGCTGCGTACGGACGATTTCAAGTACGATTTCAAGTCGAAGGGCGACTACCTAATCTCTTGTTATCTCAAGCAAAAGGATGGGGAATTTACACTGGTGTCGCAGAAGAAGCTTCCGGCCATCTGATTGCGTACAGCCCATCCGTTTCAGAAATATGTGAACCTATGAACGGATCATCCGCCGCCTACATACCAGACATCGCTCCTGCTTCGTTGACCTGCCCTTCATAAAGTGGTACGATACGGAAGTGTAACCAACACATTACCTGAAAACAAAGGAGATTCACGCATGAGCGAACATCAACATAACCATGACCATGACTGTGGCTGCGGACATGATCACGAACATGACGAATTGGTCGTCACACTGGTAGATGAAGAGGGAAATGAGATCGATATGGCTCTCGTTGAGACGTTCAATGTAGGCGAGCAAGTATACGCTCTGTTGCTGGAACGCAACAATCCGGAAGCGGACGGGATCATTGTGCGCGTAGACGAAGAGGATGAAGATATGGTTCTGAATCCAATTGAAGACGACGAAGAATGGGAGCGCGTCCAGCAAGCCTACGATCAACTGGTTTCTTCCCAGGAAGACTAATCTGAACAAAGCAGAGCTTCAATGGCAGATCCGTTGAAGACGATGAAGCTCCGAGCGGCCGCTCGGAGCTTTTTTGCTGCTGTCGCGTATGTAAACTGCCGTTGCCGCTCGAATTATTTCCGCGGATTGAAGTACATGATCCTGCCATTGAACAAAGTCAATTCAGCCTTCCATTTCTTCGCTAAATATTTGCACAGCTCGTTGCCTTTTGCTTTGTCGCCATGGGTCGATCCTTCCGGGAGGACGACCTGCACGCGGGAACGGGGCGGAGCTCCCTCCTTCGTCCCGGTGCCGAAGACGATATAATGATATTGGGGAGAGGTTCCCTTCAGGTAGAACCATTGCTCTTCCTGTTCGGGCTTCGTCTCGATCGTATACGGGAACGCGGCGTCTGCGTATTCCCATCCCAATTGTTCTCCGGTCAAGCTGGTCTGGTGTCGGTAACTGAGGAGCTGTTCTTTCAGTTCATCCAGTGTGACGGATGGTACGGCCGATCCTTCCACAAATGTAATGAATGCGCTTTGGCTCATCCTTGCACCTCCATGCAACCTCGGATCATCCCCATCATATCATTGCGCCCACCCGTTGGCAATATTTTCATGACCCATCAAAGTCAGGCGTCGGTTCCTGTACATACAGGAAGGCCGCCCATAGCTGGACGGCCTGCTGCTTTAAAAGATCGCGGTTTCTTCCACGATGACTTTGACGTATTCGATATTCCGATCTTCCGGACCTTTGACCGGCAATCCGATGTCGACGTGGTCCCGAATGTAATCGATATTTTGCTGCGAAATGACCTCGCCCGGCAGGAGAATCGGAATTCCGGGCGGATAAACATAAATAAACTCGGCAATAATGCGTCCAGCAGACTCCTTGAACGGGACGACTTCCGTATCGGCGTAGAACGCATCCCGCGGAATGAGCGAGAGCTGCGGGATTTCCGGTATTTTAACGATAAGCTCCTGCACCTCGTTTTTCTCGAAATGCATTGCGGATAGCTCCCGCAGAGCTTCCAGAAGCGTCTCTATCGTTTCCCGGGTATCGCCCGGCGTGACGAGGCACAAAATATTGTACATATCGCTGAGCTCGACTTCGAGCTGGTAATGATCCCGGAGCCAATTTTCGGTCTCATAGCCCGTGATGCCGAGATGGCGCACGTGAATGGTCAGCTTGGTCGGATCGAAGTCATAGGTCGCTTCGCCGCCAAGAATGTCCTCCCCGAAGCAGTACAAGCCCGGAATCGCGTTAATCTGCACTCTCGCTTCCTCGGCCAGCTCAATGGTGCGCTCCGCGATCGCGTGGCCGTTCAGCGCCAGATTGCGGCGGGACGTATCCAGTGAAGCGAGCAGCAAGTAGGAAGTCGAGGTCGTTGTCAGCATGCTGAATATGGTCTGGACCCGGTACGGATTGACAAGCCCGTTCTTGACGTTGACATTGAGAACCGAGCTCTGGGTCATGGAGCCTCCCAGCTTGTGAACGCTGGTGGCCGCCATATCCGCGCCCGCTTCCATCGCCGATATCGGCAGCTTCTCATGGAAGTGGATCAGGACGCCGTGGGCTTCATCGACCAGCACCGGCACGCCGTAGGAATGGGCCAGGTCGACAATCTCCTTCAAATTGGCGCAAATGCCAAAATAGGTTGGATTGATGACCAGGACCGCCTTCGCATCCGGGTGCTTCTCCAGCGCCCGGCGGACCGATCGGGTCGTGATGCCGTGATCGATGCCGAGATTGGCGTCCCTTGCGGGCGATACGAACACCGGGCGCGCGCCGGCGAAAATAATAGCCGTCATAATCGATTTATGGATATTGCGAGGCACGATTATTTTGTCGCCGGGTGAACAGACGGACATAATCATCGTCATGATGGCCCCGCTTGTGCCCTGTACGCTGAAAAACGTATAATCTGCGCCGAAGGCATCCGCAGCCAAGGCTTGCGCTTCGGCGATGACGGCTGTCGGCTGGTGCAGATCGTCCAGCGGAGCAATGTTGATCAGATCTATGGAGAAGGCATTATCTCCGAGGAAATCCCGGAATTCGGCATCGCTGCCGGCGCCTTTTTTGTGTCCCGGAATATGAAATTGAACCGGATTCCGGGCGGCATGCTCCTTCAAAGCGGTAAAAAGAGGCGTCCGATGGTGGTTCATCGCCGTAATCACAACCTTTCTTGCTGAAAATGCAGATACGTCTGCGCACCTTGACGCAAACAATGATAAGTTTAACAAAAACGTTTCGGAATGCAAGCAGTTTTTCGGGACCTCGGCAGAGTGTGACATTTGTCGCATTTTAGTCATTTTCGTTGATAATCAATTATGTTAGGATGAACGTATACATAGGAGGGAACTGTGTCATGAAAAAACAAATGACTGTCGTCGTGCTTATGCTGATGATGGTATTTATCGGATTCGGCATCGTCATCCCGGTTCTGCCGATGATGATTACCGATGCCGGCGCGAACGAAGTGCATCTGGGACTGATGCTCTCGTTGTATTCGCTCGTATCCTTTATTCTGTCCCCATTGTGGGGAGCGCTATCAGAAAAAGTCGGCAGACGCCCGATCATCCTCATCGGAACGCTCGGCTTCAGCGCCAGTTACGCGCTGTTCGGACTGGCGGACGGCTCGCTGTGGATGATGTATGCCTCGCGCTTGCTCGGAGGCTTGTTCTCCGGTGCGGTGACCGCCGTCATCGTCGCGTATGTAGCCGACATTACGCCGCCGGAGCGGCGGACGAAGGGGATGGCGATGGTCGGCATGGCGATTGGTCTCGGCTTCACGTTCGGGCCGGCATTCGGGGGCATTATCAGCAAGCTCGGCCATAACGCGCCCTTTTTTGCCGCGTCGGCGCTGACGCTGCTGACCTGCTTGCTCGGCTTCGCTCTGCTGCAGGAATCGCTGCCGAAGGAGAAGCGGATGCAGCCGCGCGAGGCGGCGCCTTCCCGCTGGACTGCCTTTACCGGCATGATGAAATATTTGTACGTGCTGTCCTTCTTCGTGACCTTTACGCTTGCCGGGCTGGAGTCTACCTTGCTCTATTTCCAGGCGGTTCGGATTCCGGATATTACGGCCGTGGACATCGGCTTCATGTTCTTTTACTGCGGCCTCGCCGGCGCGCTTGTGCAGGGCGGAATCGTCAGACGCTATATTAAGAACGGAGCGGAAAAGAAGACGATTGGCGCCGGGCTGGTCATTTCCGCGCTCGGCTTTTTCCTCCTGCTGCTGTCATCGAATATGGTGAACGCGACGATATTTTTATGCGTCTTCGGAATCGGCAACGCGCTGATCCGGCCATGCGTCACATCCCTCATCACACAGAAGACGACAGTCAGCCAGGGGGTCGCTTCAGGCCTCAATTCATCCATGGACAGCTTCGGCCGGATCGCCGGTCCGCTGCTAGCCGTGGCCATCTTCAAATGGAACGCCAATCTGCCTTATATCGTTGGCGGCATTCTATGCCTGGCGGCCATCGGCCTGCTCGTTCGCTTCTCGGTGGCGGAACGGGCGAAGGCTTCGGCCGGAACTTCCATTTAGTCCCTCTATCTTGGACGGCTCATAATATTGGACGCAAGGACAAAATAAGGGTGATTCTCCGGCATAAGCGCGGGGAATCACCCTTTTGTCTGTGCTGCGGCTTGTCCGGTTAGCCGCTGCGCCGGGCTGGCGAAGCCGGGCGGAGGGGCTACGCTTCCAAGGCCAGCTTGTACAGCGGCATCAGCGAATCCAGCGTGCGGCGGGCCAGTGCCATGAACGCTTCGCCGTCGGACAGCACCGGATCGTGGGCAGCGATGTTCCGCCCGACGAGCCATTCCGCATGCTTGACGTCGCGGAAGCGGACAAGCATCTTTTTCAATTCCTCATCGTTGATATCGCCGAGGCGGACGTTGTCTTTCTTCATATGATCCATCGAGATCACGAAGTCGGCCGGCACAAGCGAGCGGAACCGATTCGTATCGTTCAGCATCAGGCTTGCGATATTGCGCTTGTTCGCCACTTCATAGATGAAGGCCAGCCAGATGAACACATGGTCATCGAACAACCCGACCTGGAAATGGGGCAACGACTTGTAGCCGCGTTTGTTCGGGCCGATGGCGAGCCACGTGTCCTTCGGCGGATTGACCGTGCGCCGGGCATGCTTCGCAATATGTAAAAACATCTCTTGGCCGCTCTGCACAGCGGCATCGCCCACAAGCTCTTCGCCTATCGCTCGGAACTTGGGCTGGATATGTTCGCGGATTCCTTCCATGCGGGCTTCCAGTCCTTCGGTAAGGAAAACCTGGAAGTCGGCTGCGTCAAATCCGGTAAATGATGTGCTCATCGTTATCGTTCCTTTCGTGCCGTTTGTAAGCCGATTATACCATAATCTGCACCAACTCGAGCGGCGCGCGCAATTCGAGTCAATAACCAAGTTACCGAATCATATGATGGAGTATACGATATCGTAAGGAGGGATTGCCGTGAACCGCAGTGATGAGGTCGAATACCGCAATCTGGAGCTGCGCTTTGACCGCCGGCAAATCCAAAACCTCATTCGGGATCTGATACAGGAGGGATATTCCTTGTATTGGAGCGAGAATGAGACATTGTTTATCGTGTCTATCCGAACGGGGCGGAAGCTGGTCAAATTGCGTTTTCAACGCTTGCAGGATCGGTTCAAGCTGGTAGGCGACTATACGATACGCGACGAGAAATTATCCGAGTTCATGGAGCGAATGATCGGGCATGTGCGCGGCCATGCGGTCGTGCGCCGGTGCAAGGACAGACAGGTGCTGGTCGAAAATATTATGTTCGGGGAACGGATTCGCCTCGTGGAAATATGCGGACCCGAGCAGCGGGTGCTGTATCAGAAGCGGCCCATTATTACAATAGAGGAGATGGCACAGGCCTTCGCGTCCACGCAGGCGGAGGAGCGGATAGGCGAGCTTCGGCTTGAGATTGATTATGCTCTGTCGGAGCTGCATGAAGCGATGCGAATGAATGATGGGGAGAAGGCGGCAGAGTGCAAGAAGAGACTCGAGCTTCTGCGCCGGGAAATGATTCAGCTCGAATGGTAAGGATGCGCTGCAGCCTTCGGCGGCCGGAAACCCAATACCCATATACACCCTTCCTTCCGCAGGATTTATGTGGGGCGGAATGTTGCAGGGTGTATTCCTGTGCGGTACAATAGGCGTAATGTTACGCTATATCAAATTATAGATAAAGGGTGGAAGGACCATATGACGAAGAATCAAATTGGTGTCATCGGCCTTGCCGTAATGGGCAAAAACTTGGCGCTTAATATCGAAAGCCGCGGGTTCGCCGTATCTGTCTACAACCGTTCGCGCGAGAAGACGGATGCGCTGCTGCAAGAGGCGGCAGGCAAGCAGTTGACGGGTACATATACGATTGAAGAATTCGTTGCCTCCCTGGCTGTGCCGCGCAAGATCCTGATTATGGTTCAAGCGGGACAAGCTACGGATGCGACGATCGAACAGCTTCTGCCTCACCTGGACCAAGGGGATATTATTATTGACGGCGGGAATGCCCACTTCCCGGATACTCAGCGCCGCAGCAAATATTTAGAAGAAAAAGGCATTCGCTTCATTGGAGCGGGCGTATCCGGCGGGGAAGAAGGAGCGCTGAAGGGGCCAGCGATTATGCCGGGCGGCCAGGAGAGTGCTTACAAGCTGGTAGAGCCGATTCTGACCTCGATCTCGGCCAAGGTTAACGGAGATCCTTGCTGCACGTATATCGGTCCGGACGGAGCGGGCCACTATGTGAAGATGGTTCACAACGGCATCGAGTACGGCGACATGCAGTTGATCTGCGAAGCGTACCATCTGTTGACGACCGTGCTTGGCGTCGATACGAAGGAGCTTCATTCGATCTTCACGGAATGGAACAACGGGGAGCTTGACAGCTATCTGATTGAGATAACGGCCGACATCTTCTCGAAGTATGACGAAGAGACAGGCAAGCCGATGGTGGACGTCATTCTTGACTCCGCCGGGCAAAAGGGAACGGGCAAATGGACAAGCCAAAGCGCCCTCGATCTTGGCGTGCCGCTGTCGATGATTACGGAATCGGTATTTTCCCGCTTCCTGTCCGCCTTGAAGGACGAGCGCGTCGCCGCGAGCAAGGTGCTGCAAGGTCCGGCGACCAAGCCGTTCGCGGGCGACAAGGCCGAATTTATCAAGAATGTGCGCAAGGCGCTCTATGCGAGCAAGATCGTATCGTACGCGCAGGGCTTTGCCCAAATGCGCGCCGCATCCGACGAGTTCGGCTGGAACTTGCGCTACGGCGATATCGCGATGATATTCCGCGGCGGCTGCATCATCCGCTCCCGCTTCCTGCATAACATCAAGGAAGCGTATGACCGGGATCCGGAGCTGAAAAATCTGCTGCTTGATCCTTATTTCAAAAATATTGTGGAAACCTACCAGGATGCTTGGCGTCAAGTGGTTGCCGCGGCAGTCGCTTACGGCGTGCCGGTGCCGGGCTTCGCGAGCGCGCTCGCTTACTTCGACAGCTACCGCACAGAGCGGCTGCCTGCGAACCTGCTTCAAGCCCAGCGCGATTATTTCGGGGCCCATACGTTCAAGCGCGTCGATAAGGAAGGCACCTTCCACTATAACTGGTTGTCCGAATAAGGCATCATAACGCCGGGCCCGCGTGGGCCCGGCGTTATTTACGGATTGCCTTCCTGGTCCAGAAGCCCGTATGTTGCTTCGGCCAAATATTGGCGGATATGTTCCGATTTCTCGCTGAAGCTTGCACCGCGAATGAGAAGCAGGGAGATTTCAGCGAAATAGCGGAAGTTTTGCAGAATCCGTTCCGGACCGAGACGGGCCCAGGCTTCATCCTTCTCGGTAAGCTTGCTTTTGACGAAGTTCAATACCCACACGATGTCTTCTCTGCACAGAGGATGCTGCGTGTCCATAATACGGGCCATACGGGCGGATACGCTGCGCTGTGCGGAATGGAAATCCGGGGAGGGCAAGGTGGACATGCCGATTCACTCCTACGCGGCCTCATGGATGCCGATGATGCTTGTACCTTCTTATCAGGCGATAGGCATCGCACCGGCTCAAGGCGCATAACATTCTTATAATCATCATCTTTATGTCGAAGGCGGCGTTTTTATACATGGCGCCATTGTCGAACGGAAGACTCGTATGCTATCATATGGGAAGTTTACGCCAGCAGGACGGGGGATACCAGCATGAGCAACCGCTCGATTGTACTTATCGGATTTATGGGAACCGGCAAATCAACCGTCGGCGCACGGTTGGCCGAACGGTTACAGCTTCGCTTCCGCGATCTGGACGAGGAGATTGTCCGCCGGACGGGACAGTCGATTCCCGAGATTTTCGCGGAGCGGGGGGAGGCTTATTTCCGGGAACAGGAGGGACAAATTCTTTCTCTGCTGCTGGAAGAGGAGGTTCCTCAGATTATCGCTACCGGCGGCGGGGCCGTCTTGAGGGAAGAGAACCGGAAGCTTATGCAGGAGCAGGCCACCGTGATTCATCTCACAGCACAGGAGGCGACTATCGTGGACCGGGTCCGTCAGGACCGGAACCGTCCGCTGCTGCAGGGCGGTGTGGAGGAGCGGGTCCGCCGCTTGATGGCGGAGCGCCGCGGGCTGTACGACTTCGCTCATCTATGCGTGCCGACGGACAGTGAGTCCGTGGAACAAGTATGCGCCCGAATCCTCGCTTATATGGAACGGACTTAGTCCTCGGATTCCAGCTCGATCCAGGAGAGCATGCCGCCTTCCAGGTTCACGGCATTGTCCCTGCCAAGGTGCTGCAAATATTCGCACACACGCTCGCTGCGGTAGCCGCTGCGGCAGATGAAGATGGTCTCTTCCGCCGGATCGATCTCTTGAAGCCGTTCCGGGATCTGGTTCATCGGAATATGCTTGGCGCCGGGAATCATGCCTAGGGCAACTTCCTCATCCTCGCGCACATCGATCATGTTTAACGCTTCGCCGCGCTGCAGCCGGCTTTTCAGCTCCGCGGCTTCAATCGTCTTGACGGGTGTCATTCGGGAACAAGCATCCTTTCTCAATGGGAATGATTGAGTCGTCCGGCTCTGGAAGCCGGCGCTCAGTGAAAGTGAATATATTCAATATTATACGTTTAAATTTAAAGGAGTGGAAGCGCATGGACGTTATCGTAAGGCCGACATCCCGGCTGCAAGGTGAGATTCAGGCATTGTCATCCAAAAATTATACGACCCGGTATTTGCTTGCCGCCGGATTGGCGGAAGGGACGAGCACGATATACTATCCGGCCCATAGTGAAGATAGCGATGCCATGCGCCGCTGTCTGCGCGATCTTGGCGCGGTGCTGGAGGAGGACGACGAGAAGCTGGTCATTACGGGCTTCGGACGCCGTCCGCAGATCGCGGGTCCGGCACATGAACTGAATGTGGGCAATGCCGGAGCGGTGCTGCGGTTTTTGATGGCCGTTGCCGCTTTGCTGCCGGAGGTCAATTTCATCAATGCTTATCCGGACTCGCTTGGGAAGCGGCCGCATGACGATCTGATTGCGGCGCTCACGCAGATGGGCGTGGAAGTGTCGCATCGGGAGGGCAAGCTGCCGATCACCATTCGCGGAGGCCAGCCGAAGGGCGGACATATCCGCGTATCGGGAAGCGTCAGCTCGCAGTTCCTTAGCGCCTTGCTCTTCCTCACCCCGCTCCTGAGCGAGGACAGCGTCATCGAGGTCGTGGATGATCTGAAATCCAAGGTTGTCGTCGGCCAGACGCTGGAGGTGCTGGCCCAGGCGGGCATTCGCATCGACGCCCGCGAAGATTTGATGTATTTCCGGGTGCCGGGCAACCAAAGCTATGAAGCGAAGACCTATGTCGTGCAGGGGGATTATCCGGGCTCGGCCGCGGTGCTGGCGGCGGCGGCCGTCGTTCCTTCCGACATCGTCGTCAAAGGCTTGACCGAGGACAGCAAGCAGGGAGAGCGCGCGATTGTCGATGTGCTGCGCATGATGAACGTGCCGCTGAAGCATGCGGACGCGACGGTTTGCATCCAGGGGGGCGGTTCGCTGAAGGCGGTGGAGTTCGACGGAGACGCGGCGACCGATGCCGTGCTCGCGATGGTGGCGGCCGCCGTCTTCGCCGACGGAACCTCGCGCTTCTACAATGTAGAGAACTTGCGTTACAAGGAATGCGACCGCATCACCGACTATGTTGCCGAGCTGCGGAAGGCCGGCGCGGATGTGGAGGAGCGGCAGGCGGAGATTATCGTGCACGGGAAGCCGCAAGGCGTAGCCGGCGGCGTCGAGATCAACGCGCATTACGATCACCGGGTCATTATGGCGCTCACGGTGGTCGGGCTGCGTGCGCAGCAGCCGATTCGCATTCGCGACGCCCATCATGTCGCCAAATCGTATCCTCAATATTTTGACCATTTGCGGGCATTGGGCGCGCAGGTGGAATGGGTGGAAGGATAACCGAACCGATGCCATCCCGCTTAGGACAGTGAAAGGAGTGAATGTAAATGAGCTACGAGCACCCGCCCCAAGAAGAGATCCGCAAGCTGCTGAACGAGAGCGGCACGATAGCCGTGGTCGGTTTGTCCGATGACCCGACGCGGGTATCCTATATGGTGGCCGAAGCGATGCAGAAGAAGGGCTACCGGATCATTCCGGTCAACCCGAAGGCAGACAAGATTCTTGGCGAGACCTGCTACCCTTCGCTGAAGGACGTGCCGATTCCGATCGATATCGTGAACGTGTTCCGCCGCAGCGAATATTGCGCCGACGTTGCGCGGGAGGCGGCGGAGGTCAAGGCGAAGGCCCTTTGGCTGCAGCAGGGGATCGTCAATGAGGAAGCAGCGCGTATCGCCGCGGACAACGGCATGTTCTGCGTCATGGACTTGTGCATCAAAGTGCTGGATTCGATTCTGCTCCCGCATGGGAAGACCGAATCATAGCCAATACCGGGCAGCGCGGCCGGGACTTCTTGTCTGACGATGAACGAGAACTCCCGGCTTCTGCCTTTTTTTATTTTGACAAAGCTCCGCGAAGCCCTTACCATTCTTGGTAGAAGGAGAGGATGTCCTTGAATCAGTTAGGGATTCTTCAGCAGTTATCGCGGGCGCTTATGCAGCCGCTGATTGCGCTGCCTGCGGCGGCGCTGGCGCTGGCGTTCGGCCATCTTCTGGCGGGCGCCGGCTTCCAGGATACGGCGGCGCTGTTCGAGCTGACCGGCCGGACGATTTTTTATGTGCTGCCCTACATTTTCGCGGTCGGGGTTGCGCTTGGCCTGGCCAATAATGCCGGAGTCGCCGCCATGTCGGCGCTGCTCGGCATCATTATTTTCCGCCAGCTGCTGAATCAATGGGGCGGCTCGGCCTTCGAGCCGACCGTGTTGAACGGCATCATCTTCGGGATATTGGCGGGACTCGTCCATCAACGCTTCAAGGATGTGCGCTTTCCGGAATATTTGCAATTTTTCGGAGGCCAGCGATTTGCGGTGCTCCTTACGACCCTGTGCTCGATCGCCCTTTCCTGGGTGATGATTATGCTGGCTCCCTTCATGCAGCAAGGCATACAGTTTTTGGGACAGGAAATATTGGCTATGGGCGGATTCGGCGTCTTTTTGTACGGCGTTCTGCATCGGGTGCTGATCGCTTTCGGCCTTCATCACCTCCTGAATAATCTGTATTGGTTCCAGGTAGGTACATTTACCGATGCCGAAGGGATGACGTACACCGGCGATTTGCCCCGTTTTTTTGCGGGAGATCCGGCGGCGGGCGTCTATATGGCCGGCCTGTATCCGATTATGATGTTCGCGCTGCCGGCCGTGGCGCTGGCCATTGTGCATGAATCGCGGGAGGACCTGCGCCCCAAGGTGCGCAAGACGTACATGACGGCGGCGTTGGTCTCGCTGCTGACGGGAATTACCGAGCCGATTGAATTCGCCTTCCTGTTCGCGGCGCCGTATTTGTTCATCGTCCATGCGCTGTTGAGCGGGGCCGCGATGTGGATTACGGCTGAGCTTGGCGTGCGGCACGGCTTCTCGTTCTCGGCCGGAGCGATAGATTATGTCGTCAATTTTCACCAGTCGAAGGGAGCGCTGTGGATTATTCCTGTCGGCATCGCGTTCGCGCTCATCTATTACGTCGTCTTCCGCTTCGCCATCCAGAAGTTCCAGATTCCGACCCCAGGCCGGGTCGAAGGCTCCCTGCTTGACGATATGGCAAGCGACTTGCTGCACCGGGTGCCACTTATCATGCAGGCGCTCGGCGGCAAGGATAATATTGCCGACATTCAGGCCTGCATTACCCGGCTCAGGCTTCGCGTCAACAATGACAAGCTGGTCGATCGCCACACGCTCCGCAAGCTTGGAGCGGCGGGCGTCATTCGTCTGGGCGGGGGGCATTTGCAGGTCGTCTTCGGCACCTATTCGGAGCTGATCAAGGATGAGATGGTCAAGCGGCTGCAGCGCAACACGAAGCAAGTCTGGTTTGTCGCTCCGGTGCAAGGGAAAATGATCCCGATCGAAGAGGTGCCGGACCGCATTTTCGCGCAAAAGCTTGTCGGACAGGGAGTCGCCTTCTTGCCCGACAAAGGCGAGCTCGTCTCGCCCGTACATGGCCGGGTGCGCCATGTCTACCCTACTATGCACGCGCTAGGCATCGAGACGCCGGAAGGTTTGGAAGTCCTCCTTCACATCGGAATCGAGACGTCATCGTTGAATGGCGCCGGTTTTCAGGCAGTTGTACAGGAAGGTGATGAAGTGAGACCGGGACAGCTTATGATTAAATTCGACTACAACGAAGTGAAGAAGCGCTGCGCATCGCTGGCGACCCCGATGGTCATTACGAATTCGGATGCGGTCGCTTCCTGGAGCTTCGCGCCGTTCGCGGCGGTCAAGCGGGGACAGACTTCCGTCATGTCCGTGGTGCTGAAGGAGCATGCTAACGGGGGTGGTAGAAGATGACGCAGAAGGTGCAGGGAATCGGGGCTTCCAGCGGGATCGCCATAGGCAAAGCGTTCGTGCTTCCGACATGGGAATGGGACGTGCCGGAGGAAAAGATGGATCCGTCCGATCTGGCCCGCGAATTCGAGCGGCTGTACGAAGGCATCCGTTCGTCGAAGGATGAGATCGAGTTCATTAAGAGCGAGATCCGCGAGATGGTGGGAAATGAAGAGTCCTCGATATTTGACGCGCATTTGGCTATATTGGACGATCCGATTTTTATGAATGAGATTCAAGGCATTATTCAGCGGCAGTACAAGGCGGCCGAAGTGGCGGTCAAGGAGGCTATCGATCACTTCGTCACGATGTTCGACTTGCTGGACGATGAGTATATGAAGGAACGGGCGCTGGATATCAAGGATGTCGGGAACCGTTTGCTCAAGCATTTGCTCGGCGCGCCGGAGATTACGCTGCCGACCGATACGCAGCCGTATATTCTGGTCGCGAAGGAGCTGTCGCCGTCGCAGCTTGTCCATCTTAATCCGAAAAATGTGCTCGGCATCGTCATGCTGATGGGGGGAAAGACGTCGCATTCGGCGATTATGGCCCGGGCGCTCGGCATTCCGCTCGTGCTCGGACTGGAGGGGAAAATCACAAAGCCTGTCCAGACCGGCGATCTGGTCATTGTGGACGGGGAGCATGGCATCGTCTATATCGAGCCCCCGGAGCAGGTGGTGAAGCAGTACGAGGCCCGGCACGAAGCGTATGCGCGGGAGATGGACGAGCTGAAGAAGCTGGTCAAGCTTCCTGCCGTCACTCAGGATGGGCTGACGATCAGCTTGTCGGCCAATATCAGCTCCACGCGCGAGCTGGAGATCGCCGATCAGAACGGAGCAGAGGGCGTCGGGCTGTTCCGGACGGAATTCATGTATATGGATCGTTCCTATCCGCCGTCCGAAGCAGAGCAATTGGCGGTCTACCGGGATGCCGCCGAGCATTACAAAGATTCGCAGGTCATTATCCGCACGCTCGATATCGGCGGCGACAAGCCGATGGAATATTTGAATCTTCCGGAAGAGGATAATCCGTTTCTCGGCTATCGGGCGATTCGCATCTGCCTCGACCAGCAGGAGTTGTTCAAGTCGCAGCTCCGCGCCATTCTCCGGGCGAGCGCGTCAGGCCCGATCGCGATTATGATCCCGATGATCTCGTCCGTGGAAGAGATCATCGCGGCCAAGGCGGTGCTGGAAGAGGCGAAGGCGGAGCTGCGGGACGAAGGGCTGCCATTTGACGAGAAGCTGCCTGTAGGCATTATGATCGAGGTTCCGGCTGCGGCCTTGATCGCCGATCGCCTTGCGGAGGAGGTTGACTTCTTCAGCATCGGCACGAACGATCTGGTGCAGTATACCCTTGCTGTCGACCGGATGAACGAGCAGATTGCGCATATGTATGATCCGTTCCATCCCGCGGTGCTGCGTCTCATCCGCCATACGATCGAGGCGGCCAAGGCCCGCGGCATCGGCATCAGCGTCTGCGGCGAGATGGCGGGGGACACGCGGGCGGTGCCGCTCTGGATCGCGCTGGGCGTCACCAAGCTGAGCATGTCCTCGCGCTTCATTCCGCGGGTGAAGGCGGCTGTCCACCGCGCAACCCGAACCGGGAGCGAGCGGCTGGCGGAACGCATATTCGCGGCCCGCTCCAAGGCCGAGATCGACGAGCTGCTCGAACGGCATTTTACGTCGTGACCTCAATTCGGTAAGGTCTCCCGGCCTCTTCCTATGGAGATGGATCTGTCTCCAAACCAGAAAAGGCATGGTCCCCGGATAACGGGGCCATGCCTGAGATTGAAGACAAACTCCCGCGAAATACTGCAACCGAGGGCGTACTTTTCATTTTTATCCATATTTACAAATTAGGAGATGGGCGGCCGGTTTTCCATGTCCCGCAAATCATCCGGATTCGGAGAGATCCGCATGAACCCCACCAAAATTCGGTGGTACGGATGCAACGGGAGCCGTAGCGGAGCGGCCAGTTCGGCGTGAAGCACCTTCTCGATATAGTCATGCGGATAGAAATGAAGCGGAATGAAGTCCGGCAAAGACGGTGCTGCGGAGAACCCAAATAATTCATCATTCAACCGCAGCGAGCCAATGGCGATGATCCGCCCGGGCGCGCCGATGCGCAGCCGCTCCAAGACGCCGTTCAAGGTCTGATAGGCTCGGTTCGCCAATACATCTTTATATATTCTTCTGTCGTTCCCGGCCAGAACGTCTGCAGCTCCGGGTCATTCACTCCGCCTAAGCTGCAGTATCACCCACCACTCTAGTTCCTTGCTCCACAAAAGCTCCAACATTTCTCGCACCTCTGATTATCTTACTCTACCAATCCTGCAAGAATGCAGCAATTCTATTGACACGAGGTTGCGAAAAATAGGATTGCTGCAAAAATACAGCAATTCCTCTACGGCAAGGCGTAGAGAGCGTTTAAAGTGGCGAAATGCTGCAGTTTTGCAGGATTTTCTTGAAATTCGCCTCTTGAGGCTAAAAATGCTGCGCCTGTGCAGCATTTTCATGCGGGACCAGCTCATGCGGGACCAGCTCGCTGCAAGCGCAGAACAGCTTGCCCTAACCTAAGCTGTCCTGCCTTCCCCACCCCCGCCATTCCTAACAAAAAGACTGTCGACAGGACTTTGTCGACAGTCTGAAGCATGGCCGGGTCCATGTCTTTCTGCTTGTTCTGCGCTTGTTCAGCTTTCCGCCAGCTTGTCGCAAAATGCTTTCCCGTAAGCGGGAAGATCGGGCGGTCTGCGGGCCGATACGAGATGGCCGTCGACGACGACCTCCTGGTCGAGCCACGTCGCGCCCGCATTCTCCATGTCGTCGCGGATGCCCGGCGTCGATGTCACGGTCCGGCCCTGAAGAATTTTGGCGGAGATAAGCACCCAGCCTGCGTGGCAGATCTGGCCGATCGGCTTGCCCGCCTTGTCCATGTCGCGGATAATGGAGAGGACGCCTTCATAGCGGCGGAGCTTGTCGGGAGCCCAGCCACCCGGTACGAGCACGCCGTCGTACGTGCCGGCATCGATATCCTCGAAAGCAAAGTCGGACGTGGCGGGAACGCCGTACTTCCCGGTATACGTCTTGCCGGCCTTATCGCCAACCAAATGCACCTCCGCTCCCTCTTCGCGAACGCGGTGAACCGGATACCATAATTCCAAATCCTCGAATTCTTCATCAACGAGCGCGATGACGCGCTTGCCGCTTAAACGCATAAATATCTCAACTCCTTCGTACGGTGTATCGAAGAACAAACTTCCTGCGCCATGGAACGCGATCCGCCTTATTGCATCTTAACGGCTGTATTTCCATAATGAAGCCTCTTGAGTCTTGGGGCGGAATCGCCTACGATTTTAACAGGGAGATTTGTTCTGCGGATGGAACTGTTCCTTATCTATTCATTACCATAACGTCAGTCGGATGAAGCTGTCAAATGATATCGGCCCTCCGGCAGCGGCCTGCTTTCCGCTAGGCTCGGCTCGCAGGGGGAGAGGCTGAACAGCCCAGACGGAACCGTAAGGGCGGACAGCGTCCAGATGATACATATCGGAGCGTATTCGATGCGATATGGCACCAGGTCCGGCGTAGGGGTCAGACAGAGAGAAACTGTGATGTAGGGGTGGTTGTATGACGAAACAATGTAACTGTGGCCACGAGATGCGGCTTGCTTTGCGCACGGTTATCCACGACCGGACAATACACATTCACCATGTGCCTGTGTTGACTTGTCCGCATTGTGAACGCTCGGAGCTGTACCCGGCGATTAAGCAGGAGATAACGGATATGGTTCGCTGCCGCAGGGCTGGACAGAGCAAGGAGCCGCATGGCGGGGAGCAGGCGGGCGATACCGTGCCGCAGCACTATTTTTTCGAGGAGATGAACGAGGCGGCCAGCGTGCTGGCCGAATGCGCGGACGCGATCGGGCCCGGCGATCTGCTTCCGCACGCAGAGAAAGTGATGAATGAGCGGATTAATAAGCTTCTGGACATGTACCTGCTGGCGAAGACGCTGGAGGATGAGGAGTGGATGTGTGAGCTGCAAGAGCGCTTAAAACAGATTTCCGGTTTTAGTTTCTATCCGGATCGGGTTAAAATAAGTTAAGAGGCTCTTTGCCTACTGCACTCCCTCGGAATACAGATTCCGCGGGAACAAGGAGGATTCCCGATTGAGATCGATAGATACGGAGCAAGCGCTGCAGGACTGGATAGATTCAACCAAAGAGCAGACCGCCGTCTTATTCAAGCACAGCACCCGCTGTCCGATTAGCGCCCGGGCGAACGAAGAGATGGGCAAGGTGGCGGAGGAATTCGAGCCCCGGGGAATAGCCATGGGGCAAATTCTTGTCGTCGAGCACCCCGATGTGTCGCTTGCCTGCGCGGACAAGCTGGGCATCCGGCATGAATCGCCTCAAGTCATCCTGATGAAAGAGGGCCAGGTCGTCTGGCACGACTCCCATCATGCGATAACATTTGACAATTTAAGTTCGGAGTTGACGTCCTCCTCCCGCTAAATGACTCATTTTCAGACGATTGCAGTTGTAACATTGCGAATTTTCTGAAAATATCGTATCATGAAATGTAATAAAAGGGTCGTAACAAATTTTCGGTAATTGGAGAGAAGATTCGTGACGGTAACTATTTATGATGTAGCGAGAGAAGCGGGCGTCTCGATGGCCACCGTTTCCCGGGTTGTGAACAACAATCCGAACGTGAAGCCGCAAACGCGAAAAAAGGTGTATGAAGCGATTGAGCGTTTAGGTTATCGCCCGAATGCAGTCGCGCGCGGACTTGCGAGCAAAAAGACGACAACGGTTGGGGTCGTCATTCCCGATATTTCCAATTCTATTTTTGCTGAGGTCGCACGAGGAATTGAAGATATTGCGAACATGTACCACTACAATATCATTTTGTGCAACGCAGACAAGAAGAAAGAGAAGGAAATTCGCGTCATCAATACGCTGCTGGAGAAGCAAGTGGACGGGCTCGTGTTCATGGGCGGTGTCGTAACGGAGGATCATATCCAGGCCTTCCGTACCGCATCCGTTCCGATCGTGTTGTGCGCGACGACGGACGAGCATGGCTCCATTCCTTCGGTAGACATTGATCATGAAGGGGCCGCATTCGATGCGGTTAACACCCTCATTCGCCACGGTCACCGCGATATTGCGATGATTAGCGGCACGCTTCAGGATCCGGCGAACGGATTCGCGCGCTTCCAGGGCTATAAGAAGGCTTTGGAGGGCGCAGGCATCGAATATAAGGAAGATCTGGTCCGTATCGGGAATTACCGGTACGAATCCGGCGTGGAAGCCATGAAATATTTCCTCGGTCTGAAGAAGCGCCCGACGGCGATTTTTGCGGCAACCGACGAAATGGCGATCGGTGCGATTCATTGCATTCAGGACGCCGGGTTGAAGGTGCCTGACGACTTCTCGGTCATCAGCGTTGACAATATCCGCATGGCTTCGATGGTCCGTCCTCAGTTGACGACGGTAGCCCAGCCGATGTATGATATCGGCGCCGTGGCGATGCGCTTGCTGACCAAGCTGATGAAGAAGGAGAATGTCGAGAACTCGCAGGTCGTTCTGCCGCACGAGACGATTCTTCGCTTGTCGGTCAGCCAGGTGAATGAGTAAGGCCGCAGCATGCCGGCGGCATATGAAGAGCCCCTATTTTTGGGGCTTTTTGTGTGTCGAGCCTGCCGTGGTGCAACATCATCCGATCATGAAGGAATGAAGGAGGAAGGCGATATGGCACACGAAGCCGTAATCGGAATTATTGGCGCGATGGACGAGGAGATTGAGCGCCTGCTGCAGGCTGCGCAGGAAGTGGAGGAAGTGAAGGTAACGGGAATGACTTTTTACAGGGGGCTGCTGGCGGGACGTCCGGTCGTCATATGCAAATCGGGCGTCGGCAAAGTCAATGCCGCCGTCACGACGCAAGTGCTGATTGACCGCTTCGGGGCCAAGCAGGTGCTCTTTACGGGGGTGGCCGGGGCGATCCACCCGGAGCTCAATATCGGCGATATCGTCATCTCGACGTACTGCATGCATCATGATATGGATGTGACCGCGCTTGGCTTCGAGCCCGGGGTCATCCCATTCCAGGAGACCTCCCGGTTCGAGGCGGATGGCGCCCTGATTCGGCAGGCCGAGCAGGTATGCGCCGAGCTGTTCCCGGGGCGTTATCTGAAGGGCGGGGTGTTGTCCGGGGATCAGTTCATCGCCAGCCGCGACAAGGTCAAAGCGCTGTACGAGACGTTCCCGGGTTCGGCCTGCACGGAAATGGAGGGCGCGGCCGTGGCGCAAGTCTGCCATATCCATGCGATCCCGTTCGTCATCATCCGATCGATGTCAGACAAGGCAGACGGATCGGCCCATGTCAATTTCGCGGAATTCACGGTCGAAGCCGCGCTGCACTCGTACCAAATCATCGAACGGATGGTCAGTCAATCCGCGTAATCATGCATGTCCGCGGCGAGGTCCCGGGCGGGAAGGCGGCGCGCCCCCGTCCGGATTCCTGCCGCGGCATCATCTTACATACTCCAGCGCCAGCTCCTTCACTTGCGCGTTCTTCGCTTCGATAATGGAGCGCCGGGGCATCGGAGCCCACCGCGCCACGTCATCGAGCCAGGTGGAAGGCAGCGGAACCGGAGCCTCCCCAGACCACCGCGCAATCCAGCCCTCCGGCAGTCCGGTCAGCGGCTGCCGCTCCAGCTCGTCCTTCATCGGATGCTCGCTCATCTCCAGCCACAGCATGCTCCAGGCGCGCGGCACGACTCTCCAGATGTCATAGCCGCCCCCGCCGAGAGCCACCCATCTTCCTTCGCAGCTCGCGTGCGCGAGCCGGTGAATCAGCTTCGGCATCTCCGCATAAATACGCATGCTGCAATGCATGTGAGACAGCGGATCGAACGCATGCGCGTCGCAGCCGTGCTGGCTGATGATGACGTCCGGGCGGAAGCTTCGCGCGACCTGGCCGATCGTCTCCTCGAAGCAGCGCAGCCACGATTCGTCCTCTGTATACGGTTCCAAAGGCACGTTCACGCAAGAGCCGAAGCCTTCCCCGGCGCCGCGCTCGTTCACGAAGCCGGTTCCCGGGAACAGGAATTTGCCCGTCTCGTGAATGGAATAGGTGAACACATTCGGGTCGGTATAGAAGCACCATTGGACGCCGTCGCCGTGATGGACGTCGGTATCGATATAGAGAATGCGGGCATTATAGTGCCTCCGCAGCCAGGAAATGGCGATAGAGGCGTCGTTGTATACGCAGAAGCCGGCCCCTTTCTCGCCGAAGGCGTGGTGCAGCCCGCCGCCCAGATGCAGAGCGTGGAGAGTGCGGCCGCTCATGACGGCCTCGCAGGCGGCGACGGAGCCCCCTACGATCGCGCTGGCCGCCTGGTGCATGCCCGCGAAGTAGGGGGTGTCTTCCGTATGGAGGCCGTATTGATCCGAGCGGGCGACCCATTCCTCCGCGGGAGCGGGTTCGCTTAACCGCTTCACGGCTTCGATGTAATCCTCCCTGTGTATGTATCGTATCCACGCCTCCCAATCTGCCATCGACGTGGCAGGCCGAACGATGATATCGTCGGAGAGGGCGCCGATGCGCGTCAATAAATCGTTGGTCATGACGAGGCGGCGCTGATCGAACGGGTGATCGGCGTTGAACCGGTAACGCAGCGCATCGTCATGCATGAAATATAGGGCTGTGTCGGCCATTCGGGCACCATCCCTCCCTTTTTCCGTATTGAAAAGATTATTCAGTACATAAACCGCTGGCGGAAGCGCACGCGATCGAACTGCTCCCGCGAGGCGAGCGGAACGTCCTTGCCGATGCGGACCATCAGGCAGTTGGCGGGATGCGAGCAGATCTCCGGATCGTCCGTCGCATACCATATCATGTCGACCGATTCCATCAGCCGCTCCATCATTTTCCGGTAATCCCACACATTGAGCCGGGTGCCTTCCAAATCCCAATGCCAATAATATTCGGTCGTAAATACGATATAGCTCTCCATCTGATCGTCTTCAAACGCGGTAGTAATCATTTTTTTGCCGAGCCCCAGCGAACGATACTCGTTGGCGACCTCGATGGCGCCCAGCTCGATGAGATCCTCCATGCCGCCCTCCGACCAGCGCTCCAGTTCGTCCGGATAGTGAAAGGTCACGTATCCGACGATGATCTGGCCGTCCCGGGCCACAATAATTCGCCCTTCCGGCAGCCCGGCGATCTCGATTAGCGCTTCCTGCTGTTCCTTCGGCCTTCGGAACGCGTCCAGGTTCGGGTGCATGTCCCATGTGCCCAGCAGCTCCGGCTTGACGGGCCCTTCCACGACGATGACGCGATCTTCGTAAGGGATGATTTGCGCGTGATAACATTTTCGATGCTCCACACCCAGCAGCTCCTTTCGTCTCTTCCTTGGTTATAGCAAAAAAAGACCGTTTTGAAAAGGAAAAGAATAGGCTAAAAGAAAAACATATGCTATAATAAATCAAGCTTTAAATAATTCATGAAATCTCCCCTTGACAGCACGATTCACATCAAAGTCAAAATTTTTTTGCAAGCTCCTGAAAACGGTTTTATTTGCGAATGAGGCAAATGCTGGCATGACCAAGCAACCAATCATGAACATTCATGAAGTTAGAAACAGGAGGATGAAGCGACAATGAGTAACGTGCAAGGAGAAATCATTACCCCATCAGCAACCAACCCGAACATGAAAAATTACGAAGAGGCGGTTGCCAATTTCAATTGGGAGAGCGTGGAGCAGAACTTCTCCTGGGCGGAGACGGGCCGGATCAATATGGCGTACGAGGCCATTGACCGGCATGTCGATCAGGGCCGCGGAGACAAGGTGGCTTTGCTCTATAGCGACGCGCAGCGAGACGAGTCATACACGTTCGCGGACCTGAAGCGCAAGTCCAACCAATTCGCCAATGTGCTTCGCTCGCTCGGCATTCAGAAGGGGGAGCGGGTCTTTATTTTTATGCCGCGGACGCCGGAGCTCTATGTGAGCGTATTCGGCATCCTGAAGGCGGGAGCGGTCGTGGGACCGCTGTTCGAAGCGTTCATGGAGACCGCGGTCAGGGATCGCTTGCAGGACAGCGAGGCTGTAGCGATCGTGACGACGCCGGCGCTGGCCCACCGGGTTCCGCGCGCAGAGCTTCCGAAGCTGAAGCATGTCATTCTCGTCGGCGAAGACGTGAACACGCAGGAAGGCTATATCGATTTCCACGCCGAGATGGCGGAAGCGTCCGAGGAAGCGGAGATTGAATGGCTGGGGCGCGAAGACGGTCTCATTATCCACTACACATCCGGATCGACCGGGAAGCCCAAGGGCGTCTATCATGTTCAAAATGCAATGATCCAACATTATCATACAGGCAATGTCGTGCTGGATTTGAAGGAAGATGACATCTACTGGTGCACGGCCGATCCGGGCTGGGTTACCGGTACATCGTACGGCATATTTGCGCCGTGGCTGCACGGCGCAACGAATGTGATCCGGGGGGGACGGTTCAGTCCGCAGGATTGGTACAGCACGATTCAGAAATATAAAGTGACGGTATGGTACAGCGCGCCGACCGCGTTCCGCATGCTGATGAGCGCGGGGAACGATGTCATCGCCCAATACGACCTGTCCAGCCTCCGGCACGTCTTGTCCGTCGGCGAGCCGCTGAATCCGGAAGTCGTTCGCTGGGGCATGAAAGTATACGGTCAGCGCATTCATGATACATGGTGGATGACGGAGACGGGGGGACAACTGATCTGCAATTATCCGGCGATGCCGCTGAAGCCGGGGTCGATGGGACGTCCGGTGCCGGGCGTAGAGGCTTCGATTATCGACGATCAGGGGAACGAGCTGCCGCCATACCGGATGGGGAATCTGGCCATCCGTACGCCTTGGCCTTCGATGATGCGCCAAGTATGGAACAACCCGGCCAAGTTCCAGGAGTATTTCCGCGTTGACGGATGGTATATTTCAGGCGACTCGGCCTATCGGGATGAGGATGGTTATTTCTGGTTCCAGGGGCGCATCGACGACGTCATCAATACGTCCGGCGAGCGGGTCGGGCCGTTCGAGGTCGAGAGCAAGCTGGTCGAGCATCCGGCTGTGGCGGAAGCCGGCGTCATCGGCAAGCCGGATCCGGTACGCGGCGAGATCATTAAGGCGTTCATCTCTTTGCGGGAAGGATACAGCCCGTCGGATGAATTGAAAGCCGATATTTCCAGATACGTGAAGGAGAACTTGTCCGCGCATGCCGCGCCGCGCGAGATCGAATTCAAGGATAAGCTGCCGAAGACGCGCTCAGGGAAAATTATGCGGCGTGTCTTGAAGGCATGGGAGCTGAATCTGCCGACAGGCGATTTGTCGACAATTGAAGACTGATGCCGCACAGCGAAGAGGAGGCCTTAGGAGGGCCTCCTTTTTTGATGGCGGAGCATATAAGACAACAGCGATGGCTCAGAATGCCATCGCTGTTGTTCGTTCGATCGCGCAAAGGTTCGCGCGATGCGTTATGGGTTTTTGACTTGAACGGTGGAGGTCGGGCTCGATTCTCCGGCGCTGTTCACGGCCGTGACCCGGTACCATCCTGCCGGCGAGATCGTGATCAGCTCGAATTGTGCCGTCGGCGTAGTGCCGATGCGTTCATACGATCCGCCGTCGGAGCTGTAGTAAATCACATACTCGCTCGGATTGTTGGACGAGGCGCTCCAGGTCAGCTTCAAGCCCATTTCCGTCAAGGAAGCTTGCGGATTGCCCGGCGTGCTCGGCGGACTGTCTGCCTCATCCGGAGCATCCGTCTCCGATCCTTGATCCTGTCCGTCCTCGCCCGCGCTGCCGTCTCCCGTTGAACCGGGGTTCTGCGCATCCGGGCCGTCAGTGCCGGAACCATCCGGATCAGGCTCCACGTTAGCGCCTCCCAGCGTCACGGTCTGGGATGGGGCCGATTCATTGCCGGCCACATCGACCGCCGTTACATAGTAAGCGTACTGATGCGAATTGGAGAAATACGTCTTGAACTGAGTCTCTTCTCCCGTCAGCACCGTTCCTTCTTCCCGCTTGAATGGACCGCCATCCAAGGAGCGGTACAGACGATAACCGACGACATCCGCTTCACCGTTCCGCGAGAAGGAAATGCGCAGCGTCGTGTCGCCCGACTCCTCCAGGCTTACGCCGGACGGCGGAGCCGGCGGTTTGCCGTCATCCTTGCGCGGATCGACCTTCGCAGGCGCGTCGGTGTTGGCGTCCTCCGGCAAATAGGAGGACAGCGAGCGCCGCTGGCTGCTGGAAGACAGATGGCCCAGCGCTTGCTTCAGCTCCTCGATCAGCTCTTGGATCGGCTTCTCGCGCTTCATGACCACTTTTTCGCGGGTCATATCGTCAGGCGTCGTATCCTGCGGGATATAATTGACACCGTCATACGTAATGTATTTCATCTTTTGCAGCGCATCTTCGGTCTCTGTCGGCACGAATTTGCGATTGAAGATATCCGTTACGTAACGGCCGGCCTGCTTCGTCAGCTCGTTCGGAAGCTTCCCGCTTAATCCGGAGACGGTCATCCGCACGATGCCGTCAGGCTGGCTGAATTTCTTCGTCTCGAACAATTCCGGCTTCAGCTTGTTCACTTCGTTCATGACTTTGGACCAGATCTGGGTTGAGCGGGAATAGGCGTCCCGATTCAATACGTGAATCTGCTGGTCATACCCGACCCATACGCCCATCGTCACGTCCGGGGTATAGCCGATGAACCAGGTGTCGGCGTAGTTCTGGGTCGAACCCGTCTTGGCGGCCACTTCCACTTGGCCGAACAGATCGAACTCGGACTGCACCCGGCGTCCGGTACCGCGCGGATCGGTAATGACGGTTTTGAGCATATCCGTCATCAGATATGCGCTTTGCTCGGACACGACCGGCTTCGGATCGACTTTGTGCTGATATATGATTTTGCCGTTCGAATCCACGATCTTGGATATCATGTACGGATCGTTATACTTCCCGCCGTTGGCGATAACACCGAATGCATTGGTAATCTCCTCAACGGTAACGCCATAGCGCAGGCCGCCGATTACCCCGGTCTGGGCGTAATAATCCTCCGGCTGAATCGTCGTGATTCCGAGCTTCTGGACGAAGTCAAGCGCCTGCTTGACGCCCAGCTTCTCTATGTAGATCTTGAGCGCCGGCAAGTTAAGCGATTCATTGAGCGCCTTTCTAGCGGTTACGAGCCCCTGGTATCTCATATTCGCGTTGCCGGGAATATGGTAGCCCTTGGAGCCGTCCTTCAACACCATCGGCGCGTCGTCCAGGATGGAGGCCGGCTGAATCAAGCCTTGATCCAGAGCTGGCAAATAAGCGGCCAACGGCTTCATTGTCGAGCCCGGCTGGCGCAGCATTTGCGTGGCGAAGTTCATCTGCTCCTCATAGAAATCGCGGCCTTCAATCATGCCGAGGATCGCCCCGGTATGATGATTAATCATCATCGCGGCGACTTGCTCCAAGCCCTTCGTCTCGCTGTACGGAGAGAAGTTGCTCGCGTCATTGGCTACATTTTTCATGGCCTTGTAAATCTTCTTGTCGATCGTGGTGTAGACCTTGTATCCGCCGTGGAGCAGCTGCTCCCGGGCATTCTGCAGCAATTCCGCATTCTCTCGCTTGCGCAGATCGGCCCGCGTGAATTCCGGGTACTTCTGCAGAACAAGCACTTCGGCGGCAGCCCGTTCGGCTTCCAGCATCAGGTATGGATAGATCGCATATGCCTTCGCATTTGGCTTGGCGATGGAGCCCCGGATGTCAAATGCCAATGCTTCGTCATATTGCTGCTGCGTAATTTTATGCTCCTCGAGCATGCGTTTCAGAACCAGCTTCTGGCGCTTGATGGCTCTTTCGATGCCTTCCTCATTGATTTCTCCTTTGCCCGTGAAGGCGGAGTAGGCGGAAGGGAGCTGGGGAAGACCGGCCAAATACGCCGATTGGGCGATATTCAGCTTATCAAGCTTGTCGATATTGAAGATTCCTTTGGCCGCTGCCTTGATGCCGTACAGATTATAACCGCTCGAGCCGTTGCCGAACGAAACCTTGTTCAAGTAGGCGGTCAATATTTCTTCCTTCGACAGCATGCGCTCGATGCGCAGAGAGAGAAAGATCTCTTTGGCTTTCCGGCTGTCGGTTCGATCCAAGGTCAAAAACACTTGTCTCGCCAACTGCTGGGTCAGGGTGCTCCCGCCTGTCTGCACCGGCTTATTCAGCACTTTTTGCATAACAGCCCGGGACAGGCCCCGGATATCAATGCCCATATGCTCGAAAAAACGGTTGTCTTCCGTTGCGATAAGCGCGTCGATAACGGTCTGCGGAATCTCGTCCATCGTAACCGGCCGCCTGTCTTCATCGGTGCGAAGCTGGCCGATAGGAGAGCCGTCATTAAAATATACAAAACCTGTGAATGCATTTTCCTGAATCTTCTGCTCGATGTATTCCCGGGAACGAATCGGTTCATCCTTCACAAGGGAAGTGACGTAGCCGATGCCAGCACCGCCTACGAATAAGCAACATAGAATACCGAGCAGCATGAGCCACTTCGTGACGGTCCAGATTCGACGTCCAACCGACTTTTTCGGCCTCGGCTTGTCGTCCTTTTCCGTCAGTTTCTCATCTACCATGCATTTTTTCCTCCTTATATTGCAGCGCTTTCCATTATACCATAAAAGTTGATTTGGTAGATGTTACTTTCCTTAGCAACTTACAAAATGAATGCAGGCAAGAGGAAGGCGAAGCAAATGATTTTGACGACCGGGATCGGTTGTGTTATTAGTTAATTTATCTCGCCAAAACACGAATATGATAAAACGATGACAGAATCAGTAGATGGCCGGCATTGTATAAGCCAGAGAGCCGGTAGGTGGCGCGAATCGGCCGATGCGGACATTGAACTATTGAATTACAGTCTGTAGCATGAAATCAAAATCGATGACCGAATGCCGGGCTGGCGCTTGGCGATGGAGATGCCGTACAAGCAGGCAAGCGCAAATTCACCAAAGCAAGGCTTAGATAAACAGGTAAGCATTTGCACAAGAAACCTCCGGCCCCGCGATGAGAGTAGCGTTGGAGGCTTTTTTCTTAATCCTCCAAGGAATGAGGTTCCCATCTTCTATAGGTTAGGCGCAATCCTGCGTTTATACAGTATTTTCTGCCTGCCGGGATCATTTTAGATGAATTGATGCGGCTTCGATGGGCAAATCCGCAGCGCCAAGAAAAAAAGACAACAAAAAATCGCCGTCCATACGGAACGGCGATTCGCTGCCTCAAGATGAGAATCTTAACGGCTGTAGAACTCGACGATTTGCTTCTCGTCGATCTCTTGGGACAATTCTCCGCGCTCTGGCAGGCGGATGTACTTGCCTTCAAGAGCAGCTTCGTTGAATTCCAAGTAGTTCGGAAGGTGATGACGGCCTTCCATCGCTTCTTTGATTACTTTCAGGCCGCGGCTTCTCTCGCGAAGACCGATAACGTCGCCTGGAGTAACAATGTAGGATGGGATATCGACTTTCTTGCCATTCACCGTAACGTGGCCGTGAGCAACCAATTGGCGCGCGCCTGCGCGGGAATTCGAGAACCCGAGGCGGTATACCAGGTTGTCCAGACGGCTCTCCAGCAGGAACATGAAGTTCTCACCGGCGATGCCTTGCATTTTCGTTGCACGGTCGAACAAGGTGCGGAATTGCTTCTCGCCCAAGCCGTACATGTGGCGAAGCTTTTGCTTCTCTTGCAATTGAACAGCGTAGCCGCTCAATTTTTTGCGCATTCCCGGACCATGTTGTCCTGGAGGATAAGCGCGGTTTTTCAATTCTTTGCCTGTGCCGCTCAGAGAGATGCCGAGACGGCGGCTCAATTTGAACTTAGGACCTGTGTAACGTGCCATATGAAAGTTGACTCCTTCTCAAACGAAATGTTAGATAATGGGTCGCTTTGCGCCGATTCCCATCCTTATGCTGATATATGGATCAGCTCCGGCCCGGGGTTTCAGCCGCTGCCCGTCCGGCGATGGAAATACGTGAGGGTGACACAACAGTTCTCCCCTTATACATCTAACAATTCTATAAGATCGTTGGGCCGAATGTCAAGACGGTATGCGGCAAATCTCGCGCTTTTCAATATTTCTCGCTTATCATAGAAAAGCGGCAACCATTCGACAAGATGCGGCTTACAAAACAGTAGATCTTTCGACATAGTTCTTATGGCCTAAAAAGCTTTTAAAGGTTGTGTGGAAGTAGTACATTTTAGTAGAAAAATATTGTATGATAGTAGGAGACCACCCTTTATATAGAAGGAGAAGAGCATGACGGAACGTCTAGTCCATCACCAGCCAATCGAATCGGACAAGAAGGTTGCAGGGACGAACGATCCAGTTCCGGACGGAACCTGGGATCCGCAGCCTCTGCCACGGGACAGCTGGGTGCTGCAGCGGGATGTGAACGTTCACGACTTCCCTTATTTGCAGCCGCTTCTGCAAGCCGCCTGCAAGGAATGGACGGAAGAGCTGCCTGCCCGCGCCTGTGTCCTGCGAGGCCGCTTGGCGTTAGTCGACTATGCGGGCGAGTGGATGGCGGGCGACCCCGAATTAGCCGGCGACGCTGCAAGCAATCGTGCGGCCGCAGCCGCGCTCCAGGAACGCAAGCTGGCCGTTCAGGCGGGATTCGGCTTTTTCTATGCCGCCTGTCCGCTTCTGAACAAGCGGGATGAGAGCTTCGCGGCGGTCGTGTGCCGATTGGACGGGGAACCGGATGAATCGTTCTCCGCAGGCATGGAGGCATGGGTTTATGGACTTCGAACGCATTTTTACCGGCAATTCGAGCTGGTCTTTGTGGACGAGCTGGCGCGATCGCTGAGAACGGCCGAACGGGAGCTGAAGCGCCGCGATGTGCTGCATGGGGCTATCCGGCATATGCATGACCGCATCAATGTCGATTCCGTATTGTCCCAGATCATGTCCAGTGTCGAGCAGCTTGTACCGGAAGCGCGTATCGAGGTCTTTTTGTCGCAGGATCACACCAGTTCGAATCCGAAGGTGAAGCCTTTGCTGTTCCAGCCGGGAAACGACGGCGTCGTGCGTCAAGCCTTCATGAAGGGAGAAGTATGTTATGAACGTGACGGAGCGGACAGCGATACGGAAGTAGGGTTTGCGCTGTGCGGCAAGCAGGGAGCCTATGGCGTCATTAAGGTCAGCTTCCCCGGAATGGCGCCGGATCCTTCCGATGTGCAGCTTATTCAGCTTATTGTGGAGACGGCCGGCACGGCCTTCGAGAATGCCCGTCTTCACGAGCAGGCGAATGAAGTCATACAGGAGCTGCGGTTCATCAATGACTTGACGAAGCGCATCAATCAGAGCTTGCGGCTGCGGGATGTGTTCCATGACGCGACCCACGAGCTGCTGCGCGTGTTTCGGGCCGACTTTTGCATGCTCCTTCAATTGAACGAGGAACGGCAGTGCTATGAAGTGGTGTCCTGCAACATGGACGAATTCGATGATGCGTATCTGTGCTTCGAGGAAGGATTGTTCGGTCATATGTATTTGGAAAAGGAGCCCGTCATCGTATCCGATATTGCGGTGGACGTGCCCGCTTCCATGCAGTTTTTCGAGAAGCTGAATTATCATTCCGTCATCGCCGCGCCCTTATTCGGCAGCGGGGAGATGGTGGGCATTGTCGTTCTTGCCGATCGGCGCAAGCAATTCTTCACTTACGACAATTTCAAGCTGCTGCAGATGCTGGCTACCCACATCGGATTGGCGATTGCGAATGCGGCGCTCCATAGCAGGGTCAAGCATCTCGCCAACAAAGATCAGTTGACCGGGTTGTATGCGCGCCATTATTTGGACAAGCAGATCCAGCGCCAGCAAAAGAACGATTTCTGCGGTTCGCTTATCGTCGTGGACATCGATTATTTCAAGCAAATCAATGACCGTTACGGCCATCAGGTGGGCGATAAAATATTGAATCAGGTCAGTCAAATTATACGGAGTTCGATACGCGAATCCGATATCGCGGCCCGTTGGGGCGGCGAGGAGCTGGCGGTCTATTTCCCGCAGCTCAGCATCAGCCAGACGATCCGGATTGCGGAACGGATTCGGACCCGGGTAGCCAACGAGACGGAACCGCAGGTCACCGTCTCCTGCGGCATTGCCGACTGGAGCTGGCAGGACGATGTGGTCAGTGTCGAATCGCTGTTCTACCGTGCCGATATGGCGCTCTATGAAGCGAAGGACAGCGGCCGCAATCAGATCCGCATCAGCACCTAGCATACGTGCTGCCTGATGAATAATCCCAATTCAAGCGTGAGACGATAGAAGAGATGGGCCATCAATGCCCATCTCTTTCTATTTCGGTAAATCGCCTCCTTTTTTTTAGGGGTATTTGCAAATTTTTATGGCGATAAAAGAAGGGGAGGATTCGTTATGGGCGGGACGATGGGCCGGGGGCGAAGTTGCGCCTTGCTGTCCGCTGTGTTAGCCGCATTCGTTATTCTGCTTCATGGGTGCGGAGTAACCGCCAATCCCGATGACATGCTGAACCGTGCCTTAAGCGGAATCGGGGGCCAGGATCAGGTGCGGTTCGAAGGCTTGGCCGAGATCCGCGTCGGCGAGGACATGCTGTTGACCAAGCAATTCCGGTATGAAGGAGAGATGAAGCAGCACAAAGGCGTCCATATGAAGCTGAGCGCCGACATGGATCAGCGGACGACCGCCAAGCGCTGGAATCCGGTAGCGCAGATGGAGCAATTGCTGCGAATGGCGAATAAGCAGGTATCCTTCGTGCCTCAAGCGGACGCGCTTGCCGGGGCGAAGGGAACCGGACAGGAGAACAAGACGGAGCAAGAAGAAAGAGATCTGGTACCGCTGCAAGTCACATTGTCCAACGAGGGAGCGAAGCGACTCTATATCAACCAGTTGGAGGAGGATTATAAACGGATCATTATTCCTTCGGAGCCGTACCAGAAAATACGCCGATCGCTGAGCGAGCAGGAACGGAACAAATTGGATGCGGAGCTGAAGGCGATCGTGGACCGCAGCCGGGCCGACCTGGATCAAAAGCTGAAGGACGCCAGCATCGCCGGACGTTACGTCGTCTGGGTGGAACGGCGCCATTCCCTGCCTGTCATCCTGGAAGGATGGTTAACGGCCGGCTACAATGACAACGGCAAGGAACGCCGGGAGACCGTTCATACGAAGACGCGGTTCTCTTATAAGTGAGCCCGCAGCACCCCGAGGCTTCCGGCCGATCCGCTGGCCGCCAATCGCGAGCCGGCGCTGACTTCGATAACCGCTCATGTTACAATGGGTAAGGTTTCACCAATTTATCGGCCGACCGAGGAGGAACATGACATGAAAGACCCAAGATTGCAGAAGCTGGCCCAGAACTTGGTTGGATATTCCATCAATGTGCAGCCAGGCGAAAATGTGCTGATTGAGATGATCGGCTCCGAGCGCGAGCTGGTGACGATGCTGGTAGATGAAGTCGCCGCGCGGGGCGGCCGCCCGTTCGTGCAGTTGACCGATCGGAAAGTGCTGCGCTCGCTGATCAAGAACGCGTCTGAGGAACAGATGAAGACGTGGCGGGAGTATGATTTGCTCCGGATGCAGAACATGCAGGGTTATATCGGGATTCGCGCCGGAGAGAACGCGAACGAAATGTCCGATGTTCCGGAAGACAAAATGAAGCTGTATGACGCTATCTATTCGCATCCGGTACATATGGAAGAGCGCGTCAAGCGCACGAAGTGGGTCGTGCTTCGTTATCCGAACGCTTCGATGGCCCAGTTGGCCAACACGTCAACGGAAGCGTTCGAAGATTTTTACTTCGATGTGTGCAATCTCGATTACTCCAAGATGGACAAGGCGATGGAGTCGCTGAAGGCGCTGATGGACCGCACGGACAAGGTCCGCCTTACCGGTCCGGGAACCGACTTGACGTTCTCGATCCGTGGCATCGGGTCTGTCAAATGCTCCGGACAGAACAATATTCCGGATGGCGAGGTCTATACCGCGCCGGTCCGCGACTCCGTCAATGGCACGTTGACCTACAATACGCCATCGATTTATAACGGCTTCACTTTTGAGAATATCTCGTTCCGGTTCGAGAACGGCAAAATTGTGGAAGCGACGAGCAATGATACGGCCCGGATCAACCATATTCTCAATTCGGACGAAGGCGCGCGCCACATCGGGGAGTTCGCGATCGGCGTCAATCCGTACATTTTGCATCCGATGAAGGATACGCTGTTCGATGAGAAGATTGCGGGCAGCATCCACTTTACGCCGGGGCAAGCTTATGAGACGGCGGATAACGGCAACCGTTCCTCTATCCATTGGGACCTGGTGCTGATCCAGCGTCCGGAGTATGGCGGAGGGGAAATGTATTTCGACGATGTTCTTGTGCGCAAAGACGGCCGATTTGTCATCCCTGAGCTGGAATGCTTGAATCCGGAGCACCTCAAATAAGAGGAATCCGTTGATTCGCCGCATGTTTTTGCGGATTTATTATTGCGTCAAGCGTCTCATTCACGGTATGATGGAAACGTAAGGAGACCGACCGAACTAATTGATGACGGAGGGATTTCGATGTCCAATAACACGGCAATTGTGGAAATCTCACAAGCAGCGAACAAATTCAGATCTTCGATAGTCTTGCAGGCTGACAACAAATACATTGATGTTAAGAGCATTTTGGGCCTGTTCACGACCTTGGTGGGCAACCAGAAGTACGAGCTTCACGTCCATGGGCCGGATGCGGATGAAGCGAAGGCAGCGATGGCGGAAGTATTCAAGAAGCATGGATTGGATGTTTCCGTGGTAGCGGAATAACAGCGAGAGCCGGAGCAGAATGTTCCGGCTCTTTCTATATCTATATTGACATACAGCGGCTTGCGCAGGCTGCACGGCATGGAGAGAAGTTCGTCATGCATCTTGTGTTACCCGTCATGATCGTCTAATATTAGAGTTAGAACAATCGTGACTTCGAGTCATAGGGGGGAAACCAGGCATGTCTTCGTCGAATGTGTTGCAACAGCTAAGTGACAGGGCGCTCACTCTGCTAGAAGCGGATGCGCATCAAATAGAGAAACTCATCCAGGTCCAGATGGAGAACTTGGCGACGCGTTACTGCCCTCTCTATGAGGAAGTATTGGATACGCAAATGTACGGTTTTTCTCGGCAGGTTGACTTCGCCGTTCGAGCCGGACTGGTGGAGGAGAGCGTTGGCAAGCAGCTCGTCAGCAAGCTGGAACGCAATCTGGCTACCTTGTATGAGGCGTTGAACAAGGCTACTCAATAATCGCTTATCGCGGAACGGCGGAATCCGCGAACACGGGAAGGCCCGGGATGTTATAATCCCGGGCCTTTTGAGTGCAGGCGCCGCGCCCCAGCCTAGACCAGGTAGAAGGATACCCCCAGAATGACATAGACGGCGAGCAGCAGCAGACCTTCATACCAGTTTGTTTGTCCGTCCTGGGAGATCGATTTGGCGATGAATACCGCTACCCCGATCGCGATCATCTCCAGCGTGGTGAACACGATGTCCATCGTCTGCCCGAACAGCGCGCTCACGAATACAAGCACGGGAGCGACAAAGAGCGCGATTTGCAGACTGCTGCCGATCGCGATCTCCACGGCGGCCCCGATCTTGTTCTTCATGGCCATCATGACGGCGGCGCTGTGCTCTGCGGCATTGCCGACAATGGCGATGACGAAGGCTCCGACGAACAGCTCCGACAAGCCGAATTGCGCCGTAAACGTATCCAGCGTCCCGACTAACCATTCACTGACGAAAGCAACCATCACCGTAGAGATGACGAGGCAGAGCACGGACTTCCCTTTTGACCATTGCGGCTCCTCTTCCGCCTGTTCCTCCGACCGCTCCGATTCTTCGGTCAGCATCTCCTTATGCGTGACCATGGAGAACAGAAGCCAGAGCAAGTAAGCGGCGATGAGAATTCCGGCCACGACCAGGCTCAAGACTACGGTACCCGTCTCGCTGAGGGAATGGGTCGTGAAGAAGGCGGCAGGGACGAACAGCGCGATCACGGCCAATATCATCAGCGAGCCGTTCATACCGGCTAGGTTGGCGTTGAACGTCTGCACCTTATACTTGATGCCTCCGACAAGCACGCTCAGGCCAAGCACAAGCAGGAGGTTGCCGATGATGGCGCCGGTCAGGCTCGCCTTGACCATGTCGAACAGCCCTTCACGCACGAGGAAAATCGCGATGATGAGTTCAGCCGCATTGCCGAAGGTCGCATTCAGGAATCCGCCCAGGCGCTGGCCCGCATAATGCGAGACGGCCTCTGTCGACCGGCCGAGGAATCCGGCCACGAACACGATCGCCACGGCGGACAGGGCGAATTGAAGCGTCATGTTCCAGGACAAGTAATGTCCGGCTGCGCTTAGGATGAAGGTCAGCCCGAGTATAATGAAGAACAGCCGTTTTCCCAAAACATCACCCCTACGAAATTCATAATAACGTGAAATCTTCCGATATTTAATATAACCAACCGCATCGAGATCGTAAACAAAAATTACTGTCGTTGCTTGTCATCAGGTGTTTGCTTTCAAGATTGGGGATCGGTACAATAAAGATAAGAGAGAAAGGAGGATGACGATGGCAGAGGAGCAACTGAATACCCATGAAGGGAATATTCGCATATCGGACGATGTCGTCGCCACAATCGCAGGTCTCGCTGCGCTGGAAACTCCAGGTGTTGCCGCTATGTCCGGAGGGCTGTCCGAAGGATGGGCGAAGCGCTTGAGCGGCCGCAACGTGCAAAAGGGTGTCTCCGTGGAAGTGGGCCAAGTGGAAGCGGCCATAGATTTGAGAGTTATCATTATGTACGGAATGCCGATACAGGAAGTATGCCGCCAGCTGCAGATGAATGTGCGGGAAGCGGTGCAGAACATGACGGGCTTGAATGTGGTAGAAGTCAACGTCAAAGTGGAAGGCGTCGCATTCAAGGATGAGGAATTGGACGAAATGCCGCGCATCAAATAGTCATTAGGAATGTATGGGCATCAATGCATGGGAACAAAAAAGACTACACGGACCGAAGCGGCCGGTAGTCTTTTTTGTTGGAACGGCGGGGGATCGATTGACCGGTCTCCTTCTTCTGCTGCACGCGGTTGTATTCCCGCGAGACGCTGAGGAGTATTCCGACGCTGACCATCGTAATGAACAGGGAAGAGCCTCCGTAACTAATGAACGGCAGGGTGACTCCCGTAATTGGAATCGTCCGCGTGACGCCGCCGATATTGATGAAGGCCTGGACGGCGATGATGCCGACAATGCCTATGCTTACGAGCGTTCCGTAAATATCCGGGCAGCGCAGCGCGATCAGGATGCCGCGCCAGATGAAGCAAATATAGACGAGCAAAAAGATGACGGTTCCGATAAAGCCCAATTCCTCCGCGATGATCGCGAAGATAAAGTCATTATACGGATAAGGCAGGTACAACAGCTTCTGAATGCTCTGCCCGAAGCCCGCTCCCGTCCAGCCGCCGTGCGCGATCGCCTTCAAGGAATGAAGCAGGTTGTAGCTGGCCGCCTGCGAATCGTGGAACGGATCGAGCCAGGACTGCACCCGGGCCATCTTGTAGCCGCCGGACAGCTTGTCCGGCATGAACAGCATGCTCAATCCGAGCACGACGAGCACGCCGACGATGCCGACGAGCAGGCAATTCATAATATGCTTCAGGTTCGCTCCTCCGGCAATGACGATAACCCCGGCGCACGCCGTCAGTATCATCGCGCCGCCCATATCGGGCTGGAGCATAATCAGGCCGACGACGAATCCGACAATGATCATGACCGGGAACAGCCCGGTGCGGAAGTCGCGGAATTTCTCCCCCTTCTTGGCGATCAAGGCCGACAAATACAGCACGACCGCGATCTTCGCCAATTCGGTAGGCTGAATGCCTAGGCCGCCAATATTTAACCAGCTTCGCGCTCCGTTCACATCCTCCGCCGTGAACGGGACGATGAGAAGCAGAAGGACAGTGACTATGAATAACGGAATGAACAGTATTTTGTAGGCCGTATAACGGATGTTCATGGCGAACAGCATAGCCACGAAGCCTAACCCAGCCCACATCAGCTGCCGCTTGGCGAAGTAGAAGGAATCATAATCATACCTCGAGGATACGGCAGCCAGACTTGAGCTTGAACTGAATACCATCACGACGCCGAACCCGACAAGCAGCAGGGTCAGCACCAACAGAATAAAATCAGGCGATCCCTTGCCCGTGCTAGGCGGGTTCTTCGATTGACTGGGTCTGTGCGGTCTGTTCAAGGGAACGTACCTTTAGGCGCTAAGAAGCGCTTGCTTCAGCTCATTCAGCTTCTGGGTGGCATTATTCACGATCGGCTGCGGGATCGGAGTGTCGTAATCCAGTCCATGCGGGAAGGAAGCGCGGCCCATGTATACCGCCTCGATGGCGAGGATCGTATCGGGCTTCTCCAGCTTCCCTTCCTTCACGCGGGTATTGATGCGCAGAAAGTAGTCTTCGCCGTTCTTTTTATCTTCAATTTTCAAATCGTATGTAGCCCGGTAATATTCCCACTGCCAGCGGATAAAACCGAGATTCTCCGTCACCTCATCCAGGTAGGCCAGATCCGATTCGAGGCCGATGAGGCCGCTGTTCTCAATAATCATGCATCTATTCCTCCTTCATATCGTTCCTATTCATCTTCGTCATGTGCAATCGGTTACCTCTTTCTCATGATAGTATGTTTCCCAGGCTTGCGCAAGACATCGCTTGCAGCGGAGGAGCGGATTGTTCAAAATTGAGGCAAAGGCGGTCGAACGAACGGGCCGGCTTGAATCGGAGCAAAAGGGGCCTCGTATACCCGGCTTTTATGGTACAATATAGAAAACGTTCACAACGGATAATGATTTCGGAATACAATCATGACAGATAAGGGGAATCGCTTATGATCAATACGACCGCACCGGTGTGGAAGGCCGCCTTGTCGTCCCGCTACGAGGAGACTGTCGCTTGGCGGCGCCATTTGCACCGGCATCCCGAAGTGTCTTATGAGGAAAGGCGGACCGCTCTGTTCGTCAAGGAGAAGCTCGAATCGTTCGGCCTGGAGGTAGCGGCCGGCGTGGGCGGGCATGGCGTGGTCGGCCACCTGAAGAACGGCGCAGGCCCGGTTGTCGCCTTGCGCGCCGACATGGACGCCCTGCCGATCCAGGACGAGAAGACATGCGAATACGCGTCGACCGTGCCTGGCGTCATGCATGCGTGCGGCCATGACGCGCATACGGCGACGCTGCTGTCCGTCGCCCGCGCGATGGCGGAGCACCGCGAAGGCTGGAGCGGGGAAGTGCGGTTTATATTTCAGCCGGCTGAGGAGGTCAGTCCCGGCGGTGCCCAAGCGATGATTAAGGAAGGGGCGCTGCAGGGCGTCGATCGGATGTATGGCGTCCACCTGTGGACCCCGATCCCTTCCGGCATCGTGGCGGTGCGGCCGGGGCCGATGATGGCGGCGGTGGATGACTTCTTCCTGACGGTATACGGCCGGGGCGGCCACGGCGGCATGCCGCATCTGTGCACGGATGCGGTCGTCATCGGCGTTCAGCTCGTACAGCAATGGCAGACGATCGTCAGCCGGACCGTGTCGCCGCTGCAGCCGGCCGTCGTGTCCGTCGGGGCGCTGCAGGCCGGCTCGACGCAAAATGTCATCGCCGACCGCGCGGTATTGAAAGGCACGATACGCTCTTTCGATCCGGCGGTCCGGAAGCTGCTTCGCGAGCGGTTCGAGACGATCCTTCAGCATACGTGCGCGATGCATGGCGCGGAATATGAGCTGGAATACCGCGTCGGCTATCCGGCGCTGGTCAACCATGAGAGCGAGGCGGAGCGGGTGCGCCGCGTCGCGGCAGGCTGCTTTGGGCCGGAGCGCGTGCAGGAGGCGGATATGCTGATGCCGGCCGAGGACTTCGCCTACTATATGAAGGAAGTTCCGGGCTGCTTCGTGCTGGTCGGGGCCGGCAATGGAGAGGCGGCCAGCTACCCGCATCATCATCCGCGCTTCGACATTGACGAGCCGGCGATGCTGACGGCAGGCGAGCTGCTGGCGGGGCTGGCATGCGACGCGCTCATGAATCCGTAATCCGGCATAATTCATAGGCATAACGGTTATCCTAATGGTTGAACAGGAGGATGATTATGCCAAACATTGAGAACATTATGACGGATTCCATCGTCACCTGCACGGCGCAGGACAATATTTATGAAGCCGCAGTCAAGATGAAGCAGCACGACACCGGATTCATTCCGATCGTTGACGGCGAACGCCTCATCGGTGTCCTTACCGACCGGGATCTCGTCATCCGCGCGATGGCCGAGAAGCACCCTGGGTCCACTTCCGTCCGTGACGTGATGACGGAAGATGTGATTTCCGTGGGTCCGGAGGCCACCATTGATGAGACGGCGGAGTTGATGGCCGACCACCAAGTGCGTCGTCTGCCGGTCGTCCGGGACGGCAAGCTGGTCGGCATCGTATCTCTCGGGGATCTTGCCGTACACGTGCATTTCGCGGATGAAGCGGGAGAGGCGTTAAGCGAGATTTCCGAACAATCGCCGTATACGCACTAGGCAAGGCTGGACGGCGCAAGTTCATCCTCTCTTCCGAGACGGATGAACTTTTTTGTGTTGCAGGACAGGAAAGGGGATAGAGGATTGGCTCAGGCATCTTTTCGAATGGTGGTACAACAGGATTGCACGGTGCTGGTGAACGAGCGGAGCCCGGACTATCCGGAGATTCGGGCGGCCGTGCAGCGGTTCGCCGAACTGATAAAAAACCCGGCGGGCATCCATACGTTCCGGATGACGCCGATCACGCTGTGGAACGCGGCCGCGAACGGCGCCACGGCCCAGTCGGTGGCGGAGACGCTGGATCGGTACGCGACCTACCCAACGCCCGTCAAGGTCAAGCAGGAGATCGAGATGTGGATGGGGAGGTACGGCCTGTTCATTCTGGAAGGGGAGGATAAAGAGACGCACTTCACCCTTCGCTCCGAGGATGAAAAGACGCTCGAACGATTCATGCACGATGCGGAAGTCGGCACGCTGTTCTCGGGCCGGCCGCAGCAGGGCCGGGTGCTCGTCCATGCCCGCAACCGCGGGCGGCTGAAGCGGGCCCTTGCGCGCGCGGGCTATCCTGTCATCGATCATTTGGGCTTCCGCGATGGAGAGCCGCTCTCATTCCGGCTGGAAGAGAGCTCATCCTTCTCCCTCCGGCCTTATCAGCAGGATGCGGTCGCCGCCTTCATCGGGTCGGGGACGCGGGCGGCCGGCGATGGCGTCATCGTGCTGCCCTGCGGAGCGGGCAAGACGATCGTCGGCCTGGCGGCGATGACGGCGCTGCAGAGCGAGACGCTCATTCTCACCTCGAACGCGACGTCGGTCAAGCAATGGAAGGAAGAGCTGCTGAAGCGGACGACCTTGAAGAGCGAGCATGTGGGCGAATATACGGGGGCGGACAAGCAGGTTCGCCCCGTGACGATATCCACCTATCAGATGATGACCTACCGCCAGCAGAAGGAGGGCGAATGGAGCCATATGCGTCTGTTCCATGAGCGCGATTGGGGGCTCATCATTTACGACGAGGTCCATCTGCTGCCGGCGCCGGTGTTCCGGACGACGGCGGATCTGCAGGCGACGCGGCGCCTCGGGCTGACCGCGACGCTGGTCCGCGAGGACGGCTGCGAGCGGGACGTGTTCTCTCTCATCGGGCCGAAGCGGTTCGAGCTGCCATGGAGGCAGCTCGAGGAGGCCGGGTGGATTGCCCAGGTGACCTGCACGGAGGTAAGGGTTCCGCTCCCTGCGGCGACCCGCATCGCTTATCAGCAGTCCGGGCTGCGCGAACGGGCGCGCATCGCGGCGGAGAACGGGGCCAAAATTCCGGTTGTCCGGAAGCTCATCGCGCGCCACCCGGGCGCGCCGACGCTGGTGATTGGGCAGTACTTGTCCCAGCTTGACACATTGGCCGCAGCTTTGCAGGCGCCGGTCCTGACCGGGCAGACGCCGCAGGCCGAGCGGCAGCGTCTCTATGAGGCGTTCAAGCGGGGCGAGCTGCCGGTGCTTATCGTATCGAAGGTGGCGAACTTTGCCGTCGACCTGCCGGACGCGACCGTGGCGATTCAAATATCCGGCAGCTACGGTTCCAGGCAGGAAGAAGCGCAGCGGCTCGGCAGGCTGCTGCGGCCCAAGAAGGACGGGCGGATGGCCTACTTCTATACGGTGGTAAGCGAAGCTACCAAGGAGCGGGATTACGCGCTCAAGCGGCAGCTGTTCCTGGTGGAGCAGGGCTATCGCTACCTTATCGAGGAGGGAGAAGAGAACCTTGAACACGAATCAGCTGTTGAAGCGGACGGAACCGGATGAAGTCTCGGCGCTCCGCCGCTGCTGGGAGCGTTATGCGCAGCAGCCGGAAGCGATTCGGGACGAGTTCCGGTCGCTTGCGCCGCCGCTGCGGCTTCCGCTGGTGATTATGTTGAAGCAGGCCGGCCCGCTCCCGTTCACGGTGGACAAGCTGCTGAGCTGGCATGGGCCGCAGGCGGCCGGAGCGGGGCTGCTGGCCGCTTGCGACCCGCTCGCCGAACGCGGGTTCGTGGCAAGCGTCAAGCGGGCGTGGGGCGAGCGCCTGCTCTTCCTGCCGTCGGATATATACGTTCACCTTCTGAGATGCCTGCTGGACGAACAGCTCCAGGCGGAAGGCGGTCAGCCGGAACGGGGGGAGCCAGAGGACAGGACGGCCGGTCCGGAACCGGAAGGCGATCTGTCCGAAGCGGGACGCGGCATCGTCTTCGGCCTCTTCTCCCTGCTCGCCTTCGCGGCGAAGGAAGGGCTGCCGCTGACGGCGAAAGGAACGCTTCACAAGCGTGCGGTTACCCGGCTGTCGGCGCTTAATCCATGGGCGGCAGCGGAGCTTCCGAATGATATGGGAGCGCAGTATCCGTTCGCCGACGCGCTGCCGCTCCCGCTTGCCCTGGTCATCGATATCGCGCTGCGCTTCGAGCTGCTGAAGAAGGAGGCGAACCGGTATGCGGTGAACGAGCCGGAGCTGGCCCGGTGGCTGCGGCTTCCTCCGTATGTCTGGAGCGAGGCGGTGATGTCCGTGGTGGAGGAGCATTATTTGCCTCCGGATGCGCAGCTGCGCCATCTCGTGCTGGCCGTGCGCCTTATCGGTGCGGACGGAGCATGGCATGGCGAGCGGGAGATCATTGCGCGGCTGAGCCGCCTCGGCCTGCTGGGCGAGGCGGACCGGGCGGAGCGCCAGCTTCGCGGCTGGCTGCGGACCTTCCACGCGCTCGGCTTCTGTCATCTGGCTCGGCCGGAGCAGGGGGACGGGGAGTGGGCTTACCGGCTCGCGGAACAGGACGCGGCGGAGGGGCCGGGGTTTTTCATTCAACCGGACTTCGAAATCTTGCTTCCCGCCTCGGCCCCGTTCTATCTCCGATGGGAGCTGGAAGCGATCGCGGAATGCGTCCGCACCGATCAGATGGATGTGTACCGGTTGACTAAAGCCTCTTTTGAGCAAGGGGTGGAGCATGGGCGGACGTTGTCGTCCGTCTTGCGCTTCATGGAGGCGCATGCCTGGACGGGCGTGCCCGAAAATATTCAGGACGCGATGGAGCTGTGGAGCTTGCAATACGGCCGCGTCCGCTTCGCCGAAGTGACGCTGCTTCGATGCGAGGACAGCGCCGCCGCGGCGGAAGTGAAGGAAGCGCTGCTCCGCGAACCTTCCGGGATGGCCGGAATCGAGCCGATCGGGGATCGGGACTTCATCGTCGATCGGGAGCGCGTCCGCGAGTTGGGACAGACGCTGGATAAAGCGGGAATCGCTCCTCTGCGCCAGTGGGCCGGGAAGGAGGAGACGGGCTCCATGATATCGGTGTGGGAGGAGGCTTCCGCCGACATGGGAGCGTCTCCGGAGGAAGCGGGGAAAGCGATGGTTTACAGTCCTTCTCCGTTGCAGTATTATGAAATGGAAACCGAACCGCTGCTTGGCGAAGAAATGGCGGCGCCTTATCGGGAGGTGCCCGGCCAATGGACAAGAACGCTGCGTTCCTATCATGCTTCCACACAGAAGGATTTGGTGTCGACGGCCATTCGGCTCTTGACCCCCATCGAAGTGGAGCAGTCGGGGCAGTGTTCCACGCTTATTCCCGTTCGTATCCGGGACGGAGAGAAGGAAGCGTGGCTGTTGGAAGCTTATGATGCCGGCGAGGGAGACGCCGCTGAGCTGAAGACATGGTCCCCGGCCGATTGGGAACGGCAGCGGCTGGTGCTTCCCGCAGGTTGCCCTGGATCAAGCCGGTAATTTTAGATAGAATTGAGCGTGATAACATGTCAGTAGGACCGTATGAATCCGTTGTCGACATGGCCGTTCTGCTCACGAACGCTTACCAATTGGGCGATATGATTAACCAGTCGGCGGAAGTAGCCGAATATCTATATTGGAAAGAACGTATGGAGCAGAACGCGGAGGTCAAGCGCCTCGTTCGCGAATTCGCTCGCAAGAAGGAGCTGTTCGAGGAGACGGAGCGCTTCGGACATTTCCATCCGGATTATCACCGGGCGAAGGATGAAGTGATGGCCGTGCAGGCGCAGCTGGACGCGATTGACGAAGTGGCCCGCTTCAAGCAGGCGGAGCAAGCGCTGGACGAGCTGCTTCATGACCTGTCAGAGGTGATTGCCCATGCGGTCTCCGATACCATCAAAGTACCCGGCAACGACCCGCTGCCGTCAAAAGGCTGCGGAAGCGGAGGATGCAGTGGCGGCTGCAGCAGCTGCTCTTAACCAGCCTTCATTCGGGGGAAAGCGAGGAGAATTATGTTTCCTGAACGAACGGGATATATTATATGGGTCACCGATGTGAAGGCGGCCCGGAATTTGGACAAATACGGAACGCTTCACTATATTTCTCGCAAAATGCATTATGCCGTTCTGTATGTCAACTCGGATCGAGCCGAGGATACGATGAAGAATATTCGCCGGTTGAATTACGTCAAAAAAATCGAACGCTCGTACCGGAACGAAATCAAGACGGAATATAGCGGGGAGACGCAGGACAAGACCCAATATTTCGGAATGTGAGAGCATGGATCCAGACCTATTCCTACAAACGGAGTAGGTCTTTTTGTTACGGACGTACCGCGCCGCTCCGGACTCCGTTCGGGAGGGTTGTCCGTCTGAGACCGATCTGTTGCCAGTTTCCTGCCGATTTGTTGCCGGTTTGCTGGTTGTTGCCGGACTGCTCCGGACTGCTGCCGGATTGCTGTCGGTCTCCTGCTGGACTGCTGTCGGTCTGCTGTTGTCGGTCTGCTGTCTGTCTGCTGCCGGACTGCTGCCGGTCGGTTGCGGAAGGCGTTTATGCGGCAAAGATTGCTCGCCACACTCGTCCGGGAAGGGTTGATTTGCAGAAAAAAGTGGAAGCGGAACTAGAAAAGGTTGGAGAATGTGTCTTTTTTGGAACACTTTGTTAAAATTGCGTAAAAACCGGCCTGGAGAGCGTGGGGTGAACTTGAGAACGGGTTCCGCTTCATGTAATATATTGGGTAAATATACATAGACAAAAAGACCTAACGTGGTGGAGAGTGGTACCAGTGAGAGATAAAGTCATGGAACGATGGAGCACGTACGAACCTTTTTACGTCTTGTTAGGGGAGAACAAGGTGGCTGATATCGTCATCACCCATCATGCCAGATCCCGCTGGGCAGATCGGATTTCCAAGACAGATGCCGATACCGAATCGATCGCCGCGTTTATGTGGGATTGTCTGAAGCAGGAACGAATCGCTCCTTATTACCGCAACGAGCAGGATGTGTTTCTGATTGACGGAGACTTGGTCGTGGTGGCGGAATTTACGCCTTCCGATCGGGACTTCGATCTGGCGGGAGAGCCGATGATGAAGATGATTGTCGTTACGTTTCTTGGCAAGATGTCGGAGACGATGGAACTGCGGGATTTGAAGACATACTACTCCTGGCTCCGTCATTCCCGCCGCATGACGCTCGTGAAGAACAGCCGCAAGCGCAAGTAGCGGGAGCGCTTCCGAAGCGCGCCGCACAGGCAGCTCTGTATAACATACGCCATTCCATAGGAGGCCGCCCCTGCCCGGGGACGGCCATTTTATTGTTGCGGTACGGCGTGGGCGGGAACGACGGTCGGCCCTGCTTCGGCTCAAGCCGCTCCTGCCGCGCAGCCGTCCACCTCCGCCGCGCAGCCCGCTGCCGTCCGGCTGGAGCGGTCTTTGCGGGCAGACTTTCTAATGTTTGCTCCCGTTGGAGTATAATGAGGTAGAGAGTCATGGGAGAGGATGAAGGACGCATGGGGTTGAGTTTCCATCAGCTTCATATTTTCTATACGGTCGCCACGCGGGGCAGCTTCTCCGCGGCGGCCCAGACGCTGCATATGACCCAGCCCGCGGTGACGATGCAGATTCAGGCGCTTGAGGAATATTTCGGCACGAAGCTGCTGCACCGCTCTACGAAGAAGCTCAATCTGTCCGAGGCCGGGCAGAAGCTGCTGCCCTATGCGAAGCGTTGCCTCGATCTCGTCCGCGAGACGGAAGAGATGATGTCCAACTATACGCTTGATCTGCAGGGCAGATTGAAGCTGGCCGCCAGTCTGACGATTGGCGAATATGCGCTGCCCCATTTGCTCGGCGCGTTCGCGAAGCAGCACCCGCAGCTGGATATCCAGCTTCAGATTATGAACACGTCCCAGATTGTGGCCGGCGTCCGTTCGCAGCAATTGCATCTCGGGCTGGTCGAGGCTCCGGTGACCGAGACGGACATCCATGTCGAAGCGGTGATGGAAGACGAGCTTATGCTCATTACCCCGCGCGATCATCCGCTCGCGAAGGCGGAGAAGGTTCGGCTGGAGGATGTGATGCAGTATCCGTTCGTGCTGCGCGAGACCGGATCGGGAACGCGCATCGTGATGGAAGAGGCGCTGCGCGCGTACGGGGCCGATCCCGCCAAGCTGCGGGTCGTCATGGAGCTGGGCAGCACCGGCGCGGTCAAATCGGCCGTGGAGGCGGGCATCGGCATTACGATGCTCTCGCCGTCCGTCGTCCGCCACGAACAGGCGCTGGGCCTGGTCCATGTGCTCCGCATCGAGTCGCTTCGCATCAAGCGGCAGTTCTATGCGGTGCATGCCCAAGCCGGCCTGCTGTCGCTGCCGGCAACGACCTTTATGACCTATTTGCGTACCCGACAAGAAAAGGAGTGGTTGCCATGACCGATTCACAACATGTTACCTCCGCTTCAGCGGATGCGGAGCAGCCGCGGCTGGCGGCGATGGAAGGCGCTGGGGGTTCCCCGGTCCGGACAGGGGGAGCGGATCTGCACACCCATACGGAGGCCTCCGACGGAATGACCCGGCCGGAAGAGAATGTCCGCTTGGCGAAGGAGGCCGGGCTTGAAGCGTTGGCCATTACCGATCATGACACGGTGGCCGGCATCGGAGAGGCGCTCGCCGCCGGCCGGCGCTTGGGCATCGAGATTGTGCCCGGCGTCGAGATCAGCACGGTCGAGGAGGGCACCGATATTCATGTGCTCGGCTATTTCGTGCGGGTGGAGGACGAGCGGTTCCTGCAGCGGTTGAGCGAGCTGCGCGCGGTCCGGGACCGCCGCAACGAGATGCTGATCGCGAAGCTGAACGAGCTGGGCATTCCGCTGACGATGGAGGAGGTTCTGTCCGGCCTCCGCCGGCCGCTGTCGCCGGGCGAAACGGTGGGCCGCCCGCATATCGCGGACGCCCTCGTCCGCCGCGGCGCGGTGCGGGACATGCAGGAGGCGTTCGAGCGCTATATCGGCGTCGGCGGGGCGGCTTACGTCAATCCGCCCCGCATCCGGCCTGGCGAGGCCGTGCGCTGGATCAAGGAAGCGGGAGGCGCCGCCGTGCTCGCCCACCCGGGCATCTACGGCAATGACGAGCTGGTCGCGCGGCTGCTGGATGAATCGCCATGGGACGGCATCGAGGCATGGCATTCCGATCATTCAGCCGCGGACGCGGAGCGGTATTTGCAGTTGGCGGAGCGGTACGGCCTGATCGCGACCGCCGGCTCGGACTTCCATGGCGCGCGGCAGGGGAAGGTGTTCCATGGCGCGCTGGGCGGCCGGCGCGTCGGGCTGGAGGCCGTACGGCGCCTGAGGGAGCGAAGCGGGCGGGATTGACCCGCGGCCGGCGTCCGTTCTCCCCTGGAGAGCGGGCGTGCAGGCAGGCGACCGGAGCAGGGGCAATCCTGCAAAACTGCAGCATTTTTCAAGGGGAACGGCTGATTTGGCGGAAAATCCTGCAAAAGTGCAGGAATCTGCGCCTATTGAGCCCTGAACGCGTGGTTGAGACGGGGAAAAGATGCATTTTTGCAGGAATCGTTCGCCGTGTATCTGCAATGTTTTGAAAAGATGTAATTTTGCAGGATTTCCGCCGCCGCCGCGGCTTCTCTTAACGAGACTGCACCGGAGATGTATGTCCTGCACCTGTACGGAACGCGCCCGGAGATGCATCTTGCGTACTTACTGGACGCGCTCCCGAGGCACACATCCCGCAATTGTACTGGACGCGCTCCCGAGGTACACATCCCGCACCTGTACTGGACACACTACGCAGACATCCATTCCCGTACTGTCCCGGATATGCTCCAAACACGCTCCGGGCATGCCCCAATCTTGCTCCAGTCTTGACCCAGACTAAGCCCCGGACCGAAAATGCCATCGTCCCGGAAGGAGCCTCTTCTCGGGAAAACGGGAACAGCTGCGGAGCCGCAACGCAGACATGAACGGGACAAAAAAGCCTGGAAGCAAGGAACCGAATGGTTCCTACCCCAGGCGTCTTGCTGTGTGTGCTGGTTCAACCGCTCGTCTTGACGGTGACCGGAAGCTGTCCGACCCGATCCGCGTCCGGCGTAATGAACAATGTCTTCTGCCGCTCGTAAATGACGAAGCCCGGCTTCGCCCCGTTCGGCTTGCGGACATGGCGGATGAGTGTGTAGTCGACAGGGACGAGGCTGGAATGCTTGCCCTGGCTGAAATAGGCTGCCAACTGGGCCGCTTCCTCCAGGGTGGCGTCCCCGAACCGCTCGCTCCGGATGACGACATGCGATCCGGGAATGTCCTTCGTGTGAAGCCATGTGTCGTTCGGCTGGGCCAGCCGGTTGGTGACGTACTCATTTTGCAAGTTGTTCTTGCCCACATAGATCGGTATGCCCTCGGAGGAGGTGTAGCAGTACACCGTCGGCCGCGCGTCTTTTTTCTTCCGCTTGCCCTTCCGTTCCCGATCGCGCAAATAGCCTTCCTGGACGAGCTCCTCCCGAATCTCCTGCGCATCCTGCAGATTGGCTCCCGCGAGCTGATGCAGCAGCATCTCGAAGTACCGGTTCTCTTCCTCCGCCGCGCGCATCTGCTCCTGCACGACGGCGATGCTGTTCTTCGCCTTGTTGTATTTCTTGAAATAGCGCTGCGCGTTGTCGGAAGGCGAGAGCAGCGGGTCAAGCGGGATCGTGATCATGCCCCCGTCCTCATCATAGTAATTCGGAAGCTCGACCGAAGCGTCTCCCTTGCGAAGCATATGGAGCGAGGCGAACAGCAGCTCGCCCATCACCCGGTAGCGGTCCGCATCCTTCGCATCCTCCAATGTCGCCTGGAGCTTCTCCAGTTTTTTCGTGTTTTTGTCATGCTCCTGCTGGAGGAAGCGGGCCAAGTCGCCTACGCGCTGCTTGATCATGTCCCGTTCGGCCTTGTCGCCATAGAAAGCCTCCATGCAGTCGCTCATCGATTCATATTGCTTGCGGGTCCCCTCAATATGCGTAAGCGGCAGCGCCGAGAAGTAGGATTTGCCGGCTTCATCCTCGACGAGCGTCGGCTCGTAACGATGGTCCCGCACCTGTTCCATCATGCGGGAGAAGGCCTCCCAGAGCGCCGGACCGTGAAGAAGCCCATCCGCGTTCGCTTCCGCCTGGCCCGCGCGGTAGACCATCTCTTCCGCGAGCCGGGGGCTGAGCCCGGAGAAGCGGCTGACAAGCCACTTGGCCGCCTGCTTGGCAGGAAGGCCACGGCTCGCCCCGGATTCGTCCATTGCCGCGGGGAGGTGATCGGCCGCGGTGGCCTCCGCAGCGGCTTCCTCCCACCATGCGAGGAACTGCGCCGAGTCCGTGCCGAGCGGATCGGCCTTATGCTGCTCCGGCGGAGCCGTATAGGCGAAGCCCGGCATAACGATGCGGTAGCTGCTGATGGCCGGGGTCACATGGTGAATGCCGTCCACAATGGCGGCGGTCGCCGCATCAAGCAAAATAATATTGCTGTGGCGTCCCGTCAATTCCACCACAATCGTTTTGATCGCCTCATCCCCCAGTTCGTCCCGTTGGCGGACGCGGAAGTGCAGTATCCGCTCGCTGCCGATCTGCTCCACTTGCTCGATAATGCCGCTTTCGCAATATTTTCGCATCAGCATGCAGAACATGGGCGGCTCCGGCGGATTGGCGAAGCTCTCTTCGGTAAAATGCACCCGCGGGTAGGTCGGGTTCGCGGACAGCAGCAGCTTGCGGTTCCGTCCCGCTGTCCGGATATGAAGCACGATGTCATGCTCGGTCGGCTGATAAATTTTATGAATGCGCGCGCCGGTGGTCTGCCGCAATTCATGCGCAAGGGCGCGGGTAACGATTCCATCCAATGCCATATTGATTGCTCCTATCCTGCGGGGCCGGGGTCGGTCTCCCGCTCATTTGCCTTATCTCCCTATGATGCCATATTTTTGGACAAAACTTAAGAGTTCCGTGTGCACATTGGGATATTTTCCGACTTGTCCGAATAAAGTTACCCTGAAGACCGTTTCTTTGGACGAGTCGGATTGTCCCGCCAAAGAGGGCCATCATTCGGGAGGAAAGGGGAACGTACCAATGGATCAATTAAAGTGGCACCAGTCAACGGCAGAAGACTTGCTGAACACGTTGGGGGTCCACGCCGATCAAGGCTTGACTGAGGAAGAAGCGGCGGCGAGAAGGGAGCGATACGGATCCAACGAGTTGTCGGCAGGGCGGCGCGTTTCGCCGATAACGTTATTTTTGAATCAATTCAAAGATTTCATGGTGCTCATTTTGGCGGGGGCGACTCTCGTCTCGGGCATGCTCGGCGAATACTTGGACTCGATTACGATTATCGCGATAATTTTGCTGAACGGCGTGCTTGGATTCATTCAGGAGTTCCGGGCCGAGCGCTCTCTGACCGCCTTGAAGCAGCTGTCCGCGCCGACGGCCAAAGTGATGCGCTCCGGCACGGTAAGCCACATTCCTGCCAAACAGCTCGTTCCCGGCGATATCGTTCTGCTCGAGAGCGGCGATCGCGTTCCGGCCGATATTCGCTGGGTGGAGACCAATAGCTGCTATGTCGAGGAATCGACCCTGACGGGCGAATCGGTTCCGGTCAGCAAGCACCATCAACGGATTCCGGAAGCGGAGCTGCCCCTCGGAGATCAGAAAAATATCGGCTTCATGGGCACGATGGTGACGCGGGGGACCGGGAAAGGCGTCGTCATTCGCACGGGAATGGATACCGAGATGGGCAAGATCGCTCATCTGATCGAAAATACAGAAACGATGGACACGCCGCTGCAGCATCGGCTGGAGCAGCTTGGCAAGATGCTCATCATCGTGGCGCTCATCCTCACCGTCATGGTCGTCGTTGCGGGCATCATGCACGGCCAGCCCGCCCTTGCCATGTTCCTGGCCGGGGTCAGCCTGGCGGTGGCCGCCATACCGGAAGGGCTGCCGGCCATCGTGACGATTGCGCTATCGCTTGGAGTCCAGCGCATGATTAAGCGCAAAGCGATCGTGCGCAAGCTGCCTTCGGTGGAGACGCTGGGCTGCGCCTCCGTCATTTGCTCCGACAAAACCGGGACGCTGACGCAGAACAAAATGACGGTGACCCGGATGTGGCTTGGCGGACGTCTGCTGGAGGTGACCGGAGAAGGCTTCGAGCCGCACGGTCAAGTGTGCGAGAAGGGGAAGCCGATCGAGCTCAAGCATGATCAGGAGCTGCGCCGCTTCCTGCAGATCAGCGCGCTCTGCAACAATGCAAGCTTGACGGAAACTTACCCGGAGGAGATGCGAGCGGCGAGAGGGGGGCGCAAGGGAGACAAAGCGGCCGAGCCGCAAGACCTGAAGGCCGTCTGGAACGTGACGGGCGATCCGACGGAAGGGGCGCTGCTCGTCCTCGCGGCCAAGCTGGGCATGACGCCGAGAGCGCTGCAAGGCATGTACGAACGGACGCAGGAGTACCCGTTCGATTCCGAGCGCAAGCGGATGTCGGTCGTCGTCACGCATCAGGGAGGACGCCATATCTTGACCAAGGGCGCGCCGGATGTGCTGCTGGAACGCTGCAAATATATGCTGTGGGACGGCAAGGTGGTGCCGTTCACGGGAACGCTGAAGCAGAAGGTGCTGGCGGAGAACGAGGCGATGGCGAAGCAGGCTTTGCGCGTGCTCGGTCTGGCGTACCGGGAGCTTAAGCCGCACGAGACAATTCATGATGAAGCGGAAGCCGAGTCCCAGCTCGTGTTCGTCGGGCTCGCCGGCATGATCGATCCGCCGCGCCGCGAAGTGCGCGAAGCGATCAGCTTGTGCCGCCGCGCCGGCATCAAGACCGTGATGATCACGGGAGATCATCAGACGACGGCGGAAGCGATTGCGAATCAGCTTGGCATCATTCCCCGGGGCGGGATGAGCGTGAACGGGGCTCAACTGGCCGGGATGGATGACGAAGCGCTGGACAAAGTCGTCGACAACGTCTATGTCTATGCCCGCGTGTCGCCGGAGCATAAGCTGCGCATCGTCAAATCATTGCAGCGCCAAGGCCATGTCGTGGCGATGACCGGCGACGGAGTGAACGACGCACCGGCGATCAAGGCCGCGGATATCGGCATCGCGATGGGCGTGGCCGGCACGGATGTGTCGAAGGAAGCTTCGTCGCTTATTCTGAGCGATGACAACTTCGCCACCATCGTCGCCGCTATCGAGGAAGGGCGCGGCATCTACGAGAACATCCGCAAGTTCATCCGCTATTTGCTTGCTTCCAATGTAGGCGAGATATTGGTCATGTTCCTGGCGATGATGATGGGGCTGCCGCTGCCGCTCGTGCCGATTCAGATTTTGTGGGTCAATCTCGTGACCGACGGCTTGCCGGCGATGGCGCTCGGCGTCGATCAGCCGGAGAAGGATCTGATGGAGCATCGGCCGCGTTCCGCGAAGGAGAATATCTTCGCCCGCCGTCTCGGCTGGAAAATCATCAGCCGCGGCATTCTTATCGGCGTCTGTACGCTGATCGCGTTCTGGCTGACGCTGCAGGTCGATCCCGGCAGCGCCGAGCAGCTGACGAAGGCGCAGACGGTCGCCTTCTCCACCTTGGTGCTCGCCCAGTTGATTCACGTCTTCGATTGCCGGAGCTCGCGGTCGATTTTTCATCGCAACCTGTTCCAAAATAAATATCTGGTGCTCGCGGTGATCTCCTCCTTGATTCTGCTGCTCGGTGTGCTGTACATCGAACCGCTTCAGCCGATATTCAAGACGGTTCCGCTCGGCTTCCGGGATTGGGCGATTACCTTCGTCATGGCCGGGATACCGACCTTCCTGCTCGGCATCGGCTCGGTGATGAGCGGCCAGAAGAAGAAGCCTTCCGGCGGCAGACCCGCTTATCCGAAGCGTCATGCGGCATAACCATAGTATTTTTATTCATTATGCGGTATGATGGTAGGAAATTGACCGGAGGACGCTGCGAGGCCGCCGTGCCGGCATCAGTCCGGGCGCATAAGCTGTGAACTGCACCGATGCACTAAAGACGCTCCCGTCGGAGCGTCTTTTATTTCAAGAAGCGCCGTTTCTTGATAAAATGGGGTAGATGACGCAGACATAGAAGATTGGGAGAAGGGTGGAGACGGGATGAAGGACTTGCGTCAAGTGCTGCAAAGGGAAATTATTGTCGGTGACGGGGCCATGGGCACCTATTTATATCAATTGGGCTACCCGGTAGGGATCTCCTATGAATCGCTCAACATCAGCGAGCCGGAACGGATCCGGGACATACACCGCGAATACGTGAGCGCAGGCGCCCGGCTCCTGGAGACGAATACATTTACGGCGAACCGCGAGAAGCTGTCGAAGCATGGGCTGGAGAAGCAGGTGAAGGAGATTAACCGCGCCGCCGCCCGGCTGGCGCGCGAGGCCGCGGCAGGCCAAGCCTATGTGGTCGGGGCGCTGGGCTCGATCCGTGCCGGCAAGCGGGAAAATATCGAGACGGAACAGGTCAAGCGCGACTATACCGAGCAGCTGTCGGCCTTGCTGGAAGAGGGCGTCGACGGGATTATGTTCGAGACGTTTTATGATATGGAGGAAATGAAGCTTGCCCTTCAAATCGTGCGCGCCCTGGACGATCGCATTCCGATCATCTGTCAATTCGCGGTCGAGGAATCGAATCGGACGAAGGACGGCCTTCGCCTCCTGGATGCGTTCCGCCTGCTGCGCGAGGAGGGCGCTGACGTCGTCGGGTTGAACTGCCGCATGGGGCCGAACGGCCTGATGCGGGCGATGGAAGATCTCACCGGCCGGCTGGCGCTGCCGATGTCGGCCTTCCCGAACGCCGGTTTGCCGGATTATGTGGACGGAAGGTACAACTTCGTGGCTACGGCGGACTATATGGCAGAGAGCGCCGTGCGCTTTGCCGAATTGGGCGCGCGCATTATCGGAGGCTGCTGCGGGACGACGCCGGAGCATATCCAGGCGATAGCGCAAGCCCTCGCTGACATTGAGGCTCCAGCCCTTCCTACGCTTGCCGAGGAGGAGGCGCAAGCCCAAGCCGTTCCGCCGCTCGAGATCGAAGAGCGCGGCGCCGGACCGGTGTCCGGGCAGGGGGCCGTGGCACGCGGGCCATCGCTTGTCGATACGGTCCGTGAACGCCATACGGTCATCGTGGAGCTGGATCCGCCGCGGGATCTGGACATCGCGAAGTTCATGCTCGGCGCGCAGGCGCTGAAGGACGCGGGGGCCGACGCGCTGACGCTGGCGGACAACTCGCTTGCCGTCACCCGGATGAGTAACATGGCGCTCGGTTATTTGGCGCTCGACAAGGTCGGCATCCGGCCGCTCATCCATATCGCCTGCCGGGATCGCAACCTGATCGGCACGCAGTCCCATATGATGGGCCTGGATGCGCTCGGCATCGATCATGTGCTCGCGGTAACCGGGGATCCGGCCCGCTTCGGCGATCTGCCGGATTCCAGCTCGGTCTATGATATGACTTCCTTTGAGATTATCCGCATGATCAAGCAGTTGAATGCGGGGCTCGCCTTCTCGGGCAAGGCGTTGAAGCAGCGCGCGAATTTTGTGGTCGGGGCTGCGTTCAACCCGAACGTGAAGCATCTGAACAAGGCGATCGAGCGCTTGGAGCGCAAAATCGAGGCCGGCGCGGACTATATTATGACGCAGCCGGTATATGACGCTTCCTTGATCGAGCGGATTGCGGAAGGGACAAAGCATTTGAATGTGCCGGTCTTCCTCGGCATCATGCCGCTGGCCAGCGGGCGGAATGCGGAATACCTTCATAATGAAGTGCCGGGCATTCATCTCTCGGACGAGGTGCGGGAACGAATGAAGGGACTCGAGGGCGAGAGCGGGCGCCGGGAGGGCGTGGCCATCGCCAAGGAGCTGCTGGATGTGGCGATGAAGCATTTCAACGGAATCTACTTCATGACCCCGTTCATGTTCTACGAGATGACCGTCGAGCTGACGGAGCATGTGTGGCAAAAAGCGGAACGCCCGACCGACCCCTTGTATCGGCATACGTAATGAATTAAAATAGGATAATGGATGTGGTACCCATGGTATACAGCATGACCGGTTACGGCCAGTCCGTCCGAACCGTCGGCGGATACAAAATTACGATTGAAGCGAAGTCCGTTAACCATCGTTATTGCGAGATCATGCTGCGCATGCCGCGTGAATGGACAAGCTGCGAGGAGCCTTTGCGCCGACTCGTTCAGCAGTCCGTCAAGCGCGGGCGGGTAGACGTGTTTATTAACAGAGAGCGTGAAGGGGAAGCGAAGACGGCGGTAGCCATCAATGAGCAGACCGTGAAGGCCTATATGGAGGCCAGCCGGCTGCTTCGCGAGCAATACGGCGTCTCCGGGGAGATGACCGTCAATGACTGGCTTCGCTTGCCTGATGTATTTACCATCCAGGAAGAGCAACCGCTGTCCGGGGAAGAGCTGCTTCGCGAGCTTGAATCCGGCCTGGCGGAGGCGATGGATGGTTTATGTCGGATGCGGGTCATGGAAGGCAACCACCTCGCCCAGGATATGAAGGAACGACTGGACCGCCTGGAGTCGTTGCATGCGGACATTTCCACACGGGCTCCGCTCGTCGTTGCCGAGTATCGCGCCAAGCTGCAACAGCGGATAGAGCAACTGCTGGACGCCGAATCTTCCTTGGACGAATATAAGTTCGGCATGGAGGTAGCTCTGTTTGCAGATCGCTCCAACATCGATGAAGAATTGACGCGGCTACAGAGTCATTTCAACCAGTTCAGACAGCTGCTGGACAGCACGGAACCGATCGGAAGGAAGCTCGATTTTCTCATCCAGGAGATGAACCGGGAAGCGAACACCATCGGTTCCAAGGCGAACCATCTGGAGATTATCAACCATGTCGTAGAGATGAAGGCAGAGTTGGAAAAGATTCGCGAACAAGCCGCGAACATGGAATAAATATGGAGCGTTCGAAAGTAGAGGGAGGACCTGTAAATGGCCATTAAACTGATTAATATCGGTTTTGGTAACATCGTATCTGCCAACCGTATCATCTCAATCGTGAGCCCGGAATCGGCTCCTATTAAAAGAATCATCCAGGAAGCGCGCGATCGTCACATGCTGATTGACGCGACTTACGGCCGGCGCACCCGCGCGGTCATCATTACGGACAGCGACCATGTCATTTTGTCTGCGGTCCAGCCGGAGACGGTAGCGCATCGCTTATCAACGAAGGATGACGACAACGACGAATAAAATGGAGATGAACATGAAGAAAGGATTTTTGATTGTGCTATCCGGCCCTTCCGGCGTCGGCAAAGGCACGGTATGCAAATCTTTATTGAAGCGGCTGCCCGATCTGATTTATTCGGTGTCCGCCACAACGCGAGAGCCCCGTCAAGGGGAAGTCGATGGAGTGAACTATTTCTTCAAGTCGCGGGAAGAGTTCCTGGATATGATCGAGAATGACAAGCTGCTGGAGCATGCCGAATATGTCGGCAACTACTACGGCACCCCGCGCGACTTCGTGGAGCAGACGCTGAACGAAGGGCAGGACATCATTCTGGAGATCGAGGTGCAGGGCGCGCTGAAGGTGAAGGAGAAGTTCCCGAACGGGATCTTCATCTTCCTGCTGCCTCCGTCGCTGGATGAGCTGGAGGATCGGATACGCGGCCGGGGCACCGAGAACGATACGGTCATCGATCACCGCATGACGGCGGCGGTCGAGGAAATGGCCATGATGGCGAATTACGATTACGCCGTCGTGAACGATGAGATCGACTTGGCGTGCAAACGTATAGAGAGCATTATTATAGCCGAACATTGTAAAATCAGGCCTAATTGGTAAGACGGCAGTCAGCGGGGCGCACTTTCCATAGAGCACGTGTTCAAAAAGGTCGTTTTTCAGCACCGAGAAGGTTGCAAGAACTCGAGGCGTATGCTTCCGATGGGAGTTTTGCTTCGCAAAACTTGTAAGGAGCAACGGAGTGTAGGCGGGACTACATGAGCAGCCAAAATGTTTCCCAGAGGAAACATACTTCGGAAGCATATGCTCTACAAGCGTGAATGCAAGATTCGATGCCGAGTTCCTTCCTGAATCACTTCGTGATCAAAAGCGGACTTTTTGAACAACCTCTATAAGTGTGCCTCGTCACGCGCTGCGCAGGATTCGAGGTTGAGTAAGTAGCGGTCCCGGCGGCAAGGGCATCGGGACAAGCAGGAGAAGGAGTGCGGAACTATGCTATATCCATCCATTGACGAATTGATGAAAAAAGTCGACAGCAAATACTCGCTGGTCGTGGCGGCGGCCCGCCGGGCGCGCCAACTGCGCGACGGGGAGCGGACCGAATTGCAGAATCCCAAATCATACAAGCAGGTCGGCGTGGCGCTGGAAGAGATCTACGGCGATCATATTACGGTCGAGCAGGACAATGCGGTGTAATACCGATCCGGCTGCGGAATCGGTTCATAGACGGTGAGCGGGACAGCCGAACCGGCTGAAAGACCGCCGCCCATTAATTGAGCAGGGAAGCAAATAACAACCGTCAGGTTGTTATTTTTTTCAAATGACGAGAATGCTCCCTATCCGGGAGGGCAGGCAGCCGCCGGGATGGAGGCTTGCGCGATAGAGGAGCGGAAAGGCGGGGCGTATGCTGCAAGGAAAATCGATATTGCTCGGCGTCACGGGCGGCATTGCGGCTTACAAGGCTGCAGCGCTGTGCAGCAAGTTGAAGCAGGAGGGAGCCGAGGTGCACGTCATTATGACGGCATCGGCGACTCAGTTTATTTCGGAGCTGACGTTCCAGACATTGTCGCGCCAGCCGGTGTATACGGATACGTTCGACGAGCGGGACCCTTCGGTCGTCTCCCACATCGATCTGGCGGATCATGCGGATCTGGTGCTGGTGGCGCCGGCTACGGCGAACGTGATCGCCAAAATGGCGCACGGCCTGGCGGATGATATGCTGACGACGACATTGCTCGCCACGACGGCGCCGGTCATGGTCGCTCCGGCCATGAATGTACATATGTACGCCCACCCGGCCGTCGTGCACAATATGGATATATTGCGGTCGCGGGGCGTCCGGTTCATCGAGCCGGAAGAAGGTCTTCTCGCTTGCGGGTATACCGGCAAGGGAAGGCTGGCCGAGCCGGAGCATATCGTGGAATATGTGAAGCGGTGGTTCGCGGAAGGCGGCGGAGAATCTGCATTGCGGCCAGCCGGCGCAGCCAGCCAAGGAAGGGAACGGCCCGGACTGCTTCAAGGCAAGCGGGTGCTGATCACGGCAGGCGGCACCATCGAGCGCATCGATCCGGTCCGCTACATTACGAACGATTCGTCCGGGAAAATGGGCTTCGCGGTCGCGGAAGCCGCCCGCGACATGGGGGCCTGCGTGACGGTCATCGCCGGGCAGACCCAGTCGGTTCCTCCGGAAGGCGTCGAACTGATCCGCGTCGAAACGGCGTTGGATATGCGGGATGCCGTCATCGCGCGGTACGTGGATGCGGACATTGTCGTAAAGGCCGCGGCCGTCGCGGATTACCGGCCCGTACACCGGGCCGCCCACAAGCTGAAAAAGACGGGCGAGCGGCTCGTCATTGAGCTGGAGCGGAATCCGGATATTTTGCAGGAACTGGGCGAGAAGAAGAAGAAGAATCAGCTGCTGATCGGGTTTGCCGCCGAGACCGAGCAACTGGAGCAGTACGCCTTGGACAAGCTGGCGCGCAAAAATCTCGATTATATTGTTGCGAACGATGTCTCTCGAACGGACGCCGGCTTCGGCTCCGAACGCAATGAAGTGCATATATATAGTAAAAATGGACTCGTTGAGCGTATCCCGCTCACGGCGAAAAGCGAGGTAGCACGCCGGCTGTTGCAGATTGCCGCTCAGGCGATCTCCGCGGGAGGCGAACCGCCATCCCTGCCTGACGAGGTGCATTCGCTTGAGCCATAATGGAGCGGGTCGGATTCGGGACGAAGCGCATGCGGAGGCACTCGGAACTCATCCCGGCTCGCCGATTGCGCGCGTTATTGTCGATGTGTCGGTCAAAGACACGGATCGGCCGTTCGACTATGCGGTTCCTCCGTCCATGGCGGAATGGATCGAAAAGGGCAGCCGCGTCGGCGTCCCGTTCGGGGGGCGGACGGTGCAGGGCTTCGTCATCGGATTCTCCGATCGGACGGATGTGCCGCTCTCCCGGCTAAAGCCGATTCAGCAGCTCCTGGATGTCGTACCGCCGCTCCCGGCCGATCTCGTCGATCTCGGAATGTGGATGAGCGATCGCTATGTATGCACCTTAACGGCCGCTCTGCAAGCGATGATTCCGGGAGCCATCAAGGGCAAGCGGGAAAAGGCCCTCTCGCTGGGCGACGATGCCCGCCTGTTCCTTCAAGGCGCCGACGGCGGAACGGATGAATTGACCTTGCGGCCGGATCGTCTGCTGGACGACCCGCAGACGCGCAGCCTGCTTGCTTATGTGCAGCGCAATGAGCCGCTGCCAGCGCCAAAGCTGCTGCAGGCTTTTCCCCAGGCAGCGCGCCTTATCAAGGAAGCGCTCCAGCACGGCTGGCTTCAGGAGACGGAGCGGATTAAGGATCGCATCGGTGTCAAGCGGTTGAAGCGGGTAACGCTAACGGTCGATGATGTCGACGAGGCGGTTGGCAAGCTGGGCAGCCGGGCCGGAAGACAGCAGGAAACGCTGCGCCTTCTCCAGGAGTACGGCGGTGAACTGCCGCTCAAAAGCTTGAACGCCTCCGCGGTCAAGGCGCTTGAGGCCAAAGGTTATGTGGCTGTCGACGAGGTCGAGGTGCTGCGCGATCCGTACGCTCAACGCCGCTTCCGGCCATCGAAGCCGCTGCCGCTGACAGAAGAGCAGTCGCGTGTCTTCGAAGCAATCGCGCTCGCGGTGGACGGACAGGAGCATCAGACGTTTTTGCTGCACGGGGTAACCGGGAGCGGCAAGACAGAGGTCTATTTACAGGCCATCGAGCGGTGCCTCGCTTCCGGACGCGAAGCGATCGTGCTCGTGCCGGAGATCTCGCTGACTCCGCAGATGGTCGAGCGCTTCAAGGGGAGATTCGGCTCCCGGGTAGCGGTCATGCATAGCCGACTCTCCCAGGGCGAACGTTACGACGAGTGGCGCAAAATCCGGGAAGGCCGCGTTCAGGTGGCGATCGGGGCCCGCTCGGCGGTGTTTGCCCCTTTTCCCCGGATTGGCCTTATTATTATGGATGAAGAGCATGAGTCATCCTACAAGCAGGAAGAGACGCCGAAATATCACGCCCGCGATGTCGCGATCGAACGGGCGCGCCGGCAGGGCGCCGTCGTCGTCCTCGGTTCGGCAACGCCTGCGATGGAGACGTATTACGCCTCCTGTCTGAACGGTTACGAGCAGATCCCCGCGGGGCTGGAGCCGCCCCCATGGGAGCTGACTCCGCTGGCGATGCCTTCGCGCGTCGGCGGCAGACCGCTTCCTCCGGTCACGATCGTCGATATGAGGGAGCAGCTGAAGCTCGGCAACCGTTCCATGTTCAGCGCTCCGCTGGAGGCGGCACTGGAGCGGCGGTTGGAGCGTCAGGAGCAGACCGTGCTGCTGTTGAACCGCAGGGGCTACTCGACGTTCGTCATGTGCCGCAGCTGCGGCTATGTGGCCCAATGTCCGGAATGCGATATTTCATTGACGTATCATATGAAGACGGGGCATATGCGCTGCCATTACTGCGGCCACGCGGAGCGGGCGCCGGAAGTATGCCCGTCCTGCGAGAGCGAGCATATCCGTTATTTCGGCACAGGCACCCAGCGGGTAGAGGAACAGCTCGCCCGCCGCTTCCCCGGCATTCGCGTCATCCGAATGGACGTGGACACGACCTCGGAGAAAGGATCGCATGAGCGGCTGCTGCAGCAGTTCCGCGAACGGAAGGCCGACGTGCTGCTAGGCACGCAGATGGTGGCGAAGGGGCTGGACTTTCCGCATGTCACGCTGGTTGGCGTTATTGCCGCCGATTCGGCGCTGCATATGCCGGACTTCCGCGCGGCCGAGAAGACGTTCCACCTGCTGACGCAAGTCGCCGGCCGGGCCGGACGCCATGATCTGCCGGGGGAAGTCATCGTGCAGACCTACGCGCCGGAGCATTACTCCATTATCCATGCGTCGGGGCATGATTACCGCGGCTTCGCTTCCGAAGAGCTTCGGCATCGGCGCAACCTGATGGTTCCGCCCTTCTGCCGTCTGGCACTGCTGTCGATGTCGCATGAACAGCTGCCGCTGCTCGTGCGCGTGGCCGAGAATGCGGCTCAGCGGCTCAAGGAGCTGGCGGAGCGCCAGGGCTGGCTGCTTCCGCTTCATGAGCATGCGGACGCAATGGAGATTCTCGGGCCGGTCGCTTCTCCGATTCCGCGCATCAAGAACCGCTACCGCTTCCAGTGCATTATCAAATGCCGGGGAGAGGTAAATCTGTCGGGTCTGCTGGCGGAAGCGATGCGCGAGTTCGATTCGATCGCCAAAGAGCAGGACGTCCGGTTCAGCGTCGATATCGACCCGCAGATGATGATGTAGCGGCTGAATCGGATGAAGGGGCCGGAATAGGTGGGCCGCTGGCCGTTTGCAGGGCATGCCGTGATTGTGCTGTGGACAGAGCCGACTCGCTGGAGATGATTGGATGGTTCCGCTGTCATGCGAGCTGCCGGTCTGAGAGGGCGTTGAACGGGCTTGTTAATTATAGAAGGAATCATATAATGCGGGTTCGGTTTTTTCTTAGATAGAGACAGACCCGCTCCATATCGAGCATTGAATTCAAAACGCGAAGCACGGCTTCCGTCAGAATGATGCCGACTAAGACAAATAAAGGATGGTGTGCCCTATGGCATTGCGGATTATTGTACATGAACCGGATCCGGTTCTTCATCAGGTAGCTAAAGAGGTCACGAAGGTGACGCCGAATATCCACAAGCTGCTGAATGATATGGCGGACACGATGTACCATGCGGAGGGCGTTGGGCTGGCCGCGCCTCAGATCGGGATTTTGAAGCGTGTCATCGTCGTCGATGTCGGAGACGAGCACGGCTTGATCGAGATGATTAACCCTGTCATTCTCAAGGCGGAAGGGGAACAGCTCGGCCCGGAGGGATGCCTCAGCATTCCGGGGCTGAACGGCGATGTGCGCCGCCATCAGCATATTACGGTGCAAGGGCTTGACCGTCATGGCAATGCGTTCACGGTGGAGGCGTCGGATTTCCTGGCCCGCGCTTTCCAGCATGAGATTGACCATTTGAACGGCATTTTGTTCACCGAGATCGCGGAGAGCGTGTATGAAGTTCCGCGCGAAGGCAGGAAGTCGGAATGACGAAGATCGTATTTATGGGGACGCCGGATTTTGCCGTCGCTTCCCTCCGCATGCTGATCCAGGAAGGGTATGAGATCGCGGCTGTCGTGACGCAGCCGGATCGTCCCGTCGGCCGCAAGCGGGTGCTGACCCCGACGCCGGTGAAGGCGGAAGCGCTGCAGCACGGATTGACGGTCTGGCAGCCGGAAAAGCTTCGCACCTCGGATACGGTGGACGATATCCGCGCCCTGCAGCCCGATCTGATTGTGACGGCGGCGTACGGGCAGATCTTGCCAAAGTCGGTGCTCGATATTCCCCGGCTCGGCTGCATCAACGTGCATGGATCGCTGCTTCCGAAGTACCGGGGCGGCGCTCCGATTCAGCGTTCAATTATGAACGGAGAGACGGTGACGGGCGTCACCATTATGTATATGGCGGAAGGCATGGATACCGGCGACATGATTAGCCGGGTCGAGGTGCCGATTGGCCCCGACGACAATGCGGGCACGATGTTCGCGAAGCTGAGCGAGGCCGGAGCGGATCTGCTCCGGCGGACGCTGCCTGATATTATTGCCGGCCGGGTCGAAGCGGTGCCGCAGCCTCATGACGAGGCGACCTACGCGCCGAATCTGAAGCGCGAGGACGAGCGAATCGATTGGACACGCCCAGCGGAGCAGATCGCCAATCAGGTGCGGGGTCTTGTTCCGTTTTCCGGCGCCTTCACCACCTGGAACGGCGAAGTATTCAAGGTATGGGCATGCCGGCCGGAACCCGCTGCCGCGGGAGACGCCGAGGCTGCCCCGGGCACTGTCCTGACGGCCGGCGCGGACGGCCTTCGCGTCCAGACCGGACAAGGGGTTCTTAACCTGCTTGAAGTGCAGCCCGCAGGCAAGAAGGCCATGCCGGCCTCCGAGTTCCTTCGCGGCGGCAAAATGGAGCAAGGGACGGTGCTGTCGTGAACGGAGGAGAACGCCGTCCGCCCCGCAGACGGATGACGGCACGCGATGTCGCGCTGGAGGTGCTTGTCCGGGTAGAGAAGGAAGGCTCCTACAGCAATCTGGAACTGAACCGGGCGCTGAAGGAAGCGCAGTTGGAACGGGCGGACGCCGGGCTGGCGACGGAATTGGTGTATGGCACGATTCAGCGCCTCAACACGATCGACGGCGTGCTGGCGCGGAAGGTGCAGCGCGGCTTGGCGAAGCTGAAGCCCTGGGTCCGCAATCTGCTCCGCATGACGGTCTACCAGCTTCGCTATCTTGACCGCGTGCCTCCGCATGCGGCGGTGAACGAAGCGGTCGCGATCGCGAAGCGGCGCGGTCAGCAGGCGATGGGCGGCTTCGTGAACGGCGTTCTGCGCGCCATCATGCGCGAACCGGAGCTGTGGGACGCTCCGCCTGCCGAAGGCGCCGTAAGCCGCATCGCCTGGGAGCATTCGCATCCGGAGTGGCTCGTCGCCCGCTGGATCGCCGCTTACGGCGAAGCCGAGACGGCCGCCATGTGCGCGGCGAACAACCGGCCGCCGCATGGCAGCGCGCGGGTGAACCGGCTGCGCGGCACGCGCGAGGCGCTGCTGGCCGAGATGCGCGCGGACGGCTACGGGGCCGAAGCGTCCGCGCTCTCGCCCGACGGCATCGTAGCCGCCGGCGCCGGCAATCTGGCGCACAGCGCCTGGTATCGGGACGGCCGCTTGTCGGTACAGGACGAGAGCTCGATGCTCGTCGTTGAGGCGCTGCGTCCGGAACCGGGCATGCGCGTCCTCGACTGCTGCGCCGCGCCAGGCGGCAAATCGACCCATATCGCCGAACGGATGGGCGATATGGGCGAAGTGACGGCGAACGACGTCCACGCCCACAAGGTGGCGCTTATCGAGGAGCAAGCCGCCCGGCTTGGCTTGACGTCGCTTCGCGTGTTGAATGTCGATGCGGCGGAGCTGGGACAAGCTCTGAAGCCCGCATCCTTCGACGCCGTGCTGCTGGATGCGCCGTGCACCGGCTTCGGTGTCATTCGCCGCAAGCCGGACATTAAGTGGGCAAAGCGCGAGGAGGATGTCGCCGCAATCGCCGCGCTTCAGGAGCGGCTGCTCGCGGAAGCGGCGCGGATGGTGCGCCCCGGCGGCCGGCTCGTCTATTCGACCTGCACGGTCGAGCCGGAAGAGAATGGGGACGCCGTTCGCCGCTTCCTGGAACGAACGCCCGGCTGGGCGCTGGATGCGTCGTGGACGCGCGCCCTGCCGCAGGACGCGCTGGACGCAGCGCTGCGCAGGAGCCCGGCCGGCATGCTGCAGGTGCTGCCGCAGGATGCCGGATCCGACGGCTTCTTCATTGCCTGTCTGCAGCGTACGGACGAGCCGTAAGAAGCGAGCGTGGAACGGAACTGAGGCAATAGAGCAGGCATATAGCCGCATCGACCATACGGTGGCCCCGTCTGGAAGATGCGGCTATTGGCGTTCTATTAGCAAGTTATCGCATATGGTCAGGAAAGAGGCGGTGCGCAGGTTCTTTATAGGTAGTATCCCATACGGTCAGGAAAGAGGTGATGCGCAGATTCCTTATAGGCAAGATCCCAACCGGTCAGGAGAGAGGTGGGCGCAGATTCCTTATAGGCAAGATCCCAATCGGTCAGGAGAGAGGCGGTGCGCAGGTTCCTTATAGGTAGTATCCCATACGGTCAGGAAAGAGGCGGTGCGCAGATTCCTTATAGGCAAGATCCCAATCGGTCAGGAGAAAGGCGGTGCGCAGGTTCCTTATAGGCAAGATCCCAATCGGTCAGGAGAGAGGCGGTGCGCAGGTTCCTTATAGGTAGTATCCCATACGGTCAGGAAAGAGGCGGTGCGCAGATTCCTTATAGGCAAGATCCCAATCGGTCAGGAGAAAGGCGGTGCGCAGGTCCTTACAGGAAAAATCCCATAGGGTCAGGAAAAAGAGCGACTCCACTTTCTTTTTACGCAATATTTCAATGTATCATAGAAAAACGGGCAGTGGGTGCCTATCGATAGGCAAATGGGAAAAGCTTATTTCAATGCAGTTTGCGGGGTGAGGTAAAACCTGAGCGGTCGGGAGAACGTGCAAAAGAAGTGCCGAAGAACTGCCCAGAGCGGTCTTGAGAACGAGCAAAAGAACGGCCGAAGAACTGCCCAGAGCGGTCGGGAGAACGATCAAAAGAACGGCTGGAGAGCTGCCCTGAGCGGTTGGGAGAACGAGCAAAAGAACAGCCGAAGAGCTCCCCCTGAGCGGTTGGGAGAACGAGCAAAAGAACGGCTGGAGAGCTGCCCTGAACGGTCGGGAGAACGAGCAAAAGAACGGCCGAAGAACTGCCCTGAGCGGTTGGGAGAGCGTGCAAAAGTACCGCCGAAGAGCTGCCTGAACAGTTCAGGTGTCACCCCTGAGGAGTAAATTTAAATCGACGTTTCAGGGGGACATGCGCATATATGGGGGCAGGTTGGTTGTATACTCGGATTAGAGGCTCTTGACGGTGAGATGGACTGCGGGGCTTTGGAAGCAGCGGGCAGGCCGGAAGCCGGGAGGAGGGGCGCTTGCGGAAGCGGCGAGCCTAGGACGGAGGATGCGAATTTGGCTTGGCTTTTGGCAAGGGCGCCATTTGTGGTAAAATAGATCGACTACATGACAAGTGATGAGGCGAAAGGTTGAACTATACATGAAACCATTTATATACGACTATACGTTTGAGCAGCTTGAGCAATGGCTGAAGGAGCAGGGGGAACCTGCTTTTCGGACGGGGCAAATTTTCGATTGGCTGTATGTGAAGCGGGTAACCCGCTTCGAGGAGATGACGAATCTGTCCAAGGGGCTGCGCGGCAAGCTGGATGAGAGCTTCGATTTCGTCAACTTGAAGGTGATTACGCATATGAAGTCCCAGGACGGCACCGTGAAGTTTTTGTTCGGTCTGCATGACGACCATGCGATCGAGACGGTCATCATGAAGCATAACTACGGGAACAGCATTTGCGTGACGACCCAGGTCGGCTGCCGCGTTGGCTGCACGTTCTGCGCTTCGACGCTGGGCGGGCTGAAGCGCAACCTGACGGCGGGAGAGATCGTCGCGCAAGTCGTCACGGCGCAGAAGATGCTCGACGAGACGAACGAGCGCATCAGCAGCATCGTCATTATGGGGACAGGCGAGCCGTTCGAGAATTACGACGCGACGATGGCGTTCCTGCGGACGATGATTCATGAGAGAGGGCTGAATATCGGGCAGCGCCATATTACCGTGTCGACGAGCGGCATTGTGCCGAGCATTTACCGGTTCGCGGACGAGAATACGCAGATTAATCTCGCGATCTCGATCCATGCGCCGAACGACGCGCTGCGCTCGAAGCTGATGCCGGTGAACCGCCGCTATCCGTTCATCGAGGTGATGGAGGCGCTGAAGCACTATCAGGTGAAGACCGGGCGCAGAATTACGTTCGAGTACGCTCTCATCGGGGGCGTGAACGACAAGGTGGAGCATGCGGAGGAGCTGGCGGACGTGCTGAAGCGGATGGATATGCTGGCCCACGTCAACCTGATTCCGGTCAACTATGTGCCGGAGCGGAATTATATCCGCACTCCGCGCAACGATATTTTCAAGTTCCATCGCACGCTGCTGGATCGGGGCATCAACTCGACCATCCGGCGGGAGCAGGGGCATGATATTGCCGCCGCTTGCGGCCAGCTGCGTGCCAAGCATTTGGAGTCCAATGCGAGGTGAGGAAGAATGAGAGCTGTGCATCGTTCCGATGTTGGACGCGTGCGCGCAGTCAATGAAGATCGGGCCTATGTATCCGAGCTGGCGAACGGCTATGATATCGCTGTCGTCGCGGACGGCATGGGCGGACATCAGGCAGGCGATATCGCGAGCCGCTTGGCGGTAGAGACCGTGGTCTCCGAGCTGGCGGCCCTCCCGCGGCAGCTGGAGGAGCAGCAGTTGGCGGGAGCGTTGGAGGACGCGATTTTGCGCGCCAACCATACGATCTTCCATATTGCATCCCAGGATGAAAAGTACCACCACATGGGAACGACCATTGTGGCGGTGCTGTTTCCGTCTGGGCAGACGAGCGGATACATAGGCCACATCGGCGACAGCCGAGCCTATCGAATCGGCCGGCGGGGGATCGTTCAGTTGACGGAGGACCATACGCTCGTCAATGAACTGGTCAAGAGCGGCCAGATCGGCCCGGAAGAGGCGGAGCGCCACCCGCGGCGCAATGTGCTGGTGCGGGCGCTCGGCACCGATGAGCAGGTGAAGGTGGATATTATCCCGGTGGAGTACGGCGAAGATGATACGCTGCTGCTGTGCAGCGACGGGTTGACCAGCATGGTGGATGAGGATCATATCTGGAGCACGGTCATCGATCCGTCGCTTCCGTTGTCGGCCCGGGCAGACCGGCTGCTTAGCCAGGCGCTGGAGGCCGGCGGAGACGATAACGTTACGGTCGTCCTGCTGGAGCATCCTGACGCCGGGAAGGAGGAGTGAGTAAGTGATAGGAACAACACTTGCCGGAAGGTATGAGATTACCGCCCGAATCGGCGGGGGCGGCATGGCTCTCGTCTATAAGGCATTGGATAATCTGTTGAACCGTTATGTCGCGGTCAAGGTGCTGCGCCAGCAGTTCGTGCATGACGAGGAGTTTATCCAGCGCTTTCGGCGAGAGGCCCAGTCCGCCGCTTCGCTGAGCCACCCGAACGTGGTCAGCATTTACGATGTCGGCCAAGAGGACGACACGCATTATATTGTGATGGAATATGTGGAAGGGCATAATCTGAACGAGATTATACAGCAGCGTGCCCCGCTGCAGGTCGAGGAAGCGGTGCGGATCGCGTGCCAAATATGTGATGCGCTCGACCATGCCCACCAGAACCGGATTATTCATAGAGATATTAAGCCTCATAATATACTGATCGGCCGCAATGGCCGGGTAAAAGTAACGGACTTCGGCATCGCCCGGGCCGTCACGTCGTCGACCATTACCCAGACGGGATCGGTCGTCGGATCGGTGCATTACTTCTCGCCGGAGCATGCCAAAGGAATCTCGGCGGGGGAAAAGTCCGATTTGTATTCTCTCGGCATCGTGCTCTATCAGATGCTGACCGGCAGACTGCCGTTTTTGGGGGAAAGCCCGATCAGCGTCGCGCTCAAGCATTTGCAGGAGCCGTTCGAGGAGCCGCGGAAGGTGAATCCGCATATTCCGCAAAGCGTGGAAAATATTATTTTGAAGTCGATGCGCAAAAACCCGGCGGAGCGGTACCAGTCCGCCGCGGAAATGCTGCGCGACCTGGAGACCAGCCTGTCTCCGGAGCGCGCGCATGAAGCGAAGGTGATGTTCGCCCAGCGCAAAGTGTACGAGGACCCGGAAGAAACCCGCGTCATGCCCGCCATTCGGGCGCAGGAGCGGGAGGAGCGCCCGCCTGCGGATACGTATCCCGGAGCGGCCCCCGCGCCTGCGGCGCCCCCGGTGGCAGCCGGCAGGGAGCCGGCCAAGCCGGCTCAGAAGGGGTGGGTGAAGCCGACGGTCTGGATCGGGGGAACGCTGTTGTTCCTCGGTATCCTGGTTGGCGTGGTTATATATGTGAAAAGTCTGCTTGTCGTCAATGATGTGGTCATGCCGAACCTCATCAAAATGACGGAGCAGGAGGCGCTGAACACGTTGGCCGCGCTGAAAATCGAGGTGGAAGATCCGATTGTCCGCGAGCCGAAGGAAGGCTTCGAGAAGGGCGTGGTCTTCGATCAGAGCAAGCCGGAGGGCACGAAGGTCAAGGAAGGCTCGAGCGTCCGGCTGTATGTCAGCGAGGGAACGCCGTATATTAATATGGAGGATTATGCCGGCAAGCCTTCGGAACTGGTCATTCAGCAGTTGATCGAAATCGGCTTCGACAGCTCCCGGATCACGAAGGATCCGGTCTTTGACGATGAAGCCGAGCCGGGCACGGTGGTCGGAACGACGCCGGCTGCCGGGGAGAAGGTTGATCCGCGCAATGCTTCCGTGAAGCTGCTGGTCAGCAAAGGCAAGGAAACGTTCGGCATGCCGAATCTCGTCGGCGCGACGAAGGAAGAGGCCATCGCCAAGATTGAAGCGAGCGGGTTGAAGCTGGCCAAGGACGGCGTTATCGAGGAGCCGAGTTATGAGCAGCCGGCTGGCCGCGTATTCAAGCAGCAGCCGTTCGAGCCGAACGATCCGGTCGCCAAGGGCTCGGAGGTCCGCATCTATGTCAGCTCGGGCTACCCGCCGGAGGCGCTGCGCTATACGTTCCCGCTGCCCGTGGCTCCCGTGGAGCACGGCAAGACAAGCACGATCCGCATCGTCTATACGGACGCAACCGGAGAGAATAAAGAATGGGGAACACAGAAAATCACATCAAGCCAAATCTTCAACGTAGAGCTCGTGCTCGCTCCGAACAAAGACGGGGTCGTACTATTGTATCGGGACGGCGACTTCCTGGATACGTACACGGTGAGCTATACCGATGCCAAGCAGGGCACGGTGCAGATACCGGTGATAGACGACCCCTCGGCCAGGCAAGGGCAAGAAGTTGAAGGAGAAATTCAAGGACAGAGCGAAGGAGAAGGGGAAGGGCAAGAAGATGGGGGAGGAATAGACCCGGGCGAGTGAGTGTCCGCAAGCCTTTTTCCAGGATGAGATCGGCCGCCCTTCCATCGCGCGTCTGAGATCGAGATGTGCCGGCGGAGGGGCCCCTATAACTTCGAATTACATGGAGGGAATCGATATGTTCGTGGTAGATAAGCATGCCTAAAGGCCTTATCGTCAAGGCGTTGAGCGGATATTATTATGTGGAGGAAGAGGGGAAGCGCGGCGGAGGGACGGTGCAGTGCCGGGCGCGCGGCATTTTTAAGAAGAAGGGCGTGTCTCCGCTGGTCGGCGACCGCGTCGTCTACTCCTTCACCGAGAACGGAGAGGGCGTCGTAGACGAGATCGAGCCGCGGGAGAGCGAGCTGATCCGGCCGCCCATCGCCAATGTCTCGCTGGCGGCGCTCGTGTTCTCGGTGACGGAGCCGGAGCTGAACATGCAGCTGCTGGACAAGTTCCTCGTCCATATCGAGCATGCGGAGGTGGAGGCGGTCATCCTGCTGACGAAGTGGGATCTGCTCGATCGGCTGCCGGGGGAGGAGTCGGCCCGTCTGCGCCGGCGGATGGATGAGTTGATCGCCTTGTACCGGCGCATCGGATACGAAGTGATCGCCACGAGCGCCAAGGGCGGCTTCGGCTATCAAGGCGTGGCGGACCGTTTGGCCGATCAGATCAGCGTCTTCGCCGGCCAGTCCGGCGTCGGCAAGTCCTCTCTTTTGAACGCGATGCTCCCTGGGGTGTCATTGGAGACGAACCAGATCAGCCAGCGGCTGGGACGGGGCAAGCATACGACGCGTCACGTCGAGCTGCTGCCGCTCCCTCAGGGCGGATATATTGCCGATACGCCCGGATTCAGCCAGCTCGATTTCCTTGAGCTCGGGGTGGATCAGCTCGGCTGGTGCTTCCGTGAATTCCGAAGCTATGCGGGCGACTGCAAGTTCCGGGGCTGCACTCATATTCACGAACCGGGCTGCCGGGTGAAGGCGGCGCTTCAGGAAGGCTTGATCGCGGATTCGCGCTATGAACATTACCTGTTATTTTTCGAGGAAATGAAAGACAAACGACGGAGGTACTGACATGACAGCACTGCAAACGATTCGTATCGCCCCTTCTATCTTATCGGCCGACTTCGCCAAGCTGGGCGAAGAGGTTCGGAATGTGGAGCAGGGAGGCGCCGACTGGATTCACGTGGACGCGATGGACGGCCGCTTCGTGCCGAATCTGACGCTCGGGCCGAACATTGTGCAAGCGATCCGCCCGCATACGGCGCTGCCGCTGGACGTGCATTTGATGATTGTCGAGCCGGAGAAGTATATCGATGCGTTCGCCGCCGCCGGAGCGGATGTCATTACGGTGCACGCGGAAGCATGCCCTCATCTTCATCGGGTCGTCCATCAGATTAAGGAGGCCGGCGCCCGGGCGGGCGTGGCGATTAATCCGGGAACGTCGCTGACGGCGATCGAAGAGGTGCTGGCGGATCTGGATCTGGTCCTTATCATGACGGTGAATCCGGGATTCGGCGGACAGAAGTTCATCGCTTCGATGACGGACAAAATTCGCCGTCTTCGCCAACGGCTGGACGAGCTGGGCCGGGCAGAAACTCATATCGAAGTCGACGGCGGGATTACGGCCGAGACGGCGCCATTGGTCGCGGCGGCCGGAGCGGACGTGCTCGTGGCCGGCAGCGCGGTCTACGGAGCGGCCAGCCGGGAAGCGGCCATTCGGTCCATCCGGGAATCCGCGGAGCGAGCGCGGGCATGACTCGAACGGAGGGGCCGGAGAAGGGGAGAATGCCTATGTGGAGAACGGCGCTGACGCTGGCGTCGTACAGCTTTTTGTGCGGCACGCTGGTCGGATTTTACGCTTTTTTGAATTTCCCGTTAAATATCCTTTGCTCACTCGGCGCGATTTTGCTTGGAATTCGCTTTTTCAAGCGGAATCCGACAAAGGGGATGCGCATCGGCTTGATCCTGTTGTCGATTTTGTTCTATTTTATCTTTGTCTTCATGATGTCCGTATATTTATACATGCAGCAGATGCCGGCACCCGCCGCATAAATGGGCGCGAATCGGGCTTGTCGCCCGTGCATAGATGAATGGCCTGCGGCATATGATGGTTACATGAGCACAGATCTCTCATGTAACCTTTTTTATGTTGCAAGAGACTAGCGGGGTAGGATGAGAATGACGAGGAGGGTGGAAGATGAAGTTTTATACGTTTAAGCTGCCGAAGTTTTTGGGAGGTTTCGTCAAGGCGATTTTAAATACGTTTCAAAAAAGCTGACGTTCCAGGCGGCATTGAAGCTGAGTCGGTATCCATCCATCCGATCCGCGAGCGCATGTGCGGGAGCGGGGCAACAGGCAGTAACGGTGATGAGCTCCGGACGGCTGTCCGGCAAGCATGGGGCAGCGGGCCAGCCGCATTTGGATGAGGATGCCCGTTCGGCGGAGGATTGCCGAGGTGCCATCCGCCGCACACCATGCCGGACAAGAACCATCCCTAACCAGTCGCCGGCGGTGCCGCGCTGGAATGACAGCGCCGGGGCCGCGATCCCCCAAGGCAAGCCGTGGCCGTTGAGATACAAGCCTATCCGAGGTCTTTCGAGGCGAAAGAGCGCGAATGAACTGGCGATCAAAAAAAGCACCTGATTGCGCTTCAGGTGCTCTTTCTATATGGAGGCCGGGATTAGACGCGAGTCACTTTACCTGCCTTCAATGCACGCGTGCTCACGTATACGCGTTTCGGTTTGCCATCGACCAAGATGCGAACCTTTTGTACGTTCACGCCCCAAGAGCGGCGAGATTTGTTGTTCGCGTGCGATCTGTGATTACCCGAGCCTGGTTTTTTCCCCGTTACATAACATTTGCGAGCCATGCCTTACACCTCCTTATCCCAAAGCACCCTTCATACGTTAAATACCTAAATATGATATCATATTTTAAAATCCGTAGTCAACCGAATCAAAAACTTTGTTTATTTCTCTTTTCTATTATAGTACAATGTTGATTAGTCCATAATACTCAAAAAAAGGAGTGGAGTGAACCATGGCCATCCAACTCGATATGGAATTCGGCAAGGTGAACATTTCGAAAGAAGTCGTGGCGGTGATTGCCGGTTCCGCGGCTATGGAATGTTATGGACTCGTTGGAATGGCATCGCGCAAGCAATTGAAGGACGGCATTGCCGAATTGCTTGGACGCGGCAATTTGTCGCGCGGTGTCGAAGTGCGCCAACAATCCGATAGTCTACATATCGATTTATATATTATTGTGAGTTACGGAACCAAAATCTCCGAGGTGGCGCACAACATCCAAGCCAAGGTGAAGTATGTACTCGAACACGACATCGGTCTCGCGGTGGACCAAGTGAACATCTTTGTACAGGACGTACGCGTACTAAGCTAGGAAGGGGAATATTCGTTGAACAAGCGTTCTTTAAATGGAGCACAATTTGCCAGTATGGTGCTGGGCGGGGCCGATTCGCTCAATCGCCATGCCGAACACGTCAATACGTTGAACGTCTTTCCAGTCCCGGATGGAGATACGGGGACGAACATGAATTTGACGATGACTGCGGGCATTACCGAAATGAAAGCGAAGCCGTCCACGTCTATCGCCAAAACGGCGGAGGTGCTGTCGAAAGGGCTGCTAATGGGCGCCCGGGGGAACTCGGGAGTGATTCTGTCCCAATTGTTCCGGGGATTCAGCCGGGCCGTAGCCGGCCTTGACGAAGTGAACGCATTCCAATTCGCCCACGCGCTGCAAGGCGGCGTGGACACTGCCTATAAAGCTGTGGTCAAGCCCGTGGAAGGCACGATACTGACGGTAGCGAGAGAGGCGGCCAAGCATGCCGTCTATATTGCGCGCCGGACGCCGGACTTGGTTGAGTTCATGCGGGAAGTGACGAACAAGGCCAAGGAAGCGCTGGCCAAGACGCCGGAGATGCTGCCCGTGCTCAAGCAAGTCGGGGTCGTCGACTCTGGCGGACAAGGCTTGGTCTATATTTATGAAGGATTTCTGGCGGTGCTGGAAGCAGGGGCGGAAGGTGCCGCCGAAGCCGTCATATCGGTCCCGGTCGAGAAGGCGGCCGCGGCGCCAATGCCTGCCCAAGCCAAGCTGCAAACGGAAGACATCGAGTTTTTATATGATATGGAATTCTTTATCGATCGTACCCGCAATCGCGCTGCAGCCATGCCGTTTCATGAAGATATATTTAGGAAAGCGCTTGCAAAAAATGGGGATTCCATTATCGTCATCGCAGACGACGATATTATCAAAGTCCATGTACATTCCCGCAAACCGGGCGAAGTGCTTGATCTGGCGATGCAGTACGGGGAATTAATCCGGATTCATATTCTGAATATGCGCGAGCAGCATCGCGATATTTTGCAGGGGGAGCATGGAGAGGTGTCCGCGATGCCGGAGCTGTTCGCGGAGATGCCGCTTACGGATATCGCCACGGAGAGCGTTCCGGTTGAGCCTCCTGCGGACGAGATTGCTGCTTACGGCTTCATTGCCGTAGCGATGGGACAGGGCATCCACGACATTTTCACCAGTCTCGGGGTGGACATTGTCCTGTCCGGCGGACAGACGATGAATCCGAGCACGCAGGATTTCATCGATGCCATCGGCAAGATTACGGCGCAGCACATCTTCATCCTGCCGAACAATTCGAATATCGTGATGGCGGCGAAGCAGGCTGCGGAATTCGTGGACCGTGAAGTGACGGTTATCGAGACGAAGACGATACCGCAAGGCATTGCGGCGGCCTTCGCCTTCCAGGAGGACGAGGACCTGGAGGTGAACCGGGCGGCGATGCAGGATGCGGTCAGCCATATTGTGTCTGGACAAGTTACCTACGCCGTGCGCGATACGACGCTCGACGGGCTGGATATTAAGGCGGGCCACTATATGGGCATCGCCAACGGCAAGATTGTCGTCACGGCGGAATCGATGAGCGACACGCTGCAGCAACTGCTCGTGAAGATGCTGGAGGACGGCGGTGAGGTGATTACGCTCCTCACCGGCGAAGAGGCGAAGACGGAAGATACGGAAGCGCTGGTGGAGTGGCTGAACGAGCATTATCCGGATGCGGAAGTGGAAGTTCACGAGGGCGGACAGCCTATTTATGCATATCTTATTTCTGTAGAGTAGCGAAGGAGGGATGTTAATGGCATCTATCCGTATCGTCACGGATAGCACGGCGGATATTCCGCAGGAATTACGCGAACGCTACGGCATTGAGATGATTCCGCTGAAGGTGCATTTCGGGAACGATATGTACCAGGATGCGGTGACGATCAGTGCAGAGCGGTTCTATCAATTGCTTGTTGAAGCGAAGCGGCTGCCTACGACGTCCCAGCCTTCTCCGATTGAGTTCCTGGAGGTGTTCAAGCGGTTGAATGCCGAGCATGACACGCAGATCATTTCGATTCATCTGTCGGCCGCATTCAGCGGAACGTATCAATCCGCCGTGCTCGCGAAGAACATGATGGAAGAAGAGGTCGACATCACGATTGTCGATTCGAAGTCGGCATCCTACGGCTTCGGGCTCATCGTGGTGGAAGCCGCCAAGATGGCGGAGGCCGGCCGCTCGAAAGAAGAAATTTTGGCCATGATTGAACGATATCAGCGGGAACGCAAGCTTTTTTTCTTGGTTGATACATTGGAATATTTGCAAAAGGGCGGCCGCATCGGCAAGGCAGCGGCTATGTTCGGCACACTGCTCAATATTAAACCGATTCTCTCTATCGATGATGAGGGGGAAGTGTATGCGGTGGAAAAGGTGCGCGGACATAAGAAAGCGGCGGCCCGCATCCTGGAGATGCTGAAGCAGGAATTCGAGGGAAGACCGGTGCATGCGGTTATGGGATATACGAGCAATCCGTCGGCGGCGGATGACTTGGCGGCAGCGATTCAAAATACATTGGATGTTCGATCCATGGACTACACGATCGTGGGATCCGTTATCGGTACCCACGTCGGGACCGGCGTCGCCGCCGTCTTCATGTGGCCTGCGGATGAAGCATCGTCCTGACAGGATAGGACGTTACCGGCCATGATTCCATTGAGTCAATGTCCCGTAACCATGGTCAAAGGCGTGAGCGCGTTGAAACAAACCGAGCTTCACGCCTTTGGCATTTTTACCGTTGCCGATTTGCTCGATTATTTCCCTTTCCGCTATGAAGATTTTCATCTCCGCCGCCTGAACGAAGTGAAGGATGGCGACAAAGTTACGGTAGAAGGGCGCATTATGAGCCAGCCCGTCCTGCAGCGGTACGGCCGCAAGTCCAGACTGACCTGCCGCGTGCTGGTCGAGGAATGGCTGATTACGGCCACCTGGTTCAACCGTCCGTACCTGCGCGAGCAGCTGGAGCAGGGGCGGGATATTGTGCTGACCGGCAAGTGGGATCAGCGCCGGATGCAGCTCACGGTGTCGACATCGGAATTTCCCGACAAAGGGACGAGCCGGATTGGCACGCTGCAGCCGGTCTACTCGGTCGGGGGCAAGATTACGCAGGCGTGGATGCGCAAGACGATTGCCCAGGCGCTGCAGCAGTTCGGCGAAGCGATCACGGAGCCGCTGCCGCCGGAGATGCTCCGGCGCTATCGGCTTCTGCCGCGCAAGCAAGCGGTGCGGGCGATGCATCTGCCGCATGATGTCGAAGAAGGCAAGCAGGCGCGGCGGCGGCTCGTCTATGAGGAGCTGCTGCTGTTTCAGTTGAAGCTGCATGCCTTCCGCGCCCTTACCCGCCAGCGTTCCGACGGCGTCGCGTTCGCGGTCGACAATGCGACAGTGCGACAATTTACCCGGAGCCTGCCGTTCGAGCTGACAGACGGGCAGAAGCAAGCGATCACCGAAATTTTGCATGATATGCGCCAGCCGTCCTGCATGAACCGGCTGCTGCAGGGCGATGTCGGATCCGGCAAGACGGTCGTTGCGGCGACCGCTTTGTATGCCGCTGTCCGGGCGGGGTACCAGGGGGCGTTGATGGTCCCGACGGAAATTTTGGCGGAGCAGCATATGCGTTCGCTGTCGAAGCTGTTCGAGCCGCACGGCATTCAGGTCGGCCTGCTGACCGGCAGCCTGACCGAGCGGAAGCGCCGCGATGTCCTTGCCGCGCTGCAGATGGGCATGATCGACATCCTCGTCGGTACGCATGCGCTCATTCAGGAGGATGTCCATTACCGGAAGCTCGGTCTCGTCATCACCGACGAGCAGCATCGCTTCGGCGTCAATCAGCGCAGCATTCTGCGCCGGAAGGGCTGGAATCCGGATGTGCTGACGATGACGGCCACCCCGATTCCGCGAACGCTGGCGATTACGGTCTTCGGCGATCTTGATGTGTCATCGATTCGCGAACGTCCGGCGGGCCGCAAGCCGATCAAGACCTATTGGGTCAAGCACGACATGCTCGATCGGGTGCTGGCCTTCATTCGCCGGGAAGCGGAAGCCGGGCATCAGGCTTATATCATCTGTCCGTTGATCGAGGAATCGGACAAGCTGGATGTGCAGAACGCCATCGACGTGCATGTGCAGATGCAGCAGGCCTTCCCCGATCTGCCCGTCGGGCTGCTGCACGGAAGGATGACGCCGGCCGAGAAAGATGAGGCGATGCGCTCCTTCAGCGCGGGAGAGACGAAGGTGCTCGTCTCGACGACGGTCATCGAGGTCGGGGTGGACGTGCCGAATGCGACGCTCATGATCGTGATGGATGCGGAGCGGTTCGGGCTGTCGCAGCTTCATCAGCTGCGGGGCCGGGTCGGCCGGGGCGGGCATCAGTCGTATTGCGTCCTTATCGCCGATCCGAAGTCGGAGGTCGGCCAGGAGCGGATGCGCATCATGACCGAGACCGAGGACGGCTTCGACCTGTCGCAGCGCGATCTGGAGCTGCGCGGTCCGGGGGATTTTTTCGGAACGAAGCAGAGCGGATTGCCGGAGTTCAAGCTGGCCGATATGACGAACGACTACGCGGTGCTGGAGCAGGCGCGCGATGATGCGGCCGCGCTGATCCGGTCGGAGACGTTCTGGACGTCGCCGGATTACGGCGGTCTGCGCGAGGTGCTGCAGAGCGAGCAGCTGCTCCAGGGGGAGCGGATGGACTAGCCCCGAGCCGTGCGCGGGCGGCCGGACGGATGTCATCCGGCGGGTTCGGCAAATTCGGGCGGATAGCAGACAAGCGTTCGCACATATATTGGAACAGAGTGCCATCAGAGCTCGCTGCGATGAGCTCTGGCCAACTTGTGTTCCGGAGGTGTGCCGACGAAAATGAGCTATACGAAATACGGGATCAGCCCGCAGCTTGTTGAACGAATCAAACTGAAGATGAAGCAGCCGGCTTTGAAGGAGCGGGTCAAGCAGATTGTGGACGGCGTGACGAAGGCGGATCTCCAGAATCGCCAGACGGTCCGCCGGCTGCTGCGCAAAATAGCGAGCGCGCTGAACGAGAACATCAGCGCCCAGCAGGAGGAAGCGATCGTGCACTTCGTGCTGGCGCAGAAGATTGACCCGAACAATACGTTCCATCTCCTGAAGCTGTGGGGGATGTTCCGCTAAGGCACAGGAGGCTGTCGCCTCAAAGCCCGGTTCTATAGGACCGGGCTTCTGTCTTGTGAGGGGACCTGTCGTCGCAAGGACTGGATTCGGCCCCGCATCTGGCTTCTACAGGATGCGCGGTTGCCTCACAGGATGATATAAGACAAAATCCCCCTTCACGCCGAACAAAAGAACGAAGCGGCCGCGCGCCCGGACATCTCGCCCCCCAAGTCCGCACAGCCCGGCGCCGTCTTGCCCGGCCGAACCCGCTACAATAGAAGAGGGAAGAAGCAGAGCGTCTCTATTTGTGAAAGCGTTTGCTTGAGGGGGCATGGCGAGACAGAAGGGGGATATAAAAATGAAGCTTGCATTTGATATACGCACCGTGCCGTTCAGCCGTTACGGATCCTTTTTGGCGGTCTCTTGGCTGCCGGCGCGCCCGGGACAAGAGGAAGGCGTCTATATCCGCACCGTGCGCGGCGGGGATGCGACCGCGGGAGCGGCGTTCCGCATCGAGCTGGTGCGGGACGGAGAGAGCCTGGCCTTCACGTCCCGCGCGACGCCGGGATTGCTGGAGCTGGAGAGCGGCGACGGCGGCCAGGCGGAGCTGTGCATCGATGCGTCCGATCGGATTCGCCTGCGCGCACGCCATGTCGGCCTGCGCCTGACCTTGGCGGGAGGAGACTACGACTATGCGATGGAGCGGCCGGAGGGGCGTTGGGAAGTGAATGATTTCCGCAACGAGGTTCGCTTCATGCTGACGCCGCTGCAAGGGACGCTGTCGATGGACGCTCCCTGGCGCAGAACCCGCTGCGAGTATATCGCCGCTGCCATGGAGCCGGACGGCTCGGAGACGGCCGAGCTGCTCATCCAGGAGTACCGGACGGTATGGGAGAAGCCGGCCGCGCTCCCGCTGTTCGCCGACAGCGTGGCGCACGTGGAGGCGGAGTTCGCCGCCTGGATCGGCAAGACGCCGGCGGTGCCGGCCGCCTATGAGGAGGGCCGTCTGCTGGCCGCTTATATTACCTGGTCCTGCGTCGTTCCGGCGGACGGGTATTTGCCGCGGCCGGCCATGTATATGTCCAAGAATTGGATGACCAACATCTGGAGCTGGGATCACTGCTTCAACGCGATGGCGCTCATTCGCGAGCAGCCGGCCTTGGCGTGGGATCAGTTCATGATCTTCTTCGATCGCCAGGACAAGAGCGGGGCGCTGCCTGATTTCATGAACGACAAATACGGCCTCTGGAACTGCTGCAAGCCGCCGATCCACGGCTGGACGCTGAGCTGGATGATGGAGCGCAGCGAGTGGATCGGTCCCGAGCAGCTCCAAGAGGTGTACGGGCCGCTCTCCCGGTGGACCGAGTGGTGGTTCCGGTATGGCGACGATGACGGAGACGGCATGCCGCAATACAGCCACGGCAATGACAGCGGCTGGGACAACAGCACGATTTTCCACGAGCCGGGCGCCGTGGAGAGCCCCGATCTCGGGGCCTATCTCGTGCTGCAATGCGATGCGCTGGCCGAGATCGCCCGCCGGCTGGAGCGGCCGGAGGAGGCGGCGGCCTGGAGGGGCCGGGCGGATTGCACGCTGGAGCGGATGCTGGCGCATTGCTGGCGCGACGGGCGCATGACGGCCGTCCGCACAGGCACGCATGAGCCGGTCGGCGAGGACAGCCTGATCGCGTGCCTGCCGCTCGTGCTCGGGCGCCGGCTGCCGCAGGAAATCCGAGGGGCGCTCGTGCAGGCGCTGGCGGATGAGCGGCGCTTCTTCACGCCGCACGGCTTCGCGACGGAGAGCATCGGAAGCCCGGCCTATGAGCCGGACGGCTATTGGCGCGGCCCGATCTGGGCTCCGGTCATGATGCTTCTCGTCGACGGCTTGGCTCGCTGCGGCGAGGCAGAGCTGGCCGCCGAGGCGGCGCGCCGCTTCTGCGATATGGCCGCCCGCAGCGGCATGGCGGAGAACTTCGATGCGCTGACGGGGGAAGGGCTGCGCGACCGGGCCTTTACGTGGACATCGAGCGTCTTCCTCATGCTGGCCCATGAATATGCGCGGCCGCGCAGCGAATAGGGGAAGAGGCCGCCCCCTTCCAGGCGAAGGGGGGCGGCCAAGGCAGCAGGTCCGGCGCGGCGGGATCCGGCTCTTCCGTCCCTGAGACAAAGGATTCGATAAGCTTGATTGGGAAGGACGCACGCCTTTTGCACCAGGAAAATCGTGTGTCTTTTTCTCTTGTCCTTTCCTTGATATAGTTAGGACACACATTACAACATCGCCGCGACACCGCAGAAGGAGGATTGCCTATGGCCCGTATCCCGTTCCTGTCCCGCATCCCTTGGCCGCGGCGCAATCTGCGCGTCAAGCTGGTCGGGCTGTTCCTTGGGGCCGCCGTCTTGCCGCTGTTCACGCTTGGCCTGCTATCCTATTTCAAGTCGTCCGAGCTGCTGCAGGAGCAATTCGGGCGCTATGGCTCGAACTTGGTCACCCAGCTTCAGCATCAATTGGACACCGAGCTGAATCATCTGCAGTTGATGGCCGGCTCCATTCAGTCCTATCTGCTGAACCCGGCCAGACGCGTGCTGTATACCGAGATCCCGTCGACTTACGGGGAGCTGAAGGATCAATATGAACTGGAAGATATGCTGAATGCGCTGAAGACGGTGAAGGATCGGGGCATTTTCATCGTCACCGAATCCGGTTATTTTTATGGCGAGAACACTATCGATACGAAGCTGCTGTTCGCCGAACCGTGGTGGCAGGCGATGCCGCCCGATTACAATGGCGAATATTGGCCCGGGCTGTACACGTCCCGCCATTACAAGAAGGCGGATCAGGAGGAGCGGCTGCTTGGCCTGGTCGTCCCGATCCGGAACCAGAGCGGGCCGCTGCGGAACGGGCGCATCCTGCTGGAAATGAAAGCGGATAACTTGTTCGCGCTGTTCGCTTCCTTCGAGAAGGATACGCATGCCATGCTGACGATTACGGACGGCGAGGGACGGACGATCTACCGCACGGCGGGGGCGGATGCCGCCAAGCCGGATGATATGATATGGAAGACGAAGCTGGCTTCGAACGACTGGACGATCGAAGCCCGGATGCCGCATGGCCTGTTCTATCAGTCGACGGACGTGATCCGGTCCTATACGGCGATCGGGTTCGTGCTGTCGGTGCTGCTGGCCCTGCTGCTCGGTTATTTGTTCTCCTCGACCGTCACGAAGCGAATCAAGCGGCTGAAGGAGTCGATGCTGCTGGCCGGCAGCGGCAAGTTCGGCACGCGCCTGCCCGTGCGGGGCGAGGACGAGCTGAGCGTGCTGGCCCACAGCTTCAACCGGATGGCCGGACAGCTTGAAGAGCTGGTCGAGCAGATTACGGTGAAGGAGAAGCTGAAAAAGGAAGCGGAACTGCGGGCGTTTCATTATCAGATCCATCCGCATCTGCTGTTCAACACCTTGAATTCGATTCAATGGAAGGCCCGGCTGCAGGGCAATGAGGAGATTCGCCGCATGCTCTATCATCTGACGATGGTGCTGGAGGGGGGGCTCGATATCGCCCAGGAGCTGGTCGCGGTGCGGCGGGAGCTGACCGTCATCGAGCATTTCCTGGAAATCCAGCGTCTTCGCTATGAGCATGAGTTCCGTTATGAGACGGATCTCAATGAGTCCCTGCTTGAGTATGCGATGCCGCGCATGACGCTGCAGCCGCTGTTCGAAAATATTTTTTTCCACGCGTTCGAGGACGGGCGGGGAGTCATTCGCTTGACGATCGCCGAGCAAGGGGACGATCTCGTGCTGACGCTGTCCGACAACGGCAAGGGCATGAGCGACGAGCGCAGGCTTGCTCTGCTGGGCGAAGCGCCGGATCGGCGGAAGAAGCGGGGCATTGGCGTCTACAACGTCGATCGCAAGTTCAAGCTGCATTTTGGCCCGCAATACGGATTAACGGTGCACTCGGAGCCTGGGCGCGGAACCGATATGGTACTGCGCTGGCCGAAACGACAGGAGGAGAAGCTTCATGGAACAGATGATGCCGATTAAAGTGCTGATTGCCGACGACGAAAGCATTGTCCGCAAAGGATTGATGGCGACCGTGGATTGGGCCCGGTACCATATGACGGTCGTCGCGGATGTCCCGAATGGAGCGCGGGGATGGGAAGCCTTCCTGCAGCATCGGCCGGAGGTCATCATTACCGATATCGTCATGCCGGAAATGGACGGCATTGCCTTGGCCGAGCGGATTAAGGCGGAGTCGCCCCAGACCAAAATCCTGCTGCTGAGCTGCCATCGCGATTTCGAGTACGCCCAGCAGGGCATTCGGATTGGCGCTTCCGGCTATTTGCTGAAGACGGCGTTCGAGGACAGCGAGCTCGACTACTATTTGCGCAAATTCCAGACGGAGCTGGAAGCGCACCCGGAGCCTCAGCCCGAGAGCGACGCCGCCGGCTGGGAGGCCGCCTTCTATGCGTGGCTGTCCGGCTTCGATTGCGGCTTCCGCGCCGAGCTGGAGCGGCGCTGGGCCGCCTGGCGGCTGCCCTTGCCCTGCACGGTCTATGCCGCGAAGGCGGAGGAAGCGGCCCGCCCGTGGAGCGGGCTGGAGGCGCGGCTGCCGCAGCCATGCGCCGCGCTGCCGTGCGGAGCCGGCCGGCGCTACTATACGGTCTGCGCCGAGGCCGGGGAACGGATGGACCGGATATTGAACGACGAGAAGCAGCGGCACGCCTCGCTTCATTGGCATCGCCTCGGACCGCTCCAGGGGCTGGACGATTGGCTGGAGGCTCTCGCGAAGCTGCACCGCGAGGCGGAGCTGGAGCGGCGCTATGGCCTGCAGCCGCATACTTGGCCGGAGACGATCGGCGAGGCGGTCCGCCTCGTCGCCAGCGATCTGAGCGAGCCGTGGTCGGCCAGCGATGTCGCCCGCCGCGTCGGCTTGAGCCGCAGCCATTTCAGCATGCTGTTCAAAAAGACCGTCGGCGAGAGCTTTCTGTCCTTTTTGTACCGGATGCGGCTCGATGCGGCGATGGATCTGCTGGCATCGACCGATCTGACGCTGCAGGAGATCGCCGAGCGCATCGGCATGATCGACGGAAAGTATGTAAGCAAATGGTTCAAACGCTGCTGCGGAGTGACGCCGTCGCAATACCGGGCCGAACAGAAAGGCGAATCGCGCAAGTCATCTTGACCCACGAACGGGCGAAAAGGGCGCAGTACGAACAAAATGCCCCCTGGCGCCTGACAGCAAGCGGTTTTGAAAACGCTTTATTTTTTCTAAAGTGGAGATAGCTTTAAATGAACTAGTAGAGGACATTATCGAATCAGGGGGAGAACACATGACCAAAAAACGCTTGTTGACAGCGGTGCTGGCCGTCATGCTTGCCGTCGCGTTGGGGGGCTGCGGCGCCTCGAACTCCGGCGGAGGCGGGGAGGCCGGCGAACAGAAGGTGCTTCGCTTCGCGACCTGGGATACCGGGGACAGCCTGAAGGTACAGGAGGATATCGCCAAGGCGTTCGAGAAGGCGCATCCCGGCGTGAAGGTGCAGGTGGAGCCTTACGCCGACGGCTTCGACCAGAAGCTGGCGGCCTCGTTCGGCGCGGGCAATCCGCCCGATGTGATGCTGATGTGGGATTTCCCGACGTATCATGCCAATCTGGAGCCGCTCGACGAGTATATGAAGAAGGACGAGAATCTCGGTCTGGATGACATTTACGACAGTCTGTTCCATTATGTGAAGGTCGACGACCAGACGTACGGGCTGCCGAGCGGGTTCACGACAAGAGCGATGTACTACAATAAGAAGCTGTTCGACGAGGCGGGCATTCCGTATCCGAAGGACGGATGGACCTGGGACGAGTTCAAGGAGATCGCGAAGAAGCTGTCCCATCCGGAGAAGAAGCAGTATGGCTTCGGCCTGCGGGCGACGAATGACCCTTACGATCTGCAGGGAATCGTCTGGAGCAACGGCGGCAGCTTCGTCAGCGAGGACGGGAGCCGGATCGACGGGTTCATGAACGGGCCCGAGACGGCCGGCGCGATTCAGTTGTTCGGCGACCTGCTGAAGGATAAGGCGGCTACGCTGGTCGGCGGCAAAAATCAGATGAGCGGGGAAGATGTGTTCAAGGCCGGCAAAATCGCCATGTGGGAAAGCGGCGTCTGGCCTCTGGACGGCTTCAAGGAAGCGAAGGTCGAATTCGGCACGGTCGAGATGCCGGCATTTCCGGGCAAGCCGGTCAAGGGCATCGTCGCCCTGAGCGCCGTCTCGGTCGCGAAGCAGTCGAAGCAGAAGGAGCTCGCCTGGGAGTTCACCAAATACTTCATCTCGAATGAAGCGATTAATATGCGCAGCAATTCGGACCTGCCGATCCGCAAGAGCATCGTCCAGGAGAAGAAATTCGACCAGGATCCGCTGTATGCGCCGTTCTACACGATGCTGGAACGGTCCGACATGACCCCGTCCTTCCTGCTCAACAAGAACTGGAAGCTGGTCAACCGCTATTTGTCGACGGCGATTGATTCGGTCATGCTCGGCCAGGACGCGAAGACGGTCCTCGACCGGGCGGTGGGGGATGCCTCGAAATATGTAAATCAATAAGACAGGCGGGGCCCCGGCAGATGACCGTTCTCCGGGGCCTCCCGCTTCTCTTCAGCGGAAAGGACGATGAACGATGCAACGAACGACCCGGCGGATGACCGCTCTTCCGCGGCAGGCAGCCATTCCTTATTTGTTCATAATGCCGTGGATTATCGGTTTTCTCGCTTTTACCTTAGGACCGCTCGTGTTCTCGCTTGTCATCAGCTTCTATGAATGGCCGATTGTCGGCGAGAAAACCTTCGTAGGCATAGCCAACTACGTGGAGATGTTCCGGGGCGACCCTCTCTTCTGGACCTCGCTCGGGGTGACGCTCAAGTTCGCGGCGCTGTTCGTGCCGCTCAATATCGGGGTGGCGCTGCTGCTGGCGATTCTGCTGAACCAGCGGGTCCGGGGAAGCGGGTTTTTCCGTTCCGCCTTCTACTTGCCGTCGGTCATCTCCGGCGTGGCGCTGGCCATGATCTGGTCGTGGGTGTTCGACGGGGAATACGGCATTTTGAATTATTTACTGTCGATCTTCGGGATCGAAGGGCCGAATTGGCTGAATGATCCGGCGTGGGCTCCGGTGGCGATGGTGATCGCCAGCCTGTGGGGACAAGGCACGATGATGCTGATCTTCCTCGCCGGGCTCAAAAATATCCCGAAGGATCTGTACGAGGTGTCTGCCATCGACGGCGCGGGCCGCTGGACGCAATTCGTGCGCATTACGCTGCCGATGCTCAGCCCGACGATTTTGTTCAATCTCATTACGACCATCATCGCGGCGTTCCAGCAATTGACGCTGGCGCTGGTCATGACGGGCGGGGGACCGTTGAACTCCACTTATTTCTATGCCATGTACATGTATGAGAACGCCTTCAAATATTCGAAAATGGGGTACGCCTCCGCCAACGCATGGTTCATGTTCATCATCGTGCTGGCGCTGACGGCGCTTGTCTTCCGCTCTTCATCGGCCTGGGTCTATTACGAAGGGGAAATGAGGAAAGACAAATGAGAGAAACGCGCATGAAATCGGTTGTCGTCTACAGTCTGCTGTTGTTGTTCTCGCTGCTGTTCCTTGCGCCCTTCTATTGGATGATCACGACGGCGGTCAAGACACCCGAAGAGCTGTATCTGTTTCCGCCGAAATGGATTCCGTCCGTGTTCCAATGGGATAATTTCGCTAAGGCGTGGCAATCGCAGCCGTTCGGCACCTATCTGAACAATTCGCTTATCGTGACGGGGCTGTCGCTTATCGGGCAGCTGCTCTCTTCGTCGCTGGTCGCCTACGGCTTCGCGCGCTTTCGCTTCCGCGGCAAAGACGCGCTGTTCCTGATTCTGCTCGCATCGATGATGATTCCGTGGGAGGTCACGATGATTCCGCTCTATATGGAGTTCAATGCGCTCGGCTGGATCAACACGCTGAAGCCGCTCATCGTTCCGGCCTGGTTCGGGTCGCCGTTCTTTATTTTTCTGCTGCGGCAGTTCATTATGGGCATCCCGACCGAGCTGGAGGAGGCGGCCCGCATCGACGGCGCCAACCCGGTGCAGATTTTCCTGCGGCTGATTGTTCCGCTGCTGCGGCCGGCGCTCATTCTCGTCGGCGTGTTCCACATCTTGAGCAGCTGGAACGACTATCTTGGCCCGCTTATCTTCCTGAACGATCAGACCAAGTATACGCTGACGCTCGGGTTGTCGCAATTCCGGGGCATGTTCGGCGTCGATATGGTCTCCATCATGGCCGTAACCTTCCTCATCTGCCTGCCGCCGCTCGCCGCCTTTTTCCTGGCGCAGCACTACATTGTTGAAGGCATTGCGACGACCGGCATCAAAGGATGATTCATGGAAGGATATGAACATAAAGGGGGACATCCGGTGTGAATCGGGCGCGGCTATCCGAGTTATGCTTATTGATTACGGCTCTCATCTGGGGATCGACCTTCCTTATCGTGCAGAGAGCGCTTGATGACGTATCTTCCCTGGCGTTCAACGCGGCGCGCTTCGCCGGAGCGGCTCTGCTGTTCCTGCTGATGATGCTGGCGAGCGGCCGCCTGCGCAAGGCGCGGTGGAACCGCGGGCTGATCCTTCACGGGGGCGTGCTCGGCCTGTGGCTGTTCGGCGCCTTCTCGCTGCAGACGGCCGGCCTCCAATATACGACCTCGACGAATACCGGCTTCATTACCGGCATGTCGGTCGTGTTCGTGCCGTTCGCTTCGCTGTTGATCGCGAAGCAGCGCCTGTCGGCCGCCACCTGGATGGCGGCGGGGGCGGCCTTCGCCGGACTGTATCTGCTCGCGGTGGACGGCGGCAGCCTGTCCTTGAATCGCGGGGATATCCTCGTCTTCTTCGGGGCGGTCTGCTTCGCTCTTCATATCGCGGTGACGGCCTTGTATGCGCCCCGGCATGAGACGATGCCGCTCGTCACCGTTCAGTTCGCCGCGGTGGGCGTGCTCGCCGCGCTGCTCTCGGGCCTGATCGAGACGGCGGCTCCGCTCGGCGAAAGGCTGGCCGGCTTCGCGAAGCCGGAGGTGCTGTTCGCCCTGCTCGTGTCCGTCCTGCTCTCGACGGGCTTCGCGTACTGGGCGCAGACCTGGTGCCAGCAGCATACTTCCGCGGCGCGGGTGGCGATTATCTTCGCCACCGAGCCGGTGTTCGCCGCCTTGACCGGCGTCATCTTCGCCGGCGAGCGGCTCGGCTGGTCCGCCGTCCTGGGCTGCGCGCTCATTCTCGGCGGCATGCTCTACGCCGAGCTGGCGGATCGCCGCCCGGCGGACGCGCCGCCGCAGCCGAAGCCGGACGCGCCGCCGCTCGGCGGGGACCCGAGCCCGCGCCAGGGCAGCGGCCGGCGCAGTTCTTGACGGCGCGACGGGCGTGCCGCCTCTGCCTCCGCCGAACAGGCCGGATAGTCGGGCAGGCCGGACAGGCAGGCCCTGCCTGTCCGGCCTGAACGCAAGAGAGGCTGTCCCATCAGCAGTATCTAACTGCAGTGAGACAGCCCCCTCATTCTCCAAGCTCGGCTTGCCGAAATAATGCAAAAGTGCAGGAATTTCAGGCTGTACCATAGATAGAGCGCAGGAATCAAGCAAAATAACAGTAGCGTTGCATCAATCTTTTTACGAAAATTTCTATCCCATAAGTCTCTATATTTGTAACTTATTGAACTATATTCGTGGACAAAAATAAAGAAATCTCCTATTGTTGAGTTACCCTCAGCGTTATCCATAAAACGCTCAACAAAGGAGATTTCTATGGATAACGTACATAATCAAAACGTCATTTGTCAATGCCTAAAATGGTTACATGTGAATTCCACTCGAGATAAGTCATTGGACTACCGAGCCCAAAAGTTGTTTGTCGGCGCTTCGACACTCTTGTTTGTAGAGGCACAGCTCCAGCAACGAGACTC
>NZ_LDIG01000160.1 GCF_015845845.1 Paenibacillus dendritiformis
CAAAGTCACTTTTCCCTTGACAAAGTAGCCCCAGGTACGCGTAGACCACATCCGGGTGAGTGACCGTGGGTTGATGTACACCGGGAAGCGAGGAACGAGTCAAGCGCTTGGCAATCTGGGTATGGGAAAGGAGCAAGCCAATGAGGGCAAGACCGGAATGAGCGGTCAGCATCTCCACGGACTGATCCAGTTGAAAACGTACGGGTTTCATCAATGGCACCTCCGGGGTGAGTTAAAGAAAATACGGGAATTCTTCCCTTTTCTTTATTTTACTTTACCGGAGACTCATTTTCTAACTTTTCTATGATTTCATTTCACGGATTCAGGTATAATGTTTTAAGTAAGTTACTGGAAAAGAAACCTTCATGATTTCTCTGGCAAGCCTAGCATGAAAATAGCGAGCGTTTAGTTGGTTCATTGTCTTCCCATACCGCTAATAACATGGCGCGAAATACGTTGCTTTTATGGTGAACAGAAAAATGCTTACTCCCGCCGTCAATGCCATTTCAGTGTAGGAGGATTGGAAGTATGGGAGTTTAATTCGATCGCTTCGCAGGCATAGATGTGAATCAGAAATATCGATTGTCGTTTTGTGTGATGACAACAGATTCATCTGGTGAGATTCAAAGCGAAGTCCGTACATTCGGGCACATTAACCAAACACCTCTTTGAATTGCTGAAGTATCATGAAACACATGAAGTACCCACATTGCAATGGAAAGCACGGGGATCTACTGGAAGTCTGTATACAACAACTTGGAAGGCTACTTTACGATTGTGCTCGCGATTGCCCAGCGAATCAAAAATGTGCATGAACGGAAAACGGATGTTTGCTATGCGGAATAGATTGTCAAGTTGCTTCATGTAGGACTCATTGAAACGAGTTTTCGTTCCAAGGTAGGGCTTAAGAGAGTTACGCGATCTTTGCCGTCTCCGGAAGAAGCGAATCGGGGGGCTGACAGCGGAAAAGAATCGCATTCAAAAATACCTGGAAGCATCCAATGTGAAATTAGGAACTGTCATTTCAGATGTCTTCGGCGTGTCAGGACGCAGTCTCTTACAATGACTGGTGGATCAGGGGATGTCGGCGCCTACGATGCAGAGGAATGCGTCAAGGTAACTTTTGGAGTTACAGTGTAACTGAAGTTTTTGGATGGTATTATAGTTCTATTTCTGGAATGGGCAATTTATCCTTTTATGACATTGTACTAGAGGTAACAAGATTATGATCTTACCAAATATTTGTTTTGTTGGATATGATTATAAGACTGTTCGATTAAAATCTCAAGGGTTCTGTGTTAATTTTGTTATTGTTAATGTCATGGAACGATATTGACTCGTCTTTACCCGGACGTACACATTATGGAACAGCTTGAACCAGCCTTTGGACGAACTTTAAGCGGATAATGATGCGGGACTATGTAAAATTTTCCCGCCGGGAAACTTAGGGGGGCTAATACGCGTAAAGGATACTCATATTGCGGGGTACCAAACCACGTGCGGGACGCAGGAGGGAGATTAACACCGCGTTTGTTTCTCAAGATGTTTTCTAGGATTTGCAACTTGCTCGGCACAGCTAGCGCTGCAGCACACAGAAACACCCGGCACGGGGTGTCCCCGTGAGCGTATGCATACATGGACATATTCGTTCAGGCGTTATTGCGTGGGGAGCTCCTTCTCGAACAGCAGATAGCCCTTCGGGATCTCGCCTTGAAAAGTGTAGCCCGCCGCGCGGTAGAACGCGTTCAAGGCCGGAACGCCCGCCTTGCAGTCCAGGCGGAGCCGCCGCTTGCCCGGGAAGCGGATGCCGGTCTCGACCCAGCGGAGCACCGCTAGTCCCAGCTGGCTGCCGGCGAAGGCGCGGTCGATCGCCAGGCGATGCAAATAAATGGACTCGCCATGACCCGCTTCGCCCTTGTCGCCCAGGCTGCTCCATAGCTCCCGGTCCCAGGCGCTCGGCTGCTGAAGCAGCATGACGACGGCGGCCGGATCGCCGTCCCGCTTGAAGAGGAAGACGTCTCCCTTGGCGATGGAATTCGCCATCCCGTGAACATCGACGCCCTGCAGCAGCTCATTCCATTGCGTCGAGCCTTTGCTGTTCAGCCAGGCGGCTGTGCGGTACAGCAAGGACATAATCGCCTCGGTATCGGCGTTTTCGGCTTGCGATGCGTAGATATCGTCCTGAACCCGTTCCTCGATAATCCGAAATGTTTTCATAGGTGGCCGTCCCTCCATTCATTTCTTTTGATTTCTTTTTTTCGACGTGAAGTTCCCGGCTTCCTGCTGATCACGATCGGCTGCAGCCGCCCGCCAGAGCGGCGGATCGCTGTTCCTCCGCCGGACGGCCGCAAGAATACAGTGGATTCTATAGGCAAAATATGAAATATTCAAGTCTTGATTCCCTCACAAGTTGTAACTATAATTGTTACAATTGCAATTTTATAGAGAAAGGTTGTCATACATGAATCCTGGAACAAATCTGAATGCTTCCGTGGCGGCCGTCCCGCGCAAGCGGAGACTCGCGATCGCGCTCGTGCTCGGCTCGATGACGGCGATCGGGCCGCTGTCGATTGATATGTATTTGCCGTCGCTGCCGATGCTCGCCGCCGATCTGCAGGCAAGCACCTCCTTGACCCAGCTTAGCCTGACGGCGTGTCTGCTTGGCCTGGCGCTCGGTCAACTGGTCATGGGGCCGCTCAGTGACGCGCGGGGCCGCCGCGGCCCGCTGCTGGCGTCCCTGACGGTATACGCCGTCGTCTCTTTCTTGTGCGCCATTGTTCCGTCCATGTGGGGCTTGATCGCCCTGCGCTTCCTGCAGGGGATGGCCGGCGCGGGCGGGATCGTTATCGCGCGAGCGATGGTGCGCGATCTATACTCCGGATCGGAGCTGACGAAGTTTTTCTCGCTGCTCATGCTCATTAACGGGCTGGCGCCGATCGCCGCTCCGATCATTGGCAGCCAGCTGCTCAAATTTACGTCCTGGCACGGCGTATTCACGGTGCTGGGCGCATTGGGGCTCCTGATGATCGCTGCAGCTTACTTTGGGCTGGCGGAGACGCACCCGCAGGATCGGCGATCGTCCGGCGGCGTCCGGACGACCTTGTCCACCTTCGGGGGACTGGTGAAGGATAAGGAATTTATGGGATATGCCTGCACGCAAGGGCTGGTCTCTGCCGCCATGTTCAGCTATATCTCGGGTTCTCCTTTCGTGCTGCAAAATATTTATGGCGCATCGCCCCAGGCGTTCAGCCTGTTCTTTGCGCTCAACGGGTTCGGTCTTATTTTGGCCACCCAGATTACGGGACGGCTGGCTGCGCGCCATGGCGAAATGCGGCTGTTCATCGCGGGGCTGATCCTGTCCTGCAGCGGAGGCCTCGCGCTCCTGGCCGCGATTCTGCTGGACGGGCCGCTCTGGTCGGTTCTGCTCCCGCTCTTCGTGTCGGTATCCAGCACGGGGGTCGTCAATACCGCCGGCTTCTCCCTCGCGATGCAGAACCAGGGCAAGACGGCCGGCAGCGCCTCGGCCATGCTCGGGTTGCTGCCCTTCATCGCGGGCTCGGCGGCGGCGCCGCTCGTCGGGATTGCCGGCAGCGATACGGCCGTGCCGATGGGCGTCGTCATCGCCTGCTGCGGGCTTGGGGCGGCCGGCTGCTATCGGCTGCTGATCCGCCGCTAACCCGCCATCGTACAATCATATATCCCCGGTCCATCGTTGGGCCGGGGATTTGTCGCATAGGGGGGGCTGCGTTCAGGAACCGCAAGTTCCGGAGATGATCTGATCCCGCTTGCGATAATAGCCGCCGAGCTCGCTCTGCTCATACGTATAACCGGTCCGGATTAGGCGATCCTCCCGCCGATGATCGGCGATGAGCTGCAAGCCGACCGGAAGCTGCTCCTGCTTCGTAATGCCGCAAGGCAGGGTAAGGGCCGGCATGCCGGTCATATTGAAAATCTCCGTGTAGCGGGTCATCGCGTCGAAGATGCTCTCGGTATAGGAGCCGAACGTGACGGATTCAACCCCGATGCGGCGCGGCGGGATCGGGAGCGTCGGCGTGGCCAGCACGTCGACCTGCTTGAAAATCCGTTTGAACGCTTGGGTGTATTCTTCTTTTTTGTGCAGCGCGGTAAGGTACTGGAGGGACGTAATATCGAGCGACGACTCCAATATCGCGCGCACGTCGGCCCCCAACTCCGCCAGACAGCAGGCGATATCCTGGCGGTGGACATATCCGGCTTCGGCTGCGGCAATGGTCAGCCCATATTCCTGATACCCGTACAGGAACGAGGTATCGACCTCGACGAACACGGCGCCGAGCCTCTCAAGAGCCGCCAGCGCTTCCCGATACAGCCGCAGCGTTTCCTCCTCAATATGCTCATTGAAAAAATTCACCGGGACGCCAATGTGCATGCCGCGAATATTATCAATCAGATGGCGGGAGTAGTTTTTGCCCCCAGAAAGCGCGTCCATCATGATCGCGAGGTCTTCCATGTTGGCGGCAAGCGGGCCGACATGATCCATCGTCCACGAGACGAAATCGATGCCGGACGTCGGAAGGGTTCCATAGGTCGGCTTTAGCCCGGCAATGCCGCAGGAAGCGGCCGGAATCCGCACGGAGCCGCCGGTATCCGTTCCGATGGAGGCGACGGACAGATTGGCGGCCACCGCCGCTGCGGAGCCGCCGCTCGACCCTCCGGGGGAATATTCGATGTTCCATGGGTTACGGACCGGCCCATAGTGCGGATTATTGGACGTGATGCCGAGCGCGAATTCATGCATATTGTTTTTTCCCAGCATGATCGCCTTCTCCTTATTCGCCCTGCGGATGACGGAAGCGGTCCGTTCGGGAACGAAATTGCGGTAGATCTCGGAACCGTTCGTCGTCCGGACGCCCTTGGTTGCCAGATTGTCCTTATAAGAAAGCGGAATCCCGAACAGCAGCCCCGGATTCTTGCCGCGGTTCCATTTCTTCTCCAGTCGCTTCGCCTTCTTCAGCGCCCGTTCCTTCGTAACGGTAATAAAGGCGTTATATGCCGGGTCGCAATGTTTGATTTCTCTTAAATATTCGCGGGTGATTTCTACGGGAGAAAATCGCTTGTTCTTGTAGCTGCTCAACAGCTGCCGAATCGATCTTCGCTTCAATTCTCATCCTCTCCTTCTGCATATGCGTGGTGGGACAGGGAGGCTGCCGATTTCTATCATTCCGTCATTGAGAGACAGCCTGTCTTCTTGTATCCTGTCACAGTAGTATGCTAGAGAAGAGAGAAGAGTGTGGGGAGTGGACCGAATCGGGAGGCGGCTTGGAAAAGTTGGGTTCGGCATCGTATTCTGTCAGGCGAAGAAAAAGTGAAATTGGGAAACGGAGCGGCGGCCCCGGGAAAAGCCAAGACCCTGACATCGGGTCAGGGTCAAGTAAGGAAGCCGTTATACCTGGTGGACGGCCGCGCTGGCGGATGGGGCTGCCGTTCTGCCCAGTCGGGAGGAGGCCATGACGATGAGGAACAGCAGTCCCATGAACGACATCAGCAGCCACTGAGCCCCGGATACGCCGAAGGCGTCCATCATCCAGCCGGTCAACCGGGGCACGACGGCCCCTCCGATGCCGCCGGCGGCGACGAGCAGGCTGGTCATCCGCTCGGTCATGCCGGGCAGGACATGATTGGCGAACACGAGCGCGATCGAGAAGATGCCCGCCATGCCGATGCCGAACAGCAGCGTCACCGCGAAGCTGCTCCACAGCTCAGAGGCGAAGACGAAGCCCGCCATCATGAGGAAAGACAGCCCGCAGCTGTAGAACAGATAGCGGGCATATCCCATTCGCTCCGCCAGCACGCCGGCGAAGAAGCGCCCGAAGGCCATCGTCCCCCAGAAGAAGGTGATGCTGATGGAGGCGGTGGCCGATGTCACTCCTGCATTCTCGATCAGCATGGACGGCAGGAAGTTGACGAAGCTCATTTCGACGCCGACATAGGTCAGAAAGAAGACGATCATCAAGCCGATAAACAGCCATCCGTTTGCTCCCAGCTTCGAAGGCGCTGCCGCGGCTGACTGCCGTTCCCCGGCTTCGCGCGGCTGCCGGCGCAGCAGAGGCTCGGCCTCTCCCAGCGGGAGGAACAGCCACAGCGCGCCCGTGCCGATGGACAGCAGAGTGACGCTGATGAAGGAGGCATACCACATGTCATACATAATGAAGACGGAAGAGATAAGCGGAATCAGCAAGGCGCCGATACCGAAAAATACTTCCAAGCGGCTCATGGCAATCGCTTTGTTGGCGCCCATGAATTCAATGATGATGGCGCCGATGATCGCCTCGATCATCCCGAAGCCGAGGCCCGCCACAGGAGCGGCCGTCAGCATCCATTCCCACGGGGGCAGGAAGCAGTATACCGCCTCGCCGAGCGTGAGGGCAGTCAACGCGAAGAGCAGAGCGCCCCGGCGCCCGATGCGGCTGGTGAGCAGCGGCGTCAGCAGGACGCCGACCAGAAATCCGGCGAATTGATTGAAAATAAGCTGGCCTCCGTCGCCGTACGAACGCCCGTAGCGGGCCATCATTTCCTCCAGGACGGTACCGATAACAACATGGGCCAGGCCGATAAGAAAATAACATAGGCATCCGAGCCGGAAAATACGTTTCATCATTCGTTGTTGTCCAATCCTCCTGCTGCATCAAGTAAAAATATAACCCAATCATATGCAATCCTTCACATATTGTCGAGCGCAATTCCCAATCTATGCTAGAATGAATGTACGATAACGTGCCAGGACACGCTGTGCGGCATACGGGGCATCATTCCGCGCCCGGCATGGCGGCTTCATCGGGGGCGGAAGGCGCCGGCAGGCCTCGGCAAGGCCTGTAAGCTGCTGCGATGGAAGCGCTTCGCCGGCAGGCGGGATACCGATAATCGACTTATCTCCGGGCAAGGAACCGGGGCAGGACTGCCTCGCGCAGCAGGACGGTTCCGTCCCGGCTTGGGGAAGGAGAGTGTGAATGAGGAAGATACTATCATTTCTGCGCCCCTATCGGGGGCCGATGATCTTCGCGCTGGCGCTCATGCTGGTGGAACTGACCGTGGAACTGTGGCTCCCGCTGCTCATGGCTCGAATTATTAATGATGGGATTATAGCCCATCATCTCCCCGCGGTTGTGAAGTGGGGAGGGCTGATGGTCGGATTGGCGTTGTTCGGCTTCGTATGCGGCATCATCAACTCATACTATGCGGCGCATGTGAGCCAGAACTTCGGCTATGATATTCGGAAGCACCTGTTCGAGAAAATTCAGTCCTTCTCGTTTGCCAATTTCAGCCGCTTCCCGACGGCAACGCTGATTACGCGGGTGACGTCGGACGTGACGACGATGCAGAACGTCGTGTTCATGGGGCTGCGCATCATGATGAGAGCGCCGCTGATGATGATCGGAGGCCTCGTGATGGCGCTGCTGGTCAACGTCAGGCTGGCGCTGATTCTGGCCGTCGTCACGCCGGTGCTGTTCATCTTGCTCGTCTGGCTGATGAACAAGGCGTTCCTCTTGTTCCGCTCGGTGCAGGAGCGCTTGGATCGGGTGAATGGGGTGCTGCGCGAGAACCTGTTCGGCATGCGGCTCATTAAGGCATTCGTTCGCGATAAGCATGAAGTGGAGCGGTTCGAGGAGGCGAACGGGCAGCTGATGGATCGGACGGTCGCCGCGCTGCGTCTCGTCGAGTTCACGGTTCCGCTCCTCCTGCTGCTGATGAACGGCAGCATCCTGTTCGTGCTGTGGTATGGCGGGCTGGGCGTGCAGATCGGCAGCACCAACCTCGGCGAAGTGGTGGCGATCGTCAATTATACGACGCGGATTACGGGAGCGCTGTCGATGGTTTCCATGATTATGATGAATCTGTCGCGCGCCAAGGCGTCCGCCCAGCGGATCGCCGAGGTGCTGCAGAGCGAGGCCGACCTGACGGATGCAGCCGATGCCGATCCGCATGCGGCGGTAAGCGAAGGCCGTGTGGAATTCCAGCGCGTCACCTTCCGCTATCCGGACACCGAGGCACCTGTGCTGCAGGACGTGTCGTTCACGGTACGCCCGGGCGAGACGATAGCGATCATGGGAGCGACCGGCTCCGGGAAATCATCCCTGTTCCAACTGATACCCCGGCTGTACGACGTCACCGAGGGATGCGTCCTGCTGGACGGGATGGACGTCCGCCGCATGACGATGGAGCAGCTCCGCCGCCATATCGGCTATGTGCCGCAGGAGGTCGTGCTGTTCAGCGGCACGGTGCGGGACAATATCCGCTGGGGCAAGCAGGACGCCTCCGATGACGAGGTTCGGGAGGCGGCGCAGCGCGCCCAGATTCATGACACGATTATGAAGCTTCCCCGCCAATATGACACGATGCTCGGGCAGAAGGGGATCAATCTGTCCGGCGGACAGAAGCAGCGGCTGTCGATTGCCCGGGCGCTGATCCGGAAGCCGAAGCTGCTCCTGCTGGATGACAGCACGAGCGCGCTCGATGTGAAGACCGAGGCGCGGCTGTTGGATGCACTGGGGGCTTATTCTTGCACGACCTTGATTATTACGCAAAAAATCAGCACCACCCTCCAGGCGGATGCCGTTATTCTCATCGATGACGGACGCATATTGGATCAGGGAAGCCATGACGAGCTGATGCGCCGCAGCGAACTGTACAGGCGCATCGTGCAGTCCCAGTTCGAGCGAGGGGAGGGGGTTCCATGCTGAGGCTGAAGCTGCCGGAGAAGCCCGGCATGGCCGCTGCGGACCGGGCCGGGGGGAGAGCGGCGGCCGGCGGTCCTTCGAAGAAGCCGCGGGCCAAGGACTGGTCAGGCACGCTGCTGCGCATATGGCGTTACATGTCCGGCCACACAGGACTGCTGGCCCTTATTTTCCTTATGGTACTGCTGACGTCCGGGCTGGGCTTGCTCGGTCCCTTTCTGGTCGGGTATGCGATCGACCATTATATCAAGACGCAGGAAGGCGGCAACTTCTTGCTGCTCCTCGTCCTGCTCGGCGTCGTGTACCTGCTGTATTCGGCCGCGCTCTTCCTGCAGAACTACTGGATGATCGGCGTCGCGCAGAAGGCGGTCTATGCGATGCGCTCCGATCTGTTCGGGAAGCTCCACACGCTGCCGGTGCAGTTCTATACGAAGCGGCAGCATGGCGAGCTGATGAGCCGGATTACGAACGATATCGACAATGTGAGCCAGACGCTGAACAGCTCCTTCATTCAGTTGTCCTCCAGCATTCTGACCTTTGTCGGCATGCTGACCTTGATGGTGTGGCTGAGCCCGCTGCTGACGCTGATCACGTTGACGATCGTGCCGCTTATGTTTCTCGGCATGAAATGGATTACGCGGCGGACCGGACGGTTTTTCAAGGAGCAGCAGCGCAATCTTGGGGATATGAACGGATTCATTGAGGAGACGTTCTCGGGGCAGAAGATCGTGAAGAGCTTCTCGCAGGAGCAGAAGGTCATTCAAGAGTTCGCCGAGAAGAGCGAACGGTTGAAGGCTTCCGGGTACTGGGCCCAGACGTATTCGGGCTTCATTCCGAAGCTGATGAACGTGCTGAACAATATGAGCTTCGCCATCATCGCGGGGGCGGGCGGCGTGCTGGCGCTCCACGGGCTCGTCTCGATCGGGGTTATCGTAACCTTCTCCGAGTACGCGCGGCAATTCACCCGGCCGCTGAACGATCTGGCGAACCAGTTCAATACGTTCCTGTCCGCGATTGCCGGGGCGGAGCGGGTCTTCGAAGTGCTGGAGGAGCGCGAGGAAGGGCAGGGTGAGCAGGATGCGATCCGGCTGCAGCGAGTGCGCGGCGAGATCGAGTTCGTGGATGTCTCGTTCGCCTACGAGAAGGACGGGCGCACGCTGAAGGACGTCTCCTTCCGGGCGGAGCCCGGCCAGACGATTGCTCTGGTCGGGCCGACCGGGGCGGGCAAGACGACGATTACCCAACTGCTCAGCCGCTTCTATGACTATGACAGCGGCCAGATCTATCTCGACGGCGTTGAGCTGTCCGCCATAGACCGCAAAAATCTGCGCAGCCATATGGGCTTCGTGCTGCAGGATTCCTTCCTGTTCCAGGGCACCATTCGCGACAATATCCGCTATGGCCGGCTGGACGCCACCGACGAGGAGGTCGAGCAGGCCGCGCGGCTGGCGAATGCCCATTCGTTCATCATAAAGCTGCCGCAGGGGTACGAGACCGAACTGAGCCAGGATGGCAGCGGCATCAGTCAGGGCCAGAAGCAGTTGCTGTCGATCGCGCGGGCGGTGCTGGCGGATCCGGCGATTCTCATTCTGGACGAAGCGACCAGCAACATCGACACGATTACGGAGATGAAGATACAGGAGGCGCTGTACCGGCTGATGGAGGGGCGAACGAGCATCGTTATCGCGCACCGCCTCAATACGATTCAGCAGGCAGATTGCATCCTCGTGCTGGAGGACGGACGCATCATCGAGCAGGGAAGCCACGAGTCGCTGCTGCGGCAGCAGGGCTTCTACCACGGCTTGGTGCAGAGCCAGTTCCGGCGCCAATCGGGATAGTAGACGCTGCGCCGGGTGACAGGATTCACATCCGGTGCAGGCATTTCCTGAAATGGATTGATCCGAATTGGGTGAATTTTTGTTGTTCCTTTTTTCTTTGAAGTGATCGCCAATTCGTTCTTTTCTTCATACTGTAATAATAATGATAAATATTATAATAAATTAAAAAAATGGGAAAAGTTGTTAAAAGCTTTCCCTGATGATGGTAAGGTAAAGGCGGATAGAGAAATGGAGGTCATTTAAATAAATGAATCGTAAGTTAGTGATCCGTCTGGCTTTGATTTTGTTAATCCTTCTTAATTATTACGCTTGTTGATTATTTTGGAAGTGATAAATATGAAGTGATAACAAAATCACAGATAGAACATATTGGAGCTACAGAGGGAATCACCGTATTGGCGGAGGAACGGTTAAATGAGCGGAATAAACCTGCCGCTCTTATCTTTTATGAGAAGGAAATCTATATCGGTTCCCACACCTGTTGATTAACCACAAAATGGTAGAAAAAAGCCGCACACCCGGTAAAATGTTTGTACGCCTACAAACTCAACCGAAGAAAGGTGGCGACTCCATGAAAAAGTCTACCACGATCCTGTCCATCCTTCAATCCGTTTTGCCTGCAGAAGAAATCGATTCTGCAATCGAACTCGCCGGCTATAAAGACAAGGCCCGCAAGTTTACCGTCCATCATTTGCTACAATATTGGGCGATGGCTGCCTCTGAACAATGGGATAGCTACCGTTCAGGTGTGGTTCATGCAGCAGCCAGCGGCTTGCTTCCTGTCCATTATTCCAGTTTTTCCGGAAAGGCAGCTGAGGTTCCCTTTGCTGTATTCAAGGAGCTCCTACACCGGCTCATCCAAACCTGTAATCGTCAAACGACCCGAAAGCTGGCCTTTCCTAAAGAATTGCTTTTGATTGACTCGACGACCGTAACGGTAGGAAAAACTCGCTTGCCCTGGGCCCCTTACCATGGTGAGCGTTCGGGCATTAAGCTACATGTTTCTTTGCAAGCCCAATGCGACTCCCCTCTAAACGTGGTCGAAACGGTTGGTTCGAAACATGATGGTCCGCTCTGTGAAAGCTTAACCCATTTGGATTACATTATGGTTATGGACCGGGCTTACGGGAAGCTCGAACGATTAGATCGTTTCAAAGAAGAAGGTCAATCCTTTGTCGTTCGACTGCGTGATAACGTTCATCTTGAAAAACCACGTGCTCTACGCCGGCAAAAAGAGCCTAACAGCCCGGTCATCCGGGACATTACGTGCCAACTTGGAACAGAGCAATGTCGATCCAAGAAGCGGCATCGCGTCGTTACCTTCCAAGATTTCGATGGCCGAGAACTCCGCGTCGTTACCGATCTCATGCAAGTGACCCCAGAAGAAATCGCACAGATGTATAAAGCCCGGTGGCAAATCGAGGTTTTCTTTCGCTGGATCAAGCAGCACTTGAATATCCCTACTTTGTTCGGGACAACTGAAAATGCCGTGTACGGGCAGCTGTTTGTAGCTCTCATCGTTTACGTGTTACTCAAATGGTTATTTGATACCACTCAAGGGGTCGTATCTAGGCATCAAAAGCTGTCCTTTATTCACTTTGCACGTCTATTTAGGCTAAATTCCCTTCCTCCCGAATGGCTCGTTAAGATGCAGAGGATAAGAGAAAAATTCAGCCCTGCCGGGCTTGTTTGAGTTACACAATTTGGTTAATCAACATGTCTG
>NZ_LDIG01000161.1 GCF_015845845.1 Paenibacillus dendritiformis
CAAAGTCACTTTTCCCTTGACAAAGTAGCCCCAGGTACGCGTAGACCACATCCGGGTGAGTGACCGTGGGTTGATGTACACCGGGAAGCGAGGAACGAGTCAAGCGCTTGGCAATCTGGGTATGGGAAAGGAGCAAGCCAATGAGGGCAAGACCGGAATGAGCGGTCAGCATCTCCACGGACTGATCCAGTTGAAAACGTACGGGTTTCATCAATGGCACCTCCGGGGTGAGTTAAAGAAAATACGGGAATTCTTCCCTTTTCTTTATTTTACTTTACCGGAGACTCATTTTCTAACTTTTCTATGATTTCATTTCACGGATTCAGGTATGAACTAACCGCTCAATGCAACGCTAGTGGACAAAGCCTGAAATTCCTGCAGTTTTGCAGGAATCCCGCTAACGGGCGACACCTCATGATGGAAACCTGTATTTTTGCATTATTTCGGCAAGCCGAGTTTGGAGAATGAGGGGTTGTCTCATCACTGCAGCGAAACACTGCTGATGGGACAGCCCCAATTTTTTGTTTCAAAAATGGTTGAGATCTATGTTATATAATTAAAAAGTCCTAAGGCATATTGAAACAGCAGCTTAGAAAACGGGGCGAAAGTAATGCCAATTCATAAAAATAGAGGAATATTTACATAAAAATTGGCAGATCTTATTCGCGGTATGTCCACACGACATAGGCTGATCATTCATCAATGTGCAAATATCGAGGTGTCGGACCGGGGCTTGGCCATCAGCCAGCGGTTGCGCCACTCAAGGGCGGGGATATAGAGGTCGGAATCAACCGGGGGCAAGCGGGCATGGATGGCATGTCTGCGGCAATGGAAGGAAAAAAGGGAGATGCGCATGAATGAATAGCGGGATAAGACATGAAAGTACACAAGTGCTGGAGGAACAAGCGGTGCTGGCCGCATTGGAGCAGTCGCTCGCCATGATTGAATTTAACATCCAGGGCGAGTTTCTTTGGGCGAACCATCTGTTTGCCCAGACGATGGGGTACACGGCCTCCGAACTTGCCGGAAAGCACCACCGGATGTTCTGCACAGTACAGTTTGTCGGAAGTTCGGAGTATGATACGTTTTGGGAGAATTTGCGGAACGGTTTCAAATTTCAACAGAAAATCGCCCGGGTAGCGAAAAATGGGGAACTGGTGTGGCTGGAAGCAACGTATATGCCGGTTCTTGACGATAACGGCTGCGCAGTGGCCGTCTTGAAGGTGGCGACCGACATCACGCCAAGGGAAAATGCCGCCTCCCGAATGAAGAACGAGCTGCGGCTGATGGCGGAGGACTTGCTGAAGCGGACGGAAGAAGGCGTGGAGCGCAATCAGCAGGTTGCGGCCGCCATTCAGCACGCGGTGACGGACAGCGAAGATAACTTAACCCTCCTGCGGGAATTGGAAGAACAGTCGAAAGCCATCAAGGGAATTGTACAGATGATCCGGGATTTTGCCACCCAAACCCACCTGCTGGGCCTGAACGCGGCGATTGAGGCGGCCCATGCCGGGGAGCATGGGCTGGGGTTTCAGGTGGTGGCCGCCGAGGTACGGAAGCTGGCGGAGCATGTCCAGCAGGCGGCCAAAGATGTTCAAGCCGCCATCGAGGGAATCGCCGATAAGGTAGGACAGGTCGGCGGGGGGACGAAAAACTCCCGGAATGCAATCGTCGCATGTCAGCATCAAATCAAGCAAGCTACCGAGGAATTTGCCAAAATCGGCAAAGCGGCAGATAATCTGGATGCGCAGGCGAAAAACCTGAGCGAAATGATGTAACGAAGGCTGGACATTCCTGCCGCAAAGATTTTATAAAGAGCGTTTGAGCCCGTCAGCAGGCTTGAAACGCTCTTTTTGTTATCCGGAAAACCGGCGTGCAGTGAGTTCCATCACAGGCGGCGCAATATCAACCAAGCTATGATTCATCTAAGAGAGATTCACGCAATTCAAGTGAAAAAAATTCAACCTGATAAAAATTGAATAGATAACTGAGCGGAGATCAGGGAAAGAGGTGCGATTCCTCTACAGGCCCTAGCTACTGTGAAGCGGACGAAATCCCATTCATGTCACTGGAATTATTTGCTTCTTCGCCGTACGGCGGGGCTTGATCCGGAAGGCCGGCAGATGATGATGGAGCTGATTCGCGATTTGGCCGAAGCCGGGAAAAATATATTGATTTCCAGCCATGATATTGATTTGATCTATGAAATCTGCAATTACGTGTATATATTGAAGCAAGGGCGCGTCCTGTCGGAAGGCCCGGAGACCGAGGTGTTCGCCGACGCCGCCCTGGTGCGGGAGGCCGGACTGGCTCAGCCGTGGCTCGTCAAGCTGCACGCCCGGATGGGACTGCCGTTATGCAAGACGGAAGACGAGCTGTTCCGGAGCTGCGGGAAGGCAAGGGAAGCCAAATAAGGTCATGGGCATGGCGCTGCAGACACAACCGGAATCCGGCGAAGTGCTATCGAAATAGAGTAAACTGGTGATCGAAGAAAGCGCCAGACCGTTTCATTTGCAGCGCGAGATGTTCGATGGCACAGAAGGGGAGGGGGGCCGCTAATCTATGTAATGCTGCGATTGGCAGGCCCCGTACATGTGTCCGTGCCTTATTTTTTTACTACAAGCTGAATGACATGGGCTAGACCGGTATGTCCCTTTCCTTCCACCCGCTCTTGCTCTCCATAGAAGAAATGGATGAGATGATGACCTTCGCACCATGCAAGCAGATCCCGCGGATCGTACAGCATGCCCGGCTCCCGGGGGCCGCCTGTGCCATAATGCAATTGCTCCCGGGAGTATACTTCAAGCATGATCATCCCCCCGGGTTTTACCGCATTTTTCAGCTTCGCAAGCACCGTTTTCTGAGCCTCTTGATGAAAATGTCCAAATACCATGATGGCTCCATCGTATTCCTCGTGCGGCACGGGATCGGTCAATAGATCCGCTTTTGCGGCATGCACGTGGACCGCATGCTTCTGAGCCAGCTTTTTCGTTTTGAGCAGACCGCTATCCGCATAATCAAGGGCGGTCACCTCATGCCCTCTCGTTGCCAAAAACACCGCATTCCTGCCTTCTCCTTCGGCAAATGCGATGATCTTCTTGCATGCCTCTAGCCGAAAGGCCTGTTGCTGAATAAATACATTCGCTTCTTCTCCATAATAATAGTCGTCCGAACGAAAACGCTCATGCCATGGGTTTTCCATACATACTAGCCTCCTGTCATTCACTTGGTATCACGGTTCCGGGAGTTCGAAATTCTGGTGCGGCGCGATCGGCCAGGAAGAGGATGGAGGGAAGGGCGGAATTGGAGCAGTTAACAAATACTATGGTGAAGCCGCAAAAGTAAAGTCGTAAAATTCACTCCCAATTAAAGACTTCGCAGCTCTATAATAACCTCTAGGATTTTGCCGTGTCAATTCACGGAATGCCGCGCGGATGCAAATAGGGCCCCTGCCTTGCGATGGGGACCCTGCATAATCGACAAGTACGCTTCGAAGCGGCAGATGCAGCTACATGGTGCGCAAAAACACGGTATCCTGCATCTGATCGGCAGACGACCAGTCCAGAACGGGATTGTCCCGCAGATCGACCAGGCGCAGCTGCGGCAGGCCTTTCCATTGGCCGAGCTCCTCGTCCCAGTTCCGGTCGTCATAATAATAGCTGGTCATAAACCCTTGCCGTTCGATAAAAACGTTATAAATCAGGCCGCTGTTGTTGATGGCCAGCTTCTTCAGCTTGCTCAGCCCGGTTAGGGACGCCAGCTTGAGATGCACCTCCGAATTCTGGATGCGCAGCTCCTCCAGCTCCCGCAGGGCACTGATGCCGGACATATCGCCATATACGTTGCTGTTCGATAGCTGCAGCCGCTTGAGCTTGCCCAGCTTGAAGATCGAGGAGGCCTCGTCGATTCCGCCGATATGGTCCACGAGCGACAGTTCCTCCAATCGGACAAGTCCGGCGAGCGGGCGAAGATCGCTTGTTCCGGACGATCTTCTCAGCTCGAGACTGCGCAGCTTCTTCAGATGGGCCAGCGGGCTCAAATCACGGATCCCTTTCAGCTTCAGCGACTCCAGATTCGTCAGCTTGGCCAGCCCGTCAGGAGGTTATATACAATGAATTTCCATCCTATCGACATGGAGAATTGGGGAAGAAAGCCTTACTTCGAACATTATTTGCATGCAGCGAGATGCACGTTCAGTATCTCGGCGAACATCAACATTACCTCATTGCTGCCTGTTCTGCGGGCACGAGGGGTCAAGTTATACCCTGCTTTTCTCTATATGGTTACCAAAACGGTCAATGCGCATCGTGAATTCCGAACCTGCTATGATCAGGAAGGCCGATTAGGTTATTGGGAGAGCATGGTTCCGCTTTTTACCTTTTTCCACAAGGACGACTGCACGTTTTCGGCAATGTGGACCGATTATTCGGACGATTTTAACCGTTTTTACGAGAACTATCAGGAAGATATGAGAAGGTATGGCGAGGTCAAGGGCATCCGGGCCAAAGAGAACGAGCCGCCCAATACATTTTCCGTGTCGTGTATTCCATGGATAAGCTTTACCGGCTTTAACCTGAAATATATTCGGCGATGGGCGGTATTTGCTGCCCATTGTTACGAGCGGAAAATATTTCGAGCAGGATGGGCACACTCTATTGCCCGTTTGTTTGCAGGTGCATCATGCGCTGCCTTCCTCGTCATAGGCGGTCAGTGTATAGTAGTAACGCGAAAAAGGATCTCCGCTGTCCGCTCCGATTGTTTCTTCCTTGCCGTTAGCGGTAATATGCACATACATTTTGGTTGTGCCCCACTCGGCTCCTGGCTGTATGCCGCATACAGCGGTTATTGCTTCGCGATGGGCCTGCATCAGGAGGCGCTTCTTACTCTGTCCAAGGCGGAAGCCAATCTGGTATACGTCCATAATCAGGGGAAAGTGGTCCCCACGATCAGGAACAATCGGATCGTCACGCTGACGATGCTTGGAGAGTACGAGTAGGCGGAGGAGGAGATCCGGCGGTTCGAAGAGCTGATTCGCCGGGAACCGGCATAATTGAAAATAATAATCATCATCAATTATAATGGAAGGAGCGTGATATGATGAATTTAGAAGGAGAGGAAAATAAATGTTTATAGAAACAAAAACGATTACGGTCAAAGAAGGCACTTCCGACTTGGTTGTGCAGCGTTTCTCGGGTGAAGGCGCGATTGAAAAATTTGAAGGATTTATCGACTTGAGCGTTCTCGTCAAAAAAGCGAGAAGAGGCGACGAGGAAGTCGTCGTCATGATTCGCTGGGAATCGGAAGAAGCGTGGAAAAACTGGGAGACGAGCGAAGTGCATCTGGAGGGGCATAGACAGAGCCGGGGAAAGCCGAAGCCGGAACATATTATTAAATCGGAGCATGCCGTCTACTACGTAAAAGCGGTAAAAGGCGCATATCAACAAGCATAATCCACATCGAATCATTCCTGCTTAAGAGGGGCTGGCAAGACACCAGCTCCTCTTCCATTATGTTAACGCTCCTTCATCCTCGAGAATCCGCCGCTGAGCTAGTGCCCCCGTTCTGAATGGCAAGCAGAGCCTCGACAAAACCCGATAATGCAATATCCAATAGCAATCCTGTCTTTGCCTAGGTATAATTCCCTAAGAATCTTGTCCGCGGAAGGGGATAACCGTCCTGGGCAGAATCCAGCAACTGATTGGATGGAGTTGAGGATTCTTTCTTATCTTCGGCCCCGCGACGCTTTCCAGATGGCAAGGAACAAAATCGGAAGCACGAAGAACAAGGACAGGAAGAGAGCTCCTCCCGCCAGAATGGCCAGCATCAGTATGCACACGGCCCCGATAATAAAGAATAAACAGCCTCTTGCGACAGACAGCATGGGCAAATCATCACCTCACTTGCAGCTCTTCTTCTTATTCTATGTGCCAGCAAGTGCGGACAAGACAGAGAATATGCAATCTTTGTCTGTGCCAATATCGCGTTGAGGTTGACGTTGTTTCCCTTTTTGTATAATAATTGGATAAAAGGCGAGGGGGAATCAAGGGGCAAGAGACAGGGAAGGAAAGAGGGGAACAAAATCCGGTGCGACAGGACCGTTCCCCAATCTCGAACGGCCTGCTATCCGTTCCGCTGTACCATGTTCAATGCCGTGTTGGCATTGTTCATATCAAGCTGAAGCTGCTCCTGCAGGTTATACGGGTGGTAATAGCCATTCTTCACCATGTACGCGGTTAATTGCTCATGGGCCTGAATGGCGGTATCGAGGTGATTGCGCAGGACCGTCCGTACCTCCGGAGTCGCGGCTTCGGTGAGCGCGGTAGCCAGATCTTTAATTCCGGACTTGGCTGCAATCAGCATATCCGTCGCGACGACCTGATCAGTCATCCCGGCCATGCCGGTCAAGTTTTCCATGATTGTGTTCATTGTGGACCTCCTTTCATCATGAACTGCGGGCTCTGGATAACAGTCCTTGATAATCCTTAATGGCTTGGGCCGATTGTTGAATGTCTTGCTGCATCAAGCCTTTCAGCTCCTGGCAGGACACCAGGTTGACCATCGTCGCCGTTTTGGTCATGCATGCATTTTTAAAAGTGAGGAGCTCATGAAGCTCCAACGTCTCGTGCGCGCCCAGACTTCTTGTTTCCACTTCCATTCACCCCCCTGCGCAGCAGATCACACTTAGTATGGGAGTGGATGCGGGGATTATGTATGGGGAAAGCCGGAAAATCAGGATAGGGATTTCCGCCAAACGATTTCGTCAAACTTGACGATATAGTAAGAGTACAGACACGTTTTGGGGCCGGGAGAAGACATCTTGTGAACTATTTTTCTATCTGTCTGAAATCTGGTAAACTTAGCAGTAGGTTGACTTTACAAGGAAGGGGATGATTGCACTTGAAGAAATCGACCGATCGAAGCTTGCAAGAGCAGTTTCTTACGGAAGCGATACAGCAGGAAGTGCCCGTCACGCTCATTACGAAAAATGGAATCCAGATGAAGGGTATGATTACGTCATTCGATGTGTACACGATTGTGCTCAAAATCGATTCCAAGTACAGCCTTATCAACAAATCGGCTGTCTCAACCATCATCCCGTCCCAACGCCTCTCCCTGTTCAAGTAGCATATTTTCGTTTTCGTTCCGGGGCTGTCCTGTCGTCGGCGGACGAGGGACGGCCTTTTTGAACCCTTACTGAGAAATGGTTTGCAACTTACGATAAAGTGGAGTATAATAGTAATACTTCGTCTAAAAAAATATGTTTTATTTTGGAGGAGCCTGGCAATTTAGGGCTCCTCTTTGTCTTTTTTAGAAATGTTAAATATTGTAAAGAGTGGGGGAATCGTAATGGAATTTATTCTGTATCTTGCCTTGATTCTGCTGTGCACCAAGGTGGCAGGCGACATTTCGGTCCGCCTCGGCCAGCCCGCCGTATTGGGGAAGCTGATCGTTGGCATCCTGCTTGGTCCTGCTGTGCTTGGCTGGATTGAGAAGGACAGCTTTATCACTCAGGTATCTGAAATCGGCGTCTTGCTGCTGATGTTCATTGCCGGACTGGAGACCGATGTCGATCAGCTTCGCAAAAACTGGAAATCGGCGTTCGCGGTTGCCGTTGGCGGCATTATTCTGCCATTTATTGGCGGCTACGGGGCGGCGATCGCATTCGGTTTCTCTTCGAATTATGCGCTGTTCTTCGGCGTTATCTTTTGCGCGACTTCCGTCAGCATCTCCGTCCAGGTGCTGAAAGAAATGAACAAGCTTAATTCAAGAGAAGGGACGACGATCCTTGGGGCCGCCGTCGTGGACGATGTGCTTGTCGTCATCCTGCTGGCGTTCATTATGAGCATCGTCGGCCAAGGGGGAGACGTCTCCCTCGGACTGCTTGTCGGCAAGAAGCTCTTGTTCTTCGCCATTACTTTCGTGGCCGGCTGGCTTATCGTGCCGCGCGTGATGAAATGGCTGGCTCCGCTCAAGGTGACCGAAGCGGTGATTAGCGCCGCCTTGATTATTTGCTTTGCGTTTTCTTATTTTGCCGAGTGGATGCAAATGGCCGGCATAATCGGCGCCTTCGCCGCCGGCATCGCGGTGTCAATGACCCCATACAAGCATGACGTCGAGCATAAGGTCGAGCCGATCGCTTATTCGATCTTCGTTCCGGTTTTCTTCGTCAGCATCGGGCTGAATGTGTCGTTCGACGGCATCGGCAGCCAGTTGGGTCTGCTTGCTGTCATTACGATTATCGCCGTCGTGACGAAGCTGGCCGGGGGCTGGCTGGGCGCGCGCGTAACCGGTTTCGACAGCCGCTCCTCGCTGGCGATTGGCGCAGGGATGATCTCCCGGGGAGAAGTCGCCCTCATTATTGCAGCCACAGGCTTGCAGTCCGGGCTGCTGCAGCCGGAATATTTCACGTCGATCATCATCATGGTCATTATTACGACGCTGGTAACGCCGCCTATGCTGAAAATGCTGTTCAAGAATGCCGACGAGATGCCGGTGGAGCAAAAAAACAGTGTGAATCTGTAGCCATCTAAGGCCGGGCCGATTCGCCGCCGTACTCTGTGCGGCGAATCAGCCCGGCCTCATTACGGCCCCGCTTATTTTACGGCGCCCATACCGATGATCTTCACTTTCACCTTCACATTGACGATCGCCTCTTCGAAATAATCCTCCCAATGGTCTTGGGCTTTCTTCCATTGCGGATACGCGTGGGCTCTTGCATACATGCCGAACCCGGCCGGATCGATGCGCGCCTTTTGGAGCTTGCGAACAAGCGCGTTGAACTTCTCCTCCAGACTGGCGTTAATTTTCTGCTCCAGCGACGGCTGCATGACATCAAACGGGAATAGACGTTCCGTCACATAGACGATAGAGCGAACGTTTACATCGAACACGAAGCGGCCCTGGTCGTATCGTGCTTTAATCTTCGGCTTAATACTCTGGAGATTGATGCTGATCTGCTTCATGTCGATATTCTCGGGCCCTTTTCCTGGATCCATTGGGAGACGAAGCGTAAACGGAAATTCGCCCTTTGTTTTATTTCTTAATATGTATATCAGCTTCGTCTCGTCGGAATCGGCCATCATTTTGAACCGGGACGATTTATCCAGCAGCGCGGTGCCTGTCAAGGCTAAGCCTTCCTCTTTGCGCATGCCGGTGATGCTCGGGGTTATCCCTCTCTCATGGATATGGCGATGGAATTCCTGGACGGTCGTCTTGGTTGTCTCATTCCGCAGCAGACCCGTATCCAACAGATTCGACAAATGTAAGGGGAGTCGCGGCTTGTCCTCGACTGAAAATTGAATCAGGTCGCTAAGGGCGCCATCGAAGTAGACGACCCGGGCGGACACGGTGCTCCTGGTGTCCCGATAGAACGGATCAAGCAAAGATGACCAATTCCCCTGCGCGGCAAGCTTCTTGCCGATGATGATCGCCTGCGTCTTCCCAGCCGTTGTGATCCCAAGCGCCCGCTTGTCGAATTCTTCGCGGGAATGGCGCAAGGTGGTCGAGCGGACCTCGAATTCTTCTTCATTGTCCTTGGCTTCCTTCGAAAAGACCGGACTTGATATGGCCAGCAAGAGGTTGCCTTCTTCATCCAGATCGAGGCCGACCAGCAGCGACAGCGTCATATTCTCAATGGTCGTATAGGTTGCGCACCCGGGAAGAGGGAGCACAACCAGCAGCAAAATAACAATTGTGATGGCACGCCGCATCATTGGATCGCCTCCTTCGGTGTCACCTTCTGATAAATTTTGATGGACAGATATAAGAGAAGCGGCAGCAAATACGATATGACCATGCCGGAGTAACCGGCCCATTGAGTAGAGCGAAGGGATTCCAGCCACGAAGGCCTGAGCCAGCTCGCCAACAGTAAGGTGCCAATACATATTGCGAGCACATATGGGCTATGGTTCTTCGTCCCGAACAGCTTGGCGCCGCTGACGGAAGCCCCGTACAAATACGGAACCAGCGACGTCGAAATGACGATCAAATAGATCGCCAGGAAAATGACGTCGAATCGTTCCAGAAAGCGGAATTCGATTACTTTCAACAGGTTCAAAATCGGTTGATTGTATTGAATGATCTCGTCCGGGCTAAAAAAACCGAAGCAGACAATGGTCCCAAAGACATAAACCAGCATCGTTAATGCATTCCCGAGCACGACGCCTTGGATCGCCAGATCCTTGCGCGTTAAGAATGGGTAGACGAAGAATACCATCTCGAACCCGAGATAGGCCGTAGTCGTGGTCGGAATCGCCTTAATGACGGGGGCCCAACCTTCCTTGAGAACCGGCAGGAAATGGATGAGATACCCTTCTCGCAATGGAAGCAAAAGCACGGGAGCCATCCAAATCGTCAAATAAAACACGATTTCGGAATATCTGGCGATATGCGTAATATGCTTTCTCGCTGTCACATAGGCAGGGATGAACAACAGGAGCAAAATGTATGGTATTGGCGTCATCGCCAGGAACCATGATTTAATGTACAGCATCGTCGCGACAAATATCGACCAGCACAATAAGATAAAATGCAAGGCGACCACAGCCAGCACGAGCTTGCTGATTACCCGTCCGAACAGCCGCTCCAGCAATTCCGGCAGCGTATCTTCCGGATACTGCCTCATGATGACAACCATAAGTATACTGAACGACAGGTTGATCACCCATGCCAATATAACCGAAATCCACCCGTCCGTCGAAGCGATCTCCGCGAGCTGGCGGGGCAGAGACAGGACGCTTGTCGCCACCTGAGTCCCGTGAATCAACAAGGCGAACTGCAGGAAGGTGATGCGGTACGGATTCACTTCGGCCTGCCTCCTTCAGATGTATTCTCTCCTTGCCGCTTGATCTGCTGCGGACCCGGTCCGGTAGGGCGGGATTTCATCGACCACAGCGGGAAGCGAAGGAACGTATCCTTCAGATCCGCGAAGCGGACGGGAGCCAACGGGCTTCCGTAAGCGGCCCCGAGCGAAGTCAGCGAGCAGAGGTGAGAGAGTAGAAGCATGGCCCCGCATACGATGCCGACGAAGCCGTACAGAAAGGCAACCAGCATCATCGGAAACCGCAAGAAGCGAATCGCCGTTCCCATATCATAATTGGGTATGATGAAGGATGCGATCGCGGTGGAGGCGACCACGATAACCATGATGTTGCTGACGATGCCCGCCTGGACGGCGGTCTGCCCGATAATAATGCCGCCAACGAGCCCGACCGTCTGTCCGATCGGAGCCGGCAGCCGGATTCCCGCCTCGCGCATCATCTCCAAGGTCACTTCCATAATAAATGCTTCCAAAAACGGATGAAAAGGAACGCGTTCTCTTGATTCCGCCACGGTTAAAATAAGCTGGATCGGAATGACCTCGAAATTGAACGTGATGAACGCGATATAGAGCGAAGGCAAAAACAGGGCGATAAAAAAAGCAAAAAAACGCAGAAGCCGAATGAAGGAAGCATTGATCCAGCGCATGCTGTAGTCATCCACGCTCTGGAAGAACGACACGAACGATACCGGACCGATCAGCACGCTCGGCGAACGATCGACCACGACAACATAACGCCCCTGCAAAATATGAGAGGCCGCCGAGTCGGGCCGCTCCGTCATCAACAACTGCGGGAACGGAGAGTAAGCGTCGTCTTCGATCAGCTCGGACAGCTCGCCCGTGTTGAGGATAGAGTCGATGTCCAGCCCCTCGACGCGCCGGACCAACTCCTGAAGCACGGCCGGATCGGCCACATCGCGAAGGTATAGGATGGACATGGTGTTTTCTCCTCTTGTCCCGACCTTCAACTGCTTGATCTGAAGCTCCCGGTTCGGGATATAGCGCCGAATCAGAGCGATATTTTGAATGGCCGTCTCAACGAAGCCTTGGTGAGACCCTTTGATGGACGCCTCGATTGACGGATCTGTAATCGACCGCTGCGGCCAGCCGCACGTATCGAAGATATAGGCCTCGGTTGCGTCCGGCAGGAAGAGGACGCTTTTGCCGTTAAGCAGCATTTTCTCCACCTGGTTCATGTCTGTCGTCGATTGCACATTGCCGACCGTGACAGGCAGGGAATATTCCGTATTGGACAGAGCTTCAATCAGCGGGTGCAGAACATGATTGTTAATGGAATTCATATCGACCAAGCCATCGAAATAGACCAGCATGGCTTCAGGCCCGTTCGGCGTATCGACGCTCCGGAAGATCAGGTCGGGAGCTTGCGGGAAGATGGATTGCAGCCACTGCACATTGTCCGACATCCGTTCATTCACTTTTCCATTTTGTGATGACATCCTTGCTCACCCTCGCCGTTGTTCATATGAGAGAAGTCTGGCTCACTGGGAACGATTTTATTCGAGCGCCAACGCAAGATTCGACAGGAGCCGGAACAGGAGAAGCACGTATGAATTAAGATGAGAAGAAGGAGGGGATTCGAATGAGCAGAGGAACCAAGATCGGACTCGGCATTACGGCCGCCATCGTGGCGTTTATTGCGATTATGATCGCCTGGTACTTCAACACGGCGGCGTCCGCATTCGTCCGATGATGGGCTCCGAGCCAGCTCAGCCAGATCGAGGAACGGAAATCCGGGCTTCCCTTGAACAGCCCTTGCAGATTGCGCAGGAACAGACCGGTGCCGAATGCCATATTTTCCATTGGAAAAGGCTTGGACAATCTCGGATTGGGTATATTCTCGAACCTATGGATATGAATTAAATAAGCGCAGGGAGATCCCGCATTCCTATGGGGCAAGCTCTCTTAGACTCGTCCCTTGTCATCCAGATGGAATGCAAGCTCCCGCAGCAGCCGGTAGGGAATATACAGCCCTACATAAGCGCCGGCAATCAGGAAGGACGGATATAAAAAGACGGCATGGATTTGCGACGTTAACTGGGTGCCCTCCTTAACCACCTCATACATCACGGAAGCAAAGATGGAGCCCGCAACAAAGAAGCTCAGCAGCGCCAATAGATGGAACGCCGTGCCAAGCATGCGATACCGATGGCCAAGCCAAGCCATGACGAAGGGAACGGCAATAAATGCAGCGACCAGTACGATTTTCATATATATCGCCTCCTTGGATCTACGATTGCCTGATAGGAGAGGGGTTATGCACGAAAAAAACGTCCGGAGCAATCGCTTCCGGACGGGGAGGGGATTTATTCAGGTGCTACATCGCGATTCGATCGCGCTTGGCCTCGTCTGCCTGGCTTGCCCGGAACGGCCACCAATTGGCCGAACCGAATAATTTGACCATGACGGGCACGAAGAATGGCAGCAGCCAAATGGCATAGAGAACGAGACCGGACAGAACGACCGTCGCAATCTGCAGCATGCTGAGCACGCCGGACGGATAGAAGGAGGCGAAGGTTCCTCCCAGAATGATGACGGCCGAAATAATGACGGTGCCCATATTTTTCATCGCGTGCAGAATGGCTGCGCCGGCATCCATATGCTTATTTTCGTTGAAGCGGTCCATCAAGAAGATGCTGTAGTTGACGCCGAGCGCGACGAGCATGACGAAGCTGAAGAACGGCGTCGGCCAACTGATGCCCGAGTATCCGAGCATATCGACGAAGATAAGCTCGGTTACGCCCAGCGACGTGTAATACGTCAGATGAGCGAGGCGATCAAATATAACGGCATGATGATGGAGCGCAGCAGAAGAATCAGGATGATCAGAATGCCGGCCATCATGAAGATGACGGTACGGGTATAGTCTTCTCCGGAGATCTGCTTCAGATCGGCGAAGGTGCTTGATACGCCGCCGATGGCGATGTCCGCTTGCTCCCAAGCGGTGCCGCCAATTGGGCGGTTCCCTTGCCGGTCTCGGTGACGGTGCCGCGGATGGCCAGGTAATCTTCATCGCGCAGCAGATCGGGATAGTTCGCTTCCAGGCGGCTGAAGCGGCTGTCCAGCGACTGCAGCGCCTTCGCGGCGCTGTCGAGCTGCTGCTGCATCTGCTTCAGGCCGGTGTCCGCCTGCTGAATGCCGTCGCCGATCTTCTGGTATGAAGCGAGAAGCTTTTCATTGGCGGCGGCCAATCGCAAGGCGCTGGCCTTGGCTTGCGACAAGCCGGCCTTGAGCTGTCCGGCGCCAGTCGAGCCGTCCGCAATCCCTTGCTGAATACGGGCCAGGCCGGCCTTCAGCTCCCGGATGCCTTCCTTGAGCGCCTTCGTGCCCGCGGTAAGCTGCCCTGCCGCTTCCTTCAGCTTCGGCGCGTTCTCGGACAAGGCGCTGCTGGCTTGGGACAGTCCGCTCTTAATGTCTGTCAGGCCCTGGCTTCCTTCACCGAGTCCTTTTTCGAGCGTCTTGGCCTGCTCGGTAATCTTCAGATCGGGGATAGCCTCCCCGGAAGGCCGGCTCAGGCTCCTACTCCTCTCTCCTTATCAGATAGGCTAACTTCTCGAAGGTGCTGATGAAGGCTTCCACCTCCCGCTCTTCGAAATGAACCAGATAGGAAGATACCATATCCTGGACCTTCTGCTCCGCTTCCTTCAGCACCGATTCGCCGCGGGGGGTAAGGGATAGATACACCTGCCTGCGATCGGATTCATCCCGGGTGCGGTCGATGAGCCCGCGGTCGGCAAGCCGGGTAATGATCGCGGTGATCGAGCTTTTGCCGACAAGAAAAGCATCCGCCAGCTCGGTGGGATTGCAGCGGCGGCATCCGCTGATGAACAGTAGAATCTGGAATTGTTCGGGCGTCAATTCTTCCTGAATGGCGTCCCGGATATCGGCGAACAGATGTTTCGTTACATCGAAGTAGGCTGCGATATAACGATCAATCCATTGTTTGGAATTGGCATTCGAATTCAATATTTCTTCCTCCTCAATGAGTGTATGCACGGCAGAGTTGTCTATATTGTTTCATAATGAAATAGTTCGATGATAAAACTATATGCCGAAGCCTGGCGAATGTCAAATTCATAATACGGGAAAAATACTTCGAAACGGAGCATGACTCTTGAAAAAAGAAGCATCCCTTTGTATAATGATGATAATGATTATCATTTCTAATCGTATTTGCATAATTTTAGGATGAAACCGGGGTGGAACGATGATTATTGTTCAACAGGTCATGACGGCGGCGTTGTTTGTCTTGGCTGGGGTATGCCTCTATATGTGTCTGAAGCAGGATCGGAGAACCAGGAAATCCCCGCAATAGGAAGTGGATTTCCTTTTTTCTTTTTCATTTATATTTCTTGACATTTAATGAATGAACGTATATAATTACATCTTATAATCGTAAATTTCACTCTCCTACGCATTTTAGAATCTTACTTACACACCTTGTCCACATCTCACTTCGGAATCACCCTTATCTGCTGCCCATTCCGTCTGTCATGCCACCAAGTTTGTTGTAAGGTTAGCCGCTGCACTCGCTTGAAGCTCACGATTCGCTAGTCTGTTTCATCGTGTTCGATTACGGTTACTATTATGAAGTCAAGAATATAGTCTATCGAAAAGGGGACTGTACACAACGACATTAATTTGAAGTTCTGCTGGGCAGAGTGTCCGGCAGGTTGAAAGGTTTGGAGGTAATACAAATGAATACACAACTCGTGCACAATTGGTTGAACCATTTGGGCGGATACCGGGCAAGCCGCGCGATCAACGAACGCCGCTTGAGCTACCGGATGTCCTACATCCAGGACGCGAAGCGTCCAGGCACGTGCCGGGAGCAAGAGCGCATTCGCCATGCCATCTCCCGAGCGAAGGAGCAAGAAATGATATTCCAGGAAGCATGCGCCCGACTGCCTGTGCCATACCGGGAAGTGTTGAACAAACGGTATTTGCAGGATACGCGCGGCATCGAGCTGGATATCATCTCGGATGCGGTTGACGCCTTGACCCGCGTCTTGACGGCGATGGAGCAAGCGGGCACGATACAATATCGTATCGTGGAAGGTTATGTCATTATGCACCGCGCTCATCAACGCACGGCGTAATCGTTTTTCATCGCGGAATGATGCAACCGGGCTTTTGAACAAGGACATGGATACAATTCACGTCATTCACTGTACATGGAATTTTCGAACAATTTGGATATGAACCTGTCATCTCACGGATGGGTAGGCCCTCCGTTCATGCATTTCATTCTACACGATTGGGTGAACTTTAATCATGATTCAGGAATACTGATAACCCCTTAGGATAAGGAAATCCTACAGGGGTTATTTTATTTTTACGGGCTGTCTGCCATTGGCCCCTTCAGGATAGGTTTTGCGCAAATGACGCATAGTAACGATATACAGAATCTGGCCCAAGCTATGGAGGGATGAACATGAAAAAGGGGATAGGAAAACGGGCTAAAGAAATATTGCGAAAATTGCTTCAGGGCAGAGGGATGAGGCGCCTGGCCATCGTTCTCGCACTGGTGATTCCGGCAGCCGGATATGCCGGAGACGCCTCGGCATGGGCGGCGAGGGAAGAACTGCCTTCACAGTCCTTGAATGCCGCCAAGGAAGGCATTCCCGCTTCGCCCCGGCAGCATGTGTCAGAGCCTCGCCAGCGCTAACGCATCCATCATCCATACAGGCAGGGAGGAGTGCCGGATGCGGCCGTTGTATCCTGTGCGAAGCGCCGGAAGGAAATCGTTCCTCCCGGCGCTTTGCAGTCAATATATGGCCTGATAATGCAAGATCGCATCACAGAGCCGGGACGCAATCGCCGTCTGCGACCGCGGATCGGTCAACATTTGGCGATCCCTCGGGTTGCTCAGATAGCCCAGTTCCACAATGACAGCCGGTTGGTCGACATGCTTCAGCAGGTAGTACGTCTTCCCATGCTCGGGAAGAGTGCTCGTTGAGAAGAGCGGGTTCAATGAATCTTGAATGAGGGAAGCCAGCAAGCGGCTTCGGCCTTCGTTCTGATGCAGGACAAGCGGACCGGTCGCCTTCGAGCGTTTCGACCAATTGACATGAAGACTGACGAACATCGATACGGGGACTTCCTCACTTAGCTGCTTCCGGTGCGCCAAGTCCTTGGAATGGCGCGAACGTACGGCTGACCAGCGGTTGTCATCGCTTAGGGCATAATCGCCGGTACGATTAAGAATGACCGGCACCCCGCGCGCTTTGAGCAATAAATAGAGCTTGCGGGCAATTGCGAGATTGATGTTTTTCTCCAAAATATCCCCGTAGCTCGTACCGCCGTCAATTCCGCCGTGTCCCGCATCAATCAGCACGTGCGGGGAAGGAAACGCGCCGCTGTAGACCGGGGGTCTGTCAGGGGCCGGCCAAGCGCCGACCGGTTCGGGAATATGGACATTCCTGGCGGCCTCCTGCTGCGCGCAGGCAGGGAGGGGCAGGAATGACACGCCTATAAGCACCGCTATGATGGCATACAGCCATCGCCTTGTCCTACGGGACGACAGGAGATTAGGCATATCGCGTGAACCACCTTCATTGTATGGAATCGATTGTTCTTATCGTGCCCAATATGACAGCGCTTCATTCCGAGGCGGGCTCGCGTTTGGCCGGGTTGGGAATGGGGCACACTAACATCCATCAGGGACTGGATGGAGGTGGCCATCATGGCCAAAGGTCAAGACCTGATCAAATATATTACGCAGCAGGTCGTCACGTATATCGACACCCCTGTCGAGGCCCGGCGCGAACGCAGATTGGAGCGCAAAAACCGTGCCAGGGAGCCGTGGCAGACGAAGTGGTTCGGGATGGTGCCGTTCAGCGTGCAGATGTGGGCAGGAAAGTGGAGGCAGGCGGGGCAGCCGTTCCTTCGCCGGGCGGCCCGTCTCAAGCTGATGCGCTGGCGCAAAGGACCGCGGTCTCCGCAAGATGAAAAGGCACACTCCTGATGGCAGAGGTGCCTTTTTGTATGCCGATAACCGGATTAGGATTGCGGGATGAAGTATCCGTTCGCGAGCGCGTCTGCCGCCGGAATCCAGCGCATCGCTCCCTTATCGTAGCTGGATATAATAACATACTTGGATTCAGCCGGAGCGGCAGCATCTCCGGCCGGCTCCCAGCGCTGCATACCGATATAAGCGAATGGCATCTTCATATCGAGCCCGGGGCGCTGCTGCACATAGACCCACCGCTTCGACTTGTAATCGGCCGGCGCTCCGGATTCGGGCTTGCGGAGATCCTGGTGCCGGGTCATCCAGAGAATATTGTGGTACGGGTCGAACGGCTCCCGGTAGGAGCTCGGGCCCGGAACAGCATCTCCTTCTTCGCGGCCTGTCAGGGGACCTTCGCCCCCGGGAACGCCCTCCCGGAGGAGCGCTGGTGCGGCATCCTCCTTCGATGGGAGCGCGCTGGAGGCCAGGACGGCCCGCCGCTCCTTGCTCCATGGCGCCGCCAGCCGCTCCGGCTTGAAGGAAGGAGGCAGCCATTCCCCGCTCTGCGCATCAAGCCATTCCACCTCTCCGCTGCTCCATTCGAGACGCCACACCGTGAGCAGCGGGTCGAAGAAGCAGGGCTCAATATCGGCCAGCCTGTCATTGCCCGCGGAGGAAGCCGCGTCTTCGGCTTGCAGCCGATGGGCCAGCGCTTGATGCAAGGTCGTCTCCTGATACGGTATGGCGCTGCCGCGCCCATATTCCGCGAGCCGGATCTCGCCTTGCTCGGTCGCTTCCAGAATCATATATCCGATCTGCTCCTGGCCCGAAATGACGCGGACGAGCCACCCGTGCATCCCGGGACCGAGCGGAATCGTCTCGAGTCCGGCCTCGCGCCAGTCGGTGAACGGTTCATTCTTCGCCAATTGCCGCTTGTAACGGTCCGCGATGTCTCGCACGGATTCGGCCTGCGCGTTCCCCGCGAGGCTGTCCCCCGGATGATGGAGCTCCGCTGCGCTCCGTATTCCAATCAGCATCACCGAATAGCGGTGTTCATTCGTTTCCTTCGGTTCGACATAAGCGGACTGCGCCTTCGGCAAGATGACGGGAGGCTGCTCTCCCCGAAGCGGGTACAGCGAATCCGACGCGGCCAACACCGTGAACGTGACTCCTCCCGCGGCGAGCGAGGTCAGCGCCGCCGTTGTCATCAGACTGGCCAATCTTGTCCACCAAGGCGTATTTTGCATCTCCAACACCTCTCTTGGCTATGACATTCCATTAGGCTTGCCGTCTTCTTGCGGTGCCGTGCACCGGTTCAGTATATGTACACGTTATTACCCGTCCGGCGCCATGTTTCAACCATTTCATTGTAAGGGACAAGCGATAAAAAGGCTGTCGGAACAGGGGATGACACGCCTTGCGAAGTCGGTTCTATTTTTGCCGCAAAATGGCAATTCGCCGCGCATTATAGCCGACCGCCGCGGACATCGCGCTCCGAGAATCTGACAAGGCCCGGGGAAGCCGAGGGCAGAGGAACAGGACCCTTGCCGCTGCCTCTGAACGGCACTTTGCCGGGAGCTCGCAGCTTGTCGGTCTCTTGCTGGATGTTCCTTATCCCTCGCTACTGGATCATGGGCACATGAACGAGCCCGGCGTTAATGAGACTCACTTGAATTCGCGGCTCGAACTGCCACCGCACTTCCTGCTGGCGCACCTCGTATTGCTCCCCGATGGTCATGGGCCGATTCTCTTCCTCTTCCCCGCTTGAAGGCGGGGCGGGAGCCTCCTCATGGGGGAGGCGGCCCGGCTGCTGGCCCGCCTCGCGGATAAGCGGCTCATAGTAGGAGGCGAGCCGGCTTAATTCCTCCTCGAGGCGGACACTCGCTTCGCGCGCCCACGTATCGTCATGGCCGGCGATGACCCCGGCGAGGTGCTCCTCGACATAGGACAATGCCGCCGGCAGCGACAGCCGCCACGGCAGAACATGGACATGGGGCGGCAGCTTCGGCGTGACGTCCATCCGCAGCACCTCCTCCATGTAATCGAGGCGCATCTTGCCGCTGACGAGCGAGATGCCGTAGGAATGGATCTCCTCGCGCTTCAGGTCGCAGGCGAACTCCAGCTTGAAATTGAGCAGCAGCCACGTCTCGTACGGGGCGGATTGCTTCACGCGGCGGGCTCCGCGAGCGCCGCCGGCGGCCGGCGGCTCCACGAACAACTGCACGAAGCGGCCCTCCGCATGGGCCGCCTGCATAATCTGTTCGAGGCGCTTGCTCCCGTACGTGACGTCGTC
>NZ_LDIG01000162.1 GCF_015845845.1 Paenibacillus dendritiformis
CAAAGTCACTTTTCCCTTGACAAAGTAGCCCCAGGTACGCGTAGACCACATCCGGGTGAGTGACCGTGGGTTGATGTACACCGGGAAGCGAGGAACGAGTCAAGCGCTTGGCAATCTGGGTATGGGAAAGGAGCAAGCCAATGAGGGCAAGACCGGAATGAGCGGTCAGCATCTCCACGGACTGATCCAGTTGAAAACGTACGGGTTTCATCAATGGCACCTCCGGGGTGAGTTAAAGAAAATACGGGAATTCTTCCCTTTTCTTTATTTTACTTTACCGGAGACTCATTTTCTAACTTTTCTATGATTTCATTTCACGGATTCAGGTAGATTTAATTGAATCCCAAACAGTACCAGTTTTACCCGTCCCCCCAACTTTGCTTTGCACTTTTTGAACCTGTCCAATTGTACTTTTACCATTATTTATTTTAGGTGTTCCTATCGATGTTACTTCAGCTATCCTTTCAGCACTTGCTGCACCGCGCATAGCAGCCTGGAAATCAGACGAGAGTTCAGTTAGAACCAGTTGTTGCTGCATTTGCATAGTAATTAATTGAGCTTCTAGCACTTTTTGGCCCTGGGTTTTTACTCCGGGCTTTTCACCAGTGAAAAATTCTATAAGTGGATCTACCAAATACTCGTCTATAAAATCTTTTTTTGCTGGTTGGCTTTGCCAAGTACTATTACCCAAGGGTCCATTACCCATTACTGAACTTCCTGCAAGGTTTTCTCTCCCCTGTTCTGCTATCATCCTTAATTTCATCGACAATTTGAGCTTCTCTACTACATCTTCTGCAAGTAATTGATTTGGGAGTCCACGTGCTGACGTGAACACTTTGCTCAATTGCATCGCTTTTGTCATTGTTATTAATTCTGATGCATCTTTTGGATTATTAATTGATCCCAGATTTCGAAAGCCCGTAATGGAGGCGAGTTAGTAACCTACTAGGGCGGGTAGCAACTGTAATAAACAAGAAAATATCCAGTCCCATGAGCGCTAATTCGAAAAGAAGGGCATATTTTCCCCCTCCCCATCCCACAGAGGCATTGCATTTCCATGTTTATTTTTGGAAGCGGTCATTCCAGCGCAGCAACTTTTGTCGCGATCCGTAGCCAAGTGTAGCGGTTCGGGAAATCTCTCGCCAACTTGAGAATCACCTGCCGACTATGCTGGATGATGGTCGCGGCACAGAGGAAAAACTCCTGACGAAACCGGGCAATCGTATACCCGTGATGAACCGGTTCACAGCAGTCGCGTTTAAACCGTTCGTAGAGGTTGTATGCTAACAGCTTGATTAGCAAGTCGATTTCATTCGCGGTGAAGCGGCTTGTCGAAATGCGGTTGATGGAAAAGCCACGCTTGGCTTCCTTGATGTGGTTTTCCATGCAGCAACGCTGGTTGTAGAAATGCCACAGGTCAATCGGCTCCCACTCAAGGCTTGTGACGATCGCTTCATACTGCCAATCTGTATCAAGAAGAAGCCGAGATTGATCCCCATCGTACACCTGTGCTTTGCGGATGACGGCAACACGGCGTGCTTTCTTCCAGGAGGTGGCTTTGTAGACCAGTACAATGCCCTCGATGATCCACTCCTCATCGACAAATCGCTTCCAAACGGAGCAGCGTTGCACTTCCGCTTGAAGTCGCTGGGTCCATTTCAATTTTCCTACATACCCGATTCCTTTGGATTCCCATAAGCCGTAAAAGTCCTCACCGCCAAATCCTTTGTCAAATCGGGCATACTTCACCGGACGATCACCAAGCAATTCGAACGTCTGGCGGAGGAAGTCAGCGGCATTCGTGGATGAATGCGTATTTCCAGCACGAAGAACAGCGTTTAAACACAAACGAGATTGGCCTTCATAAGCCAACAGCGGATGGTAGCTTTTACGTCCCGGTTTGTGGGGATTCGTGCCAACGGCCGCGCCTTTTTGGTGACCAAAAACGGTTTCCACGGTGGAATCCAGATCCATGATGAGTTCATCGGGCAAACCAGGCGCGATGACCTGCTGATTCAACTTTCTCAAGTCGAGTGTGAAAGTTGGTTGCTTACCAAACCGATTCAATTCTTTATACAGCAAGGTGTGGTGTGGACAGCGTCCACCGAGGAAACGTTGCACAAGTGCATCCTGTTGCAACGCTCGAAAATGAAAAAGGCGTTCACAACCGAGTGTCCAGCCGATTATGAGGTAGAGCAGGATGCGAAAAACAGGGAACAGGGAGTGCCTGTGTTTGATGTTGCTCAAGTTCTGCAATGCTTTGTCCAGTTCGATTTTTTCGAGATACTCCAGGAATACTTTGCTTCCACCAACGCTGGAAGCGTGACGCAAGGAAAATTCAGTCTTGATTTTGCTGACGGGTGTGGTAGACTTCACCTAAAAGGTGCTCCTCTCTTTGGGTGATGTTGTTTTCGCAAACACTATTCTACCAAAGATTTGGGCCCTTTTTTCATTTTTCAGGCACAGTTACTTTCGAAATTCAGG
>NZ_LDIG01000163.1 GCF_015845845.1 Paenibacillus dendritiformis
CAAAGTCACTTTTCCCTTGACAAAGTAGCCCCAGGTACGCGTAGACCACATCCGGGTGAGTGACCGTGGGTTGATGTACACCGGGAAGCGAGGAACGAGTCAAGCGCTTGGCAATCTGGGTATGGGAAAGGAGCAAGCCAATGAGGGCAAGACCGGAATGAGCGGTCAGCATCTCCACGGACTGATCCAGTTGAAAACGTACGGGTTTCATCGATGGCACCTCCGGGGTGAGTTCAAGAAAATACGGGAATTCTTCCCTTTTCTTTATTTTACTTTACCGGAGACTCATTTTCTAACTTTTCTATGATTTCATTTCACGGATTCAGGAAAGAACAAAGCATATGCAGATGGGCTTATCGTGAGGAGGACAATTGCTTTCTGGAGTACACATATACAAGGGAGTGGCATGTGCCATACATCGACCTTACGCAATGCGATCATCGCTCTGAGGAACTGGAAGCCTTTGAAGCGATTAGCAGCGTATCCCCCTTTTTCACTAACAATCGATTACTGGCCAAAATCTTAATTGTTAAAGAGGAGACAGATAAACATCTTATTTATTTTTATGCCCAACACGCCGTTTGGGACTTTCTATCCACCGAAGTTCTGGGAAATCTGTTCCTCGATAAGATGCTTGGAATCGGTAAGCAAGTCATGGATAATGCGTACGGAGAATATGTGAAATCAAGAAAGGGAATGGAAGACAAACTGAAAAAGGATACCCACGGGTTTGTGGATCGCTTTTTGCATCTAGCAAAAAATTATGATGATGCAACAAGAGAGCAAACCATTCAATATTTCCTAGACGTGAGCTATCAAATGAAGCCAGGCCAAGCAGATGAGATCTTGAAAAATCCGATTCAGTGGGGAATCAAATTATTTGCTCTTATCAATATGGACGAGCCGAGCCAAGAGCAACGGACACTACCGTTTATTCTAATCCGGTTCAGCAGAGAGAATGCGGATCATACGACATTGGGATTATACCTGGATTCAGTTCTTCAGGTCGTGAATACGAATGGGTGGACCATTAATCAAGCGGAGAATAGCCGATACTCTTATGCTTTATTTGAACTTGAAAATTTGCCGAAAGAGGTAAGAAATAATTATTTCTCGAAAATACCGGCAATCAACTTTGTCACGGCGTTCGATCCTGCCTATTCGTTTGAACCATTCGGCAAATTTAAGATGGAAATCAAGAAAATGCCGGAAATAATCGTGACAAAAGGTTACATTTCCATTCGGATTATTAACGATGTCTTACATCTTCTGATTCCAAGTTTCGGGAATGAACGTGAAAGAATGGAAGCGATCATTAAAGGTTATTTGGAACAGAACTAGGAGCAATTGATTACTACAGCAGTACGAGTTGTTAATGAGACTGCGGAAACGGAGAGAAGAATGAAAATATACTGTTTTCCATATGCTGGGGGATCGGCTTCTGTTTTTTCGAAATGGAAAGAAATACAGGGAGACTGGGTTGAAATTGTGCCTGTTGAGTTGCCGGGAAGAGGAGTAAGATTCACCGAAGAATTATGTGATCGTATGGATCAATTAATTGATGATCTTTATAGCCGATTAGAACAGGGTTTCATTGAAGACGATTACATGTTGTTTGGTCACAGTATGGGGAGTTGGATCGTCTATTACTTGACCCATCGGATCGTGCAACTAGGTATCCGATCTCCTAAGCATCTTTTCTTGTCAGGAAAGGAAGCCCCGCACTTAAATAAAGGAGATTCTATCTCCTATACAATGAAGGACGATGAGTTTGCAAAGAAAATCTATCATCTGGGCGGTACTCCGTTGGAGTTTTTGGAAAATGAGGAGCTAAGAGATGTTTTCATTCCGATTTTAAAAAATGATTATAAATTGGTCCAAACCTGCCAATACGTAGAACCCGCCAAACCTTTCGCTTGCGGCATTACGATTTTTAACGGAAAAGAAGATGAATTGACAGAAGAAGACATCAACGAATGGAGCCGATACACCTCACAGGAATTTCAAGTTCATCACTTCAATGGCGGGCATTTTTTTATTCATGAGTACGCACAGCCAATCCTTCAAACGATGATTTCGGTCGCAAAAAAGAAAGAACGGGTCAAAGGCCTAAAGAAATGGGCAGACCCAAACTTAGCTGTCCATAACTATCAGATCAGCGGAAAGGAGTAGTATGCATAAATGTGCTGTTGTGTTCCCTGGTCAAGGGAGTCAGTTCGTCGGAATGTATAAGGCTATGTATGACGAATATGAAATTGTCAGAGAGACGATTCAAGAAGCGGAACAAGTAACGGGAATTCATTTAAGCGAATTATCTTTTCGTGGACCTTTATCCATACTGGCAAAAGCGGAACACGCCCATGTTGCGATTGTAGCATTTGGGGTTGCTGCGTTTCGAGTATTTGTCAGTGAGACGGGAATCACTCCGCAGTTTTGCGCGGGGCATAGTTTAGGTGAATATTCTGCATTGGCTTCCGCTGGTGTTTTGAAATTTTCGGATGCGCTCAAGCTGGTACAACTGAGATGTGAAATCAGCACGGAGATACAGCAAGCATCTGATGGCGGGATGACCATTGTAGACGGGATTGAAGCGGCGTTTGTTCAGGAAATCTGCAGACAACAACGCTTAAAAGGAAAGAAAGTGTATGTTTCGTGCTTCAATTCAGCTACGCAATGCGCGATTTCTGGTATAAACGCAGACCTTGTGGATACAGAGGGGATATTGCTTGAACATGAAGCGACTGTGTCGCCTCTGTTTTTAAGCGCGCCGTACCACTGTCCAATTATGGAACAAGGGATAGGGAAATTAAGGGATGCCATCTCAAGGATGGAGCTCGGCGATTTCAGATACCCGGTAATGTCGAATTGTACGGGCAAGCCGTATTATTCGAACCGATGCGTCGAAGAGAATTTAATCCAACATCTAATTCGTCCGGTAAAATGGAATTCGATTATTCAATATTTTGAAGAAAAAGGAATAAAATTCGTCGTTGACTTTAGCGCCAGAAATATATTTGAAGGGATTCTGGGTGAGCATCCAACACTCCAAACGATATGCTTTGGCGTAAGGGAAGAAAGGGACGCGGCCTTGAGATTATTCCAAGGCCCGGAGTTTGGTCCGAATAAATCCGCCTTAATCTCCAAGTGCATGCTGGCGGCAGTATCGACTCCCAACCGGAATTTTGACGAAGAGAATTACATTGCAGGTGTCGTTAGATCCTATCAACAACTTGTCGACATTAACACTGCTCTTGAGAAAGGAGAAATAAAATACTCTCAAGAAGTGAAACGGGACATTCTGCGATTATTGAAAAAGATTTTGGAGACGAAAAAGTTAAGCCTGCGGGAACAAGAGCAATGGTTTCAACAAATTTTGGATGAAACGGGCGCAAATTATCAAGGTATCATTTGAAACCATTTGCGCCCTGAGAATTAAGATAGCAGGGGAGCCGAATTGTTAATTGTATAATATTGACTGCTCAGAAAGGTTCTGATATCATACATTTGACAGTATACTGTCTAATGTGAGGGGAGGAGGTATGGTACCCTTAAGGTACCAGGTTAGCAGTAATGTCGATGGGAGGATGGGGAGGTTGACTGATCAACAAAGAGTGTTATTTTTCATGCAACAGACGTACGCAACCCTTTTTTCATTGACGAATAAGCTTCAGATCACGGGTGACCGCTATTTCGAAGGGATCACATCCCGCCAATTCATGGTGATGATGGCCATCATTCACTTGCCGGAAGAGGAGACGACGATCAATAACATTGCCAGAAAGCTTGGCACTACAAAGCAAAGTTTGAAACAACTGATCTTGCTTATAGAAAAAAAAGGCTATGTAGTTACTGTTCCGAGTAAGCGTGATAAGCGAGCCGTTAATGTAAAAATAACAAGTTTGGGTAAGCAAGTCATGCTGAAGGCGGCAGACCGCGGAATGAAATTCTTCCAAACCCTGTTTAAAGATTTCTCGACGGGATTAATTTTGTGGTCAGGCAAGGAGAAATTCTTGGTTTACTTGGTCCGAACGGAGCAGGAAAAAGCACGACGATTAACATATTGGCTACTTTATTAGAGGCAGATCAGGGTGAAGTCACTGTGCTGGGACATGATCTGCAAAGAAATGTAAAGCCGATTAAACAGGGAATTGGAATCGTTCCTCAAGACTTGGCCATCTATGAGGAAATTTCCGCCGAAAAAAATGTGCGTTTTTTTGCAAGTTTGTACAAGATAAAAGGCAAGCAATTGGACCTTTGTGTCAAGGAGGCCCTGGAAGTCGTCGGGCTTTATGATAGAAAAAATGATAAGCCGAAAACATTTTCAGGCGGGATGAAGAGACGGTTGAATATTGCATGCGGCATTGCCCATCAGCCCAAGATTATTATTATGGATGAGCCTACGGTCGGGATAGATCCTCAATCAAGGAACCATATTCTGGACTCCATAAAAGTTTTAAAAGAGAGAGGCGCGACGGTGATATATTCTACGCACTACATGGAGGAAGTAGAGGCTATCGCCGACAGAATTATCATTATGAATGATGGCAAAATTATTGCTGAGGGAACGAAGGAAGAACTAAAACAAAGAATGAATGACGGCATTACGTATTATTTCAGTGTTAAAAATCTTGAAGAATTAATTGAGGACCAGTTATATAACATTGAAGGCGTGATGAAAGTTAGCATCTCTGACAATTCGATCGATGTCAAGGTCGATAAGTCGAATGACAATCTCAATGAAATCATATCCGTCCTGACCGCAAATGGTTGCAAAATCGAGAACATGAAACGCAAAGAGGCGTCATTAGAAACCGTATTCTTGGAATTAACTGGACGAACGCTTCGGGATTAGGAGGATGGGAATGAACTTTTTGAGAATTATCAGATTCGATTTCATTAATATTGTTCGGAGCCCAATGCTGCTTATTATGAATACAGTGTTTCCAATCGTTTTGTTTATTGGCTTTGGTTTTGTAACGAGCAGTAATTTTGGAGGCGGGCAAGTCAGCTCTTATGATTATTACGGTGTGACCACGATCATTTTTTCTGCGATTATGATTTCAATGACCGTTACGAACACGTTCATGTCCAAAGAGGTGAAGAAGGGAAATATTCGACTCGCCTATGCTCCGGTGAATAAAACAGAAATTTACCTATCGAAGCTGATCGCCACTTATATTTTTGGTTCACTCTCGTATGCGATCATCATTTTGGTTGAACAAACCGTATTTCAGATAAACTTCGGCGGCAAAAATATGGGATATATTCTTTTGTTAATTAATATCCTTACTTTTTTCGGCTGCTGTCTGGGCACACTTGTCTGCTGTCTCTTCAAAAGCGAAGAAAGAGCTAACGCGATTATGCCTATCTTAGCGCTCTTATTTGTGTTTTTCGGCGGAATCTTCTCGCCAGTAGGTCATTATGGGCAATTCTTGCAGCAAGTAGCCAACTTTTCTCCAGTCAAGTGGGTAACAGATTCTTCCTTTCAGATCATCTACGATCAAGACTTCGGCATTTACCTTCCTACCATTGCCTTCTTGCTGTTTTTTTCCTTCATCTGTATTGGGATTAGTCAAATCATCTTTAAACCGGAGGAATACGTGTAATGATGAACATCGGAAATCTGTTTAAAAATAAGCTACACCGCATCCTGACCAAAAAAGAAGTGATTATTGTCGCGGTGATTATTATTCCGATCATGATTACAGCTGCCGTTCTTTTTGCCGGGAGAGAGGAGACGAAGTCCACAGTAGCTTGGGTTACCGCGGGCAATGCCGACGCGATTCCGCAAAATGATAAATACGACATTAAAGTATTGAAGGAAAAGCCGGAAATCTCGAATTTGCTGTTGGGCCATTATGATTTCATCTATGAAGAGAAAAGGAATGGGCAGCACGAAGTGGAGACGGTAATTAAAAGTAAAGCCGATAAGGAAGAACTTGAGAATTTCATTACGAAACATTCCCCTTTAGTTGGTAAACCCCCAGAGCGGGAAAGGGGGGGTGGAACGAAAATATTGGGCTTTGTCGTCATGATCTTGATTATGCAGGCAGTCGCGATTACATTGCTTTATCCAGAAGATCGTACATTAAAAACGCTTCGTAGAATATTTGCGGCCCCGGTGAATAAAACCCAATATATTTTTACACAAGGGCTCTTTACATTTATTTGTCTTTATGTTCCCACTTTTCTAGCCGTTGTAATGACCAGGGAATTATTTGGAGTAAAAATGGGGTTTAGTCTAGGCATGCTAGCGTTCTTAGTTGGACTTCTCACCGCGCTCTCTACTGCGTTTGCCTTATTTATTTCCTCGGTGCTCAGAGAAAATATCTCGTTAACAGCTAGCGGAATTGCGCTCGTTACTTCTTTATTGGCAGGTTGTTTCAACTCCTTTACAGTCAGCAACAATGTTCTGAATTGGATTTTGGACATCATTCCATTAAGAGCGTTTATGTCGTTAAGTGAAGGAATTGAGAATGGGAATGGCATATTCAATTATAAAGGGCAGATCCTTTATTTACTTGCCTGGACAATCGTTATGGCGCTTGCGGGGAGCATGATTGCCGCACGGAAAATGAGCAAAGGGATAGATTGAATGCTCATTTATCGGTTGATGCCAAAATAGATACCAGGGAACACTACGGACCGGAAAGAAGGAAGCAATGATGGATACCATTGGGATCATTGGCGCTGGGGTCATGGGGGCGGGTGTTGCGCAGTCCTTCGCCCAAAAGGGTTTGAAAGTGATTTTGATTGATATTGACAATCGGGCGCTCCATAAAGCCGAAGAGGATCTGCGAATGAACATTCGCTTTCATACTTTGTTCAACAAGTGTTCTACAGGAAAAGAGAGACTGGAAGATATTATAGCAAGAATCGAGTTGACGACCGACTATTATCGATTGAGTCAAGTAGATTGTGTCGTGGAAAATGTGACCGAACAATGGGAAATAAAGCGAAACGTTTATCTGCAAATTGATAAAATATGCCCTCCGCACTGCATTTTTTTGGTGAATACTTCTTGTATCTCGATTACGAAAATTGCCGCTTTAACCAAGAGGGCAGATAAAGTGATTGGCACTCACTTCATGAATCCAGTTCCATTAAAAGAAGCGATTGAAATTATTCGGGGTCATCATACGTCCGAAGAAACGCTTCAAGAAACCGTACGCTTGATGAGTGAACTGGGGAAAGAATGCATTATCGTTAATGATTTGCCTGGGTTTGTATCCAACCGAATCTCTCATCTATTTATGAACGAGGCTGCGTTTGTAGTACAGGATCAACTGGCAAGCCCGATTGAAGTGGATAAGTTATTTCGCAAATGCTATGGGCATAAGATGGGGCCTCTCGAGACGGCGGACTTAATCGGTCTTGATACGGTTGTTCATTCTTTGCACGTCTTATACGAGAGTTTTCAGGATACAAAGTTCAGATGCTGTCCCCTGCTCCAAAAGATGGTTGATGCGGGCTTGCTGGGCAAGAAATCGGGAAAGGGCTTTTACCAATATTGAATCACAGTCTTTCTACAAAATTATAGACAGGAGAAATGAGAGATGGAGCAAATCAAGGTGCAGATCAGAATCTTTCTTTCGAGGTATTTTCGCAAATATGAACTTCAGGATAATGAGGATATTTTTGGGCTTGGATTTGTAAACTCGCTCTTTGCGATGCAGTTAGTTATGTTTATCGAACAACAATTCCAACTCACGGTCGAGGACACGGATTTGGATATGGACAATTTCCGAAGCATTCAGGCTATTGCGGAGTTTATTGATAAGAAGCAAAGTGAAATCCAAGTATTCGCAGAGAGAGGGGTAAATCCTTGAACATTTCAGCCCAACAACGCAATCTTCAAATGGAATTTAGGGCATTTGTAGATCAGTTTGTCATTCCGAGTGCCGGGGAAAGTGATAGAACCGAAAAATTATCCCCGGAAGTGATGAAAAAGATGGCAGAGAAGGGGTACATAGGCTCCATGATAGCTCGGGAGTACGATGGGATGGGGCTTGATATGATCGGGCTTGGCCTGCTTAATGAAGAGTTCGGAAGAGGCTGCTCTTCTGCTCGAAGCCTGCTGACCGTTCATGGGATGGTGGCTTTAGCCATTAGCAGATGGGGGACATATGAGCAAAAAGAACAATGGCTCGGCAGGATGGCGAGCGGAGAAGTAATTGGGGCCTTTGCTCTGACAGAGCCATATGTAGGCAGCGATGCAAAAAGCATGGAAACAAGCGCTGATTTATTCGAGGATCATTACGTGATCAATGGCCGTAAAAAGTGGATTACTATGGGACAAATCGCAGATGTCTTCCTGATCTTTGCGCACTGCAATGGCAAACCGACAGCATTTCTGCTTGATAAACACACTGAAGGCTTTTTGATAAGACCGATTTCAGGAATGATGGGAGCCAGAGCCTCGATGCTGGCGGAACTCCGCTTCGATCAATGCAAGGTTCCAAAGGAAAATCGCCTGGGAGGAGAAGGCAGCGGGCTGTCTCATATCGCTTTAACTTGCCTGGATTATGGTAGATATACGATTGCCTGGGGTTGTGTCGGTTTAGGGCAAGCGTGTTTAGAAGAGTGTCTGCAGTATAGCAATACGAGAAGACAATTTGGAGACTTATTGTCAAGTCATCAACTTATCCAAAAAATGATTACCGAAATGGTGGTAGATATTAAAGCTGCCAGACTGCTGTGCTTGAATGCCGGTTATCTTAAGGAGCAGGGTGATCCGGACTCGATTATGGAAACATGGAACGCCAAATATTTTGCCTCCCGAATGATCAATAAAGTCGCAAATGATGCCATACAAATTCATGGGGCCAACGGATGCCATAACAGCTATCCGCTCGAAAGATACTATCGAGATTCCAAGCTGAATGAGATCATTGAAGGCACTACCCAAATGCATGAGATCCTGATCGCTTCGCATGCAAGCACTATGTTCTAAAATAACCAAAACGGGAACAATAAAATGATGTCATCAGCCGCCCTTATGCATAAAAGGGCGGATTTTCCTTTCACTTCTTTTTTTTGGCGCGACCTTCCTCTACTCATACCTTAGAAGAAGAAAGTATAATCCACCCAGAAGAGCGGCCCCAATGGCAATTCCGAGCAAACGGCCCATGAGCATCAGTTTGATGCCTTCCTTAATGGACTTCTTTTTCTTTGATTTTATTGTATTCTGACTTGCGGCAACTCTGATGAGAAACTTCCCCTGTTTATCACAGGGGAGCATTACTAGCCTCGGTGTTCCTATCGCAAAGAATTCAATATATTTGCTCAAAAACAGTTTTTCGAGAGTCTTGTTTAGATGGGCATGAATTTCCGCACTCTCACTTAAAGAACTTCCTTCTTCCTCGAGCGCGGCACATAACGCTTCAAATAAAGTAATAATATCATCTTCATTGCAATCAGATGGAAGGATGGACGAAAGTAAAATAGAACCGCCTGCTGTTATTTTCGCCTCCTCGCTATACTGAATGGCTTAAAGTCTGAATCATAGAAAAATAGTCAATACTGCTCAGTATTACGTTAATAGGAGCGGATTGATAAATGTGGACCTCATTAAGCAGTAATGACAATTTGATCATGGACATGTTTAACGTGGCATTGCAGTTGGAAGAGCCATGGAAACTGACGCATATTGAGTTTGACGATCAGGAACAAGTTTGGCACTTGCATCTTGATTTTGAGCGCGGGGCCGTATTTGCCTGTCCGCGGTGCAGCGCTGAATGTAAGGCATACGACAGTGAGAT
>NZ_LDIG01000164.1 GCF_015845845.1 Paenibacillus dendritiformis
CGCAGCTCGGGTCCGTCCACGGCTCCGAGCGCGCACAAGAGCCGCGGCCACCCATCCGGCGCGGGGCTTGCCAGCGCGCCGAGCGGCTCCTTCGCATAGCGCAGGAGCCCGCTGCGCGCCAGCATGGCCCACCCGCGGGCCGGATCGGCTCCCGCGGTCAGCTTCCACAGCTCGTCGCGCACCCGTTCCATCGCGACGTAGCGCAGCGTTTCCCGTTGGCGGAGGAGCGCCCGCCACGTCGACTTGGCGATGCGTCCGCCCAGCAGCGACGCGAACCGAACGCCCCGCAGCATCCGCAGGGCGTCCTCGCGGAAGCGCGTCTCCGGATCGCCGACGCAGCGGATAAGGCGCCGCTCCAGATCGTCCCGGCCGCCGAACGGATCATGCAGGCGCCCCTCAATATCAAGCGCCATTGCGTTGATCGTGAAGTCGCGCCGGCGGAGATCCTCCTCCAAATCGCCGATGAACTCCACCTCTTCAGGCCGCCGGTGATCCTCGTAGGCGGATTCCTTGCGGAACGTCGTCACCTCATATGTATGATGATCCATGACGACCGTCACCGTGCCGTGCTCTAGTCCCGTTGGCACGACGCGGCGGAATAACGCCGTCACCTGCTCCGGCAGAGCGGAGGTGGCGATATCGATGTCGCCGACCGGCCGGCCAAGCAGCCTGTCGCGCACGGAGCCTCCGACAATGTAGGCGTCATGCCCCGCCGCCAGCAAGTGGCGCATTACTTGCTGCGCCTCCGCATACAGCAATTTTTCGTCAGGATTCCATTCCATCCTGTCACCCCTTTACATGCAAGCGCGCGCAATGGCAGCCATTGCGCGCAGTAGATTCCGGCTGTACGTTAACAGACGGGCTTCGGAATGCCGACCTCTTGCCCGAGCACCCGGTAATAAATTTTTTCATATTCCCACGTGATCAAATCGTTGCAGAAATCGTGGCGAGCCCGATGGAGACAGGCTTCGCGCATCGTCTGGGCGAGCAACGGCTGGCTCAGCAGCTGAATGGCGTAATCGGCCATCGCTTCCGTATCCCCGATCGGAGCGAGGAATCCGGTCTCTCCATGCTTCACCAGCTCCGGAATCCCTCCGGCCTCCGAACCGATCGTCGGCACGCCACAAGCCATCGCTTCTAGCGCGACCAGGCCGAAGCTCTCTTTCTCCGAAGGAAGCAGCAAGCAATCGGCCATCGAAATGACTTGGGCGATTTCATCCTGCTTGCCGAGAAAGTGAACCCGATCCTCCAGCCCCATCTCCCGGATTTTGCACTGCACCTTCGGCATATCCGGTCCTTCGCCGACGAATACGAGACGGGCGGCCACTTCCTGCTGCACGCGATAAAAAATATCCACGACATCCGCCACCCGTTTCACCGGACGGAAATTCGATATATGCATCAAAATTTTCTCAAACGGATAAGCGAATTCAGCGCGGAGCTGAGCGACATCCCGCGGATAATAGATGCGCTTGTCAACGAAGTTATAGGTCAAGTCGATCGGGCGGGTTATCTCCAGCAGTTCCCGCGTTTCTCGAATCAAATCCTGGGAAACGGCAGTTACCGCATCGCTCTCATTGATGGCGAACCGAATCATATCCTTGAGCGATTCATCCTGGGCGAGAACGGTAATATCCGTCCCGTGCAGCGTCGTGACGACCTTCAGATCCGGATGGGACATCTGTTTGGCCAGATAGGCACAAACTGCGTGCGGCACGGCGTAATGAACATGCAAGACGTCGAGCTGCTGCATATTGGCTACCTGCGCCATTTTATTCGCCAGCGACAAATCATAGGGCGGATAGCGAAAGACATAATAATCGTTGACATCCACTTCATGATAGTAGATATTCTTCAAGAACCCGGATCCGAGGCGGAATGGAATATTGTGGGTGATAAAGTGCACTTGATGTCCGCGCTCCGCCAGAAGCTTCCCCAGCTCGGTCGCAACGACGCCGGAGCCTCCTAGAGACGGATAACAGGTAATTCCGATTTTCAGTCCTTCCTTCAAGCCGATTCCCTCCTATCTGTTCCAAAATGCTTCGTTCCACGGCATCCAGCATGCCCTGAACGGATACTTATAAAAAGGCGGAAACGGCGTAAGGCCCCTTCATGGCAAATCCTTCGGCCAAAGCAAAGCCTCTGGCCTGCCCGAGCAAGGCGTCTCTTGCCTCTACCCGTTCCACATAGCCTTGATTAAGCGGCGTTAAGACGACATCTTCCGTGCCGCTCGGGCGGACGAATTGAGAAGCATAGGCTCGCAGCGCCTTGCGCTTCTCTTCATAGACATCCGTCACATCGACCAGAATCTGCGCGGGAGCGATATCATTAATGAAGTAATAAAAAACCTGCTCCACTTGATGCGCGGGCATATCGGGCATATAGCGGCGAAGCTTCGCATTGAAAATCGCTTCCTGCACAATGCGGCTGCATTGAATATGATCCGGGTGGCGATCTTCCCAGTAAGGCATGAATACGATGCGGGGACGATAGCGGCGGATCGCGCCGACGACCGCATCGATATGCTCGCGCCGGAGCTCCAGCCCCCTGTCGGGCAGCTTCAGATTGTCGCGAACGGACAGGCCAAGAATGTCGCTGGCCTGCTGCGCCTCTCCTCGCCTCCGCTCCACCGTACCATTCGAGGACATCTCCGCCTCTGTCAGATCGCAGATGCCGACTCGAAAACCAAGCTTCGTATGCTTGGCGATGGTGCCCGCCATCCCAATCTCCACATCGTCCGCATGCGCGCCGAAGGCAAGGATATCCAGCTCTTTCATTTACTCTTCCACTCCCGGCTTGTATTTATGAGACAATTCCCGCCATGCAAAATCGCCGCGCTGCAGCGCCTTAACCAAAATTTCCGCCGTCGCGACATTCGTCGCCACCGGAATGCCCTGCACATCGCATAGACGAAGCAGCGCGATAATATCCGGCTCATGCGGCTGGGCCATTAACGGATCGCGCAGGAATATAATGAGATCCATCTCATTTTCGGCCACCAGAGCGCCAATCTGCTGATCGCCGCCGAGCGGCCCCGATTGGAAGCGATGGATGTCCAAATCGGTTTGCTCCATAATGCGAAGCCCCGTCGTGCCTGTCGAGTATAACTGGTGGCCGCGGAATACATTTTCATACGCCGTCACGAAGTTGACCATCTCGTCTTTTTTCCGGTCATGTGCGATAAATGCGATTTTGTACATGTCGTAACCCTCCGTTGCGATATCCCCTGTAAAATAACGGGCTTAGTCGTCTAGCAGATGTTCAAATCCGTAAACCAGCTCTTGAAGCTCCATCACTTTCTTCACCGCGACGTTGACGCCCGGCATATAGCCGGCACGCTCATAAGAATCATGGCGAATTTTCAAGGTTTGTCCATAACCGCCGAAAATAACCTCCTGCTGCGCAAACACCCCCGGGAGCCGTACGCTATGGATGCGGAATCCATTATAGTATCCTCCGCGCGCGCCTTCCAGCTTCTCTTCTTCGTTCGGATTGCCCTGTCGCTTTTCTTCCCTCGTCTCGGAAATCAGCTCGGCCGTCTTAATCGCCGTTCCCGAAGGCGCGTCCAGCTTCTGATCCCCGTGATATTCAATAATCTCAACATCCGGGAAATATTTGGCCGCCTGCTGAGTGAAGCGCATCATCAGGATCGCACCAATCGAAAAATTCGGTGCGATCACCCCCCCGATTCCCTGGTTCTTACACATGTCGCCCAAGCGTTCGATATCCTCAGGAGCGAACCCCGTCGTTCCGATTACGGGGCGAACCCCATACTGAATCGCCAGCTCGGTATGCTGCAGGACCGCCTGCGGAGTCGTAAAATCAACCATCACATCCGGCGCGGTTGCTATGAGCGCCTTCTCTAGATCGGACTCGACGATGACCCCGGAGGCCGGCAAACCGACCAGCGAACCGGCGTCGACAGGTCCGGCTGAACGGTCGATAGCGGCAACGAGGCGAAGCGCGTCATCTCCCAGCACCATTTTTACGACCTCACGGCCCATTCGTCCTCCTGCTCCGACTACGGCTACTTTGATTTGTTCCATCCTCGCCCTTCCTTTCCTTATCGTACCTGCTAAGCGTTCGGCTCTTCCTCAATCCGCGTCCACCGATCAGCGTCTCTCGTGGTGAATTTATGCATAACATCGTCATGCGCCTTCGTCAAGTCAATGCCAAGCGAATTGGCAAAGCACAATAAAATGAACAGGATATCCCCGAGCTCCAGTTCGATGGAATTATCCGCTTCCGAAGCCTTTTTCGGCTTCTCGCCATACGTATGATTCACTTCTCTGGCCAATTCGCCGACCTCTTCCGACAAACGCGCCAGCAAGGCAAGCGGACTGAAATATCCTTCCTTGAATTGCGATATGTAACGGTCCACTTCGCGCTGCATTTCCGCCAGCGGCTTCTCGCGCAGCGACGACAAGAGCACCTTCAAATCCGAATTTGTCGCCATGCCATCCCCTTCTTCGTCAGCTCTTTCATGTTTCATTTCTGCTACTATGTTAACGTATACCCGGCTGGAAAACAAATGCTTTTTATATGTAACTTATTTCGATATACTAAGAATGCGCCGCTCAGACGCGATACTTATTTTGATTAAAAAGGAGCCTTGCCACACGTGAATTCGACCTGGCTGCAGCGCATATGGCAGACCTACCTGCCGATAACGATCGGAACGGCCGTGTACGCGTTCGGTCTGATTTACTTCATTATTCCCAACCAGCTAATGGAAGGGGGCGTCACCGGGATTACGGTGCTGCTGAACTATGCCGCAGGCATACAACCGTCCATTTCCACGCTTGTCCTGAACATCCCGCTTTTTGCAATCGGTTGGAGAGCGTTGGGAACCCGGCAATTAATATACAGCATCTATGGCGTTCTGTCCCTCACCGTGTTTTTGTGGCTGTTCGAACGGGCCGTAGCCAATCAATGGATCCTCCCGTTCCAGACGGAACACGATTTCATCCTTGCTCCCCTGTATGCGGGCGTGACGCTAGGGGCCGGCCTTGGCATCGTATTCCGCTTCGGCGGCACTACCGGAGGCGTAGACATCCTGGCGCGGATCGCCAACCGAAGATTCGGAATTAGCATGGGACAATTCATTTTGCTGCTCGATATCTTCATCATCGGCTCCGCCTTATTCTACATCCCGAAGGAAAAAATACTGTACACTCTCGTAACCGTATTCATCTCTTCCCGAATCATCGACTTTATTCAGGAAGGGGCGTATGCGGCCAAGGCCTTCACCGTCATCACAGACCATGCCGAAGCGATCTCGCAAACGATAACAAGCGAGATGGAGCGAGGGGTAACGCTCATTCCCGTCATCGGAGCTTACTCCCGCGAACAAAAGCAGATCGTGTACTGCGTCGTCAGCCGCACCGAAATGCGCCGCTTCAAAACGATCGTCAAACAAATCGACCCGCGCGCCTTCATCGTCGTCAGCGATGTTCACGACGTGCTTGGAGAGGGCTTCCGCGAAGACTAGCGGCCATGCACAATGCCGGAGATGAAGATTCGGGCACTGATGATGATTTGCGAATTGTGAATATTCACACTCATGATGATTAGCACCGATTAAGATTCGCGCACTGTGAAAACTTATTTACGCTCTAAGAAAATACCGGGGGCACAAGTTTCCGGTTTTTGGGCTGCGCTTCTTCCTTAGCTCCCTCCGCCCTCACTTCCCCTTGCCCTCTCCCTTTAACTCAGAAGTAACTCCACCCCCATACATAGTATCCGCCTAATTGGGACACATTGCATTTCTATTAAATTCTTATTATCCATATCCTCATCATCCCAATCCTTGTCATTATAGCTTGCTTGTCAATCACTTCGATGCCTTACTTCCAGTAACCATCTTTGTCCCGGATAATTGAGAACGCATGGGAGCCAGAGCAATACATACTGTCAGAGCTCTTTTCACTACTCTCCCTTTGCGTCAGGAAACCCGGAACAGCAAGCTCATCAACAAACCTTACCCTGTTCATCACTACATCCTCTCCCCGCTGCTTCTTCCTATTTTCCCGTTGCTTCAGGAACCCAGTGACATCAGGCTTCATCAGCTAATCTAACCCTGTTCACCACTCCAACCTCTCTCCCCGCTTGTTTATCCTACTCTCCCGTTCATTCAGGACAAGCCTATTATCAGATGTACAGGACCGTGACTGCCTGAACAATATAAGCTTATGAATCCCGGAATCACGAATAGAAAAACTCTGGTTCTAACTGCCTCCCTTCATTTTCTCAACTACGATTTTTCACATATATTCTAGATGAAAGACCTCAGTAATAAAAATATGGCTCCACTTTTCCTGACACAAAGGGAGATTGAAAATAAGAAGAGAGAGATATATAAAAGGTAAAGCTCATCGGCCATTACCGCGGCGGCCAGTTCCCCCGGCTCGTGGTAAAACGCCGCGTGTTAAAACCTCCAAAGAATACGAAACTGAAAAGCGCTATTTTTGCACTATTTTTGAAAGATAGAGGTTGATAACAGAATGTATGTTCGTTATAATTGAATCGAGAACGTTTGTTCTCCCTGCCCAAACAATAATAGTCTGGAGGGACCGCAAGTGGAGAAGTTGGATAAGATTGCAACCTTGGAGGAGTTGTGGAACACATTCGCGACGGAAGCGGATAGCGCCGCTTATTTGGAGAGCGTCAAATGGCCGGAAGGTTTCATTTGTCCGAAATGTGAACATCGCCAGGCTTATATTATCAGAACACGCCGGCTTCCTCTGTATGAATGCCGCTCTTGCCGTCACCAGACTTCGCTTATCGCCGGAACGATAATGGAAGGCAGCAGAACCTCTCTTAAGAAGTGGCTAACGGCGATTTGGCTCGTCTCGTATAGAGAGCCTGGAATCAACGCTGTTCAACTGCAAGCCATGCTTCAAGTGACATATAAAACGTCCTGGCTCATTTTACATAAAATTCGAGGCGCAATTCATTATCATGATACCCATAATCTGATGAAGGGGGATGTTCGGGGCATTATCGTGTTTTATGGGCGCCCGTTCAGTTCGCCTATCGTGATGCATGACAAGGAGACGGCAATTATCGTTGCGGAGACTTCATCGTACTCCGAGTACGGACCGGCAAGACAATTCAAGATGAAGCTTATCGGCAGGGAGCATCTCTCGGGCAAGCTGCTGCTTCCTTCGGGATGTCAGCACTTCAGGACACAGCATGTGGAGAAAAACGATGACTATGAGACAGAGATAAACCGCTACATTTTCCGCATTCGCCGGGATAGCCGGCTTTATACAATGTACAGGCAGGCTCGCCAATGGTTGAACCGAACGTTCCACGGAATCGGGGCCAAGTACCTGCAGCGCTATCTGGATGAATTCAACTTCCGGCTCAATGCGCCAGCTACTGCCGTCGCCTCTCAATTGCTTCAACTATGTATTATGCCATCGCCGATTAGTTTAACACATACAGGACAAGCATCTACTCCGTCCCGAGCGACGTCTTGCGCGGCGTAGACGGCGTATACCCAGATCTACTGAACAGTGTCTTGCACATCGTAGGGCGGTATATATTTTGATATGTCGAGCAGCATCTTGCATAGTATATGATGGTGCTTATTTCGATTGCTTAACACACTTATATATTTCGTTTTTAGAAGGCGTCTAGCAAGTGCTTGAGACCATGTTTATTCAGCTTTTCAGAACCGCATGTTGCCATAGTAAAAGACGATGTTTATTTGCCTTTTCAGAACAACGTCTTTAATTAGAAAAGATAGTGTTATTTTCTATACGGCAGCTTATATACGGTAAGACTGTACTTGTTTCGTTTTCCTGAACAGTGCTTTCTGCGGCATGTGAGAGGGTGTTTATTTTTTATTCCTGAACCGTGCCTTCCACAGCACGTCAGACGATATTTAGAACACCCGTTCTACACCCTAGAACGGTGTTTTCTCGTATTTTCTGACCAACGTTTTGTACAGCTAAGGGTATTTTCGGCGTTTACTTTATCGTGCTAAATTGAGGGGACTATATTCTTGTCTCTAAGCTTGAGTGATTCGCCTCCGGTACCAGTAAAGCGGAAAAAGCCACATTTTAGTCGTGTAACCGTGGGGGCAGTGATACGGTGGATGCTTGATGTCCATCGTTCCTGACTCAAGGGGAGAATATGCATAAGGACGCAAAAACATCTACATCCTTCCATTTAAATCCTCCCCTCTCGCATGCAAGGTCCCTTCGCTGGCATGGTGCCTCCCTGGTGCATGCGATCCAGTTGAAGCTCCATCCAGTTCCCAACCCCCAGCATCCCGGATGTCAACCATCCTTAACGGATACGCATCTCCGCTTGGAGTGATGTCCGCTCATGTTCAAGCAGTGTGATGTCCAAGCGCAATGTGCAAACATGCAGTAAAAGCATGGTGCACGACCGCGGTGTTCATAGATACCATACAAGTTATGGTGCACAAGTGCGATGTTCAAGATGCCGTATACAAGTTGTGGTGCACGACCACAGTGTTCAAGCATGCCGTACAAACGTGGTGCACGACCACAGTGTTCAAGCATGCCGTACAAACGTGGTGCACAAGCGCGTGTTCAAACGTGCAGAAGCGCTGGAGATATGCATTACTTTCGAAAGCGTCCTGGACGAATCGAGTCATGCTCGTAGCGGTATTTCTGCAAGGCGACATAGAAGAGCACGGAACAAATGATGAACGTAAATAACAATGTCCATTGCAGCGGCAGTGTCCCGGTATCTTCTTGGCCGAAGGTCGGCGCGTCCTTGGTCTTGCCGAACAGTTGGCGGAGCCATTCATCTCCATGCCGGTTCAACGCCTGATTGACCTCAGCGAGGGGCGTCTGCTTGGCAACAGCCCGTTCGACAAGCCGTACAAGGGATTCAATGACCTCCATTGTCTCCGGACTGCGCTGTATGGTCGCGGCTGGCCGGATGCGGTCCACATGCAGCAGCCACTGCTTGGCGCTGGACAACCACTCCTCTTCTTGTTTGACCTGCTTCATTCGGTTCATTTCATCACGAAGCATTTGTTCGTATTGCAGCCACATCGCTTGTTTTTTATGGATTAACGCATCCGACGCCAGCCGCAATCGGGCCGCAACATGCATCAGGCGATCCTCATTCAATTCTATTGCAGGCAGCGCGCGCTTCACTTGAACGATCGCATCACTGAACGCCCGCACCCCTTCGACACCCGTCACGCCATAAAATGAAGTGTCGGTCATCGCTTCTCCCATCTTTTGCACAAGCTGCCGCGCTTGTTCAAGCTCTTGCTTCTTTACGGCCTCATATATGGCTTCCGCTTGCTGGTCCAACTTCTGCCATCGCTCTTCCGGCTTGCCAGCCATGCTGTTCGGCTCCGAAGCGGCAGCGGCAGGCGCCAAGCCGAGTGTACATATGCTGATGATTCCGATTACGATGACAAGCCAACGTGAACGCCTAATAAGCATGTACATCCCTCCCCCCCATCATCGTATGGGGAGATGTCCAAATTTATGCCTCCGCTAACCGTTCCGTCTTCTTGCCTCCTTCATCGCGGCCCAGCTTACCGTCACGCTGGCGCCCGTCAAGGCAAACGTGAACACGCATACCTCGAATAAATAAGGGTGGAGGGTGCGCGGGAGCCAAGGAAAAACTCCGGCGCTGTAGTCGACGGTGTCATTCAGCCAAGTCCAGCACGCCGCTATCGTTAAGCTGGCACTTCCAAATCGGAATAAACGCACATACAGCAGCGCTTCTACCGCCATTGCCAGATGGGAACTGATCAGCATCCAATCCTGCCATACCATCGGGTTACCTAGGGCCGCCCCGGCAAATATCATGGCGCATGCCCATATTCCGTACTTGATGGAGGTGACTACCGCCAGCGCCTCAATGAGCTTGACGATGGCGCTCCCCCATACGGAACGGGGTTGCGGACGTACTAATAGGAAGAAAATGCCAATCGTAAAAAATAGGCTGGCGGTCGGGCTATCCGGGACAAAGGGAAGCTGCCATAGCGGATGATTGTTCCACGTATAGATCAATTGATCTTTGTACCAATAATATCCGTACACGGTGCCAAGCAGATTGCTCCAGAATAACGTCCACAGCACCCAACGCCGTCTTAAAAAAGAACGGCTGAGCAAAGAGGTCAGCTTCATATGTACTCTACCTTCTTCCGCTCCGATCCCGCGAAATCGCGCATGCGCCCGATAAGGGCGGGCAAGGATCGGATGAACTTATAGTCATCTACAGAACGAGCCTGACCGTCACAACGGTCAGGCTCGAGTCTCTACTTATTTTACTTCTCAGCTTTCTGTTTCGCAAGCCATTCTGCGATATGATTCAATTCCTCTTCCGTTGCTGCATCCTTCATTGGCGGCATATTGCCTTTACCGTTGTGGAGGATGTCGAGGATATCGTCTTTGGTTAACGTATCGCCGATGCCGCGAAGCGAAGGACCGGATTGACCCTTCAGGTCAGTGGCGTGGCAGCTCAAGCATCCCGCCTTTTTCATATAATCCATGGCAGGATCATCCTTGTCAACCAAGGCGATCTCCTTGTTCGGCTTCGGCTGTCCCGTAGGCTTGCCGGCCATCGCAGCTTCGCGCGCCTTTTCCAACCGTACCTCATGCTCTGGCCTAATATTCAGCTCTGCCAGCTCGGCTTCATACCCCAGCCAAGCGACCCGCGTCAAATAGAAGCAAGCGATCAAGCTGACAATCATGAGCGCGGAAGCTACAGGGCGCTTATAGAAGCGGCGTTCCTTCCCTTTGTCCAGGAATGGCGCCAACATTAATCCGCCGAACATGATACCCGGTATGAGCACCGTGCCGATTACGACATAGCTTCCGGACGCATATGGGTATTTCAAGAACTGATACAAGAACAGAAAATACCAGTCAGGAATAGGAACGAATCCCGTATTGTTCGGGTCTGCCGGATAACCTAACGGAGCAGGCTCCGCAATCGTTAGCACGAAAATTCCTACCAAAGCTACGACGCCGACCATCCATTCCTTCAATAAGAAGTACGGAATGAAGGCTTCGGACTTCCCAGGAAATGCGGTATAATCCGGTGGAATCGCTCTCTGGCTTTTTTTCTTTATGCGTGAATCACCGACATATACGATTTTCTCAGTATTCGACGACTTATCGTGTGCCAATTGGTCTCTCCTCCTCTCTTATAGCGGTCCAGAAATACCTTGACGGCGAATCATCAGGAAGTGAGCGCCTATCAAGGCCAGTAGAGCCGCCGGCAAGAAGAAGACGTGAATCGCGAAGAACCGTGTAAGCGTCTGCGCTCCGACGATCGTACCGCCCTGCAGCAATTCCTTGACGTACGGTCCGATATATGGAACGGTATCGGCGATCTCCATACCGACCTTGGTTGCGAAGTACGCCTTGTTATCCCATGGAAGCAGGTATCCCGTGAACCCGAGACCGATCATAATCAAGAGAATCAGTACGCCCACGACCCAGTTCATTTCCCGCGGCGATTTGTAAGAGCCGGTGAAGAACACCCGCAACGTATGTAAGAGCATCATTACGATGACAAGACTCGCACCCCAATGGTGCATGCCGCGAACAATTTGTCCGAAGGCAACCTTGGTCTGCAAATACTCAACACTGTAGTAAGCGTTGACAATGTCCGGAACGTAATACATCGTCAGGAACATACCGGACAAAATCTGAATCACGGTGATAAAGAACGTCAACCCACCGAAGCAGTATACGAACGCGGAAAAATGGTGCGCCGGATTCACGTGTTCCGGAACCTCGTGATCCGCCACGTCGCGCCATATCGGCGTGATATCCAGACGTTCGTCAATCCAGTTGTAAACCCCTTTAAACATCTGACACTACGCCTCCTTGTTACTGCACGTGTTGGTTCGGAATCTTGTCACCAAGATATACAAAACCGTTTTCAATTTTCACTTTGTACTCGTCCAGCGGTGCGCGAGCTACAGCCAGTTGCTTGCCTTCCTTCGTGTAATGCGCGCCATGGCACATGCAGAAATATTGATCTTTGTACTTCGGGTTGGAATTCCAGTTAACCGTGCATCCCAAGTGCTTGCATACCGGCGACAACGCGAAAATATCTCCGTTCTCGTCCTTGCTGATCCAGGCAACCAATTGAGGCTTGCTCTCATACCAGCCATCGATTTGCGTCACGTCGAATGTAAATTCCTGAGGTTCATTGGTAATCTTGCTAACTTCCGCGACTTTTATGTAGTTCCCCTCTGTCTTTTTCTGCAGAAGCGGATCCACGGCGAACCGTACCATGGGAATAGCTGGACCGACGAACATGAAAGCGCTCGCTCCACCCAATGTGTAAGAAAGAAATTGTCTACGAGACATTTCTTTGCGAGGTTGGTGAGGTTTCTGCTCGTTATTTTGCGGTTTGCTCATTACTGTCTTACCCCCTTTACACAACCGTTCTCGCAGCTTGCTATGATGAGAATCACAATCTAACTAGGACATCATTATAATATCCCAGTGCCATGAAAGCGTCAAGAATTTACCAGCCGAAATGCAAATGGGAACACGATTTGCGCCAAAAAATGTTGAGATTTTGTCACATTTGCTCTTCAAACTGTGATGCGTACCACATTTTTTGAATTTTGTCCTTCATCAATTCCTTGACAGTGTTCGCATCTTCTGTTCCAAGCTCTGCCGGCGTAAAGACAGCATCTGCTTGAGACACCTCTCCCTGACGGAGCCGGACCGCTTGCGAGACGATGATAATATAAGCAAATCCTTGCTCTCTGAGCCGTCCGCAAACCTTGTCCAACAGAGCGATATCCGCCGGCTGCGGCTCGCTTCCCCCCGTAAAATGGCAAGCCGGATAAGTTACGGTGCGCCCGTGGAACGGAATCTCGACCCCGTCGAGCCAATCCCGCAGCCGTTCGAGCCGTTCCGCCGCTTCGACCGGCGATTCCAGCCCTGTCAATCCGGTCACGGGAAGGATGCATGTGTCTAGGTAAGGCCCCCATTCCTTCCATTGTTCTGCAGTCAACTCGCTGAATTTCATGCTGCTCCCCCTTTTTTCCAGTTACTCCTCCCCATATTATAACATGTTGTACAAAAAAATGAAGAATCGCTCAGAGCGCTTCTTCATTAGGGGTTACTGCAACGTTTTCAGTTCTTCCGTTAAGGTTCGGAACGTGGTCTCATCCCCTGCTGCCAGTGCTTTATCAATTTCTTCATATATTCGTTCCGTCCGGTACTTCCGTATCGCGTCGTCCCAGATCATTTCCGCAGTCAAACTCAACATCGCTTCATACGTCACTTTCATTTTATCCATAGGATGCACCTCCAACCTAACGATTAAGAGATCCTATATTCCTTTCCTTTCACCACATAGCTATCCGTTGTTTTCTTCATGCGCTGCAAATCTTCGTCTGTCAACTCCCGTATGACTCTTGCGGGTGAACCGAGAGAAAGAGTATAGGCCGGTATTTTTTTATTTTCAGTGACGACGGAACCAGCTCCTACTAAAGCATATTCACCAATTTCCGCTCCGTTCAGTACAATGGCCCCCATGCCAATCAATGTACCTGTGCCTATCCGGCAGCCGTGCACGATCGCACCGTGTCCAATCGAGACGCGATCTGCGATAATTAATGGCTGATCCGTATTGACATGTCCGATAACACCGTCTTGCAGGTTCACTTCCCGGCCGATCTGAATCGCCGCGAGATCGCCGCGCAGCACGGCATTGAACCATACGGTGGACAAGGGACCGACGGTTACGTCACCGATGAGCTTCGCCCCTTCCGCCACATATACGGTGGGATCGATGCTCGGTTGAACGCCTTTGTAAGGAATAAGCATATGTTCGCACACCTCCGAGACACCTATTTATCGTTGCCATCCTATGGGATAAAAGGTGGTCTCATCGTATCAATGGGCATGTGGCTTGTCAACGTTCAGCTGAATCCTGTCTTCATGGGCCACATACACGCCCTGGATGATTTGCTGACCTTTTTTCGTCATCTGCAGCACCTGCACTTCATGCGCGGTCTCCCCCAGCCGAAGCAGGCCCAGATGGACCATCATCATGATGATGCGCTGCCGAAATACGGATTCGGAGGTGTCGAAGTAGAACGGCCGGATGTAAGGAAGAAGCGTCCGTTCCAGCGACTCCAGCGTCGTCCATTTGATTGTGCACAGTTGGATCCAGTGTACGACGGACAGCAGATTCGGAATGGCGTTCTTGTACAGCTTCAACCAGAAGCGGTAGAGCGAGGCCGTCGGCTCGGTTCCTCTCCTGCTGCGCCTCTCCTCGCCCGGCGCGGAGAGACGCAGCCGCCCGTCTCCTTCCTCCAGCCAGCCTTGGTAGAAGGCGTAGTCGTAAATGAAAGAGAACCGGTTCGGGTAATCATGGAACCGCCTGCCGTAACCGAATCGCCATTCTCCCTTGCCTATCGGCGTTTCCCGAATCGCGAACGTATCGAGAAGCTGCTGCTGGGCCCGCTTATACATCACCCCTTCCGAATTCAAGGGCGGACATTCCGTCGCGACGAAATCAAGGAGCTGCAAAATGTCATCTCCGATTCTCCCATCCTCGTCACGATACGCATGCGGTTCAGCGGTAAGCTGCAATTGGCTGGAGAAGGATTGGTACAGCACATCTTTGAAACGCTGCTTCAGATCGGCCGGAATCTGGAACAGATACTTGGTCTGCGGGTTGCAGCCGTTGAACAGCCAGCCGCTGTGCTTGAACTTCGCGATCGTATCCCGCGGTTGAGGCCCGTTCGGAGCAGGATCCGACTTGCCCGGCACCACCGTGTCGAACTTCGTCTGCTGCACTCGGGCCACCAGCTCCTCCAGACTGAAGGAGGACCGCTTATCGAACAGGATGGAATTCAGAAAGCGCCGTTCCTCCAGCGACATCTCATTCACATGGCGTTCGAACACATCCCTGCTGCCAAGAACCAGCAGAATCGATTGGATCAATTCATGCTTGGAGCGTTCATTGCATACGCAGCCGTACCGCTTAGCAATCCGGGCGAGCTGCCCGATATCCGCGTAACTGAGCATATCTGCCAGATTCATGCCGAACCTCCGTTCTTTGTAGCTTCATTCCTTGACCGAGTCCTTGTTACATTAACCATTATTGGAAAAAGTCTGGCATTTATTCAGCAAAATAAAAATAAAACAGGCCCCGGTTCATCAATCGGAACCAAGGCCTGCTTCTATCTGCCGCGGTGGATAGTGACCGCGTCAGACGGTTGGATATGTTTTGTGCAATTATACAAGACAGGATGCCATCCCGCGCCTCGCCGCTCAAGAATCGAGTACGACAAATTGCCGATATGGCCCTGCGACATTTGTCCGAACAAAGCAATGAACAGTTGGGCCAGCCAGCTCCCATGCGTCACGGCCAGAAGGTTCCGGCCTTCACTCCGGAGGGCGAGGGACTCCAGCGTCTTGACGGCCCGCTTGCGGAGCGCGTCATCCTGCTCTTGTCCAAGATCAAGCTGACGCCACTCAGCTCCCCAACGCTTCTCCCGTTCCTCAGGCGTCGTTCCTTCCACCTGCCCGTAAGCGCGCTCCACCAATCCCGGCTCCGGCTCAAGCAGCGGAATATGCAGTGCGCCCGCAAGGATAGCCCCCGTCTCGTCAGCCCGGCGAAGGCCGCTTGAGACGACGGCATCAAATGCGATGTCTTCCTTCTTCAAACGCTCGGCCAGCATCGCCGCCTGCTTCCGGCCGGTATCGTTCAGCGGAATGTCCGTCCGTCCTTGAATCTTCCCCTGCGCGTTCCAATCGGTAATCCCGTGTCTAACCAATCCGATATATTGGGCCATTGCTACTCCTTCTGTAACGTGTAAATGTGGTGGACAACCTTTATCAAAAGTTAGCGACGCACCCGCGTCAGCCAATTTAACAGCAATAATGCAAATGTAACCCCGAAGAGGGACAATGCTATCCAATAATGAGGAATCGTAGGCACCACCTGCAAAATGACCGGATCGCTGATGCTCGCCACCGGGACGCCTATCGTCATTTTCCCCCAGCCCGATGGATCGCCGCCGGCAACGACCGTCGGAATCACCCCGCTGATATCTTCGATGTTCGATTGCTCTCTGCGGACAAGCAGCACAATGAGAGCGCACAAAAATATCCCCATACAAAAAGCAACAATCCCTGCAAGCATATTGCGAGATCGCAGGGACCATGTCTGTGAACGTTGATGAACCGGAACGAGCCAGTCTTGTTCTTCGTAAATCATGTTCATAACCCGTGCCGGCGTAAATCCGGAACCGGATGCCTCGTGAACGATTATCTCCTCCGAATCGCCGTCCATCCATTCCTCGCTTGCAGCCCATACGCTGTATTGCTCTGCGCAGGATTCGCATTCGCTTAAATGCTTCTCAATCGCTAGCCGCTGCGGATCGTCTTCAGGCAATTCGGAATAGACCGGCATCCACTCGAGCGCTTCCGCGCATTTCATCATTAATTCATCCCCTCAACTCCCGGCTCGGTAATGTATGCCTCCAACTGAGACTTCACACTCGCACGAGCGCGGAACAGCAGCGATTTCACGGAGCTTACCGTCTGCCCCAAGGCATGGGCAATCTCTTGGTAATCCAGTTGGTCATACTCGCGCAGGATGAGGGCCGAACGCTGCTTCTCCGGCAGACGGTTAATGGCGTCTCGCACCAAAGATACCTTCTCGTTCCGCAGCAATGCATATTCCGGTGCCGCCTCGCGCGGCGCTTCCGGAACGATACTGTAATCATCGTCCAACGATACTTGCACGCTGCGCTGCTTCCGCAGCTCGCTCAGTACCGTATTACGGGCAATCGTATATAGCCAGGTCGAAAAAGAGGCCTCTGCCTCACGGAACGTATTCAGGCTCCGATATGCCTTGAAGAACGTCTCGGCACATAAATCCTCGGCAAGCAATTCCAACTGGGAGCTCTTTAACATATGAAATATAAATGATAGCAGTTTTCGTTGATAACGATTCATCAATTCCGCGAACAACTCGACGTTGCCGTCTTTAATCTCGCGGATGATCTGGGAATCGGTCATGGACTCAAGTTCCTCCTTGCTTTCCATATCCTTCCCGATGCGCTACCTGTTAAGGTATACTCTCGAAGTATAGAAAAGTTGCGGATCGGAGTTCAAATTACGTCGTTCTCTCATTCACCTATAAAGCGTATGTAGGATAATTCTTCAAAATGTTAAATAATTTCCTCACATATAGTCGTATTTTAGCACACAAAAGTCGAATAATGATTAAAAATTTTTAAGGTATTTGGTGACCCGGCTTACGATTCCGTAAGGTTACCTCCATAGGGTATGCCGCTTCTTGCCAAAAAGTGCTCTATCTGGCCTGGATTTGCAAGGAAATCGGCTTGTACCCGGATACAAACGGTCTTTCCGCAGCCCTTCCGCCATAACAGATTGGCGCATCGAAAAAACAGGCAAAAAAAACGCCACCGAAGTGGCGCCGTGCTTACATATGAGCACTTAGATATTGGATAGGAGTGGAGAGAAACCATACTGTGCCTTTATTATAATGTATCCGTTTTCATTCCGTCAATAGGTTTTATAAAATTATTTACTTCATTTCACAGATTTTTCCGTAACACCGCAGATCAGGGCTTTTCCCCATAATTATTTGTTCCGCCCCTTCTCAAATGCGAACTGCTCCAACCGCCGAATATATACGGGAATCCGCTCCTTCACAGCCGCCCGGTCACCGACCCGCAGCCGGATCCCCTCATTCCATTCCTCGTTCAGCAGACCGGCATGATGACAGGCCAGATCGAGCAGCATCAGAAATTCCTCAATCTTGACGGAATAGGCAACACTCTCGTCTCCTTCGGCATAGCCGGCAAGAAAGCCGTCGGCGAATCCGTTAAGCCGGTCCCTGCAGCTGCCGAACTTGTGCTTCGCATATCGGGGAGAGCTGTCATACGAAGGAAATAGCGTGTTAAAATTATTAAGCAGATTTCCGGCAAACACATGATCATCATATTGCAGCGGAAGCGGATCGATGAGCCGGAGGCGCTGGTTGTCCACGATAATGTTCTCCGGGGAAATATCCCGGTTCGTCAGCGACAGCCGAGGCGTTCGTCCCAGCCGATAACGGAGCGCCTCTTCCAGCTTGCTCCTGATTTTATCTTCTTGAAGCGGAATCCCGGCTTGAAGAAGCTGCTCGAACTGCTCCAGGTACTCGTTCGCTTCTTCCCGCCAATAGGCCTGCAGGTCCCCTTGGATTTCTCCGGCGAGACCTTCTTCCTGCCAACCGAGGAATCCAAAACCGCGCAGCGGCGCCTCCGCTCTGCTCATGGCTGACATAAATTGTCCGCGTTGCCGCCCGAGCCCGGCCGCATCCGCCGGGGCCGTCTCTTGCAAGGACAGCGTCGGACCGCAATACGACTCAATCGTAAAAGTAAGCTCCGGCTCCACGTGATACGCGAAAAACTCGGGGCAGATTCCCGGCATCACCTGATTCGCATGTTGATAATAAAGCCCCCGGGACGCGTATTCCCCCACCATCTCCCGCTCGTTATATACAAATGGCGCGCCGTAAGCTGCAGGCTTAGGTGCGCGGAGGACAAGAGCTTCATGCTCGTCGGTGTGCAGCAAGTAAGCGGTATGCCACGCGCCCTCGCCAAGATAAGACGACGAGAGGCCCTTCGTGCTCAAGCCAATCCGGCCAAGCGCCTCCTCGATCGCGAAATTCATCGATGCTGAGCCTCCTTCTCTAACGGGTTTGATTTTCTTTGTAGGTGTATCATGATTTCCCAAACTCACTCATCCATCTTGCTTTTTCTGCATCCATCGAAAAATTTCCTGTCTCAAACCCCAGAGCTTGCCAGGCGGCGGCGGATTAGATCTTCGGAAGACCGGACAAATCATGACCACCCGTCCAACGGGTGGTTTGCACTTGGGGTATAACCCCCTGTTGCCAAACTGCGCCTAAAGACGCTAGCCTGACAATTAAATTGTTCAGGCTCAGTGTAACTTGTCACTTTCACTTACCAGTTAAACTGGTTTACTTCTTCTTGCTACTGTTTCTGTTGAACGGATCTTCATACTCTTTCACACTCAGTTTATCAACTGCTTGGTCATGTGCTTCCTGTTCACGTATATATTTTGCGACAGTTGCTTCATTTAAGCCTACTGTGCTGACGTAGTAGCCCTCCGCCCAAAATTTCCGATTGCCATATTTATACTTCAGGCTGGCATGCTTCTCGAAT
>NZ_LDIG01000165.1 GCF_015845845.1 Paenibacillus dendritiformis
ACTTCCAGCACACGCAGCACAAAGCTGATGCTGTGTCCTTGCACAATATACTTCTGGGCGATCTCTATCTTATCCGCAAGTGAGGGTTCGTTTTTTTTAGTAGGTCTTTGAGAATGTCCCTCTCCAAGGCTTGCTCTGCATAGAGTTTCTTGAGCTTCTCATTCTCTTTCGCAAGCGCAGCATAATCTTCTGCAGTCGGGACAAACTTCGCTTGCTTCATACTAGCCCCATCCAGTTGATCCAGGTCCTTACGATTTAATTCTCTAGCCCATCGCAGTACCATCTTTGGATCAAGCTCATGTTGCCTTGCTACAGCGGTCATGTTGCCGATTTCCTTCCCTTTAGCAACTACCATCTTTTTAAAATTAAGATCATACTGTTTCTTCTTCATTTCGTTCCCCTCCGTGTTTTCTGCAAGTGAAAAATGCTCAATTTTGCAGCTAAAAGTGCCAAGGCACTTGCCAACCTCCAAAGCTTACAAAGGAGCGGCATGGAAATGAGAGATAAGCTTCTGGAAGGCGCGATAACCCGAATTTCGTCTCCTTGCTTCAGTTTAGGTGCATGCATTGTTGAATCCCCCCTTTTCCAGCACTAGCGTTGCATCGAGCGGTTAGTTCATAATCTAATTTCAATTAACATCTATATATGATATATATTTACATCTGCAATGTCCGCGCTAAGTCTAAAAAAGTCGAGCTGGAAATAGACCCTGCGCGTTATCCATTATATGTAAAAGTATTTTTCGTTTGTCATTACCTCACAATCAGTTTCGGTTTCATCGACTTCGTTGTCTTTTTCGGACGTCTCCCATTTCGCTTTGGTCGTCCCCTAGATGTTCGGGTCGGCTTGCGGTTGAGTGCAGCGATCAAATTTTCCCATGGTTTTTCCGCATAGATGCGAATCAACTGAAGGAGATCCCATGTCGACTTATTACAGTCCAATGTTAGTTTAATTA
>NZ_LDIG01000166.1 GCF_015845845.1 Paenibacillus dendritiformis
CCAGTCCCAGAAATCCAGATGTCGCCAGCGCTTGATCTCACTGTCGTATGCCTTACATTCAGCGCTGCACCGCGGACAGGCAAATACTGCCCCGCGCTCAAAATCAAGATGCAAGTGCCAAGCTTGTTCCTGATCGTCAAACTCAATATGCGTCAGTTTCCATGGCTCTTCCAACTGCAATGCTACGTTAAACATGTCCATGATCAAATTGTCACTACTGCTTAATGAGGTCCACATTTATCAATCCGCTCCTATTAACGTAATACTGAGCAGTATTGACTATTTTTCTATAATTCAGACTGTAAGCCATTCAGTATAGCGAGGAGGCGGAAGATTATATATCAATTATATTATAAGATCCATATTTGGTTTTATTATTAAATTCAAGATGAAGGCCTCCGCAAGGCAATCCGTCTCCTTTTTAGGAGATTCTATTGAAAGACGACGCCCATGCCGGCCCTACGGCAAAAGAAGACCCACCGCGCGATGGGTCTTCTCCATATGAGCGAGCAAGCGATTCATCGCTCTCTCATCCTCAGCTAGAATGAACGGGCCGCAATAAAATCAGGTCTTGGCGGCTTGCCTGAGTACGGCGGTTCAAGCTGATTATCGACACTGTTATAGACAATGAATACATTGCTGCGCGGGAACGGCGTAATATTGCTGTTCGAGCCATGCATCACGTTGCAATCGAACAATAGAATGGAGCCGGCCTTGCCCGTAGGCGCCGCAATGCCGCCTTGATTGGCCAGATGTATGAGACTGTCCCGATCGGGAATGCCGTATTCCTGGCGGCGCAGCGATGACTTATAATGGTCGTACGGCGTGGCCCCGATACAGGAGACGAACGTGCGGTGCGAGCCGGGGATAACCATTAATGGACCGTTGTTCGCATTGTTCTCTTCCAGCGCGATGGAGCAGCTCAATGCCCTCATGCGCGGCATGCCGTCTTCCACATGCCATGTCTCGAAGTCGGAATGCCAGTAGAACTCTTTGCCCGTAAAGCCTTGCTTGAAATTAATGCGCGATTGGTGCACATAGACCTGACTGCCGAGAATCTGCTCCACGATCTTGATAATTCTCGGGTGATTCGCCAGCTGCTGGAATATGCCCTCCCGGTGCACGGCAAAAATCGAGCGTATCTCTTCGCTGCCCGGCTCCCGAATCACTTCCGGCTTCGCGCTGTCCTTCTGATCCTGGAACAAGCGGACCAGTTCCCGCTTCCATACCTGCACTTCGTCCTCGCTAAAGAACGAATCCAGGAACAAGTATCCGTCCGCTTCATAAGAAGCAAGCTGATCGGCCGTTATCTCCGCCTGCCCGATCGCATGGTTGTAGACAACCGGATCCTGGCGCTTCAACAATAAGGTCTCCGTATTCACTCTGGACGGATATAAATCCGGCGTTCTTGCGGCCTGCCGAGCTTGGCTTTGTCCTGTCAATATGATCAGGCTCCTTCCCTGAAAATGTATCGGCCATTCGCGTTCCGGCCTTTTTTGTCATGACACAGTCTTCGTTCATATGCGCCCGCGATTAGACTTCTAATGGATATGCCCCTTCCGCATCATGCACCTCATTGCCCGTGCAGGGCGGATTGAAGACGCACAGCATGCGCATCTGGCTCTTCCCTCTCAGCAGATGCTTCTCGTGACCATCGAGCACATATAACGTGCCAGGCTGAATCGGATAGACGGCTCCGCTCTCGACCACCTCGATTTCCCCTTCTCCTTCGATGCAGTAGACTGCCTCCACATGGTGTTTGTACCAGATTTCCGTCTCCGTGCCTGCCTTGATTAACGTATCATGCAAGGAAAAACCGACCCCGTCCTTCTTGAGCAGCAACCTGCGGCTGTTCCATGTCTCCGCCTTCACGTCCTGTTCCGTGCCGAGAATATCAGATAATTGCTTGACGATCATCGCAAATTCCTCCTAATTGTTTATATTCTCCAAAATTCCACGTGCCGTGAGAGGATGGCTGGTTACAACTCCTCCGCCATTTCCTTCACGCATGTTCGCAAAATATCCAAGCCTGCAAGCAGACCCGTGTCATCAATCGTGAGCGGCGGCATAATCTTCGCCACTTCGCTGTCTGTACCCGATGTCTCCATAATAAGCCCTTTCGCAAAGGCTCTGGCGCAGAGTCGCTCCGCCATGCCCGGGATGCCGAAGGCAATCCCCTGCATCAATCCCCGGCCTCTCGCCGTTCCTTGTAGTTCAGGATATTGTGCGACCAGCTCTTCCAAGCAAGAGCGAATGATCTTTCCTTTTGCCATGATGTCTTGCGTAAAGCGTTCATTGTTCCAATAGTCAAGTGCCTCGGCTGCGGTGATAAAAGCCAAATTATTCCCCCTGAACGTGCCATTGTGCTCGCCAGGCTCCCAGATATCCAGGTCGGGGCGGATTAACGTAAGCGCCATGGGCAGCCCGTATCCGCCTATCGATTTGGACAGACAGACGATGTCCGGCGTAATGCCCGCCCGCTCGAAGCTGAAGAAGGTCCCTGTCCTGCCGCACCCCATCTGCACATCGTCCACGATGAGCACAATCTCGTGGCTGCGGCAAATCCGCTCCAGCCGCTGCAGCCATTCATTGCTCGCCTCGTTAATCCCGCCTTCCCCTTGAACGGTCTCCACGATGATGGCGGCCGGCCGCGACACCCCGCTTCCGCTGTCATTCATATAGCATTCCATATAGTCGAGCGTATCGATATCCGGACCCAGATATCCGTCATACGGCATCGTGACCGTATGATGCAGAGGGATGCCCGCCCCTTGCCGCTTGAACTTGTTGCCCGTGACGGACAAGGCGCCAAGCGTCATTCCGTGAAAGGCATTCGTGAAGCTGAAGACGGTCGCTCGCCCCGTTGCCTTGCGCGCCAGCTTCAAGGCGCTTTCTACCGAGTTCGCCCCTGTCGGTCCAGGGAACATCACCTTGTATTCAAGTCCCCGCGGCTTCAAAATGACTTGGTGAAATTTCTGCAGAAATCGTTCCTTCGCCTTCGTGGCCATATCCAAGCTATGCGTCACGCCGTCTTGCTGAATATAGTCCAGCAGCTTCCGCTTCATCGCCCGGTTGTTATGCCCGTAGTTGAGCGCTCCGGCTCCGGCGAAAAAATCAATATATTCGCGATTGTCGGCATCCCACAGCTTATAGCCTTGCGCCTTCGTAAATACGGCCGGGAACGACCTGCAGTAGCTTCGCACCTCAGACTCCAGCGAATCGAATACTTGCAGCGATGGCGTTCTTCCATCCAATACCTTCATGTCACCGTCTCCATTCTATCGTGTGTATTGTGGCGCAATGGCCCTATGCGGATCAGCTTCTCCGTCTCATGCGCTCCTTCCGGAAACAGATGAGCGGAGAATCCCTCCTTCGTCACGAGCGCGCTTTTCCATGTTTTCGCCATCTTGGCGAACAGGCGCTGGGAAGCCGTGTTGCTCGGCGTGATCGTCGTCTCCATAAACCGCACCCGAGCTCGGCATGCCGCATCATGCAATGTGCGGAGCAGCGATTCGGCGATCCCTCTGCCTCGATAGCCGTCGCGCACCGCGATTTGCCATACGAACAACGTGTCCGGCATCTCTGGCGGCCGCAGCGCGGATACAAAACCGATAAGTTTCCGATTGTGTTCTGCCACGAAGCAGGTATCGGCGAAATATTCGCACAGCATGATGTAGCAATAGGCCGAGTTGACATCTAGCGTCCCGCTCTCTTTCGCCATCTTCCATAATTCCGTTCCATCGCCCTTCCGCGCGTTGCGGATCGTGCAGGGCAAGGAGCGCGTTACATTTGCTTCCATGCTCAGATCCCCTCCTCTTCCGCAGATGGTGAAGCTTGCTGAATTCCTCCCATATACCACGTCTGTCTGAAGCGGCTCAAAAAAGCTTGCAAACGCGGGCTCTGCGGGTTCTCGAAGATTTGCTCCGGCGTTCCCTGTTCGACGATGGACCCGCCATCCGTAAAGATGATCCGATCGGCAATCTCCCTGGCAAAATCCATTTCATGCGTGATGAGCATCATCGCCATGTCGCCTTCGGCCGCCAAGTCCTTGATGACCGCCAGCACCTCGCCGACCAGCTCCGGATCGAGCGCGGAGGTCGCTTCGTCGAATAGCATCACCTTCGGACGCATGACTACGGCTCTGGCAATCGCGACGCGCTGCTTCTGCCCGCCGGACAAGCGCGCAGGGTATTCATTCACCTTGTCTGCCAGCCCGACCTTGGCCAGCATTTCCAGCGCGCGCGCTTCGGCTTCCTCCTTGCTCCATCCCAATACGTGCACCGGCGCTTCCGTCACATTGCGCAAAATGGTCATATGCGGAAAAAGGTGAAAGTGCTGAAAGACCATGCCGATTTTTCCGCGTACGTTGTGCAGATGCTTTTCCTTCGCCGCCACAAGCTTCCCCTTCGCTTCCTGGTGCCACAGCCACTCGCCATCGACTTGAATCGTTCCCGAGGTGGGCCGCTCCAATGTCATCAGCAGGCGGGCCAGCGTCGTCTTGCCCGATCCGCTTGGGCCGATGACGGCAACCTTTTCCCCCGGATTAATGGATAGATTAATGTCCTGCAGCACGCTCACTGAGCCGTATGACTTGCAGATATCCCGATAAATGACGATTGGTTCGTGCGCCGTGTCCGGGGCCAGCGGTCTGCATGGAACGCTTTCCATCTTTGCTCTTCACCCCCTATTTGATCTGATACTTCCTCTCCAATCTGCCGACAAGCAGGGATGACGGATAGCTAAGCAGCAGAAACAATAAGCCGACCAGCGTAAAGGCTTCCAGATAACGGAATGAGCCGGAACCGATCGCTTTCGCCGTTTGCAGCAGTTCGACCAGCGTAATCGCCGATAAGACGGGAGTTTCCTTGAACATCGTAATCAAATAGTTGCCCATGACGGGAATGATGGGCGGTATGGCCTGGGGAAGGATGATGTTCGTCCATGACTTCCGCCTGCCGAAGTTAAGCGCCTTGGCCGCTTCCCATTGACCGGCGGGCACCGCCTCGATTCCCGAGCGAAATACTTCAGAAAGATAAGCGCTATAATGCAAACCCAATCCGATGACTCCGGTGACAAACGGGGAGAATGAAATGCCATAAAGCGGTAATGCGTAAAAGAGTACGAACAACTGAACGAGCAGCGGAGTGCTGCGGATGAATTCCATCCACGCATTCGCAAGCACGGATAAGGCTCGATATCGGGATCGGCGGGCAAGCGCCAACGGCAATCCGAGCAGACATGCCGCCGCAAATCCGAGCAGCGTCGCTCCGATCGTAATCGGAAGTACCTGCAGCAGTTGAGGAAGAATCTCCAATGCGTAGTCCCAACTCCACATACGCTATATCCTCCCCTTCACGGCCCTGCGCTCCAAAAAACGAATGCCGAGCGTCAAGGTATAGGCCATGATAAAATAAATCAGGAGCAATAACGCAAAAATCTGCGGCGTGCTGGAGTTGTCGAAGGAGCGTAATACCATCCCTTGGTAGGTCAAATCCATTAATGTGATGAGGTAAACAACCGATGTCCCCTTCAGCAGCTCGATAAGCAGATTGCCGAACGAAGGCAGCATGAGCGCCATCGCCTGCGGCAAAATGATTTTTCTCATCCGGAGCCACGGACTCATATTAAGCGCGATGGCCGCTTCATGCTGGCCCTTGGGCACGGACAGGATCGAACCCCGCACCACCTCGGAACCATACGCGCCATAGTTCAAGCCAAGCGCGAGCACGGCCGCGGTCATCGCCGGCATGCGGACGTCGAGCAGCATGGGCAGCGCAAAATATAACCAGAACAACTGAACCAGCAAAGAAGTTCCCCGTAACACCTCTACGTAGACCCCGCTGACAAAGCAGATGGTGCGGTACTTGGACAGGCGAGCCAATCCCGTCGCAAAAGCGCAGAAGAAGGCCAGCATCATAGAGAAGCATACAATTTGCAGCGTGACCCACGCTCCTTGCAGCAGCGCAGGCGCATATTCAAGCATGGCGGAAGTCTTCATGGCTTCACTCCTGCGACAGCCGTTCCGCCGTCATATCTCCAGGCAGCTCCTGCTCCGTGAATCCGAACGGCTCGAGCAGTTCAAGCAGCTTGCCCGACTGCTTCAACGCTTCCAGCTCTTGATTGAATGCTTCCCGGAAGTCGGCATCTTCCTTGCGGAACGCCGCCGCGCCATAGCCTCTTACGCTTTTCCCGTCAATCTCGGGCTGCTCGAAATCCATGACCCGCTCCAGTTGATCGTCCTTCGTAGAGTCAAGCATCGCCTGCAAGGATGGTCCGGTCATCGTCACCGCATCCACACGACCCGCCTGCAGCGCCGAGATGGCCGACGGTTGATCCGGCACCGTTACGATTTGTTCCTTCGCGACACCTGATTTTGCTAAATATTCGAGTTCGATGGCACCCACCATGACGGCGACTTTGACATCCTTGCTGCCGGCAATGTCCTCGTAGCTGCGCAGATTGGATGGATTCCCCTTCTTGACCGCGAGCGCCTCGCCAATGCTGTATTCGGGGTTCGCAAAGGCAACTTCCCTGCTCCGCTCGGAATTGATGAACATTCCCGCGGTGATGATGTCGAACCGCTTCGCCTTCAACCCCGGAATGAGAGAACCGAACTCCGTCAGGACGCCGTTCATCTCCTCGATGCCCATCCGTTTCAATACTTCCCGGGCCACCTCCACGGCCTCGCCCGTCAGTTGGCCATCCGGCGTGGCGTACGCATACGGCTTCTCATTCGCGAAGCCTACGGTAACATATCCTTCCCGCCTCGCTTTCTCCAAGGCCGTCTCCTGCCGGGGCGATGTTCCGCCGCCGGGTTCGGTCCGGCTATCGCCGTGCTGCGGCGCACAGCTCACCAGCAGGATGGCCAGGGCGCAGCATAATGCATACGAATACCATTTCTTCATCCGACAACTCCTTTTTCCCTTTTTTTGGGGCCCTATTCAAGGGTAACATGTTCCTGCCTGTATCTCACCCTTGATATTCCCACTTTATTCCTCCTCAGCCCTCCTGACCCGGGAACAGGGGAGATTAGAGAGAGGTTCCAAAAAATCCCTCCGATATCCTTCCCTATAGGGCATGATATGAATTTTAAAAATCCGCTCTCGGAAGAGAAAAATAAATAAAAAACCGCAACAGAAAAACGTTCATTCACTGATTTCACAGAAAATGAACGTTTTTCGCCTATATTAGACAAATTCAGACCTTCGTTTGCTTGCAAAATAGAAAAAGCGGAAATCCATCCTTAGAACAAGCCGCATTCCCGCACAATGTCCCAGCTATCCAGCGTCGTCGCCTCGGCCGCGGTCATGCCGGTGCGCGCGAGGAATGACTGGACGGCCCGGTATCCGACGGCATATCCGGAGCATTCCGACAGGCCCGCCGGCGGAAAGCCCTGCGCCCGCGCGATCTCGTCGCCGAACATATAGGCGGCCACTTCGGCGAATCCCTTCATCGTGAGCCGTTCCCCAATCACCTCGATCGAATAAGCGAGATCCTCTTCGTCGAACGAGGCGACCCACGGCCCAAGATGCTCCTCCCCATACATCTCCTTGGCGAACGATTCGGCCAATCCTTCAATGACGAGGTATTCGCCCAGCGTCACATTGCCGTGATCCCAATCGGTGTAAGAGAAGCGGAGATTGTGGTGGAATTCATGAGCCAAGATCGACGGCAGCCGAGGCAGGTTATATTCCGTCGGGTACACGATAATCTGGATATACCCGGGGATGCCGCCGAAGCCGGTGTAGCTGCGCTGCAGGCGAAGCTTGTCCGGATCGGCGAGGAAGAACCCGCACAGGATCTCATCCGCCTTCACCTTCAGTCCAAAGCGGCCGGCATAGGCGGCACACTGCTCCAGCACTTGCTGCGCCTTCTCCGGCCAGCCCTGCTCCCGCAGCGTCTTCACCGCAGGCTGCCCAAGGTCATCGCGTGCGGCATCGAGGCAGCCGAGCATCCCGGCGGCCATCACGACATCATATCCGCCGGGCTGCGCCGCCTTGAGCGGCACCTGTATCGTCGTCCACATCGGCTCGAACGGCTGCATCAGCTCATACCGGAACAACTGCTCCCGCTTGGCTGCCGGTTGATCATACATTCGTTCATACATGGCCATCGTGTCGATGACGTTTATTTTCATGGTGAATCCCTCCTGTTATGTCGCACCGTTGCAGTCGTTGATGCAGAGACTGCGCATCTGCAGCTCTGGCTTCGCAACTGCAGCTTTGGCTGCGCATCTGTAGCTCTTACTGCGCTTCTGTAGCTCTTACTGCGCATCACCGCGCTGAACTGGCGTCTCCTATGCAGTGTACGGGGTGACGCAACGAGAGGGTCAAGCCGGAAAATGCGGAATGGCGGGAAGCGATAGCCCGGATGTTATATAATGAGGAGTAGAATGAAGGAGTGCTTGCTTGCTCCGCAGCGGGTACCTTCCGTTCCTGAGGAAGATGCCCGGGACACGGCTTGCGGTAGCACTTCAGAGCAATAAGGATGGTGTATGATGGCCTTCGGCATATCCCGCACGGAGCTCAACGAGTGGAAGCGTCGCGTTGCTCGCGGGGAAATCGCTTTTTTGACGCATTATTGGCAGGATGAACGCTTCCCGGGAATCACGACCGTCACCAAGGTCGGATGTGCCGACATGGCCCGCCTGACCGCCTGGTGCGTAAAGCATGGCCTGAACCCGCGCTATATCCATGCCCGCCGCCCCTTTCCCCACTTTGATCTCATCGGCCCGCGCCAGCGGGAGATTCTGCGGCAGGAGCGGCAATGGGAGCACCTCGAACGGTTCCGGCTGACATAGAACAAGCGGGGCGCCTCATGCGCCCCGCTTCAGACTGTCGGCAAAGTCCTGTCGACAGTCTTTTTTCTTATGAAGGGCGGGGCCAGGAAAGGCAGGGCAGGTCAGGCTAGGTTAGAGCAAACTGCTCCACATGAAAAATGCTGCACCAGCGCAGCATTTTTCATCTTAAGAAGCTAAATTCCGAGAAAATCCTGCAAAATTACATCATTTTCCCATTTTGGACGCAATCTATAGCTTGCCGCAGCGGAATTGCTGTATTTTTGCAGCAATCCTAATTTCGCATACTCGTGTCAATGAAATTGCTGCATTATTGCAGTATTGGCGAGCAGGATGCGGCAAGCTGCGTATGGTGGAGCAGGCTGCGGGCAAGCCACGTATGGCCGAGCAAGCTGCGGCAAGCTGCGTATTGGCGGAGCAGATTACGGCAAGCCACGTATGGGCCGAAGCAGGCTGCGGCAATCGCTCGACCGATGGCGCCTGCCCGCGAACCGGTCCTGCGTCACTGCCTCAATCGTTACGGCCCGAGGGAAAGCGGTGATCTGGAAGTTCGAGTATCTAGCCTCATCCGTCAACCTATCTTTTATCTTGTAGTGATTGAAAAACAGAGAGTCCAATTGGAATAACTTCAACTGATCTCCCTGTCATGTATACGTCTGCTTCAACTCATCTCATAGCTTCGCTGAATCAACTCTTTCGCTCGTTCCAGTTGTTCATCATTAGCGATCGTTATCTCTAAATCTCCCGTCCCGTAATGGCCAATTTGGCGCACATCTCTCGTAAAGGATGGTTCCAGTTCAACCGAATCGGGATTGACTTTCACATATACGGAAATGCACTTGGTTTGCGGGTGAATCTCAACACATGCAAAATTTTTTATCCGTTTGAACGCAAAGTAATGCTTCAGCGTGTTCATTTGTACATCGTCTCCAAGCGCTATCATAAAGGCACGCAACGCTTCAAAACGATTCGTCAGTTCCTCGCTTGCTTGGGCAAGGTACTCGGAAACTGTCTTGGACGAAGATGGGGTCTTGGCTTCCAGAAGTTCCCCGTCCTCCGTTTCGAAATGAGCCGTTGTTGCATTCACCAAATCGAGCAGTAGCAGATCGTCACCATACCGTTTATATGTATATAATTCAATATTGCGATTAATCTGCTGTACAGCATGTTCATCGTACTTGGTAAATCCTCCAGCTACACATAGAAGTCTTGGAGCGCTCCAATCGACGGATTGGGCTATCTCATGACCTAGACGATTCATGACCAGTACCACGAAGTCCGCTTGGTGATCCATCAGCCAATCCAGATAATACAAGCCTTGGTTGATCACATTTTCATTCGTGGAGCGCTTGTATTCAATAATAACCGGAGAGTTATTCTCATCAATGCCGAGCGTGTCGATTCTTCCCCGATGCTTCTTGCCCGTAGAATATTCGGAAACCAGGAATCGAATGCCCAACAACGCCTCCAAGTTTCGCTCCATCAAGGTTTGCAATGATTTTTCTACCGTTACTGTATATCCGCTTAACTCTTCTACTGCATTGCCTACGAGCCGAAATAATTTCATGTCTCCCATCGAGCATCAGGTTCCTTTCCTCCGGTCAAAATACCAGCACAGCCGGTACTCGCAAATCTCCCTGGTCCACGAATATAATCGTTTCTGATCCGTTTCCTTAGTCTTAAGGCGTATCTCGAAACTGCCATCTGAAATGCGAATCAGGCTACTCCCCTTCCCCCAGTGAGCCATCGGCATACGAGCTATAAGTTGGGCAGTACGTTCTAACGGAGCGTCCCATAGTTTTTTCGTCTCGTTATCCGAGAAGTCAATCTGTTTGCGTTCTGGGTCGCTCATATAATACCCATAAAAGAATGGGGCAGCTTCTTCCGCAGTAATCGGCTTCATCCAGCCGCCTTCGCCTCGTTCAAGCATGGCAAGCAACAGTACCATCTTATAGCTCTTTCGGATAATTGTACTTTCTACTTCTTTTAGCCAATCTGCATGTCTTCTTGCCGTTCCCGCTTCTTCCTTGGTGAGCTCACCTGCTTGCAGCAAGAACGTATAATAGGAATCGAATAACTGCCGATATTCTTGACTATCCGCCTTTCCAAGTCGATGCAGTTCCATGTACGTAGGTCGGCGACCCAACCGCTTTTTGAGTTCGCGATAGGCGCCCACCGCATGTTCTTTTCGTTTACCTGATCCTATTAGACGCTTCTCTTCCGCAATCGCATCCTCCAATTGATTGACGAAACGATCAATTGTCTTTGGTCCGACACCGCTTATCTTCTCCGTCAAATTCGAAAGATCTTCAGGAAGCTCATGAATCGCCGTTACGTTGCATTCATCCTTCAGATATTGCATCAAGCTCGCACAACCATTAATAGGCAGGTCATCAAGACCCATGTCTATCATTGACGCTGGAAAGATCAGTTCCTTGTTGAGAAAAGACTTCCGTAATTCGGTTCTTTCTTCATTGACGGTCTCTAAGTCTTGCGTAGATTGCATTGTTTGTTCACTTATAGATTCTCCTTGAGACGGTGGTACGTTATGTACTGTCGACGGCTCGCCAAACTGCACTAGAGACGGAACCTGCACCCTTTGCGGTTCTTCGGACTGTATTTCTCTTGGTACTTCCGAATTCACCTCGAACGGACCTGTCACTTGCGTTTGCGTTTCGGTCTGTTCTGCTACTTTAGGCGCTGAGCAATGCCCTTGCCCGGCACGTTCACACGTTACCGTGTTCTTTGTTATGCCAGCTTTCCCAGATGATACAACATCAGCACTGAATTCCTGCGTAACCGCTACGTCCTTATTGCTCCCCTCTTCAGCCGGGAGGCTGACCCAGCGCGATTGGGACGGGTTTTTCCCGATCATGAACCAAGCAGACTTCCGCTTCGTCGACTGACTGCCGTTCTTGGCATATTTGAAAAAGATCCCTTGCGGCTTGAGAGAGAACAACGCTTCCTTCAGCTCCCAGCCGCCGACAATCCACAGTGCCCCGCCATTAGGCCGCTTGTCGACCACCGTCAGTCCTTGATGGGAGAGGTAATCGCCCACTTCTACCGACTTGCCCACTTCCGGGACTGGAGGTTGCTCTGAAGCCAACTCCTCTGGCGCAGCTGCTTCCACGCTCGCAACAACAGCATTCATTTCCTGCGGCGACATCCCCACGGAAGCCGCCATGTCAGCAGCCTCTTCCCCGGGTAACGATGCACCTGCAGAGACAGAAGCATTCATCCCAGCAACTTGGCTAATCGTCGCATGCAAATGCTTAAACTGCTCCGTAATTGTCGGCAAAATCTGTGCTTCCACCTGTGCACTCAATAACTGCTTCAGTTGCTCGCTCACTTCGAACCTTGGTTCTACCTGTGTGTTCGCCGGGTTCGAAGGCATGGTTGGCATGATATAAGTCGGAAGTTCAATCTCTAGCGGCCCATACGATTCCACATACCATAAAGCTAACGTAAATAAATGCCGGTGAGCGGTTAAGGCCAGATCCGGCGGTACGGGCTTCACATCATGGGCAGCCATGTTCCCATTCCTACGCAACCAATCGAAGCTCTCTTTGATCTCATCCGATATGATATCTTTGCGGGCTAATAACTGCACACGTTCGCTCGGCTTTATAAAATAAACGGGCTCCACCTTCTCCTGCTTAGACACCATCGTCGCCATTTCTTCGCTAAATAATCTGCCCTGGGTAAGGGTCGCGCGCGGGTTGCTCCACACATCCGCCTCTGCTTGTATCGCTACGGCATAGAGCTCCTCGCTCACCTCACCCAAAAATGCAAATAGTGATGCCATAGGGAGTTGTGTAACCTCCTCTCTTAAAAATTTTTATAGATGATCATATTATCATATTAAAGATTACATTTTTAATAGTAGAATTCTTCTAACTCAGACTTCCCCATTACTTCCGCCTGCTCAATCACGAGATCAATCGCCATTTGTTCAAGATCCGGCGGATATCCGTATTTCTTCAGTAGTCTCTTCACAATGACTCTCATCTGTGCCCGGACATTCTCACGCAATGCCCAGTCCACCTTAATATTGCTCTTAATCGCTTGTGTCAACTCATGCGCAATCTGCTTCAATACGATGTCACCCATCATCTGCTTCGCGGATTCATTGGAAGCAAGCGCATCATAGAATGCAAGTTCTTCCTTAATAAGACCGAGATCTTCACCGCGCTTGACAGCAGCATTCATCTCCTTCGCCATCTGGATCAACTCTTCGATCACCTGAGTCGTCTCGATCGTACGATTATTATATTTCCGAATCGCTTCATCCAGCATCTCGGAGAATTTGCGAGACTGAACCACACTGGTGCGGGAGACAGCTTTCACCTTACCTTGAAGCAGGCGTCGTAAAAGTTCAACAGCCAGGTTCTTCTGCTTCAAGCCTTTTACATGCTCCAAAAACTCATTGGATAATATCGCGATATTCGGCTTTTGTAAGCCTACCGCTTCCAATATATCTACGACTTCTTCCGAAATCACTGACTTCGAGATCAACTGATTTAACTGGGCATCCAGTTCGCTGGTAGTCTTCCTTTTGTTCTCAGGCGTAATCAACTTCACGATTCCCGACTTGACGGCCTTATAGAAGCTGATTTCCACATTCAATTGCTCTGCCGTTTCCGTCGTCGCACAGAGCGCATAAGAGTGCGCCAACTCTACTGTCCAATTCAGGAAATTACGCTTATCTTCTTTGCCTAGACCAAGAACGTAGTCTACGGTCTCCACAATAGCCTGCATCCGTTCCGAAGCTTTCTCCGATGCAAACTTCGTATAGTTGTGACCATATAATAGCTCACGGATTAACTGGATTCTCTCTACCATATAATCGACGGCCCGATCCGTATCAATGCCTGCTGTCTTGCGATCATTTTCGGTATATTGCTGTAATGCCGATTTGAGGCTATCCGCTATACCGATATAATCGACGATAAGTCCGCCTGGTTTATTGCCGAATACCCGGTTGACGCGGGCGATGGCCTGCATGAGATTGTGCCCCTTCATCGGCTTGTCGATATACATCGTACTCATGCTCGGAACATCGAAGCCAGTCAGCCACATATCGCGGACGATGACAATTTGCAGAGGATCGTTCAAGTCCTTCATTCGTTTTGCCAAATGCTCACGACGGCGCTTGTTCCCGATATACGGCTGCCATTCTTCGGGATCACTGGAGCTGCCTGTCATGACGATCTTGATCTTGCCTTCATTGTCATCATCACTATGCCATTCCGGACGAAGCGCAATAATCGCCTTGTACAGATCAATCGCAATCCGTCGGGACATGACGGCGATCATCGCCTTACCTGCCATCGCTCCCTGCCGTTGTTCGTAGTGGGTCACGATATCTTTCGCTATTTTGTTGACACGTTTTTCCGCGCCCGCTAAGGCTTCGAGTCGGGCCCACTTCGACTTCAGCTTCTGTTGCTGGCTGAACTCTTGATATTCCGTGATTTCCTCGTAGTCATCATCAATCCGCGGACGCTCTTCATCGGATAACTCCAAGCGAGCAATACGGCTTTCATAGTAAATTTTAACCGTTGTCCCATCTTCAACTGCACGCGTCATGTCGTACACATCGATATAATCGCCAAATACAGCTGGCGTATTTTTATCCGCTAGTTCAATCGGGGTCCCCGTGTATCCAATATAAGATGCGTTCGGCAACGCATCGCGCATATATTTCGCGTAACCATACTTAATAGCCGCTTCATCGTCTTTGCCTACCATTTCGGCATGGAATCCATATTGACTGCGATGGGCTTCATCCGCGATAACGATGACATTCCGGCGATCCGTCAGGACAGGATATGCTGCCTCATCTTCCTCTGGAGTGAATTTATGTACGGTAGTGAAGATGATGCCCCCAGATTCTACCGCCAGCAAGTCTCGCAAATGCGCCCGATCCTTAGCCTGCTGCGGTATCTGCCTAAGCAGATCCTTCGACTTGCTGAATGTAGCGAAGAGCTGATCATCTAGGTCGTTACGATCGGTCACGACGACGATTGTTGGATTGTCTAAGGACAGCACGAGTTTGCCTGCATAGAACACCATCGACAAGCTCTTGCCAGAACCTTGCGTATGCCAGATCACCCCGATCTTGCGATCCCCTTCTTGCAGTGTCGCGCGCTTCGTACTCTCGATCGCTTTATTAGTCGCATGATACTGATGGTATCCCGCTACAATCTTGTAAATATGTTGGCCATCTGTCTGGAACAAGACGAAGTGCTTGATGATATCCAGTAAACGATGTTTCTCGAACATCCCCTTAATTAATACTTCCAGTTGTGGAATCGAGGAGGCGGCTACATCCTTACCGTCGATCGTCCGCCACATCATGAACCGATCCTCATCTGCTGTCAGCGTTCCGACTCTCGCGTTCACTCCATCACTAATAACCATGAAAGAGTTATAGGTAAATAGCGACGAAATCGCGTGCTTATATGTCTGTACTTGATTATAAGCGTCGCTGATCCCGACTTCTTCATTGGAGGCGCTCTTCAGCTCAATGACAGCAAGCGGCAGTCCGTTGACGAATACAACGATGTCCGGCCGCTTCTCCGTCTGATGTTCGATGACCGTAAACTGATTCACAACGAGAAAGTCATTGTTATGAATTCGATCGGGATGAGTATCGAAGATCCAGACTTTCGCCGTTGGGTAATCTCCGTCGGCATTGCGATATTGCACGTCAATCCCATCGGTGATCATTTTCTGAAATGCCTTATTGTTGATTAACAGACTTGGGCTGCGCGGAATCGTAATGATCCGTACCGCTTCCTCTATGGCTTCTCGCGGTACCTGCTTATTAATGCGAATGAGAGCATCGCGAAGCCGCTCCTCCAAGATCACATCCTGATAGTACTGTCGTTCCGGATACTCGCCTTCCGGGGAGATATCAGGACCATAAGCCTTGTCATAGTTCAGTTCCTCAAACCATTCCAGCGCGGCTTGCTCGAGATCGCTCTCTGCATAGGAAACCGTATATAGCGCCATGTCTCAACCTCCTGAAGTAGTTAAGCCTGATCTAGCGGTACGCGAATCTCTCCCGACATGAGCTTGGGGAGAAGGGTGTCGCGGATGTTTATTAATGAAACATTTTGTTTAGCGGTATTAAATATTTGCCCATCAATGTTAATGACAATATTCTCAAATTCTCTAACTATAGATCTATTTGGGACAATCACTTTAATATTCTCTAATTCTTTTTTTGTAATTGAGTTAAATATTGTTCCAGAACCATGCTGATCTTCTATAGCAAATATCCTTTTTAATAGGTAATATACAAATGAATTACATTTTTCTTTAGAACTTATCGCTCCAAGGCCCCTTCCAATAATAATATCTTCATCTGCTATATTAAGTCTGCCTACAGGAGCACGTACACTTATTAGAATACTGCCTTTCTTAGCTACTCTTAGTGCTTGAGTACAATAAGTATTGTGTGTCGGAAATCTGCTACCGTAATTAGAAACTCCCTGATGAAAAGGAAGCCCCTCTCCAAGGGTATTATAGAATTCTGATTTAGGGGACTGTCCCATCAAGACATTTGTTATTTCACTTAACGGTGCTATTCTCCACTTCTTAGGAATCAACCCCAACTCACTTTCTTCAAACTCACCGCCGCTGGACTTATAAGGCTCTCCGTTTTCATTAGGAAATTCGTAATCCACAAACCAACGTTTAAATATAGCTTGTGCCATTTCTTCAAGATTTTTGTTGATGGTGTTGTTGAGTTCGATTTTGTCGTCAATTGCACACAATATTGCTTCGATTTCAACTTGTTCAGAGAATGCTGGGATTCCCACAACTATCTCTTTTATGATTGATTGTGTCAAAAGTGGTTGGGAACTTCCAACTCGTAAATTGTGTAAATCCAAACTCCGTAATTTATAGTACAAAAATTTCCCCGAGTTTCCCTCCAAAGGTTTCGCACCAATTGCATTATCCGATATCCAACAAGGTCGGTTTTCGTAGTATACATTCCCACAATAAGCCCCAACACGTCCAATTATTATTATTTCCCCTTGTGAATTGCTGATCTCAGTAAAATCCATTATCCCGTTTCCTCCATAAACCGGGATTTTCCCATTCTCCAAAGGTCTTTTTTTCCCATTAGAAAAAGCAAGAATATCTTCTAATTTAACCTTTTTCCATCCCTCAAAACTCAAACCCGATCCCCCCAAGCTGCTTGCGAATCTCGTCTTCCAGCTGCCGCGACTTCGCGAACTGTTCCGCCAGCTCCGATGTCAGGCGCGCCATCTTATCCTCGAACGGCTCGCTATCCTCCTCCACATCTTCAATGCCGACATATCGACCCGGTGTCAATATATATTCATGCTCCTGCACTTCCTCCAGCTTCGCTGCCTTGCAGAAGCCCTTCACATCTTCATACGTTCCCGCTTCTGGTTGTCCGCGCCACGCATGATACGTATCTGCTACCTTCTTCATATCTTCTGCACTAAGCTCACGATGTGTTCGATCCACCATATGTCCCATTTTGCGAGCATCAATGAACAAAATCTCGCCTCTGCGGTCGCGCAACCCGCGTGGAGTCTTATTCTTCGCCAGGAACCAGAGACATACCGGAATTTGCGTCGAATAGAACAACTGCCCAGGGAGCGTCACAATACAGTCCACGAGATCGGCGTTCACCAGTTTGCTGCGGATTTCGAATTCTGCCGTCGTGCTGGTCGACATCGAACCATTCGCTAGTACAAATCCCGCAATGCCGTTAGGAGCCAGCTTGTTCACCATATGTTGAATCCATGCATAGTTCGCATTCCCCACAGGAGGAACGCCAAACGTCCAACGTGCATCTTCCGTCAGCCGGTCGCCGCCCCAATCGCTAATGTTAAACGGCGGATTGGCAAGAATGTAGTCAGCCTTCAGGCTCTTGTGAAGATCATTATGGAATGTATCCGCATGACTCTCCCCCAAGTTGCTGTCAATGCCGCGAATCGCCAAGTTCATCTTACAGAGACGCCATGTCGTTGGATTCGATTCTTGACCATATACCGCAATATCTCCACGCTTCCCGTGATGCTCTTCGACGAACTTCTCGCTTTGCACGAACATACCGCCCGAGCCACAGCAAGGGTCGTACACCCGGCCTTTGTATGGTTCAATCATCGCAACAAGCAACCGCACGACACTGGAAGGCGTATAGAACTCCCCTCCGTTCTTCCCTTCCGCGCTTGCGAATTTGCTGAGGAAATATTCATATACCCGCCCAAGTACGTCTTGGGAACGACTCTCTTCGTCCCCCACCTTAAAAGAGAACAAGTCAATGACTTCGCCTAATCGGGTTTTGTCCAGTGCAGGTCTTGCGTAATCCTTCGGCAATACCCCTTTCAGAGAAGGGTTCTCTCGTTCGATTTCCATCATCGCTTGGTCGATTATTTGTCCGATTTCGGGTTTTTTGGCGTTATCCTTAATATTTTTCCATCTCGCATCCTTCGGCACCCAGAATATATTCGCGGCCAGATACTCATCCCGGTCTTCCGGGTCGGCATATGGTTCATTCTTCAATGCTTCATACTTCTCTTCAAATGCATCCGATACATACTTGAGAAACAACAGCCCCAGTACGACATGCTTGTACTCTGCAGCATCCATGCTTCCTCGCAGTTTATCCGCCATACTCCATAGCTTCTCTTCAAATCCAAGATTGGCTGTAGCCATGATGTTTCAATCCCCCTTAGAATATCTCGCTGTATACGTTATTTTTTACTTGCTCCCATCTCGCTGCAGCTTGCTGGATGGAGGTCAAGAAGCGTTGTTTCTCTTGAATATAGCGCTGAATCAGCTTATCTTGCTCTGCTTCCGGACGAAGCGGCAATTCAATCTCGCCTACATCAGCCGGATTCAAGTTCATGACTGTCGTTCCCCGCTGATAGCTCTGGATAAGCGCCATACCTGTTGGGCTCTCCAAAAAGATTTTGGCGTAATGGCTGCGTACCTTTGACTTAAACCGAATGACGATAATGTTCGCAGAAGCGATCACGATCGAATCACACTGTGGAAATACAGCCAGCTTCGTCACAGTGCCTCTGCAAGTCATGACCAAATCGCCAGGAAAAATCTCGTACCGCTTCACTTTACCCTCTTCCTCGTCTATCGTGTCAAGTTGCCTGAGCACAACTTCGCTATCCTCAATATTGGATATATTGAGCACTTTAATCTTGCCCGGTTTCAAGTCGTTTTTCATAATCGACTTGCCGCGGAATATTTCTGCAATCTCGCTCATTTTCACCTTCGGCACTTGAGCATCGCGAAATGCACGCAGCGCATCCTGATTGTTGTCCAATAACAGGTCAATCCGCCAATCCTTCAATGCCGCGAAATGATCGGGAGACAACTCCGCTTCCTGCTCGATGACAAGCTCCGTCCCTTTGGCGCGCATTCGGACAAGCTTCACTTCTTCCGACATCCTAGTACCTAACATTAATTGATACATGCGAACAGAAGTATAGGGACGAAGGAGTCCGTCCGGAAGTAATGCAATGGCATGTACAGGTGCGGCTTGATGAAGCTGCTTGCGCCAGTTCGCATACTCACCGGCTTGGAACATCATGCGTGCGGGCAGCGTTACGCTGAGCATTCCGTGATCTTGCAGCAGGGGCAGCAAATGATGAACCGCTACACCTTCCGAATCCCGGATCATCATACTAGTCTCTTGCTCATCTATTTTCATACCGAAATGTGGAAGGGTCAGTATAGCATCATACTTATCTTCTAAAGGTAACGGTTGATAAATCGTGCCTTGAATGACCGATACATTCGGATAAGGTGCAAAGTATGTGCGAAACACTTGTGCCAAGATATAACTCTCGGTCAATAACGTGATCTGATATGTAGTTTTCTTATAACACTGCGTCTCCCAGATTCCGCGTATATATTTCTCCGCCTCTGCTACAAGGATACTGTTGTACTGATTCCGTTCGCACTGATCAAGGAACATCGTCATGATACTCGTTGGCACGATGACATTTCCGGTTACCCGATCATGCTGTAATGTTTGAAGCGCATACTCCAGCATATCTATTTGCTTACCTGCATGATACAATTTATAGAATAAATCCCGATCGCCCGGAAAATGCCCTAACTGTTGTACTTCAACATGCTCCTTCATCCACTGGAACAGCTTCTCCGGTTCGGTTTCCAATTGAACAGGTGCAGCATGTTGTTCAAGGCTCTGCTTCGTCCTGTTTACACGCAATGCTTCACGGAGGAGCTGGTCTCGTGTGTAGATATCATGCAGCAAACAAATATTCCAAAATTGCTCGTTCAAATAACCACCCCCTTGCATTAGGACTTTATGCCTTAAATATACCACCGTTCGTTTTAGTATTTCAATACTAAAAAATACAACTCATATAAATCGGACTTCAAAAGGTTCCCCCGCCGGGAAACAAGCTCAGGAACGCTTAAGAATAAAAAAATCAGCACCAAGCCGACGGCAAAGAAAAAAGCCCGGTGAACGAATCACTGGACTCTCGGCTGTTCCGATAAGGATATCTTCAAAAATATGATGTAACGCCGCAAAAATCAGCATGATATAGTGCCGCGCGACTGGCTTTTAATCGAGGGAGGCACTTACGCAATCTTTCAACATCTGTTGGATTACTCTCTCCAGTTCACTCCCGACATAAGAATTATCTTCACCTGGACTCAATGGAATAAAGCAAATATCATGATCATCCGAGGATGTAGGGATTTCAGTCCTTCCGCTCTTAACGGGATAGAAAGCCCATACCTCGGGAACGGGCGTCACTCTTTGCTTGCCGCGTAATCCATATAAATAATTTGATCGACAATCGCTATAGGCAATCAACTGTCTCATCGCTTGCGTGCGGTCACGATAAATACGATTCGTGTCCCAGAAATTTGTGAGTGGCCGATATTTAAAGTCCATCATGATGGAGCCGCAGTATATTCCCTTGCTGTATACATCCAGTCTCCCGTCTGGGCGGTTATGTTGCTGTCTCATATATAGAGGATGTTCCAGCGGTTTTGTCTCTTTGCTTGTTAAGGGAATCACTCCATTGTAGATAAAATGAAGGTGAATATCATCCTTTTCAAAGGTTACCCTCTCCCCTTCGGGAAGCGAGGGAATCAACGCCCCCTTATGACCGATGTCCAGATCGAATATTCCTCCGCTGGCAAGATGGAAGTGCAGGTCATCTCTTATTATTTTTATAATTTCGAAATAAGCCCACATTTCATAAAGCAAATCCGTACGCTTCCACTGAATTAAATATAACGGGTCCAGAGTCAACTCCGGTTCATCCCGCTGGAGCTCGCAAAATAGCAAATAAATGGAGCGGTATCTCGAATCTGTAGTCAAAACATAAGGCACCGTTCCTGCCCCTGCTTCGTCCACCTTATCATACCACGGTGCTGACTTAATATATTGGAAGCCTATTTTCATGCGCTGAACGATGTCAACATATTTTAATAGCTCACGATGCACTTTCTGTTTTTCCCGAAGTACATTGCGAGTACTCTGTTGCTGTTCGAACAATTGCAGTTGCTCTATTTCTTCGATTAATTGTTTTTCATATTTTTCGACCGAGGACATAAATTCATTCAAAATCGATATCAAATGCCTTATCATACGTTTCAACCATACATTTTCGGGTAACTTGTACGTGATCGTACGAATCGGGGCTTTAAGATGTCCCTTCAGTTCAGGATGCTTCAATTGGTGGCGAATCGTGACTCCATCTATTACTTTGGCTTCGTCTGACCGCACGATTTGATATTCTTTGCTCATTTTGAAGTTAATTTTTGAATAAAGGTCGCTTAACGCCGCCATGACCTCCGTAAAATGTTTATTGATAATCATGAATTGCATTAGTAACTTTGGCGGCATTGCCTTTCCGATCTGGCCTCCTTGTGAATATCTTTTACTAATAAAATCAAATGCCAAGCCTCGTATCGCTTCCTCTAATTGTTGCTTCATTATATCCAACTGCTCAAATGTCAATTGCTTCGGCAAAATCGCAAAAGGAGCAAACCATGTTCGATTATCGGCTACAACGCGGATTTGATAAGTACCGCCAGGAATGAGAGGATAATAATCCTTCGTGAACAATGTAATCATCTCGTGGCCCGGCTGAATGTAAGCTTCCCCCTGCTCATCCATCTTCACTTCAGATGATGGAATCATGTCCAGCCCGTACATATATAGCCTGGCATGATCATTGTCCGCAATGAACCGTATCTTGATATCCTGATTTTCCATTAAATCCACAGACGGATGATCAATTTGTTCAAAAAATTGTTTTTCATTCTCATAAAAGCGATATACCGTTTTGTTTTCTTGCTTATTCTTACTTCCGATAATAAATGACAGAGAGAATGGAAGCCGATTAGATTGTATAACCATTGTTCTTCAACTCTTTCGCTTTTTGAATCAGGACTTTCCTTGATTCTGTGAAATCCGAGACATCTGCATATTCATTCAGCAGTTCCGCCAACATGCTATCGCTTACATTTCCGTTCCCATCCATCTTCCCAATTAAATCTCTTAGCAGCCCTTCTGGTCCTCTTAGCTTGGTAAATATACGCTGGACTATCTGGATATCCATTGCATCCTTTCTGGACAAATGCGGATTGACCGGCACATTCCCCATGTATGCATCAATTTGGCGTACAATACGCGGGCCAACACCGAAATCTTTGGAACAATCCTGCATAGCATTATGAATCCCCCATAACATATCGACTTCCCTATCGCTGAGCGAAAACTTATCCATATTGCAAAAACTTTTAAAGTCTTGCCAGCTGCAAATTGCTTTCCTCCCTTGCTGATCTCGCGGCTGCTTCCGCTCTTTCTGTCCCGAACTTCTTAGTCCGGAATAAGGCAATACTTCCAAAGAGATAACATTCGCACGATCCAGCACTTTATCCGAAAAATGATGGGTGGACTCATCTATATTTACGGTGCCCACGAATTTAACGTTTTCCGGTATCAAGACCTCCGGTTCATACTGTGCCGTATTGTACAGTCTTCCGGTAAGATCTTTGTTATACAGCTTGATGAAGCGCTTCTGCGGTTCCATCTCGAGCACAGACAAAAATTGAGAGAAATAATGCTCCACTCTCGCCAAATTCATCTCGTCAAAACAAATAATATACAGCTTGTCTTCACGATGTTCTTGCGCCTGAATCAGCGTATTCATTAATCCTGAGTCTCCCGGGCGATACACCATATTCATCATGTCAACATATCCAATAAGGTCAGAATCATCTGTCCAGGAAGGGCGAACAGGAATCATCAAAAATTGATCGTCATCCAGATTAAGCGCTCTCGCATAGGCTTGCACTAGTTTGGATTTCCCGGTACCACTCATGCCGGCAAGAATGGTGAGGGAACCGGATTTGATAGCCGCATGAAAGTTATACAAATCTTTTTCGTTATACTGCAAGCCCATCTCCTTTGTTGTCTGGATGAAGTGTTCCATAAATCTGTTTTCGTCATAATAAGGATTTGTTGCATCTGGTTGCATGTTCTCTTTATCCATCAGCTTCTTATCCTCGCCCTCCTTCTGCAACGTTGAAGACGCTTCCATTTGTCCCAACAATGCTTCACATGGAAGAGATTCTTTCATGACTTGATCTATCTCACGTACAATATTCAATGGTATAAATATTAAGGTCGGATTCTCTGGAGTGCTGTAGCAATCTTCCAGCCAACGCTCCTGAAAAATTTGAGTTTTTAGTTGATTTGCTAACTGGAATGAGAAACCTCCAAACGCATATTGATGACTGGTAAACTCACCTAAAATTTTATATTTTTCATTTTCTTTCCAAAGTATAAATTGAGGGGTATCATTCAGATCTTTTGAAATATTATGTATTTTCCCAACATACCCATTATTAATGATTTTACTTACAAAGACATCAAATGTAATACCGTGTTCTTCTTGACTAAAAACAGGAAAAGGTATGTACGTAGTTCCATCAGTATAACTGTCTGATTTGCGAACAAGGCGGATATTTTTCCCCATATACACTTCTTTATGATTGTGTAGAACCTTTTTTACGGGTTTAAAGATAATGAGATAATTGTTCAGGAATCTCTCCAGACCCTCTTTCCTATCTTCTTCTGGCCTGTAGTACTCATCCTCGAACCCATACTGCTTAAGTTCATTTGGATAAAAAGTAAATAATTGAACATTTGGAAAATCGTAAGGCGTATCGGATATGAGTTTGACATAGAACTGAATCGAATTTTGAGAGTTTATCATAATGGGTCGTTTTTGGATTTCTTCCTCCGTTGCAAGTACTCCTACAAATTCTACATCCCATTCTCTATTCATGTTCCCTCTCCTTATTTAAGATAGGCTTGTAATTGATCAATGGTTCCAAACTCAATTAATTTTGTTCCCTGGTATACACTTCGTACTTTTCGCTGTTTTTTGGGGGCAATTTGAAATGTCAGCATCCATATCTCGTCCGAATTGCTCTCATGGCGAAGAAAATCTTCAACTTGACTATTCGTTATCTGCTTTATTTCGAATTTGGAGGTATCAATTATCGATTTCTTAATTTCATCTCCCAACAAAGCTACTTTTCTTCTACTCGATCCGGATGTACCGTTCTCATGAGCACTATAATCTGAAGAACTGGCGACTTGGGACAGTTGAGCTTGCATTTGATCGAGTTTGAAATACAACTCCTGCATTTCCTGCTTTTGTTGTTCCATCGCTTCATTCTTAGTTCCTAGCTCTCTCTTAAGTGCTCCTATCTCTTCCATGTAGGTAGTCCGTTGTTTTTTCCATTCTTTCGATTCCTCCTTTCTTTTCTCCCTTAACTCTTTTATTGTCTTCTCATATTGGGTTATCTTTTCTCTTTCTTGTTTAAGTTTCTCATCAAGTTTACGCAATTTTTCTTCAACCAGCAGCAATTCACTGTCATCCCCTTTTTCTTCGAGAGAAGAAGACATCTTCCTATCCACTAAATGATTTTGATTCCGAATCAGTTCGAATAAGCGATTCGCCTTTTCAGCAAAATCGGTTTCGGGCCTGGTTATTAACATCATTAAACTGAATTCGAACGGTACATCATGATATAAATGAAACAGTTCCTGTTCTCCCATATTGCAAATTTCAGAGATCTTCTCCCTCGGAAACATTTTTTCGATATACTCTTTCATATGATCAAATAACTTTCCTTTGGCAATTAACTTATTTATCAGATTTATTTTAACAATTTTTATATTTTTATTAAATTTCCTCGTTCTAAAACCATCTATCGTTATTTTGTCCGAACCCGCCCATTCAATTAAAACGGATTCTTCCATCTGCTGCAAAATCCACCTCATCATTTGTCGGTTCACAGCTCTGCCTCCCTCAATAAATTATTAGCTCCTGCGCGTTTCTTTTCCATACCGCCCCACATTTACAATATTCTACAGCATCTCTCAAGATCCTTCCTACCGAACTTCCCTTTCCTTGTTGTTCAGGAACGAATGCGGAACGCCCAACTGTGAGTACATTCACTTTGGAAACACCGAACGATATCATTAGAGATTAAAGAAGATGCCCCCTAACCAATTCAGGGGGCATCTTCAGGCAGCGTAGTGCTTTGCTTGTTTATAGGTCCACGTAAAGAGTTACGGTTCAAAGAGATGGCTATTTGTTCTTAGACCGTGACCTTACACCTTATTTCACGGCAAACAAATACGCCTGCAGGCTCTCGGCCACACAATCCATAATCAAGCTGACAAAGGGTTGCAGGTGACCGTGCACGCTCACTTCTTCCAAGGTCTCGTAATATCGCAGCCGAGCAGCATCGGCCGCCTTGACTATCGCCGGCGGATAGCCATGCTCCATCAGGATAAGGTTCATAAGAAGATTTGATCACATGTTCGGTAAGCTCTTGCTTACGCTGAACCCGATCTTGAACATATTGTATCGCTTCCGCATGGTTGATTACTTCCAAATGCTCCCGAAGCTTTTCCCCCCGATGGTCAGCCCCTGTTCCAGCACGAGCTTCGTTTCGAGCAGCGTCAAGGTGTTCCCTTCGATCGCATTGGAATTGTAGGTCCAATCCACACGGAAGACCTCTTCCAGATTGTGAACGGCCGCAGCAGGCAAGGGTCGAAGCGAATCCAATTGTTGCTTCAATCGATTGATTTGTTCAAGCTCCACACCGTCCACCTGCTTTCTCGTTTTATCGTATGATTCTATTATATCAGCTCTGGAATGAATCTAGACATCGGAGATAATATCTGTTTTGAGTGTTCCGAAGCAGATCAAGCAGGGATGCCCGCCCAGCCTCGCCGTACTGCCTACAATCGCGGATCGATATCCTTCTCACCAGCCACTTCGAACAACAGATTGGCTGCCACGTCTTGGTACTCCTCATTTCCCGGAGTAATCTCTTCCCGCTTCACCGCCAGCATCTGCTGGCCCAGCCGGTATTCATTGATGGATGCGCGCAGCTTCGGAGTAATATTTTTCTGCTTGATCAGCTTGTCGTACTTGTGCGGGAAGCGATAATCATATCCGTAAATAAGGGATAAATAATCGGCATTCCTCACCTTCATATAAGGCACCGCGTGGTCAACGATATGCTCGGGCTTGATCACGCCCCCTTCCATACGCTGCTCTATCGTCAGCTTGGAGAAGAACCGTTTGGCCTGCTCGCAGCACTCCGGGTCCGTAAGATCCAAGACCAGGCATTCATCGTCGGATACGAACCGGTACATGTCGGATGTGCTCTCCTCTGGAATTCGCTCTTCCCCCGACTCATATATCTCCTTGAGCAGGGCAAATGGCTTGTACTCCAGCTTGCTGTCCCCCGCATACAGCTCGAGCTGTGTCTTATACGTCTCATAGGCCTGCTCATGCTCATGCAGCGGCATATGTGTCTTGAGCAGATCGTGCATATACTTATAGCTGTGGTAGAGATGACTGCCATATTTCTCACTCAGGGCGGATTTCGCCATATGACACTGATCCTGCTCAAATCCGCTCCGTTGATAGTCTGCGGCAAGAGCTCCCCATGCCTGCTCAAATCCGTTCTGCTTCAGGAACGCAAGCTCGCTCTCCAAGGCCGACGCAATCGGCTTGAACTGCCGTTCAATCAACCCGTCCCCCAACGCTTTCCAAGGAAGGAGCTCCCCGTCCAGCAGAAGCATCGCAATCCCGTTGTCTTCCATATACCCCGCGAATTTCTGCAGCAGTTGTTCGTAAATCTCCGTCAGATCAACCTGTTTCACCCGATATCCGTTCCGGCTGACGGCGAAGCACTGCTCGATGTCCCGGTGAAGATAAATATTGCATCGCGAGCCCATATATTTCGGCTGAAGGACGACCTTATTGACCCGCTGCGCCGCGAAATAATCGAGTCCCCGCTTCAACGATTCCAATTCATGAGACGTCTTATCTTTGTCGGCGGGCGACATCGTTCCCGATATGAAATTAATTTTGTGGCGCGAGCAGTAGTGCAGTCTCCGCACTTCTTCATCATCCAGATCGTGAACCGAGACTTTGCGCTGCACGGCAAATAACGTTTGCAGTTCCTCCGGAATAACGGCTTGCTTGGATGGCTGCGATTTGAAAAACGGCTTGCACGAGATGCTTACCGCCGTCAGTCTGTTCCCGTGCACGCTGCCGGTATCGAGATGAATTTTGTTTTTGATGCGGAAAGCCGTCTTGGCGGCGATATGACCGAATAGATGGTAGGGCTGGTTGCTGACCGCTTCTTCGGCCAGGAAGTTCAACTGCTCCTCCAGCGGCGCCCTCCGATCGATGCGGAAGTTCCGTTGATGACGAACCGCCTTCTCATCCAGCTTGCCGATATATTTGTTCTTGCAGGGCGCGTGGGTGACATAGAACGAAGGCCTATTCGATCCCCGATATTGATAAAAGGGCTTTGATAACCGCACTAGATGGCGGAATCGGTCCAGCAGCTCCGGATCGCCCACCAGCACTTGAATCGAGTCGAAATACGTGCGCACCATCTCTTGATCCGCACCGCTAATTTCCCCTTGTATATATTTGTATACAAAGTTCTCGTGATTGCCCAAGACGAACCGGAAATGCTCCTGATTACGATACAGGAACTCAATCGTCTCCTTCGTTGCCTTGCCTTTATCAATCCAATCTCCCACCAGGATGATGGCCGTATCTCTCACTTGATCCGTAGCGACAAGCTTGCCGGCTTCGATCCGATAGCCATAGCTTCGCAGCAGAGCTTGCAGATCTTCAATACATTCGTGCACGTCCCCGACGACGATATAATTCTTCTCCGGAGGCAAAAAGGTAGCCGCATAATCTGCATAATTTTCAACGACTACGCGATAATCTGTAATCACGCTCCCATTTTCCATCGAATAAAAATCTTTGCCCTGCACGCGATGCACCCGGTCATAGCCTTCACGCGCCAAGGAACCGAGAACCTCCTTCTTCAATCGGTTCATATGAGTCGTGATCAACCGCTTCGAGCGTTCGGAGGCATAATAGTCCTCGCGCTTGCGATAATCGAACAGGATGACCTCGACGTTATAGTGATTCTGCTGGGCTATCTCCCTGACCTTCGCGCGGAAGTCCTCCGCAAGCCCGGTCGTATCCAGGATGACGAACTCGGCATGAACCGGAAAAGAGGTCACCATGTTCAGCTTCTCATACAGCAAGTGAAAGGCCTGCGAGCTTGCTTCCAGCATGGCCTGATCATATTTATCGTAGTCATGCCCCAGGATTTCCTGGCGAATCCCATCCGAAGACAGATATTGAACATTCACCGGAACAGGGGCTTCTGCATTTCCTTTTAATTGCGGGATCAGCACCTCTTGGGCAAATGTCGTCTTGCCGCATTCTGTGGGCCCGATCAACAGATAGATGGTATGAACGTTAGTTACTATCTCCATGTGAATCCCCCCTCTTCCTTACAATCACGCCTTGTGTGGTCGCTATATCGTTCACCCGATCACCAATCTCTACAAACTCATATTGCAGCGCATAAGGCGACACGGCTTCCGCAAACCACGCTTCGAACGCCTGCTGTCCCATTTCCCATCGATGATCAAAATGCCTATATTCCGTAAGTTCATAGTACGTATTAAAATCCGCGTTCGGCGTGGTCACGATAAAATAATCAAAGTCAATATGCGTACAAATATCCCGGATCAGCTGTGCCCCTTCCTCTTTGCTCATATGCTCGATCACTTCCGTCAAAATAACGTCGACTTGTTCCCCATTGTACGATTCCATGAACTGAGCGATGGAAGAATAGGTCACGAGATTATCCAGTTCTCTGGCATCGGCCTTCCGCTGCACGACAGTCAGCAGCTCCTCATTAATGTCCACGGCATAATAATGGCCTTCCACCTTTGCCGCATACGGCAGCGCGTAGAACCCTTCTCCGCATCCGACATCGAGTATGGATTTATTGAAGGGCAACCGGCTTCCGATAAAGCTTCTTCGCTGCATAGCCGTTCCGCCATAATGGAACTGAATCGAATACCGGCTCGTTTGCTCCAGCTCCGCTTTATATTTGCGAAAATGATCTTTACCCGATAACATGATGCGGACGAATAAGCTGCGAATATAATAGGGCGCATCGATGATGTTCAAGCTTTTGATATATTTCTGAAGGATGCTCTCCGAAATCTCGAGATTTTCATTGCCGAACATCGCCAAAAACAAGCAAAGCACGCTTACGACATGCAGCAGCTCGTACAAGCTCTTTTCCGTTGTGACCTTCAAGGCATAGCTTTTGGCGGCCCGGTGCTCCAGCTCGAAGGAGTAATCAGGCAAATGCTTTTGGAAAAACTCGATATACCGCACTCTCTCAATATGGATCATGTGGATATAGAACATATGCTGATAACCCGCGATGTCGCGTTCTCCTTGTTCCTTCAACGGAGCCGAGAAGAATTCATTGATCGCGTTGAGCGGAAATAAGGGCGTATTATAACGGGATACATTCAAGTATTCGAATACTTCCTGCTTATGCTGCTTATATGAGATTTCATTGTCTGCATCTTTAAAATAGACGTTATATGTCAACTCATCCGTATACCACCCGTATGCCATTCCTTTGCGGATTGCCCTCAATATCATTCCATTATGCGGATTTTTCCGAATGAGGAACGAAAATTGCGGGTTCGTAGAGGTCAATTGTACGATAGCCATCAGTCCCGTTGTCTCCTTCCCTGTCTCATTGCCTCTATATCATCCTTTATTTTGGTTGCGTCGAACATGGCGGAAGTATTACGACGGAAATTATTTCATACTTGAAAGCAGGATATTCGGGAACAGCATTTAAGGTTGTCGTTAGGTTATCTTCATACCCGGGAAAGGTGCGTGGCTTAAGGTGAAAGGGTAGCAAAAAGATTAGAACGAAAGATCGGAGTGATGATCGATGAATGCTCAACCTATCGTTGCTACCCACCACTTGTCGAAAGTCTATAACAACGTATGCAGGGTGAACAAGATCAATTTGGCGGTTCCGGAAGGAGAAATTTATGGCTTTCTCGGTCCGAATGGAGCTGGCAAATCGACGACGCTGAAGATGCTGCTAGGTCTTGTCAAACCTACAGAGGGCCAGGTCACCCTATTCGGCAAGGATTTCCGCAAACATCGGCGTTCCATTCTGAACCAAATCGGTTCCCTAATTGAGTCTCCCTCCTATTATGGACATTTGACCGGACTGGAAAATATGCGGGTCATGCAAAAGCTGCGCGGGGTGCCGAATCACAACATAGAAGAAGCGCTCCGCATCGTTCGTCTGGAAAATCAAAAAAATAAAAAAGTAGAGCATTATTCTCTTGGCATGAAGCAGCGGCTTGGTATCGCCATGGCGCTCATCTCCTTCCCCAAGCTGCTCATACTGGATGAACCGACGAATGGACTCGATCCGGCCGGCATTGGTGAGGTGCGCGAATTGATAAAGTCTTTGCCCGCTCGTTATGGAATGACCGTTCTCCTCTCCAGTCATCTGCTCTCCGAGATTGAGCAGATCGCTACTTCGGTCGGCATTATTAACGATGGCGAGCTGATTTTTCAAGGAACCATGGATGCGCTCTGGGCCCGCAATATACCTGTTATTTCGCTCAGAACGAGCGATGATGGCGCCGCCGCCGCATTGCTGCATCAACGCGGCTTCATGCCCGCCTCCAATAACGGGCGCCTCCAGTTCGAAAATATATCTGATCGGCAGGTAGCGAAGCTGAATAAAGATCTCGTCATAGCGGGGATCGATGTTTTTCGCATCGAGGATCACTCCAAAACATTGGAGGATATATTCCTGGAGCTTACGGGGAAGGAGCGGAGCTTATGATCAAAGCACTGGCCCTGGAATATTTCAAGCTCCGCCGCAAGCGGATCATTATTATGGCGGCTTTATTTCTCTGTGTCGAAATGCTGTGGGCACTAGTGTCTGTGACGATGTCGATGGCCCGCAATCCGGACACCGCAGACTGGAAAACCGTAATCGCAACAACCGCCTCCATGAACGGGTTATTCCTGCCGCTCATTTCCGCTATCATCGTATCCCGCTTGTGCGATATGGAGCATAAGGGAAATACATGGAAAATGATTATAACCGCACGCATGAGTCTGGGCCAAATCTATGCGGCCAAATATATATGTGCCCTGTCACTCCTGCTCTTGTATATTGTCCTGCAAGCCGGTATCATCTCTGGATTCGGCATCATGTATGGCTTCAAGTCTCTTCCTCTGCTGCTTCTGCTGCAGTATATCGGAGGGGCGCTTCTGACAAGCATGGCGATTATTGCCTTGCAGCAATGGATTTCCCTGGCCGTGACCAATCAATCTTTTGCCCTCTCCCTGGGAATGATAGGCGGCTTTATTGGGATGACGGCAGATCTGTTCCCTGCAATGGTGCGGCGGGTATTCATCTGGTCCTATTACTCGGGGCTGTCTCCCGTTACCTATCTGTATACGGAGCAATCCGCCATATTCATTGTACAGCCGCCAAGCTTCGGATTGCGGTTGGCTGTGCTGTTGATGGGGATCGTGTTCTATGCTGCAGGCTGCATCCACGTCTCCCGTCAGGAAGTATAGGAGGTGATATCTGTGTTAAGAAGCATTTCCGCTGAATGTCTGAAACTGCGTCATTCTCGGTTAGGATTGATCCTGATGGCTCTTCCTGCCCTTAGCCTTCTCATCGGCTGTACCAATTTTTATTTCAATCAAAGCGTTTTGCAATATGGATGGCACAGCTTGTGGACACAAGTCGCTCTATTTTATGGGGAATTCTTTCTTCCCGTACTAATTGCCATTTGCTGTGCTTACGTGTGCCGGCTGGAACATATGAACCGGAACTGGAATGCCGTATTAACGGCTCCCGTAGCGATAACCAGCGTCATTGTTGCCAAGCTGGTCGTCGTCGGACTGCTCATTTTCATGGTACAGCTTTTCTTTCTTGCCTTATTTTTTGGCGCGGGTCACCTTCTAGGCATCTCTTCGGCCTTCCCGGCAGAGACATGGGGCTGGATATTCCGGGGATGGGTTGCCTCCTTATCGATAGCGGCCATCCAGCTTGGATTATCGCTGCGCATTCACAGCTTTGCCGCACCCATCGGCATCTGTCTATGCGCCGTCTTCCTAGGCTTGGGCTTGTACGTAGCGAAGCTCGGCATGTTCTTCCCTTATTCACTGCTCACGATCGGCATGGGCGCGCTGAGCCAGGAAGGATTAAGAGGAGCAGAGCATCTTCAATTTTATGTTATGAGCATTCTGTATATTTTGTTGTTCGTCTTACTTGCCATTCGCAGGGTGTACAGAAACGATGTCGCCTAAACCTGATAAGCGAAGAGGAGGTGTTTCACGATGAGGAAAGCGTTGCTCGTGGTCGGACTGTTTATCGTTGCGGTTATTGCATTTGGCTTCTTCCTCTTTACGCCGGAACGGCTGACGCCGGAGAATCCAGAAGGAAAGACGCCGTATTATACGCAAGTTAACAATAAAGAAGCCTTCAAAAACAGTGAAGGCCGGTATGAATACAACCTTCCTGCTTATAGCACTCGGGGAGAGGAGAAGGTATTGAACTTCACTTCCAGCAAGTCTTTGCGGGAAGGCGCATATCTGGAACTGTATACGACGACATTCCGTGGGGTCACGTATTGGCAGGAGATTCCGTACGATGATCTGCCCGAGCGTGTAAAGAAACGGTACCAGCCGTAGTATTATCAAACAAAGCAGGGCTGTCCGCTTGTCATCCTTGATGACTTCCGGGACAGCCCATTGCACTTCCTCCTGCACTTCTGCCGCTGCCAGAACGTGACGGCTATACACGTTGATGCGTCCGATGATCGGCAAGCTGAGAGGCAACAAGTTGGCGATAATGATGACAGCGGCTCATTAATTCCTCATGGGAGCCTGCATCCACGATCATCCCCTCATCCAGAACATAGATGATATCCGATGCAATGATCGTACTCAGCCGGTGCGCTATAATAATCTGCGTACAATTCAAGCTCCGCAAGTTGTCTCCAATCCTTGTCTCCGTGACCGTATCCAGCGCGCTGGTGGCCTCATCGAGAAGCAGGATATTCGGCCTATTCACCAATGCCCGGGCCAGGGCCATGCGCTGCTTCTGGCCGCCAGACAGATTCGTGCCGGATTCCGAGATAATGGTATTGTATTTCATCGGCATCTTCTCGATATCGACCGCAATCTCTGCCATATGGGCTGCCCACTGTACATCCTCTATCGTTGCCGCAGGAGCATGCATCGTAATATTATCGTAGATCGTACGATTAAATACGAAATTATCTTGCAGCACAATCCCAATTTTTTGCCGTAATGATTTCCTATCCAGTTCTGTGATCTTCCAGCCGTCAAAATAGATTGCCCCCGTCGTCGGCATATACAATCCAACCAATAGATTGGCGAGCGTGCTTTTGCCTGATCCAGACTTCCCGACCAGAGCTACTCTTTGACCTGCCTCTATATCAACATCAATATGCTGCAGCGCATAGCCGCTGTAATCGGTATATTGAAAACTAACCCCTTCAATTCGAATATTCCCTTGCAATTTGGCTATCTGCCTTTGGGGCTTCGCATGATCCGGGGTATCTGCCTTCTCATGCATCACATCGTAGATCCGATCCAGCAACGTATCCGCCATAACGAAATCATTCAGCATAAGCGCCAAGGAATTGAGAGGCCCGATAAAGGACATCGCCAAGGATTGAAAGGCGAATAGCATGCCTATTGTAATGCTGTTATGAATGACGAGATAAATTCCGGTAGCCAGCACCAGCAGCGGTGTCAATAGATTGAACGCATGATTCATCGTGTTGATCTTCGCTTGGTAGAACGACTTCTCCTTTACCGCCTTCAACTGCAAGCCGAACAGTTGCTTCCACTTGGCCCCAATCGTATCCTCAATACTGAGCGATTTGATCGTGGACATGCCCTCCAATGCTTCTGTCATAAAAGATCCGGCCATGCTCTGCGAAACGACTTGGGTCTGTGTTAGCTTTTTGAACTTGCTCCGGGTCCCGAGAAAGACGCATATTTGCATTGTTCCCATCATAAGCAAGCCTGCAGCGACCAACTTCGACTGAATGAAAATATAAGAAAAAGTGACCACCACCAGCAGCAAATGAATGACGGTAGAGATGAATTTCTGCGACATCAGTTCTCGTATCGTCACATTGCTGTTGAGCCGGAGAATCAAGTCCCCGCGCGAGCGCACTTCAAAAAATTTGTACGGCAAGCGCAGCAGATGGTTAACAAACCTGTTCGTTAATTGGGAATCGAGCAGTTCTTGCAGTTTCACGATGCATATCTCTTTGAAGTAGCCAAAAGAAAGCTGCAATACCGTGAGCAAGAGCATTCCCGCAATAATGACGGTAACGAATGAATACTGTCCAGACTCCAGGGCGGCGTCCACGCTCATTTGCATGAATACAGGCACAGCCACCGCCACAAGCTGCAAGACAAGCGCCAACGCTACAGCCAGTAGGAAGAACCTTTTATTATTGTTAATAATCTTTGTGAAAAACTCCAGCTTGTTGTATTTCTTTTCTTTCCCTGGATGAAATTCTTCCCCCGGACCAGCAAACAGAAACACTCCAGAGTATTTATCGGAGAACTCTTCCTTGGAGAGCACCTGCCTTCCTAGGCTTGGATCGATGATCGTGTACATCTTGCGTCTGGATATTTGCTCCAAGATGACAAAATGCTTATGTTCCCAGAATAAAATAATAGGCAGAAAGCCATTGTCCAATTGATCGGCATTCGCCTTCTTCGCCATACAGGTTAACTGGTACGTCTCTGCTACTTCCTTCATCTTCAGCATGGAACTGCCATCTCTTCCATTTCCAATGGCGGTAAACCGTTCCTTCAGCTTCGAAAAATCAGCTTCGTATCCATAATAAGCCAATATCATGTGCAAACAGCTTGGGCCGCAATCATATTGATTCATCTGTAAGCGGACAGGCACTTTCTTCCGGGGCTTGAGCCGCGCCAGCCACGACGTACGTTCAGGCATTGTTGTACTCCAGATCAGGACACGTCGGCTGTTGGAGTCTGGACATGCGCCCCGGACCTTCCAGCAGCAGCACAGATGGCAATTGACGATTGTGCAGCCTGAGCAGTTGATAACCGATACCCGCGAGTCCAAGCATCAGTCCAGGAATTTGCTGTCTTCCAGGTATCCCGCATTTCCAATGCATTTGATTTTCCCGTACTTGCGCCAATATATAGTGACTCATGCCCTTCACAAACTTCTCCAGCCGCGCATCCTGAGTATCGTCTGCCGCGAGCATGATAAGCTCCAAATTCCCCATATCGCCATGACACAGCGAGTAGCTAACTTCGGTAAATCCGTCCTTCATCGTCTTATCCAGCGCTCTGTTGATATCCGCGGTGAGAACATCTGACTCGCGAATTCTGCTCGTTCCGATTCTTGCCAAGCCAATGCCAGGCGCACCATTGCACCAATACATCACGTGATGACCATCCGGAACCTCTCCTTGGGAAAACCGGAGGTCCAGCCAGTTATTTTCCTGCGGAAGGTACAAGCTATTCTCATATCGAATGCCTTCCATACTGGCCTCGTAATATTTGAGATCGCCTGTCGCTTCATATAACCTCATAAGACTAAGGCAGATACCTGCACTCCCGTGCGCCAGACCGCTGAGCGGGATGGAATGAATGGACGAGGTAACCCATGAAATGCCGGTCTCCATCTGCTGCGATTTGTCCAAGAGACGCTGCCCGCATTTTATAGCGACATCCAACGCTTTAGGCGCATGAAACGCATGGTAGAAATCGACGCATGTCATCAGAGTGCCTGCGCAACCCGCGATAAGATCGAGATGCTCATCGGTATCAATAAGTTGTTCCAGTATATCCAACAGACGAATCGCTTTATCAGCCAGTACCGCTTCGCCTGTCAGCACTGCTTTGTGCAACAGAAGGTACAACAGCGAGCCATACCCCGTGAATACGGATACATTTTTATCAACGTTTCGCTCTATCATTTCCAATGCCGTGTTGATGCACAAATCGGCAAAACGGTCATATTCCCTATTTCCGCTTGCCTGGGCCAAATAAATATAAAAATAGGCGATGCCCGTTACCCCGTTGTACAACCCTAGTTCAGAGGATTTATAAATAAGCCGCTCATTGGCGTCCATCCCCATGCTAATCCATGATACCGTCTGGCCGTCATCCCCCAATACTGCAATATCTTTAATGTAATCTCCGATTCGAATCGCTTCTTCAAGAAACGCTTGCTTGTCAACGTCATTGTCCATATAGGGTTCAATTTGCTCCCATGAAACGCTCAACTTGCTTTTCTCCATCGTATAGGTGTCTTGCAACAAATATTTGGTCTGAACCGTTCTTTCGATAAATTCCCACTGCAGGTTTGCATCGTCTTCATTCATTCGCTCGATCTTCTTCAACGTTGTCGTTATAATATCGGTAGAATAGGCATGGATGATCGCCTCATTGCATTGATGATGGTGCAGGGAAATGTCACCAATTCTCGTACTGAACATCGGTATATCGCCGCTGGACAGATCGCTGCATTCGCACCGGATCGCTTGCGCTCGGTTCGGATCTTGCTTGAGCATCGCCCACAAATGATCCAGCAACAAGTCCTTATCTACGCCGCTCTTCAAATATTTGGGGTGGTTGCTCGCTTCCAGCAAGGTGAAATAAGTAATGGTCGGCCGTATAATGGTACGCACTACGCAGCCGTGGAACCACTTATCAATGAAGGTTCCCAGTTCCTGCTTATGGGAGGAGATAAGCCGGTAGCATTGATAGAACCCGCGCTTGACCAAATCCATATAGGTCCTCGGCGTAATCGGCTGGTTGTTGAAAGAAGGCAAGTGAGTATGCTTTTCAACCTCGATTTTGCTTCGCCGAATCTTCATCGTATCTGTATTTTTATCAATAACTTCATACGTGCTTAACGTCTGCACCGTATCCCCTGCCAGGCCGCTAAGATCGCTATGGTACAGAAAATTGGCATCCAATGCAGGAAGCATATTGGTCTTCAATACCGAATCATTCAAAATAACGGCCGTTTTCTCAAGTGCGGAATATGCTGGCTTCTCCTCCATGCTGACGAAGGCTTGATGATGGAATAATGACTCCAAATCGATCAGGAAAGGATGTTCGCCATGCGCAATAATATTTTCCATATGCATATCGGTTGCATTGGTTGCGTATAGCAACGCAAGATACTGGCCCTGCCTTTCAAAATAACTCTCGACACCGCTTTCATCTATACATGCTTCATAGGCAATATATTCTTGCCACCCATACTCTCCTTTATTGAGCATCCTCGTGATGCTGAAAGGTTTATGTATCCCCTTCTCATTCAACCATGCTAATAAATGTGCAAAACCCCTGTCTACAGACAAATCTCTTGGCTTGTAAATAAGATTGACTTGATTGGAAAATTCCAGCCGCAGCACACAAGCCCCCCCGTTGTGAATGTCACCGAGGAAATGAATATCAATCAATTTGTCAAGTCTAACTTGAAAAGCTTGTTCTATCTCACGCTTGTCGTGTATCAATCGTTGGATTACCGTCAACATGTTGGAATGGATGCGAATCAGGCTTTCACACAGCATTCGAGCCAGCACGGGATATTCGCCCAGCAGGGCCAGAATGTCTTCATAGCTCCCCGTCTTTACTTGGGTAAACGACTTGTAGCGTTGATTCGGCGTCTCGCCTTGCAGTTCCTGGTGTAAGCGTGATTTATTTAACTCGTAAATTAATGTTTTTACAGAGAGGTGGAACACTTTGTCCATTACGATTTTCAAAACGATGCCAATCACTTTCCCTTTCCCTATCCACTCGACATCATCCAGCCCTTGCTCCAGCACGCGTATCGTTCGCTGAAGAAAGGGGTGCGTGAAGTCCATAAAAGGGATCTCTTCCTTGTTGACATAGAGATAAGTGTCCAGATTATACTGTTCTTGAGCCGTAAAGATTTGTACCAATTCTTGAAACCATGCTGCCTGAGAGCAGTCGTAAATCGTGTCAGGCGCATCTATGATCGCATAGAAGCAATCCGGGTCCATCCCGTCGGCAACAATCCGCTGCTCCAGCAAGTCGCGCTCCCCGAAAAATTTCTCTATCCACTGCTGCAACCTCACGGTATCTTGCGGCTGTTCCAGGTTGTCAGGAACGCGAACGATCTGCTCATAACGTTCCTTCACATTCAATGCTTCACCCCAACACGGATCGTCCAAGAGTTCCGTTATCCTCATTGTTCCGTCTCCTTCACTGCAAAATAATGAAAGGCATGCCCTATAATGTGTTTGAGCACATAACTGCTATGACGAGTCATAGCAAGTTATGTGCTCACCTTCAAGAACAATTACTTGCAACAAGTAGCCCAGGATGATGGGGACACCGAGTTATAATGGCATTCATGGCTGATGGTACAGATGATTCCGCCGCTTGCAAGAGCTTCCACACTGCCTGCCCCGGTAAGCGTCATGAGCTCCTCATCATTGATGTCTTCAATTGCTTTCAATGCTTCCAGATCGAAATGCTTCATAGACCTGACACCTCCTTGATCGCTGTAATATATGTATTCGCTTAAATAAGCGTATACACCAGGATTGAGATGCTTCCTTCTGCCGGCAGCAGTCATAGGTTATCTGGTAGAATAGCCCGCGATTGATGATGAAGAGGTTGGAAAGTGCATAGACACAGCATATTCAAAAATTGAAGACCTCAGTAAGCGATAGTCAAATCCGTGCAGGTAAGTATAAGGGAGAGTTTATATATTCCTTATATTTCAATTAAAGTAATGTAAAACCCTTATATATTTATATTATCATAGATGTATTATTTTGTAAATAATATTTTTTTATTCTCTTTTTCCTTCCTATTTATCCTTCTCCCGCAGAACCATAGCTGGACAGTTCAATCATTGCCCGTACGCCTTGTCCGGTATCACTGTCCAATACCAACCGTCCGCCGTGAGCCTGGGCAATTCTCGCCACCATCGGCAATCCTAAGCCGTGACCGTTCGGAAGCGGATCCGGCCGGGTAGAAGTATACAAAAGCTCGACGACATTCGCCAGCTCTCTGCGCGGAATGCCGCCGCCATTGTCAGCTACAATGAATTGACAAGTGCCGTGACCGGACTCACGGCGAACGATCAGCTTGATGACGCATCCGGCCGGATTATGGTCTATGCTGTTCTGCACCAAGTTCGTAACGGCCCGCAGGAGCAGCTTCTGATCCGCCTCTACCTGAATGTTCTCGTCCATGACCTTCACCTCTATCGTAAATCGCTCATCAAGCCCGTGATTCAAATAGTCTGCTGCTATCTGTCTGGCAAGAGCGGACAAGCGAGTCGGCTTGACGTTCAAGGGCTGCATATCATATTCCAACTTGGATACAAGATTCAGATCATTGACCAGTGAACGAAGCTTCTCTCCTTGTTGGCGGATGATGGCCGCTTGCTGTCTCTGCTCTTCAGACACGGCCTCATTCTCCTCCAGGGCGCTGGCATAGCCCAGAATCATCGATAGCGGTGTGCGAATATCATGAGAGATTCCGGCAATCCAATTGGAACGCGCTTCATTGCGGGCGCGAAGAGCAACATGCTTTTCTTGCAGCATTTCGGCGGTGTCATTGATGCTTTTGGCAAGATGGCCGAATATACCTTTCTCCTCCACATGCACGGCTTCCTCCTTGCCCAGAGCATGCACCACACCTGCAAGCGGCTTCAAAGACTGGGCAAGACGGGTACCGATAATAATGGACAGCATGCAGCCAAGCGCAATATTGCCCAATAGCAGAAACAATGTCCGCTTAGGAAGAGAGCTTACCCAAGAGGCAAGAAAAGAAAATTGATACTTGGCGTAACTGTTCTTCGGGTAGCCGATGACAACCAATCCATCCGGTACTTCCCATACAAATACCGGATATCCCTGCAAGTAATGCCGGGAAAACTTCGCCACCTCAGTCAATGTATAAGAACGCGGCACTTCTTCCGGCAAGCGGTGTTCCCAGATCACGTCCCCGTCCGGATTGAGCAGCATGCCCCAAGCCTGGTTCTCCGCCAGCAATTCTTCGGCTCGACCATGCAATTCATAGCTTCCATCCTTCCGCCGCAAATGATCCGCTACGTACTCCAGTACAGACTGCGGGGAGTGCCCGCTATTTATTTCCTTGAAGATGAACAGGCTCAACATGACCGCATTCAATACGATCATTCCGGCAAAAATGGCGAATGTAATCCCCGTAAAGCGGCGAATAATGCGGATAACGTCATCCATCGGCTTACGGCTCCTTAACAATCAATTTGTAGCCGAGACCTCTTACGGTAAGGAGACTGCGCGGCTTGGAAGGATTGGACTCAATCTTCTCTCTAATTCGCCGAATGTGCACCATTAATGTATTCTCATACCCGATGTCGACATCTCCCCATCCTGCCTGAAATAACGCATCCGTTGTCACAATTCTTCCCCGGTTCTCATACAGTTCCACCAGCAGGGCATGTTCCTTCGCAGTCAACGGCTGTTCTCCGTGCTCACGGTGCACGATTGCACTCTCCAGGTCTACCGTACAGTCCTCCAATTGAAAGGTTGGCAATCGCTCTCGTTCCTGCGGCTGATAGGCTCGTTTCAGAATGGCGTTCAGCCGAAGTATCAGTTCACGCAGCAAAAAGGGCTTCACGATGTAATCGTCTGCCCCAAGTCCAAGCCCAAGCAGACGATCTTCATCTTCTCCGCGGGCAGACAGAAACAGCACAGGTATGCTGGAGAACTGACGTATAGCTGTCAACAAAGCAAATCCATCCTGATCGGGCAGCATCACGTCTAATATCGCGATATCCGGCTTATCTATGCGACAAATGGCTAATGCAGTCTCGCTATTGGGTGCTGCATAAATTCGATAATACCCCTCTTTGCGCAGCAGCATATCAATCATGGTTCGAATATCCAAATCATCGTCCACAATAAGTATTTTTTTGTTTTTGAGATTCTCCATGTTCATTCCCCTGCCTTTTCATGCTAAGTCATTACATTCGACAAGAAGGAAATATATCCTTCCATTTAATTTACTGGCAGACTGCTCCAATTGCGCACGGCCCGATATTGGACGTCGCTACTGGATAAAGCCGACAAGCGCTAAGTCTTGCTCGATCGGCCTATCTGTTTATCTGTGTGATCGAAAAAACAGAGAGTCCAATCGGATGAACTCCCTGCCATGTATTGCGAAGGAAATTACTTCATACTTTCTAATTTTGTTCGCCTGCTACAATAAATGGAACAGCAATAGAAGGAAAGGGGAAAAACAGTGGCAAAGGAGAGCTTTGATAAGGAAATTCAAGTTCTGCGCATGCTGATGCTGACGAGCGGGGCCTATAACCGGCAGCAGTTCGCAGAACGGCTCGGAATTTCTGTACATACTTTTGATAAGACAACTCGCCGCTTGAAGGAGATAGCTGCGGCTGCCTATCCGCAGTCCATGCCTACACAGAGCCAGGAGCTGTCGGAGGCGCTCCGGCATAGCTGCTATGACACGAAGGAGCCGGTCCTCATGTTCTTATTCCGCGCCAAGTCGTTGAAGGAATCCGAATCCTTGCGCATCTCGATCATCTTGGAGGCGCTGCATGAGCAGGCAATGACGGTGACAGAGCTGATGGAAATATGCTGCAGCAGAACCCCGGCAGATGTGGCTATGCCGGATGAGAAGACGATTCGATCCGACCTGAAATATCTTGAAGCGGTCGGTGTAGTCTGCAAAGAGAATGCTGCTCGCCCTTATCGCTATCGCTTGCACAATGAGCTCTTGCATCAACTGTCGGCCGAAGAGCTCTCCGATGTATATGACTTCGTGGATGTGATGGCGAATACGCAGGTGCCTTCGGTCCAAGGATATCTGCTGCGGGATGTCTTGAAGAGACAATTGATGCTCATTCATGAAGGAAGCGGCATTCCCGATCCTCTCATTTACAAATACCACTACCCTTCTCGAATTTTGGACGAGGCCCATCTGTTCATCCTCCTGCGGGCGATTCGCAATCACCGAAGGATACGTTTCCTTTATTTCTCGCCCAAGGCCGAGAAGAGCTATGCAGCACAACAGACGAACCCGCGCTTCGAGCGGGAGGCCGAAGGAAAATGGCACAAAACATGCCCTCTTAAAATTGTGTACGATCATCAGTACGGGCGTTGGTATTTGCTCAGCAGCGACCGGGCAGGGATTCGCAAATTCCGTATGGAAGGGATAACACAGCTCGAAGAGGCGGAATCCGTGCCGGAAGAGGCCTTTCAGCAGAACACGGCAGCCATGATGGACAAGCTTCAGAGAAGCTGGTTAATCGATACCGGCCGCCCCGTGAAGGTGCGCGCCCGCTTTTATCATCCGGAACCCGATGAACCGAATTTCATCAAGCAGCGGGTCCAACTGCAAGGTCAGTGGGGAGAAATCGTCGAGGAAGATGAGCATTCCTTCGTCTACGAGATTACGGTAAATGGCATTATGGAGATCAAGCCATGGCTTCGAAGCTTCGGATCGAGCTGCGAAGTGCTTGAACCCCGGCATCTTCGCAAAGAATTGATCGAGGAATGGAAGGAGATCGCCGCGTATTATGAATCCATTTGAAAAAATCTTCAACTACCAAATTCTCTCCCGGCTGGAGGAGGCCGGAACGCTGATCGTTACCTCCCAGGAACGGGCTTGGTTGAAGACGATGCTGGCGCATCCTGCGGCTGCCGAGGCGTTCCCGGAAGAGACGCTGGCCAAGTTGAACCGCATCCTTCACGCGGAAGTGATGATGGATACTTCTCATCATCTCATCGAGAAGGCCAAAAGCAAGGAAAAGCATGTTTATCACCCGCTGCTTCGTCCTTTGCGGCGATATATTGCAGCACAGATGGGGATTCGGATCAGCTACGTGGTCCGAACCGGCCGTGTACATACGGAACACGAGGGCTTTCCTTATCAATTGGAATACTCCATGATCAAGCGGGAGTGGTACCTGCTCTGGTACCATCTTCGGCAGCGGAGACTTATGTCCACGAAGCTGAGCAGCATTCTCTCGCTGTCCGAGGAACCGGTTCCGCCATCGGAGACGGAGCGCATTCTTGATCAACTCGCCCAACTCAAGCATCCGCACAAGTCCGAAATCGTCATTGAAGTGATTCGCGATTATAATCAAGAGCTGTCCCGTATTTTGTACGCCTTCTCCTGCTTCGAGAAGAACGTGGTCTACGACGAGGAGCATAATACGTACCAGATTCAAATTTTTCTTCCTCGAGACGAAGTGGAGTTCCTCTTAACTAAAATTCGCTTTCTCGGAAAGCGCATCCGCGTCATGAAAGGTTCGTATGTGAAGAAGCGGATGCGGGAAGCGGCAGCCATGGCGCTGGAACGGTACAAGAGCGAGTAAGACGATGAAAAGCAACATCAAAATCGAGCAGGAGGGGGCCTAGCCCCCGACCTCTTACATCACTGCATTCTGCACAAAGTATGTTGACTTAACCAGACTACAGTTGTAACATGATTTGTAACTACATACGTAGTTTTTCACGTTGATTTTGGAGGTTGTATACATGAATCAAATACCGCCCATTACGGATGCAGAGTTGGAAGTTATGCGCGTCTTGTGGTCAATTCCGAATTGTCCTTCGAGCGAGGTCGTCAAGAAAATGGCAGATCGAATGGGATGGAGCCCGAATACGACTCGGACGCTCCTCAGTCGTCTTGTGCAGAAGGAAGCGGCGGGTGCGAAGCTGGAAAAGGGTTCGAAGCGCACCCAATTATTTTATCCGATTATCAGCGAGCAGGAGTACCTGCGGTCCGAAACCAAATCGTTCATGAAAAAACTGTATGGCGGAGCATTGAAGCCGATGTTGGCCAACTTTTTGCAGGATAAAAAGCTGAATGCGCAAGAAATCGAGGATCTGAAGGCATTGTTTGACGAAAACCGCAGCGACGGGGAATCGGAAAAGAGAGAACCCTGATGAGTCCTGCATGGAACGAATGTTTATTGTCGTTCTTCGGCTGGGTCATTCGCGGGTCGTTAATGGCCGGCATCCTGGTCGTGCTTGTCCTGAGTTTGCAATTTCTGCTGCGCAAAAGGCTTGAGGCGAGATGGAAATATTGGCTCTGGTTGCCTGTGGCGATTCGTCTGCTGCTCCCTTGGGCGCCGGAATCCTCGCTGAGCTTATACAATGTTCTGCCTGTGGATATCTTAGCGCCCGGAATTCAACAACAAACTTCAAATCCATCAGCTTGGCAGCAATGGCAGAAGGGTTCAGGGGGAGATTACGAAGAGACAGCTCAAGCAGACCGTTTCTACGCCCCGGAGAAAAGCAGCCTAATAAGAGGAAATGAGGAAGTATCAGATCCGTCCCATAAATCGGGAACTGGGCAGGACATAAGTATCGGGTGGAGCGGGTTCAAGCCAATGGGATTCATCCATCTGCTGATGTCGGTGTGGCTTGCGGGCGTGCTGTTTCTTGCGGCGAAGACAGCATACGACCAACTACGATTGGCACAAGCTCTGCGCGCGGGCCGATGTATTGATACGCCTTGGTTAGCGGCCGTATTCCAGGAAACGAAGCAGCTAATGGGCGTAAAGCGGGAAGTGCGGTTTGTAGCCAGTGAGCGCATTCCTGGGCCTGCCGTAGTCGGTTTTCGCAAGCCGGCGATCGTTGTTTCGCCGAGTCTGCTCGTTACGCTGCGAGAGCATCAGCTTCGGTGTATTTTGGCGCACGAATTCGCGCATATACAGCGGCGGGATGTGGCGGTGAATTGGATGATGCACATTCTGCTCATTCTCCATTGGTTTAATCCATTGTTGTGGCTTGCCGTACATAAAGCAAGGCAGGATCAGGAGATGGCCTGCGATGCATGTGTACTGAATCGGATGAGTTCAGAGCCAAATCTGCAGCATATCAATACATACGGGCACACCATCATCCATGTGCTGGAGCATTTTCATTTGTCAGGCACGCAACATCAACCAGGGATTGCCGGATTGTCTGCGACGCATAAACAAATGAAGAAAAGATTGTTAATGATCAAGCGATTTCATAAAAAATCCTATCATTTGTCCATTTGGGGGATGGCGCTTATTGTTGCGCTTGGCAGCGTGACGCTGGTAAATGCGAAGGGAAACGATGTGGGGGCCGCCCAGTCCCCCGCTTCTAGCGATATTGCCCTGAAGACCGCGGCCGCTAAACCAAAGGCTGAAAGCGAAGGGGAGAAACTAGAAAAAGAAGAGATAGCTAGAATCAACGAATTATTGAAAAAAAATCCGTTTGATAACTATCTGACATATAGCAGTTTTCAACCAAAGGGCCGCGAAGTTTGGGGGTACAGCAACGGCAAGGGTGGCTATGATAAATATGAGGACTATCTGAAGAAAGTATCCAGTGTGAAGGAGGCGAGGCCGCAACAACCTGCTGACTTGCCAGAGGGCTATACCTTCGAAGAGGCACAAATTATTGGTCCGCACATCATTGAATATACCGAAGAAATGAAAGCCGAAGCTAAAAAATTAGGGAAGAAGATATATTCCAAAAAGGTTGACTGGACATATACCAACTATATCGTGTTAACGTACACGAATGGAGAGGATTATATCCAATTGACGAGTTCACGCCTTGAAAATAAAGACGGGAAAGCAAAAGTGAAAGAAAAAGATTATGTTTATACATCCGCTGAGGACATGACAAAGAAACATCACATGCAACTCGGCAATACGCTTAGCTGGAAAGAAGGTGGTAAAGGTTTTTCAATCTCAACCAATCCGGACAATCCATTGACGAAGGAAGACCTGATCAAGCTGGCGAAAACG
>NZ_LDIG01000167.1 GCF_015845845.1 Paenibacillus dendritiformis
AAGAAAATATCCAGTCCCATGAGCGCTAATTCGAAAAGAAGGGCATATTTTCCCCCTCCCCATCCCACAGAGGCATTGCATTTCCATGTTTATTTTTGGAAGCGGTCATTCCAGCGCAGCAACTTTTGTCGCGATCCGTAGCCAAGTGTAGCGGTTCGGGAAATCTCTCGCCAACTTGAGAATCACCTGCCGACTATGCTGGATGATGGTCGCGGCACAGAGGAAAAACTCCTGACGAAACCGGGCAATCGTATACCCGTGATGAACCGGTTCACAGCAGTCGCGTTTAAACCGTTCGTAGAGGTTGTATGCTAACAGCTTGATTAGCAAGTCGATTTCATTCGCGGTGAAGCGGCTTGTCGAAATGCGGTTGATGGAAAAGCCACGCTTGGCTTCCTTGATGTGGTTTTCCATGCAGCAACGCTGGTTGTAGAAATGCCACAGGTCAATCGGCTCCCACTCAAGGCTTGTGACGATCGCTTCATACTGCCAATCTGTATCAAGAAGAAGCCGAGATTGATCCCCATCGTACACCTGTGCTTTGCGGATGACGGCAACACGGCGTGCTTTCTTCCAGGAGGTGGCTTTGTAGACCAGTACAATGCCCTCGATGATCCACTCCTCATCGACAAATCGCTTCCAAACGGAGCAGCGTTGCACTTCCGCTTGAAGTCGCTGGGTCCATTTCAATTTTCCTACATACCCGATTCCTTTGGATTCCCATAAGCCGTAAAAGTCCTCACCGCCAAATCCTTTGTCAAATCGGGCATACTTCACCGGACGATCACCAAGCAATTCGAACGTCTGGCGGAGGAAGTCAGCGGCATTCGTGGATGAATGCGTATTTCCAGCACGAAGAACAGCGTTTAAACACAAACGAGATTGGCCTTCATAAGCCAACAGCGGATGGTAGCTTTTACGTCCCGGTTTGTGGGGATTCGTGCCAACGGCCGCGCCTTTTTGGTGACCAAAAACGGTTTCCACGGTGGAATCCAGATCCATGATGAGTTCATCGGGCAAACCAGGCGCGATGACCTGCTGATTCAACTTTCTCAAGTCGAGTGTGAAAGTTGGTTGCTTACCAAACCGATTCAATTCTTTATACAGCAAGGTGTGGTGTGGACAGCGTCCACCGAGGAAACGTTGCACAAGTGCATCCTGTTGCAACGCTCGAAAATGAAAAAGGCGTTCACAACCGAGTGTCCAGCCGATTATGAGGTAGAGCAGGATGCGAAAAACAGGGAACAGGGAGTGCCTGTGTTTGATGTTGCTCAAGTTCTGCAATGCTTTGTCCAGTTCGATTTTTTCGAGATACTCCAGGAATACTTTGCTTCCACCAACGCTGGAAGCGTGACGCAAGGAAAATTCAGTCTTGATTTTGCTGACGGGTGTGGTAGACTTCACCTAAAAGGTGCTCCTCTCTTTGGGTGATGTTGTTTTCGCAAACACTATTCTACCAAAGATTTGGGCCCTTTTTTCATTTTTCAGGCACAGTTACTTTCGAAATTCAGGATAATATTTCAGGGGGGAATATATTCAACTTTCACAGAATGAGATTAGCTAATAAACATTAATGCAACTAAGCAAAACGTTGATCCGCCTGCTGGAGTAGATGTTGATCACAGCGTAATCTGTTTCCCGGCTTTTGAAGTCACTTCGCTGTTCATAATGCCTATGTCGTTTATGACGAAATTGGCAGAGTTGAACACGAAGCTCATCCAACCAGCCTAAAGTCAACATACCTTTATAGTAAGCACTAGTCAAGTTGCATGAGCCTCAAAGGGCGCCAGTTCTTTGGCCGCTGATTTCGTTCAAAGTGTGGGATCATTGAAATAAGCGTGGTCACCCGTGTCCGTTATCACGGATTCTATATGCGAAATCGTTTTGCCGCTCAAAGATAACATAATCGACGCGCAACCGGTATTCTTCAAAAAGTGATAAATGAAAAGTGATAAATGAATTGAGGATTAGGAGCTGTCGAAAAATAACTGCCCTGTGAAAGTAGCCACGCAGGCTAGCGTTGCGTGGTTGATTCGTAGATAAATAGAAAGGTTATTTCGTCGCAGTTCCTTGGCAAATAGAAGACACCTCTTTTATGTAGTAGTGATTGTTGGTTACCGTGCAAGAGATGTCTTTCTATTTACCTTCATTCACATCTATCCTATACAGCAACTCTACTTTAACCTAATTTGTCGTTTCGAAAATTGGGTAATGTATATCATTGTAGAAGCGCTCTTTTGGCGTTAGCATTACCTGAGACAGTATAAGAATTTTGATTAAGAACCATAAGGTAATATTCCCCTTCAGGTACATTGGGGATGTCAACAGATTTATTCGTATGTGTATATGTCCCGACAATTAACGTATCTTCTCTGAAATCCGTGCTCATTAGTATATACAGGACATCTGGACTTCTCAATGAGGTGAAATTATCAGCCCATTGTACAGCTGTAATAGTTACGTTGCTTTTTTCGGATAGAACAACACTAGCGTTGCATCGAGCGGTTAGTTCATAATCTAATTACAATTAACATCTATATATGATATATATTTACATCTGCAATGTCCGCGCTAAGTCTAAAAAAGTCGAGCTGGAAATAGACCCTGCGCGTTATCCATTATATGTAAAATTATTTTTCGTTTGTCATTACCTCACAATCAGTTTCGGTTTCATCGACTTCGTTGCCTTTTTCGGACGTCTCCCATTTCGCTTTGGTCGTCCCCTAGATGTTCGGGTCGGCTTGCGGTTGAGTGCAGCGATCAAATTTTCCCATGGTTTTTCCGCATAGATGCGAATCAACTGAAGGAGATCCCATGTCGACTTATTACAGTCCAATGTTAGTTTAATTA
>NZ_LDIG01000168.1 GCF_015845845.1 Paenibacillus dendritiformis
AAGAAAATATCCAGTCCCATGAGCGCTAATTCGAAAAGAAGGGCATATTTTCCCCCTCCCCATCCCACAGAGGCATTGCATTTCCATGTTTATTTTTGGAAGCGGTCATTCCAGCGCAGCAACTTTTGTCGCGATCCGTAGCCAAGTGTAGCGGTTCGGGAAATCTCTCGCCAACTTGAGAATCACCTGCCGACTATGCTGGATGATGGTCGCGGCACAGAGGAAAAACTCCTGACGAAACCGGGCAATCGTATACCCGTGATGAACCGGTTCACAGCAGTCGCGTTTAAACCGTTCGTAGAGGTTGTATGCTAACAGCTTGATTAGCAAGTCGATTTCATTCGCGGTGAAGCGGCTTGTCGAAATGCGGTTGATGGAAAAGCCACGCTTGGCTTCCTTGATGTGGTTTTCCATGCAGCAACGCTGGTTGTAGAAATGCCACAGGTCAATCGGCTCCCACTCAAGGCTTGTGACGATCGCTTCATACTGCCAATCTGTATCAAGAAGAAGCCGAGATTGATCCCCATCGTACACCTGTGCTTTGCGGATGACGGCAACACGGCGTGCTTTCTTCCAGGAGGTGGCTTTGTAGACCAGTACAATGCCCTCGATGATCCACTCCTCATCGACAAATCGCTTCCAAACGGAGCAGCGTTGCACTTCCGCTTGAAGTCGCTGGGTCCATTTCAATTTTCCTACATACCCGATTCCTTTGGATTCCCATAAGCCGTAAAAGTCCTCACCGCCAAATCCTTTGTCAAATCGGGCATACTTCACCGGACGATCACCAAGCAATTCGAACGTCTGGCGGAGGAAGTCAGCGGCATTCGTGGATGAATGCGTATTTCCAGCACGAAGAACAGCGTTTAAACACAAACGAGATTGGCCTTCATAAGCCAACAGCGGATGGTAGCTTTTACGTCCCGGTTTGTGGGGATTCGTGCCAACGGCCGCGCCTTTTTGGTGACCAAAAACGGTTTCCACGGTGGAATCCAGATCCATGATGAGTTCATCGGGCAAACCAGGCGCGATGACCTGCTGATTCAACTTTCTCAAGTCGAGTGTGAAAGTTGGTTGCTTACCAAACCGATTCAATTCTTTATACAGCAAGGTGTGGTGTGGACAGCGTCCACCGAGGAAACGTTGCACAAGTGCATCCTGTTGCAACGCTCGAAAATGAAAAAGGCGTTCACAACCGAGTGTCCAGCCGATTATGAGGTAGAGCAGGATGCGAAAAACAGGGAACAGGGAGTGCCTGTGTTTGATGTTGCTCAAGTTCTGCAATGCTTTGTCCAGTTCGATTTTTTCGAGATACTCCAGGAATACTTTGCTTCCACCAACGCTGGAAGCGTGACGCAAGGAAAATTCAGTCTTGATTTTGCTGACGGGTGTGGTAGACTTCACCTAAAAGGTGCTCCTCTCTTTGGGTGATGTTGTTTTCGCAAACACTATTCTACCAAAGATTTGGGCCCTTTTTTCATTTTTCAGGCACAGTTACTTTCGAAATTCAGGATAATCTATTGCGGAATATAACATGAACCGCCGTATACCGAACGGTATGTACGGTGGTGTGAGAGGTCGGGGGCTAGGCGCCCCCTCCTACTCGATTATGCTTACGTCAAAAAAATAAGACTCGCCAACAAGATGAAAATATTGTATAATATAAGCAATTCAGGATTTGATGAGAATACATAGGACATGGTGGGAAGAACCCGACGCTAATTCTATTGGCTGAGGGTTTTTTGTGTTTTTCGGGGCCGCTCGGGAATGGCGTTAAAACACTATTATCGTGGGAGTGATCATTCATGAAGACAATGAAAAGGGTAATTCTGTTATTTATCATCGGTTGTTTGGCGCTTCCTGCATTGCTCGGTATTGTGCACGCAGAGGCCAAAGGGATGAGCTTCAAGGATGTATCGGCAACGCACTGGGCCAAGGACTCTATTTATGCCGCCGTAAGTGCAGGCTATTTCAAGGGCTATAGCAATGGAACATTTAAACCGGACGCGACCATTACAAGGGCAGAATTCGCTTCCTTGCTGTCGCGTATATCGAAAGCGGAACCTTCTGCAGAAATAGAAGAGGTCTTTAGCGATTTGGACAACCATTGGAGCAAGAAGGAGGTCGAGCGGGCGGTCGCTCTGGGCTTCATCGATCCGAGCAATTACCCAAACGGCTTTAAACCCAATACGGCGCTAACCCGTGAAGAGATGGCCGTCTGGCTAAGCTCCGGCTTGGCTGCCCTGGATGAAGATTACAAGCAGGCGCTATTGGAGACCAAGGAGACGCTGATCCCGGTCAAAGAATACTTCAAACCGGGCATTCCGGCGTCCAAAGCCGGACATATTGCGGTTGCGATGGGAACCAAACTGATGAGCGGCTACCCCGACGGCTCCTTCGGCATGAAAAACACCACGACCCGCGCCGAGACATCGGCTATTTTGTTGCGGTTCGTGAAGGTTGCAAACAAGAAGGCAGATTCCTTCCCTGCTCTCAATGAGCTCCGGGCAGTGGGGACGGAGAAGAATAATTTGGAGGTTGTGACGCCGTTTAAAGCGGTGGGTGTGGCCAACTCATCAGGAAAGACGAGAACGTTTAAAAATAAGGCTGGGAAGTTAGTTTTTCATCGCATGATTGCTGTAAATGTAGAAAATTGGAGCGAAAAAAGCTTTTATGGTGACCTGTTTTTGGATGAATCCGATAAGGAGTTTTTTAAAAAGCACAAGGGTTTGTTTCCTATTTTTACAGAGCTTACGATCTATCCAATAACAAAGGAATTTGGCATGGACCATTATCGGAATGGAATAACAAATTTGATGGGAGGCTCGGCGACACATAACGGTCAATATAAAAAGTACGGGTATGAAACTCTTCCTGTAATTGATGATAAAGAATTCTTTGCCAAGCGTTCTTCAGGTGCAAAACTATGGATTGTTAGTTACTACAATTTGGAGGAAGGTAACATCGGTAGTGCTGTATTTGATGATGGATCAATTCTGATATTATCAAATACTAAAAAATAGAGGAGATTACATGAAAAAGGAACTTACAGTTATTCTACTCCTGTCATTAATGTTAATTTCCCTTAATAGTAGTCCTAGCCTTGCTGTTGCGGCGAGTTTTCCAAAAGGATATCCAGATGAAGGAAAGGGAATTGAAGTAAAACCAAACGGTGTAGCTTATAAGACTCAAACAATCAAGGTAACCGTATCGGGTACAGATTACCCTAATCCCAAAACGGTATGGACCGAAGGGGATAGAGGCCAATGGGTTGCAGTTACCCAAGATAATGAACGTGTCGAAACAGTCACGGCTGTTGGCGCTGATGGAAACAAGTATCCCCGGGATACTGCTGTTAAAGATAGGATAAATATGTATAACTATGCTCCAGCAAGTCTACAGGATACAAAAGAAAATCCATTCAAAATGGAGCGTGTTAAGGGGCTTGGGATAGCTAGTTTAGAGTACAAGTCTACAAAATCTTTTACCCCGTTCGGTAACCCACAATTCACCAAGGGACAACTCTATGCCAAGCTTAATACAATTACCGGTCATAGCCATATAGTCTCATATTATCGCCAATACGAAGTAGGGCACCAAGGTCAACCTAAATATCAAGCCCATTACTATGTCGATCTTAAAGCTGTCTTCGAAGGTTATATCACGGAAACGAAAGAACTGCGAGTCTCATCTAATGCAAATATGAACATCGGAGAGACCAAGAACTTAAAGGCAGAAGTCAGAACCCAGGAATATGACATGACGGGTTTTACGAATTGGCTGGATATTACTCGTCGAACGGAACAACTGGAATGGAGTTCGGATCGATCAGCGGTAGCGACGGTAGGACCCGACGGGAAGGTAAAGGCTGTCGGCAAAGGGACTGCCAAGATAACAGCCAAATGGAAGAGCTATCCCTATTATATTTATGATTCTGTCACGATCACCGTTGGTGATGTGCCTGGCAAACCGGATCCTACCGATCCACCAGCTCCTTCAGGTTCATGCACGGTTCCCGAACCTGGGACGAAAATCCCTAACAAGGTGATGGATCCAAAGGCGAGCGCAATGATTAAAGCGGATAACCGGGGAAGTGAGCAGTTCGATGTGCTTCTCGGCATCCCGACTTCTGAATATTTATACGCCAATGCCTTTGCCTACAATTACTTATTCAAGAGCTCGTTCGTGCAGATGAGCGGGAAATGTACGTACGATGTTCCTGTGGAAAAGACATTTATTAAGAAATGGAAAGAGCCAGGGACAGACGCGGAGGGGAAGCCCACGCAAGAAGACATGGAGGAAGAGGAGACCGTCAGTGATGTCGTGACCGTTGAGCGTTCATATTCTTTTTGGGTAATTGACAATCTGGAAGTTTACAAAATCCAAGAAGCAAAGCTGCAAAATGCAGCATTGCCAGGCGGAGGGGTTATCTTAGAGCCACAAAATTATACGCCGCCAGATTATCGTTTCAAGCAGCAGGGCGGAATCGTAAAGGAACCGGAAGCGCAGAGCGTCGTTCTTCCTTCGCAAACCGCAGGCAAAGACATACCGAACTATTCAGGAGAGTTCAAAGCTGCTGCCGAGAAGACGATCGGTAAAGTTCGTGTCCAAAATGATTTGCTTGTCTTTCAGGGAAAGACGATTATGTCAGGGCAAACGGTGGATGAGAATGGCTCATCTCCTGGAACTATTCCGTCTCCCGCCACGATAGGTAAAAACATCTTATATAAAAATCGCCTCTTCATACATAGCGATAAAGTGAACGCAAAAAATGTGCCGAGCAGCGGTACGATTTCTTATAAGCTGCTTCCGGAACAGATTAATGGCGGCACGGATCAGGAATTCCCGATTCCGGGCATCAACCCGGTCACTATACATACCCCGGTTGTGACGTATCCTTCCGTGTCGGATGACCGGACGCATAACCAGAAGACGAAGCCGAGCCTGAACCGGGCGGCGCTCATTCTGGAGCGGCCATTTACGGTGCGCTTGCCGACGAGCGGGCCGCATGTCACCTACCCGGGATACGGCAACCGTGATTATGCGAAATATATCCGCAAGAAGCAGGTGTGGTTCCCGTTCGATGTGTACTCCAGGGATCGGAGCCGCTTCATTCCAAAGCGGACCTGGATCGACCTCCCGGTGCATCAATTGGATACGACATTCTTCCTGCCGGTATGGGTCGATGAAGGCAATTATTCCGTCCTGTTCCGCACGATTGCCGAGAACGCGCCCGCGCAATTCGATACGCAACCGAATGCGAATACCGAACTAGGGAATCATGTCTCCACTGACGTGGCCGAGGTGGAAGTCATTGGCCGGCTGTATGACTTCCGGGTGAGTGACATCGTAGATTACAACTGGGAGAAGGTGTTCCGCAAGCGGGCTGGCAGCCATGAACCTACCGGTGCCTCCTACTGGGTCGGGAAGAAAGGCATTGACGGGGAGCCGAGAGGAAACAAGGCGCCGTATACGCTGCCGATTCGGCCCGGCAGTCATCCGCTGCAGGGCTACCGCAATGTGGCGGTGAAGACGGGATATCATTTCAAATTCGATCTGAAAACGAAGGGCAATATGTTCGGTCCAAAGGACAGCATCCGGATTACGCCAAGCTTCTACTACGTAAGCAAGGATGGCAAGGCTCGCTTTCCGGTTGATTTGTATTACCACAGCAATGATCGCTACTTCATTCGCATCGGATCGCAGGAGGATCAGGTCGGACGATATGTCATTCTGAATGAGCGGCTGCGCAACGTGCCGATGGAACAGTTGATCGATACGGCCAGTTACAAGTACGACCGCGAGGGACAAGGAGCGTCCTTGAGCCGTCAAGCCTATATCGAGCAGTACATCGAGAAATGGACGAAGCGGAAGACGCCGGTCGGCGGTTATGGCGGGCTGCTGCTGCCGGAAGCGGTGCGCACGTTCATCGGACCGAAGTCGAATCTTCCGGATACGGTCGACGCCCAGCGGGCGAATGTATCGATTCAGCAGTGGTATGGCGAGTATAGTTTGCCGGCCGAGGTCTATATCGTGAGGGCGGGGACGGATATCGCCGAGTACGGCCGCACGCATGGAGGTTTGCTTGACAAGTCGCCTATCTTTCTGAGGGACGGCTACCTGATCGTGAACTTTACTATTGAGACGATACGGGAAGGCCGGGCTGCAGTTCCGCATTTGCAATATATTCGCGCGCCGTTGATGAACCAGTGGCGGCTTGAAGGATTTGAGCGAACGATTCGGGATTCGTTCGGCCATACTTTCACTTTGCAGGACGGGGATGTATTGTTCTACCACGGGAACCTGTCGAGCCGGGATGATTTCGGGGCGATGGTGCCGCATTAACCTTTAGATTTGGATTGTAATACCTTGGGGTGGAAGCGTTGCTTCCGCTTTTTTTTAATAGCGCTGGGGATAGGATTCGGGATGAGAGGCGCCGTCTCGAACTGGCCGCTCGAAGCCGTAACATGTGAGTCTTTGCCGCTTATGATCGATATCCCCGTCGTCAGGAAGAACAAGTATCCTAGCGGCTTATTTTGAATATCCCCTTGGTTCAGGAACGCCGATTATCCCGGTAGCCAAGAGATGATGTGGAAATAAATTTGAGATTTTTTGCTCCTGACTGGATGGGATATTCACGAAAAGAAAGCGTGAGGGAGAGGGCGGAAGCGGGAAGATGTAACGCAAGACGACAGCGGAAAATGACTAACTGCAGAAAGTTCTCAGGGAAGAAAGTGTTCAGCTTTGGTGGCAAGTGAACAGCAGCTATGGAAAAGATAATCCTGACTGATTGGGAGAGCGATGATAAAGACAGCGAAGCATAGAGGCTAGGCAACGGCCACCCTGAGTGAAAGGGAGAGCGATCAAAAGGCTCGGAACACGAAGCAACTGGTAAAAGAGATTGCGAAGGAGGAAGCGATGAACCCGAAGGTAAGCAAGGAACTGTTGAAGGGCAGCACCGCGCTGCTTGTATTGTCGATGCTGGAGAAGGAAGAGTTGTATGGTTACGAGCTGACAAAGCGGCTCGAGACGGCCTCCTCCGGCTTGTTCGCCTTGAAGGAAGGCACGCTTTATCCGATTCTTCACGGGCTGGAGAGCGGCGGGCAGGTGGAGGCCTACTGGAGCGAGGCGGCGGGGCGGGCGCGAAAGTATTACCGCATTACGGATGCCGGTCGCAGCCTGCTGCAAGAGAAGACGGAGGAATGGCGTTTGTTCAGCGGGACGATGAACCGTGTGCTGGGGGAGGTGTAAGTCGAATGAAAGATACAGACAGAGACATCCCGTGCGGCATGCCGGAGGCAGGCGAACGGTTCGTGCAGGATGTGCTGGGACGCATCAAAGCGAAGGAGATGAAGCCAGAGATCGAGGCGGAGCTGAGGGATCATCTCCTGTCCCGAATGGAAGAGCATACGGACCGCGGGATGGATGAGGACGAAGCGGCGCGTGAAGCGGTCCGGCAAATGGGGGCATCCTCCATTGTGGCCGAGCAAATGAACCGGATTCATCGCCCACATATCCCTTGGCTGCTATGGGTCAGCTTGGGGGTATGGATCGGGCTTAGTCTATTCGGTCTTTTTCTGCTGCAGAATGAAGCAGGTGGAAACAATTCAGTTGGACTAGGCACCAAATCTGTTATCTATGTCCTGCTTGGCATACTTTGCTTCGCAACTGGGGTGATCATCGACTACCGCCGGCTTCTCCGGATCGCTCCATGGTTGTATGGGGTAATGGTGATCCTGCTGGTTGGGATGGGATTGGACATGGGGGTTACCGTCAACGGGATGCGTTTTTTGATGTTAGGCCCCATGACCATTGATGTATATTTGATAAGTCCGATTCTGTTCCTGCTTGCGATCTATGCGATGCTAAGCGAGCGGCCGTCCCGTGCCAAGACGTACTCGAACCTAATGCCGTATGCGCTTATTACGCTGCCTGTGCTGCTGTATGTGATGGACGGCCGCTTCCCGCAGTTGATCATCTACAGTCTTGGCATGATCGTGGTGCTCATGCAGATTCGCTGCCGCCCGGCAGTATGGTGGAAGCTGGCCGCTTGTGCCGCGGGAGGCGGAGCACTGCTATGGATGACATCCGATAGGGTACGCTTCGTATTCGGACGCCGTATGCAGGAATGGATTACATATCTTGTAGGTGTGGTCGAGCCTGATTCTGATGGTGGCTTTGTCATCCGGGAGATTCACAGAGCGGTGCAGCATGCGGGATGGTTCGGGCAAGGGAGCGGTCAGACGCTCACCCTTCCTTATCTTTACAGTGATTATTTGAGTGTCTACCTCATCCATACGGCGGGGTGGTTCGCAGGCCTGCTGTTGTTGGGCTCCATGGGAGTTCTTCTATACAGCGTGTACAAGGCGGCATGCAGCATTCGCCATACCTTTGGCCGGGGGCTAGCCAACCTTATCGCGTTGCTGGCAGGGGCACATTTTCTGCTTGCGTTGGGAGGCCTTTTCGGGCTGGTGCCAGTGTACGGCCTGGAGTTGCCTTTGTTTGGCTATGGAGGTACACAAATGGTGTTGTGGATGACACTTTTCGGACTCTTCTCCGGCATCTACCGGCGCAAAGACATGCTTCCGCAAACGTCATAATTTGCTATTGCGGCTCTTCCGTTCGGCGGGAGGGCTCTTTTTATGGCAAATTTCTTATTTTTCCAAGGAAAACGTTGTCAACAAGGCCAGGTGCGGCGTATGATGATAGACGCGGCAGGAGGTGTCATCTTTTCTCGCAAGGCTCATATAATCTATGAGAACGATGGAGAACGCATACGCTCTCGAGCAGGCAAAAGAATCGCGGACAGGGGAGGTCATTCTGACTGGACGGCGCCTGGACCTGGATTCGAGAATGCTTCGGTGTAGAAGGGACAGGCTGTCCCTCATCTGCGCTTGCAGGGGGCTTTCATGAATAGTCACGAAAAGAGGGGGGACGTTCGGATGAAAAAGGAAGCACCGGGATTGTGGAAGGATGCGAAAAACTGGATAGGGCGGCTGTCAACGGCCGTCTGTGCCTTGCTGATGATCGCTGCGCTGTGGGCGGCTTGGGGAACAAAGGAAGCGCCGGAGCCAATCGCATACGCCGCATCTCCTGCTTCTCATCAGGCGGTGCCGATGGCATATAACGCGGAGGCGGCAGCCGCGCGTGCGGATTCCAGGGTGGCCGTGTCCATGCCAATAAGCGGAGAGAAGGAAGAGGCGGTCGCCGCGCTATCCGCTCCAGGCAATGGCTCTGAAACCGGAAAGGCCGCCATACAATTGGCTGCGGCGAAGATGCCGGACACCGGGAAGCCGTCGCCGGGCGTGGAAGAGAAGAAGCCGGACAAGGTCGTTTATTTGACGTTCGATGACGGCCCGAGCGTACATACGAAGGATGTGCTTGATATTTTGGCCAGGGAGCAAGTGAAGGCCACCTTCTTCGTGTTGGGGCAAAATGCGAAGCGAGACAAAGAGATGGTCAAAACGATTGCGGAAGCGGGACATGCCATCGGCAATCATAGCTATAATCATGAATATAAGGAGCTGTACGGCAGCTTCCGTGACTTTTGGCGCCAGATTCGCGAGACCGGCAAGGTGCTGGAGGACATTCTGGGCTATGAGCCCCGGCTCGTCCGGGCGCCAGGCGGAACGGCAATGAATTTCGATAAACAGTATTTCGAACTGATGCAGCAGGCTGGGTACTTGGTCTATGACTGGCATGTCGACAGCGGCGATTCCAAACGGCGGGGCGTGCCAGCGAAGGAGATATCATCGTCGGTGAAGCAAGGGGCGCTGTTGAAGGAGACGGTCGTGCTGATGCATGACGGAGCCGGGCACGGGGAGACGGTGAAGGCGCTGCCGGAGATCATCCGCTATTATAAGGACAAAGGCTATACGTTCGGCGTGCTGTCGCCGGAGGTGGAGCCGGTTCAATTCCATGTCGCTTCCACGAAGCGGTGGGCCCGCTCCCCGGTCAGCAGCGCCTGGATCGAAGCGAACGTGCAGGCGGTCAACGTATCCGGGCCTGTGAAGCCCCAACCGAAGATGGCGATGGATGTGCATACCGATCAAGGAAGCCTTCATTTGGAGCCGGATCAGTTCCTGAGCCATGAGGAGACGACGTATGTGCCGCTGCGGATGCTGGTCCAGCAGTTGGGCGGAACGGTGCGCTGGAACGCGAAGGCGAACCGGGTGGATGTCGATTGGAACGGGAAGGGCGCAGGCTTCGATCTGGCAGGCGCGCAAATCGTATTTGCCGATGAGGCCGAAGCGGCTGTGCCGTTGAATGCGATAACCGAGCGGTCGCTCACCTGGGTGCCGCTGCGGGATGTGCTGAATGCGTTCGGCGTCCAATTGACCGCATACGAGCTAACTCCTTTGCAGGAGGAGGTGTGACTCTGTTCTATCATCTGGGGAAAGCAGCCTCTCGCAGGTTTATAATCTAGCAGTTCGGGCGATACTGATTCATAGAACGGCCCGGGACGGTTCATCGAACGTGCATGCACGCGAGGGACTCGTTCCGGGTTTTTTGTGTCTTGTTATCGTTTTGTAAAAAATGGATGCTGCTAGGTTAAGAGGGAGGGAATCTACGAATGGAAATGAGTGGACATCAGGATCGCACCGTGGAGCAGGATGTATGGCTGGCGTCGTTCGCGGAGCGGGGATGGCCGGCGTTCCTGGACCGGTTGGAGCAAGTCGTCGTCGGGAAAAAGGAGGTCATTCGCCTGGCCGGCTTGGCGATGCTGTCCGGCGGGCATATATTGATGGAGGATGTGCCGGGCGTCGGCAAGACGCTGCTGGCCCGGGCGCTCGCGCGGACGGCAGGCGGAAGCTTCCGGCGCATTCAGATGACGCCGGACATGATGCCGGCCGATATTACGGGCAGCATGGTGTGGGAGCCCGCCTCGGGCGGGCTGCGGTATAGCGAGGGAGCGTTGTTCGGCAATGTCGTGCTGGCCGACGAGCTGAACCGCGCTCCGGCGCGAACTCAATCGGCGCTGCTCGAAGCGATGGAGGAAGGGACGGTGACGGTGGACGGGACGACGCGCGCCTTGCCGCAGCCCTTTTTCGTCATTGCGACGCAGAATCCGTTGGCCTTCGAAGGCACATACCGAATTCCGGAGGCGGAGATGGACCGCTTCGCGATGCGGCTGTCGCTCGGCTATCCGGCAGCGGAGCAGGAAGCGGACATGCTCCTCCATCAGCGGGAGGAGTCGCCGCTCGCGCGCGTAAAGCCGCTCTGGACGCCGGAGGAATGGCAGTGGCTCGTCCGCCGGATCCACGAAGTGCATCTCGATGCGGCGCTATGCAAGTACATGGCGGACATCGCGCATGCGACCCGGGCGCACCCGGCGGTGAAGCTGGGCATCAGTCCGCGGGCGACGCTGTCGCTCATGCGGGTGGCCCAGGCTCACGCCTGGACGGAGGGGCGCACCTATGCGCTTCCGGAGGACGTGAAGGCGGTGGCCCATCCGGTGCTGGCGCACCGCCTTCATCTGCAGCGCGAGGCGCTGCTTGCCGGCACGACGGAAGCGGATGTCGTCGCCGAGGTATTGCGCTCGACCTCGGTTCCGGTCTTCCCGGCGGCACAGACCGGAGGCGGCAGATCTGCGGCGAAGTCTTCCCGCCGGGACAAGCGGGGGATCCCGGCCGCCGGTGCCGCGCCGATGGTGCAGGTGCCCCTGGCCGGGGATGGAGCGGCGCAGCCGGCCGCCGGGCGGTTCCGGCTCGGCGGGTGGTTCCGGTGAAGCGGCTCTCCATCCCGGCCGGCCGCTTCCTGCTCACCGCCGCCGGTTGCGCCGTGCTGGCTGCGGCTGGCTGGGCGCGGAACAGCCCGGCGGAGCTTTTTGTGGCGGCCTTGCTGGGCGTCATGCTGCTGAACGGCGTCCGCTTGCATGTTATCGGCCGGAAGCTCGCAGGCCTCCGCCTTGTTCATGAGCTGCAGCCGGAGGAGCATGCCGGAGTTGGGGCCGCTCCCGGCAGCCTCGCCTTCCGCGTGGCGTTAAGCGGCGTGACGCGCTGGCCCGTGCGCTGGCTGACAGTGGAGGAGGCGTGGACACGCACGGGGGGAGACGGCGGCGTCTGGATATGTCGCCGCCTGCTGTACCTGCGCCAGGGCGAGGAGACGCGCTACAGCGTCTCCTTCGAGGGCGCGCCGCGCGGCGTGTACCGCCTGTCGCGTACCGAACTTGCCTATGGCGACCTGTTCGGCTGGTTCGGCGGCCGGGTGCGGCTGGACCTCCCGTCGGCGGCGGAAGCGCCGCAGCCGGTGCTGGTCATTCCGCCGCCCCCGGTGCGCGCCGCCGCGCTGCCGGCCGCTGTGCCGGCAGCCGCACATGAGGCTGGCCCGCCGCCGCTGGCCGGGGCCGCCGATGCGGCAGACGGAGGCGTGCCTGCCCCGTCTGCAGGAGGGGCGCGCGGCGTCGAGCTGCAGGCGTACCGGCCGGGCACGCCCTTGCGCGCCATCGACTGGCGCACGTACGCCAAGCGGCGCGTGCTGGCGGTCCGCGTGCCGGAAGCGGACGGCTGCGCCCCGGCCGACATCGCCATGGACGACGTTCCCTGGCGGTCGGAGGCGCAGCCCGGACAGCACGCGCCTATGGAGGCGGTGCTGTCCGCGGCCGCCGCGGCCGTGCGCGCCGCTGCAGAGGCCGGGCGGCCCGTTCGCCTGCTCCGGCTGAGCGACGGGGCCGTCGTCGCCGGAGCCCGGCAAGCGTTGTCCGCCCTGGCGGCGGAACGGCCCGGCCCTGCGCCGCCGCCTCCGGTCGCCGGGCCAATCGGCGCGGCACGCGGTCACGCCGCTGAGCCATCGCCGCCGATCCGCGCGGTAACGCTGATCAGCTACCGGGAGGAACCCGCTGTGCTCGACCGGCTGCAGGACGCGGCGGGAGAGACACGCATAGACGGCTGGCTGACGGCCGCGCGCTGGCCGCAATCAAGCGCCGCGGCAGCGCCGGCTTCGCCGGGGGCCTTCCTTTGGATGGAACAGTCTGTACCCGGCGCCAGCATAGGAAGGAGGGAGAGCGATGCGCTTCCGTTATATCGGCCGATCCGCCAAGCGTGACGGCCAAGTGATACAGCGCCCGTTGGTCAGCTGCAGCGAACCGGCCGGAAGGCGAACCGCGGCCGAATGGGCGAAGCAGGCCGCCTTCACCGGGCTGCTGTTCGCCATGTTCGCCGAATGGTTCTATCCGTTGAAGCGGCTCGGCCCGCATATCGATATGCATGATATCCGTCCGTTTTTGTGGGCAATCGCTATCTTTCTCGCCGTGGGTCTGATTGTCCGGAGCCGAACCCTGTCGATCGCGCTGCGGAGCGTTACGGCGATCGCGGTAACCGCGTGGATGTTCAGAGCCCCCTCCCTCCACGATGCGGCCGCGGCCGACGGCGGCCTCCTGCGTGAGATCCGCGAATCGGTTGCGACAGGCGCCTCGATGCTCGGTTCTGCGTTGGCTGCCGATGCGGAACGGTGGATGGAGGGAGAATGGCTCCAGACGAGCGGCGAAGTCCGCACCTTGCTGCTGCTCGCCGGTTGGGCGATGCTGACGGCCTCCATTCAGGCGCAAATGCTGACCCGGCGGACGGTGTTGTTTTTCAGCGTGGCCACGATGTGCTATCTTTTCGGATTCCAATGGGGGTATGGCCTCGATGTGACAGATGCCGTCATTCGCGCGGCAGGCTGGGGCCTGCTGCTCTCCGCCTGCCTCCATCTTGACCGGCGGCTGGCGGAGGATACCGAGCGGATGAAAATACCCGGCATCCGGCCTGTTCAATGGCTGGGACAAGCGGCGATGGCAACCCTGCTCATCGTAGGCCTCGGTTTCGGCCTGTCCCGGATGCCTGACTGGACGCCGCCCGAGAGTCTGCCTTCGCTGCGCCAGTGGACGCAATCGCTGGCCGTCTCGGCGAACGAATGGGGCGCGGCCCGTCCGACAGCGGAGAACGCGTCCTTGCCGGCGGCAACGATAGGCACGACCGGATACAGTATGGACGACACGGAACTGGGCGGCGCGCTTCGTGATAATCCCCGCATCCTCTTCACGGCGGAATCGCCGGAGCCGACGTATTGGCGGGGAGAAAGCAAATCGCGCTATACCGGCCGAGGCTGGACGTCAACGGGCGCGGAACAAGAGGAAACGGTGGATGGATCCGGGCGGCTGCAGATTTCCGAATCTTCGGGGCCGGGATGGTCAGAGCCGTTGACGCAGACGGTTCGCTGGCAGGCCTATGCGCCGCATCTGCCGCTTGTCCTCGGCGGGCGGCCGGAGCGGCTGGCGTCTTGGATGCCGGACGGGGAGACGGAGGTTCCGGACCAAGAGGGGACGACGCTCCGCTACGATCCATCAGGCGAACGCTATGCCCCCGGCGCGAGTTCGCCAGCCGCATCCCGGCTCGCCTATCAATACGAGACCCGCGTGCTGCGGGCGGATGCGGCGATGCTGCGAGAGGTGCCTAAGCTGTCATCTGTAGAGAGGGCGAGATGGAGCGAGGAGCTTCAGCTCCCGGACTCGCTCCCGCAACGGGTACGGGAACTCGGCGATCGGCTGGCCGAAGGATCGGCGGGCCCGTATGAGACCGTGCGGCGCGTGCAGGCGTTTTTGCTCCAGGAGTACGCCTATACGAAGAGCGATACCGAGGTGCCGCCGGCGGGCCGGGACTTCGTGGATTATTTTCTGTTCGAGGCGAGGCAGGGCTATTGCAATCACTTCTCGAGCGCGATGGCGGTTCTGCTGCGCACCCAGGGCATTCCGGCGCGCTGGGTGAAGGGCTTCGCGCCCGGCGAGCTGACCGGGCCCGGTCAGTATAGGGTCCGGGCATCCGATGCGCATGCCTGGGTGGAGGTGTATTTCCCGACGGTCGGCTGGGTGCCGTTCGAGGCGACCCCGCCGGCGGGAATGGCCGCAGCGGCAGAGGTTCCGGCGGACGCGGTGATAGCGTCCGTACCCGGCCAGGCGGCCCCGGCCGATGGCGCATCCGCCCCGAATGAGGACGGCGATGCGGCATTCACTCCTTCAGCGCAGGTGCGCGAGCTGCTGGAGCAATCGCTTCAGTCGAAGGCTCCGGCGTCGGGCTGGGAGCGGATGCAGCGTTGGGGGGAGACGGCGCTTCATGCCGGGAAGCAGGGTCTGAACGCCATCAGGCAGCATCTCGCTGCGGAATGGGAGGCTTTGACCCGAATCGGGACGCTTCGCAGCGGCGAACAGGCAGAAGCAGGGGAAGGGCTGTTAGAACTGCTTCGATATGTGGCCCTCCGGCTGCCGGTTCTGACGATCGGTGCGATGTGGCTGGCTCTGCTGGCGGCCTGGCTCATGCGGAAGCATTGGCGGCGCCTGGCTCCGGAGCGCAAGCTGCGGCGGCTCCTCCGGCTGCAGCAGCGCAGCTTCGAAAGTGAACGGCTGCAGGAGATGGGCCGGATTGCCTGGCAACTGCTTGAGCGGAAATACGGGCTGCGCCCGAGCGGCATGACCTGGAGCGAGTATCTTTCCGAGAAGCGCGACGATCCCGAGCTGCTGCCGTCGGCGGCTGATCCGGTGCTGCAGCAGTTCATCCGCGATTGCAATGCGCTGCTGTTCGCCGGCCGGCATGTGGAGCGGGCTGTGCGTCAGCGCTTCCTGGAAGGCTGCGCGTTCGTGCTGCGCCAGTGTACATGAGTCAGGGATGCGGGAATGGAATAGAGAGGGCGGCGGGAGACGGAAGGGCGGCGACCGGGATTCGGCCGCCCTGTTCGTCTTGGGGCGTTTTCGCGTCGGTACGTTCCTGCTCAGCACAAGACGGGTGTTGTATGACAAGGTCCCTTTTCAACCACAGAGACGGGCAGTATAATTTACCATATGATTCTAAGGCAGTGAACTCGAATGGAGTTAGACATGGGGAGGCGGAGCATGGCTACATTAAAAGATATTGCTGAGCGGGTCGGCGTCTCCATCTCCACCGTATCACGGGTGGTGAATGGGGATGACAGCCGCCGGATTAGCGACGAGACGAAGCAGAAAATATGGCAGGCTGCCAAGCAGTTGAATTACCGCGCGAAGCCTGCCCAGAAATCATCCGCAGGGGCGAAACGGCTGCCGAAGCATTCCGCGCCATTGACGATCGGCTGCATTTTATCCTTGCCGGATAATAAATACAATCATCCTTATTTTTCCCCCATTATCCAGGGCATCGAAGCGAAGCTGATGGAGGAAGGGATCTCGCTGGCGTTCCTCCATACTCAGGCGGAGCTGAAGAGCGGCGCGGTGCGGGAAGCGCTTCTGCACGATCGGGCGTTGAACGGCGTCATCTGCATCGAAGGGATGGAGCCCGGTATGTACCGCTGGCTCAAGGAGCGGGTTCCGGTCATCATCGGCATCGACGTGGCGGATCCGGACATTCCGATCATTTCCTATGACCGGTTGGATGCGGCCCGCATCGCAGTGCGCCATTTGCTGGAGCTCGGGCATACCGACATCGGCTTCATCGGGGGCGCGGGGCTGCTCGGGCGGATGGAGCGGGAGAAGCGGTACCGGGGCTATAAAATGGCGTTGAACGAAGCGAATTGCCCCTTCCGTTCCGATTGGGTCATCGATGCCCAATGGGATGCCGACAAGAGCTATCAAGGCATGAAGCGCCTGCTGGAGCGGCAAGAGCGGCCGACGGCGATGTTCTGCGCCAGCGACATGATGGCGATTGCGGCCATGCGCGCCGCTACGGAGTTGGGGCTGTCGATTCCACGCGATATCGCCTTTATCGGCATCGACGACATCGAATTTTCGAAGTACAGCTCGCCGCCGCTCTCCTCTGTTCACATCCCGAAGTACGAGATGGGCTACACGGCCGCCAAAATATTGCTGGACAGTCTGCATCAGCCATATCCTTACCCGTTCCGGATGCTGCTGCCGTTCCATTTGCAAATCCGAGAGTCGAGCCGGCCGCCGGAACGAAGAGCGCCTGCGGGAGGTTAGACGGGACGATGCCCTCATTTCCCGTCCAATCCCGCTTTCAATCCTAGAACCTTCAATAAAGCCAGGCTTTTGTTGGAGGTTTTTTTGATGCGTTCCAATCATGTTGGAGCATTTCTTTATTCTCGGTAGTCAGTGTGTTCAAGACCGTGCCTTTTTTGTTCGAGGCTGCCGGATTTGATATATTATCACCACCCTCTCCAGCCTCCTTAGCTTCGCTCTCCCCTTCGTTCAGGAGCGGCACTCGCAGGCAGAACAATTCCTAGCGATTTGTGGGAACGACCGAGGATGCCCAGGTTTCCGCTCCTCCTTTCTTTTTTTGTCTTAACGTCACCCGGGGCGTATTGGAATATTGTTTTTCCTGATAGGGAAGGGATATGGAAGGAAAGAGCGGAGTTACCTGACCGGATGGGAGAATGGAGAAAAAAGCGAGTTACCTGACCGGACGGGAGAATGGAGAAAAAGGCGAATTACCTGACTGGATGGGAGAATGAAGATAAGGCGAGCTACCTGACCGGATGGGAGAGTGGAGAAAAAGGCGATCTACCTGACCGAATGGAAGGTGGCATCGCAGGTGCCCCCTGACCCAATGGGATAGTGCATGAAAGGAAGGAGGAAGGCAGAGGCTATCTCACTTGGAGCGCGATCCCAGGCAACGTCACGAAGGCGCTCCATTCACTTTCACTGGAGCGCCTTCTCTATTGTTCGGAGAGCGGACGGTATGTTACCGCTATCCAAGCTATCTATTTTCATAATCCATAGTTATTTGTTCGCGGACGGGTAGTGCAGCAGGGTCATGTAGCGAATGGTGCGGTCGGTGCGGTTCGTGTACGTATGAACCTGGTCGGCGGTGAAGCGCATCGTGGTCTTCGGCTCCAGGACGTATTCGTCGCCGCCCAGCGAGACGTGAAGCACGCCGTCAATCACCATGATGAACTCTTCGACGCCGTCGTAGTGGGCTTCCGACACGTGGGAGCAGCCCGGGTCCACCTCCACGCTGTACACCTCGAACCCCTTGTCCTGCTCGAAAGGAAAGATAGGAAACGTCCGGTATGCCCCATCTTCCTCCACGAGCGGGGTAATATCCTCTACCTTGACGATCGACACGCTCGGCGTCGATTCTTCCATCAGGGTTGCGAAGGAGATGCGCAGGCCATTCACAATTTTCCATAATACTGAAATGGTCGGATTCGATTCCCCTCGCTCGATTTGCCCGAGCATGCCTTTGCTGACGCCGGACATGTCCGACACCTGGTCCAGGCTCAGTCCCCGCGATTTGCGGATCTCTTGAAGGTTTTTCCCGATTTTTTTGTGGATCGGTTCTTGCATGGCGGTTCTCCTCTCCCACTCTGTACCGGATTTCTGAAAACAATACAAAAGACCATGTACAATATAATGCACATTTGTGTAGTATATTATACAACAGCATGAAGTATTGGTATCCGTTTTCTTTCTATTGTATGTAAAAAATATGGGAGGGGCAATCCGTAAATGACAGCGACGATGATCGGTTTGGTCAAGGCAGAACGCAAGCCTGGAGCCGTCTTGAAGGAAGTTCCGGTTCCGGCGTACGGCCCGGATGAAGTGTTGGTTCGCGTCAAGGCGTCCTCCATCTGCGGAACGGACGTTCATATCTATAAATGGGATGATTGGGCGGCCCGCACGGTCGTTACTCCGAATGTGTTCGGGCATGAATTTGCCGGCATCGTGGAGGCTGTCGGCGATCGGGTGACGAACGTAAAAGTAGGCGATCACGTATCGGGGGAAGGCCATGTCGTCTGCGGCGTATGCAAAGCGTGCCGCACCGGCAACGCCCATGTCTGCCCGCATACGCGCAGCTTCGGGATTACGCTGCCCGGCTGCTTTGGCGAATACGCCGTTCTTCGGGCCAGCAATGTCATTCAGAACGATCCGCAGCTTCCGTTTGAAATCGCTTGCTTGCAGGATCCGCTCGGCAATGCCGTGCAGACGGTGCTGGCCGGAGACATTGTCGGCAAGAGCGTCGCGGTCATCGGCGTGGGCCCGATCGGGCTGATGGCGATTGCGGTCGCGAAGGCTTGCGGCAGCGGAACGATTATGGCGGTGGACATCAATCCGTACCGGCTGGAGATGGCGAAGACGATGGGGGCGGATGTCATCATCAACAGCAAGGAAGTGAATTCGGTGCAGGCGATCCGGGAGGCGACGAACGGGGAAGGCGCGGAAGCGGTGCTGGAGATGTCCGGCCACCCCGATGCGATCCGCGACGCGTTGAAGGCGGCGGCCCAAGCCGGCCGCGTCTCGCTTCTGGGCATTCCGAGCAAGGAGGTGGCCTTTGATCTCGCGGAGGATGTCATTTTCAAAGGACTGCAACTGGTAGGCATTACCGGGCGCCGCATGTATGATACGTGGTATCAGCTTAAAGGTCTGCTGGAAGGGGGCCGAATCGATCTGACGCCGATCATTACGCACCGGCTTACGCTCGACCGGTATGAGGAAGCGTTCGACTTGATGTCTTCGGGCAATTGCGGCAAAATTGTATTTATCCACCAGCAGTAACAAATACAGAGACGGAGGTGCGGCAGCATGGCCGGATTTGATGTGATTGAGCAGCAATTGAAGGAATTGAAGGAGTCGGGCCGTTATCGTCCGCTTACCGTATGGGAAGGCGGATCGGATTCCTGGATGACGCTGCAGGGAGGCAAGCGGGTCCTGCAAATGTCGTCGAACAACTATTTGGGGCTGACGCAGCATCCCGCATTGAAGCAGGCGGCAGCGGACGCGATTGCGAAGTACGGCGCCGGCGCCGGTTCCGTGCGGACGATTACGGGCACGCTCGACATCCATGACGAGCTGGAGCGCCGGCTGGCCGAATTCAAGGGCACGGAGGCGACGCTGGTATTCCAGTCGGGCTTTACGACGAACCAGGGGGTGCTGGCCTCGATTCTCGGACCGGACGATGTCGTCATCAGCGATGAATTGAACCATGCCAGCATCATCGACGGAATTCGCCTGACGAAGACGAACAAGCGCATTTATGCGCATAAGGACATGGATCAGCTCGAAGCGGCGCTCAAGGAGAGCGGCGGCTTCCGCCAGCGGGTCGTCGTCACCGACGGGGTATTCAGCATGGACGGCGACATCGCCCCGCTGCCGCATATCGTCGAGCTGGCGGAACGGTATGACGCGATCGTCTATGTCGATGACGCCCATGCCAGCGGCGTGCTCGGCAAGCATGGCAAAGGCTCCACCGATCATTTCGGCCTGCATGGCCGGGTGCATATCCAGGTCGGCACGCTGTCGAAGGCGATCGGCGCCGTCGGCGGCTATGTGGCCAGCTCGCATTCCTTGAAGGACTACTTGACCAATGTGGCGCGCTCGTTCCTGTTCAGCACGTCGCTGCCGCCTTCGGTAGCGGCCACCTGCCTTGCCGCGATCGAGGTGCTCAAGTCGGAGCCGGAATTGACCGAGCGGCTGTGGCGCAATGCAAACTCGTTCCGCAGCATGCTGCAGGCGGAAGGCTTCGACACCGGCGCGAGCGAGACGCCGATCATTCCGATTATCGTGGGCGATCCGGCCCGCACGAATCAATTTTCCCGCCGCCTGATGGAGGAGGGGATCTGCGCCCAGGGCATCGTCTATCCGACGGTCGCCATGGACAAAGGACGCGTCCGTCTCATCGTGACGGCGCAGCATACGGATCAGGACCTCGTATTCGCCCGGGAAGTGCTGACGAAGGTCGGCAAAGAGTTCGGACTGATTTAATTTTCCTTTTTACTTTTACAGAAGCTGGTACGCTCCATGTTCGCCGCTCGCTTTCGATGTTGGAAGCAGAGCGGCTTTTTTTGTTGGCAGAGAAATCGGATGGATTTGCTTCTTGACAGCATCTGGATCTCTCTTATAATCATTAACATCACTTATTAACACTTGGATTAACTTAATTTCACTTAATATCACTTAAACGACGGGAGAGAACAGCATGTTTCAAGAGGAACGGCTTGCCGCCATTATGGAACATTTGCGGCTCAATAAGCGCATCGAAGTCGAAGAAATATGCGATTTGCTGAATGTGTCGCGCGATACGGCCAGGCGAGACATCATCAAGCTGGAAGAGCGGGGCTGCATCATCCGCACGCGCGGCGGCGCCATTCTGCCCACGTTATCGAAGGAGATGCCGACGTACGAGCAGCGTCTGCAGAAGGCAACGGCGTCCAAGCAAGGGATTGGCCGCTTGGCCGCCTCGCTGCTGCGCGACGAAGATTACTTGTATGTCGATTCGTCCACGACGGTTCGTTATATGGGGGAATATATGACAACGAAGCGGAATGTCGTCGTCACCAACTCCATTGACATGGCCGGCATGCTGGCGGCGAAGGACGAGGCGCGGATTCACCTGCTCGGCGGCCTGTTATACAACGGACAGCGCATGATATACGGCCCGCGCGCCATTGAGATGATGGGCGATTATCATCTTGATAAAGCGTTTATCGGCACCTGCGGCTTATCGCTGGAAGGCTTGACGACGGATTTCGAGGAAGAGAGCTATCTCATCCGTCAAGTGCTGCGGAGGGCCGATCAAGTGATTGTGCTGGCCGATCATTCCAAATTCGACAAGCAGATGTTCCACCGTGTAGCGGGTCTGGATGACATCGACTGCATCATTACGGATCGGGAGCTGAGTGAAGCATGGACACGGCAGCTCCGCGAGGCAGGCGTGGAGCTGCTCGTGACGGACGGGGGAGTACAGCGTGATTAAAAGGCTCATCTGGATGGGATGTCTCTCGTATGTCGTGACCGGCGTGACGCTGGTTATTATGGGCGCCGTGCTTCCCGAGCTGCTGACTAGCTACGGCCTGAACTATACCGATGGCGGGCTGCTCATTTTCGTGCAATTTCTTGGCATGCTTACGGGCGTGCTCTGCATGCCGGCGATTTCGCGCCGCTTAAGCCGGAAGCGGGGCGTCATTCTCGGGCTGTTATTCATCAGCTCCGAGCTGCTTCTGTTTTTCCTTCCGCCCTGGCCTGTTGTCATCGCATTGGCCGGGTTGGCGGGCGCCGGCGCGGGGCTGCTGGAATCATGCATCGGCACGATTATACTGGTCGCCGTCAAGGAGAAGCAGGCCATTGCCATGAGCAAGCTGGAAGTCACCTTCGGCATCGGGGCTCTGGCGATTCCGTTCGTAGCCAGCTTCCTGATCGCGCGCGGCATATGGACTTATTCGTTCTTGCTGCTGGGAATTAGCGCGCTGATCACGGCCCTGGCCTGGCATAAATTATCGTTCGGCGCCGTTGATGGGATGCTGACCCGGACGGTGGAGCGGGGCGGACGGGCGGCGCCATCGGGGGCTTATTCCGGCAAGGCTCTGCCGTTTCTCGTGCTGTGCGCCGTTTTTTTCATGCTTTATGGGGGCAGCGAAGTATCGGTCGTGCATTTTTTCCCGTCGATATTCATTGAAAAATGGGGCATTGCCAGTTCCCAGGCGACCTTGACCGTAACCACCTACTGGACGGCAATGGTAATCGGACGGGCGCTCTGCGGCGTTCTCACCGAGAAGCTGACCTACTATCGCTTCTTGTGGCTGACCACTTCAGGAAGCGTAATCGTGCTGCTGCTGCTGCCCTTCAGTCCGCAGGCATGGGCGGGCTTCGTGATCAGCTTTCTGCTCGGGCTCGGGATGGCGGGCATGTTCGCCATTATGCTTATCTACGCGAATCAGGCGCTGCCCGGCATGACGGAGCGTACGACCAGCATTTTGCTGGCGGCCAACGGACTCGGCGGATCGCTGATGCCGATTGCCGTGGGCAGGATGATGGATATCTGGCCGGTTCAGGCGGTCATGTGGCTTTTCTTCGGGGTTATGCTGACGATGCTGCTCCTCGTCTTCGGGTCCCGGCGCCGCAAGGACCTGATGATAGCGGAAACCCCGCATACGGTTGCCGTTTGTGAGGAGTAAGGCTTGCTGCGGTTTTCTTGCCGGAGGGAGGGGGATAGCATCGTCAGGGTTAAATGAGCTGCGAGGAGAGCATGGATCTATTGCAAGCGTCAAACAGGTTAAAAAGCGAGTCTCGGCATGTCCGGCGGCTCGTTTTTTTGATTTTTCTGAAATTTAATCTCATGGGGCTGACCCAATATTGGGGGACGAAGCGGAGACCACCTCGCATAACTCACATTCACCTCTCTACGACAAACAAAAATTGAGGATTGTGTAACAACCAAAAAGGGTTTTGGCCCGGATGACTAACAAACATGATAGTGACACTCTACGGAGCGTTTATTGAGTAAGATAGGCATAACCGATATTCTTGAATTACGGGAGGTGGACAATATGGATTGCAAGAAAGTGGGAAAGCTCATTCTGAGTCTTCGTAAAGAGAAAAGCATGACGCAGAAGGATTTAGCCCATCTTATGAATATAAGCGACAAGACGATTTCAAAATGGGAACGTGGTTTAGGGTGTCCGGATGTGTCCTTGCTTGGTGAGCTATCCAAAATATTAGGGGTAAATATTGAGAAGATTTTATCGGGGGAGTTAAATCCGAATGAAAAAGATAGAGGGAATATGAAGCACATTAAATTTTACGCATGTCAATGCTGTGACAATGTCATGACCAGTACGGGGGCAATAAACGTTTCATGTTGCGGTAGGGTATTGGAACCATTGCTTTCAAAGCCAGAGGACGATGAGCACGAAATAGTCGTTCATGAGATTGAAGATGATTACTTCGTTACAATTCAACATGAGATGGACAGAGAGCATTATATATCCTTTGTTGCTTATATCTCTTATGACAGGTTACTGTTCATAAAATTGTACCCGGAACAAAACGCAGAATTGCGTTTCCCCAAAATGCACGGCGGAACGTTATATGCATATTGCAACCGACACGGATTGTGGAAAACTGACAAAATGAAGCATGGAACAAGGAGGGTTATCTGAGGTGGGAAAGGCACTACTTATTATTGACATGCAGGTTATGCCTTTTGTATGGAAGAATTACGGTGGAAAACCTCTCTATCAAGAAGAAAAATTTTGCTTGAAAATACAAAGTGCTTGATTAATAAAGCTCGAAAGAGAAATTCACCCGTTTTCTATATCATGTTTACGGAGCCGGAGGGTTCCCCAAGATCTGAGAATCAACCGCTATGGCAAGTACATGAACAGATCGCTCCTGCTGCACATGATCATATTATTATTAAACATTATGCGGACTCATTTCTTGAATCTGAGCTCAATACCCAATTGCAAGATTACGGTATTGACACATTAGTAATGTGCGGAATTCAAACCGAGTATTGCGTCGATACGACTGTGAAAAGTGGTTATTCGCGCGGCTACAAAGTAGAATTGGTAAAAGACTGTCACAGCACCTATGATTCCGATGGATTAACAGCAGTACAAATCATAAACCATCATAATAGCATTCTTGCTCAATTTGCTACAATTGTTCACTCAAGTGAAGTCCAGTTTTAGAATCCAGACTGATTAAAAAAGATGAGAGGGATAACTCCTGGCCCTTAAGTAGAACGACAATTTGAGATATTTATTATTACTCTATCGTGAAAGTTACTTGAATGCGTCCTAACAATAAACCGGACTCCTTTGTAAAATGATGAGTCCGGTTTTAGTCGATCACTACCCGATTGTTCCGCAGCCTCCGTGGATACTTGCCTGTTTTTTCACGTTGTTTTTGAAAATACCTAGCTCTTTACAAAGCCGAAGACATTGGGCTAGGAGTTTGTATCCAGACACATTTTGATCTATTCGTCACTTACTTTCTCGCTCGTTTTTGCACATCTAGCTAGCGTGTTTAAGTCATAACACAACACACGACAATTTGCCCCAAATTACGAAATAAATTTTTACGTTTTTTTGAACAAAACAGGTTGACGTTGGCGAATCACCCGATATATAATGTCCACAAGCATAAAAGAAAACCCTTACATTGGCGATTGCCGGACGCTGGCAATCGAGTTGTCCGCAAGTTATTTGCGCAAATTTGCGCAAGGGTATTGTGCGCAAACACGATAAGAACGCAGCCTCGAGTCATGGCCTGTCATTGATCGGCTTCATTGCGCTAATGCACGAAATCTTATTTTCCAGAGGTTGAATACTCCAAGGTGAAAAGGGGACAGAATCATGCAGCAAGTACGCATAGGAATGATCGGAGCCCGCGGGCGCGGCGGGATTGCGAAGTATTGGCACAAGCCGGACGGCCGTTCCGTCGTCGTCGGCGCAGCGGATATTTATCCGGAGAAGCTGGAGGAATTCCGGAAAGAGATCAATCCGGATGCCTTCGTGACGACCGATTACCGCGAGCTCATTGCGCGGGAGGATATTGACGCCATCGCAGTCACTTCGCCCGATTTTTGCCATGAAGAGCATGCGGTGGCTGCGCTGAAGGCCGGCAAGCATGTCTTTTGCGAGAAGCCGCTCGCGATCACCGTCGACGGCTGCGACAACATCCTCAAGGCGTGGCAGGAATCCGGCAAGAAGCTGATGGTCGGCTTCAATATGCGGTATATGAATATGTACCGGACGATGAAGGAGATTGTCGATTCCGGCGTCATCGGCGAGATTAAGGCCGTATGGGTGCGCCACTTCGTCGGCTGGGGAGGCTACTTTTACTTCCATGACTGGCACGCGAACTCCGCCAATTCGACCGGACTGCTTCTGCAAAAGGGCTCTCATGATATCGACATCATTCATTGGATTACCGGGCGCTATGCGACGAAGGTGTCGGCCTTTGGCGGTCTCGATTTCTACGGCGGCGACAAGCCGAACGATCTGACTTGCCCGGCATGCGATGAGCGGGAGACGTGCACGGAGGTCAGCCCGGGCTGCCTGATCGAATGCGCCTTCCGCGAGGAAGTGAATGTGGAAGACAATAATATGGTCATTATGGAGCTGGAAGGCGGCATTAAGGCATCGTATTTGCAATGTCATTTCACGCCGGACTATCAGCGCAATTATACATTCATCGGAACCGAAGGGCGGATGGAGAACAACGAGCTGGAGAACAAGGTCTACGTGTGGACCCGCCGCTCGAACAGCCCGCGCGAGCTGTCCAACCGGGTGTACGAGATTAAGGAAGCGAAGGGCTCCCACGGCGGCGCCGATCCGAATATTTGCAAGGACTTCGTAGATATGATTCTCGACGGCAAAATGCCGGTCGCGACGCCGCTGGCGGGCCGCATGAGCGTGGCTGTAGGCTGTGCGGCGACGGAATCGATTCGCAGCGGCGGAGGCGTGGTGCAGGTCTCTCCGGCGCCGGATGCGGCCGTTCTCCAGGGAAGCGGCAATTGATAACCTTAGAAGGAAGAGGGTTCTCGCCTCTCCTGCGACGGAGTTTTGCAGCATGGGGATACGGGAACCCACACCCCATCTTTGATCTTGTTAAAAATTTACAAAATGTATAATTGATGTATTTAACTTGAAAATAAACCGGCAAGAGAAGGTCTTTCGGTGAATGGCGAGTAAAAGGAGAGTGAATGAAGAGTTGAGCAAAGCGGAGGTTACAACGGAAAGCTTCCCCGCGGTTCGGGCGCGCAGAGCCTCCCGGGTCTGGCGCTCGGTTAAGCGCAACTGGCAGTTGTATGCGCTCATTACGCCGGTCGTTGTCTACTATATCATCTTTCATTATTTGCCGATGTACGGCGTGCAGATCGCGTTCAAAGACTTCATCGCTTCCAAAGGAATCTGGGACAGTCCTTGGGTGGGCTTCAAGCACTTCGAACGGTTTTTCAGCAGCTATTTCTTTGAACGGCTTATTGTGAATACGCTTACAATCAGTTTGTATACGCTGCTGGTCAGCTTTCCGATTCCGATATTGCTGGCCTTGATGCTGAATGAAGCGAAGGCGCAATGGTTCAAGAAGACCGTACAGACGATTACGTACGCGCCGCATTTTTTGTCCGTCGTCGTCGTGGTCGGCATGCTGTTTATTTTCTTGAACCCGAGCACAGGCATCGTCAACCATCTGATCGTAGCGTTGGGAGGAGAGCCGATCGCCTTCATGACGGATGCGAAGTGGTTCAAGACGCTGTATGTGCTGTCGGATGTGTGGCAGACGATGGGCTGGAGCTCGATCATTTATTTGGCGGCCTTGTCCGGGGTCGATCATCAGCTTCATGAAGCGGCGACGATTGACGGGGCAAGCAAGCTGCAGCGCATCTGGCACATCAATATTCCGACGATTGCCCCGACGATTATTATTTTGCTGATCCTCAATCTCGGGACGGTCATGGCGGTCGGCTTCGAGAAAATTTTCCTGATGCAGAACAACCTGAATCTTGCCAGCTCGGATGTCATCTCCACCTATGTGTACCGCAGCGGGATACTGGATGCGCAGTACAGCTTCTCCGCCGCTGTCGGATTATTCAATTCGGTCGTAAACTTCGCGCTCTTGATTATCGTGAACTCGATCGCAAGACGCGTAAGCACGACGAGCCTATGGTAAGGAGGGGGTTGCCATGATCGAACGCTCCATCGGAGACCGCATCTTCGATGTCGTCAATTACGTCTTGTTAACGCTGGTCATGCTCATTGTGCTCTATCCGCTTCTCTTTGTCCTGAGCGCCTCCATCAGCAACCCGGAGACGGTGCTGCGCGGCGAGATGTGGCTGATGCCGAAGCAGATCAACTTCGACGCCTACGCCAAAATTTTTCAGAATAAAGACATTCTCCTTGGTTACGGCAACACGATTCTATACACCCTTCTCGGCACGGCCATCAATCTCATCATGACGATATGCGCGGCGTATCCGCTCGCCCGCAAAGACTTCCTCGGCCGGGGGCTGATTACCGGCATGATCGTATTCACCATGTTCTTCGGCGGCGGGCTCATTCCTACGTACTTGCTCATCAAAAACTTGAATATGCTCGACACGCTCTGGGTGATGGTGATTCCGAACGCCGTCGCGGTCTGGAACATCATCATTATGCGCACCTTCTTCCAGCAATCGATACCGGGCGAGATTCAGGAGGCGGCCATGATTGACGGATGCAGCCATATGCAGACGCTGCTGCGCATCGTCCTGCCGCTGTCGATGCCGATTATCGCCGTCATGGTGCTGTTCTACGCGGTAGGCCACTGGAATTCCTATTTCAACGCGCTGATTTACTTGTCCAGCAAGGACAAATTCCCGCTGCAGCTCATCCTGCGCGAGATTCTGATTCAGAGCGATTCGGGCGACATGATCAAGCTGACGTCGGAATCGGCCGTGAAGATGAAGATGAGTGTGGAGGGATTGAAATATGCGGTGCTGGTCGTGGCGAATTTGCCGATGCTCGTCCTGTATCCGTTCCTGCAGCGTTATTTTGTCAAAGGCATCATGATTGGAGCACTGAAAGGGTAAGCGGCCAAAAATGATAGACCAATAGCAAAAGGGGGAAATGCGGTGAAATCTAAAAAATGGCTGATGACGACGATGAGCCTGCTGCTGAGCTTCTCGCTGGTGATTACGGCATGCGGGGGAAGCGGCGGCAGAGGAGGAGCCGATGCCGGCAATCTCGACGAGCGGCTCGCCAAGATGAACATGGAAGGGATGCCGATCGCCAAGGAAAAGATGACGATGTCCGGCTTCGCCGCAAAGTTCTATGCTTCGGCGGACTGGAGCAAGCTGATGCTCTGGGAAGAATACGAGAAGATGACCAATATTCATATCGACTGGGAGACCGTGCAGGTCGACAGCTTGAAGGAGAAGCGCAACATCAAGCTGGCCGGCGGCGACTATCCCGAGATTTTCTTCGCCTCCGCCTTCGGCAAGAGCGATCTGATCAAGTACGGAAGCCAGGGCACCTTCCTGCGGCTGAACGAGCTGATCGACGAGTATGCCCCGAATTTCAAGGCGTTGATGGAGAAATACCCGATTGTGAAGCAGGGCATTACGATGCCGGACGGCAGCATTTACGGACTGCCGACCGTGTTCGACCCGGACTTCAAGTCGCTCTTCTACGGGACGCCGTGGATGAAGAAGGAATGGCTCGACAAGCTGGGGCTGAAGCCGCCGACCAATCTGGAGGAGCTGCATGCGGTGCTGAAGGCGATCAAGGACGGCGACCCGAACGGCAACGGGAAAAAGGATGAAATCCCGTGGGGGTCCCGGGGCGTCTGGATTATGATCAACTTCCTGAAGGGCTCGTTCGGGCTGAACAAGAACGGGACGGCGAATCCGAACGTCGACCTCGATCCGGAGACCGGCAAGCTCCGGTTCGTGCCGGCGACGAAGCAGTACAAGGAGCTGCTGGAATATGTCGCGAAGCTGCACGCCGACGGGCTGTTCGATCCGGAGACGTTCACGATGAAGGACACCGACCTTACGTCCAAGGCGACGGCCGGCGTGTACGGGTTCCTGGACGGCGTCAATCCGGAGGCCGTTTACAATCAGGAGGGCTATGTCGGCATGCCGGTGCTGGAAGGCCCTTACGGCGACAAGACCGCGACCAACATCGGATCGCCGCTGGGCAATATCGGCATGTTCGTGCTGACGGACAAAGCGAAAAATCCGGAGGCCGCCATACGCTGGATGGATCATTTCTACAGCGATGAAGGGGTCAAAATGTTCTTCATGGGCTTCGAAGGCGTGACGTACAAAGTGAATGACAAGGGCGAATACGAGTATCTGGATGCGATTACGAACCATCCGGACGGCTTGAACCTGGATCAGGCGGTCAGCCAATATCTTACCTGGCCGGGCGGATATTATCCGGGCATGGTGATGCAGAAGTACTTCAAGGGGGCGGAAGGGCTGCCATCGTCGGTCAAGAACGCCGAGGAGGCGGAGCCGCGCTCGATTCCGATGAGCGAGGTCTGGCCGGCCTTCAACTTCACGCCGGAGGAGCAGGATGAGCTGACGACCATTCAGACGGATATTCATACGTATGTCGATGAGATGCGCGATAAGTTCGCTTCAGGCGCGGTCGGATTCGACCAATGGGACAATTATGTGCAGCAGCTGGAGAAGATGAATCTGAAGCGTTATCTGGAGATTTACCAGGCGGCCTATGAGCGTTATGTGAAAGCGAAATAATTGCCTTGATTCCGAATCGAAGCCCCGTGCCGATCAGTCCGGCACGGGGCTTGCTGTTGCAGGAAGCGGTGATGAAACGGTGACGATTACAGCAGCGGCAGAATCTCGTCCCAGACCGCATCGAGGATGCTTTGCATATCCCCCTCGTTGCTGTTGATGGCGATCGCCGCATCGCGGCCGGGGATTACGATGCAGAACTGCCCGTGCGCGCCGTCGGCCCGATAAGCGTCATGCGTGCACATCCAGAACTGGCAGCCATAGCCCTGGCTCCAGTCGATGCTGCCCTCATTGTCGATATGCTTGCGCGTGGCGAACGCAATCCATTCCGCGGGGATGAGCTGTTCGCCTTCCCAGGCGCCCCGCTGCAGCAGCAGCTGTCCGAAGCGGCTCAGCTCCTCGTTGCTGATGCGCAGCCCCGCGCATCCGAGCGTGACGCCGAGCGGGGACGTGTCCCATTCGACGCGCTCCATCCCGAGCGGCTCGAACAAGCGCGGAGTCAGAAATTGATGGACCGTCTCGCCTACGGCGGCTTGCACCATCGCCGAAATCATGAAGGTGTCGCCGCTGCTGTAGGTGAACCGCTCGCCGGGCGGGCGGTCCAGCGGCAGCGACATATAATATTTGGCCCAGTCCTTCTCCTGCAGCGACTTTCTCTCGTCGGCCCACAGCGGCGGAGCGTCATGGCCGGAGGACATCCGCAGCAGATCGTACAACCGGATGCGGCCGGGCTCAAGGGCAGGAGCGTCCGCCATTCCTTCCCGCACATGCTGCGGAAACACATCCCCCAGCGTCGTCTCCAATGTCAGCTTCCCTTCCTCGATTGCCAGTCCGACCGCCATGCAGGTGAATGATTTGCTGACCGAATGCTGTACGCGGCGGATATCTTCGCCCGCATCCCAGTGCGCGGCCAGACGGCCGCCTTGCCGCACCCGCGCCGAGAGCACGTTTAATTTTTTTTCGGTTACCCGCTGTACGAAACCGGTTAAGATATGAGACATTATCCAGTCCTTCTTTCCCTTTGGATTTCGAAATGATGCAGAGAGGAACGCCAGCAGGAAGAGCGGTGTCTCCTTATGTAAATCGTAATAGAAACGTTTCCGTAATAAAGCGCTAAGCTGTTATTTATCATATTACAATCGCTTTCATACCATGTCAACGAGCAGGGGGTAAGCGCTTTCTTGCGACCTATTACATCAATATAAGGAGATATATAGATAAAATGGAACAAGAATGATTATACTTCAACTTTTGATCTATGATTTAGTCGAAACGATTCGAAAAATCGCTTTCACAGGGGCAAGGCGCCCCAATGGCAGCCTGATTCCCAGGCGCGAACCCGCTGCAAGAGGCGAATTCTATGTTTTTAAACTTTTGAAAATGAAAGGGATTACATATGGCGCATGTAACGATAGACACCGGCTCAACGACATTGCGAATGACAACGAACACCTGTGTGAGGACAAGAACGAGGGAGAGAGAGGAGATGCAATTTGAAAGCCACCGCTTTAGATCCAGACGGACATGGGAAAGGACATTCGAAATTCGGAAGCCTGCTTACGCAAATATGGAAGAACAGAATGGTATATACGCTGCTTCTTCCCGGGTTGATCTGGCTGCTGCTGTTCGCCTACTTGCCGATGGGCGGCCTCTCGCTCGCCTTCAAGGATTACAAGGCGAATCTCGGAATCTGGGGCAGCCCGTGGGTCGGGTTCGAAAATTTCAAGTACGTGTTTCGCGATCCGGCGTTCATCGATGCCTTATGGAGAACGCTGTACATCAATATTATTAAGCTGGTCATTCAGTTCCCGTTCCCGATTTTGCTCGCTCTGATGCTGAACGAGCTGCGGATGCGGCGGACGAAAAAAATCTTCCAGACGGTCTTTACGTTCCCTCATTTCCTGTCCTGGATTATCGTATCCGGGGTCGTCATCAATGTGCTGGCGTATGACGGGCTCGTGAACAGCGCCCTGGCGCTGCTTGGCCTGCCGACGATCAACTTCCTCGGCTCGGTGGAGATGTTCGTTCCGATGCTGCTGCTTACGGACATTTGGAAGTCGACCGGATGGGGCGCAATCATCTATTTGGCCGCGATATCCGGGATCGACCAGGATCAATACGAGTCGGCCCAGATCGACGGCGCGTCGCGCATGCAGCAGATGTTCCGGATTACGCTGCCGAACATTTTGCCTACCGTCACCATCATGTTCATTTTGTCGGTGGGCGGCCTGATGTCGTCGGGCTTCGATCAGATTTTCAATCTGGCGAACGCGGCGACGAAGAACGTGTCGGAAGTATTGGATGTGTATATTTACCGCATTACGTTCCAGTCTTCGACGGACTTCTCGTTTTCCACCGCGGTCAGCCTGTTCCGTTCTCTCATTAATATGATTCTGCTGCTTCTGGCGGACAGGGTGGCCAAAATGCTGGGCGGAGACGGTCTGTTCCGATAAGAGAGGGGTGCAAGGGATGAGCAAGACAGCTGCCAAGAAGCAGCATAAGTTCCGCATAGGAAAAATGACGGCGCTCGATTACGTGATTTTCTTCCTGCTGCTGATATTCGCCTTATTGATTTTGATTCCGTTCTGGAATGTGATTATGATTTCCTTCTCGACGCCGAAGGAATATGCCGATAATCCGCTGATGATGTTCCCGAGAAATCCGACCTTGGCTTCCTACAAGGCTTTGTTCGAGGACGGAAGCATTTTGACGGGGTACTGGAATACGCTTAAGCTGCTTATCGTAGGCTTGCCGCTCAGCCTGTTCCTGACGAGCAGCATGGCCTACGCGCTCAGCAGAAGCAAGTTCCCGGGCAAGAAGATTATCTTCTTCCTCGTGCTGTTCACGATGATCTTCAACGGCGGCATCGTGCCGCTCTATCTGATTATGAAATCGCTCCATCTGACAGGCACGCTGTGGTCCGTCATCCTGGCAGGCAGCTTCAGCGCCTTCAACATGATATTGATGATGAACTACTTCCAGAGCCTGCCTGAATCGCTGATGGAATCGGCAAGATTGGACGGAGCGGGCGAATGGAGAATCCTGTTCTCCGTCGTCCTGCCGCTGGCGGCGCCGATTATGGCGACCATTACGCTCTTCTACGGCGTCGCCTACTGGAACAGCTGGTACGACGCGATGATTTTCCTGCGCAAGGCGGATCAGCTCCCGCTGCAGAACGTATTGCGAACGATCATTGTCGAATCGCAAACCAACGCCTCGAACGCTTCCAGCGTCGATGCGGTCGGCAAGCAAGCTTTTTCAACGGGGATGAAAATGGCTGCGGTCTTCGTGACGATGGTGCCGATTATGTGCTTCTTCCCGATGCTGCAAAAGCATTTCGCAAAAGGGGTGTTAACAGGGGCTATCAAGACCTGATTCATACGTATAGAGGTAGCTGGATTTTTCAATAAAAATCTAAAATCACGGGGGAGACATGAAATGGAAACGAACAAAAAGCTGTCGGTAAAATCTGTTCTGGCCATCGCCTTATGCGTGGTCATGCTGATGGTGACTGCTTGCTCGAAGCAGGAGGCGCAAGGCGGCAATGAGAAGGATGGCGACGGAAGCTACAAGGACAAGCTGACCATTTCCGTGGCGAGCACGATTCAGCTCAAAGACGGCCAGCTCGACAATGAGTTCCACAAGTTCTGGATGGACAAGTTCAACATCGACTGGGACTACAACTTCATCGAATGGGATTCCTGGGGCGAGAAGCTGCGGCTGTGGATCAACTCCGGCGACCTGCCTGACGTCGCGACCTGGAACTACATTCACGGCGATGCGATGAACTATATCGACCAAGGGCTTCTCTACAAGTTCCCGGATGACTGGAAGGAACGCTGGCCGAACGTGGCCGCGGCTTACAAGCTGACGGGCCTGGGCGAGAAGCTGGAAGAGCTGACAGGCGGCACCTATATCCTGCCGCGGCCGGTCTACTACGAGAATAAGCCTGCCGATCCCCTCGTCAACCAGATCGGCGTTATCGCGATGCGCAAGGACTGGGCGGAAGCGGTCGGCTTCGAATTGAAGGACGTATACACGACCAGCGAGCTGATGGAGTTCGCCAAGCTGGTGAAGGAGAAGGATCCGGGCAAGGTCGGATCGAACCTGGTGCCGATCTCTTATAACGCCGGCGATGCGCTGACGAATATCATCATGCCGAACAGCGAGCACTCCCGCGTCGAGTCCGCGTTCTACAAAGGCGAGGACGGCAAATACCATTGGGGGCCTGCCGATCCGGAAACGCTGACCGGTCTGAAGCTGATGCAGAAGGCATACAAAGAAGGGCTGCTTAATCCGGAGTTCTATACGTGGAAGAACAGCGAAGGCAGCGACAATTTCCGGGTGAAGGGCACCGCCGCGATTACGAGCCTTGGCGGTCTGGCATCGTACAGACAAGACGTGGATAAGGCCATGAAGAAAAATCTCGGCGTGGAGAGCGACGATGTCGTTCACACCGCGATCGTGCTTGGCGACGACGGCAAATACCGCAACCTGGAGCAAGTCAATTTCTGGTCCGCGCTTATTTTCTCGCCGAACATTAGCGAGGAGAAATTCGAGCGCATCATGGACCTGCTCGACTATTCGACGTCCAAAGAAGGACAAATGCTGCTCAACATGGGCTTCGAAGGCAAGGATTGGAAGTATGGCGACAACCAAGAACTCGTCAGCCTGCTGCCGGAAGGCACGTCTCTGGAAGACAAATATCCAAGCCGCTTCGAGGGGCTGTACCTTTTGGGCGACGACTTCAGCATGATCAACCCGGCGATCAAGAAGGAGTACCGCGACAGAGCGATCCTTCACTATCAGAACAAAGCCAAGCTCGGCAAAGAAGGCGGCAAGCTGGCCGAGTACGATCGGACGGTTCAACTGTACGATTCCAAAGCGAAAAATCAGGCGACCTTCAACTATGAGTCGGAATACACGAACCTGATTCTGCAAAACGGCGATCTGGAAGCGAACTGGAAGAAATGGGTGGACAGCAAAATGCCGCTTGTCCAACCGGTTCTGGATGAACTGAACAAACAATAAGAAATACGCATGTAGCTGCAAGTGAAGTTGGCCTGAGGCGTTCGCCAGCGGTCCGAGTCGATGGAACCCGGTATGCAGGATAGTCCCATGCAGCCGGGTTCTTCGCTTCACCGTCCAGCTCTTCTGAATGAGGAATGTGCATAACTCCGCGGCGGAGGGTTCCCCTCGCCGCATGAACGGGATCGCTGGACGCCGATGATCGTATCTCTATCATTCCGGTTATGCATGTTCCTGAGAAAGGAGAAGGAATCTGCCAGTGATTCAAGGTTGAACACCGATTACACTCTGGAAGCAAAAATGAACACGTCCTTATATAAGGAAGCAATGGAGGAACGAATATGGACAATCAGCAGTTAACCGCCCTGCTGCGGCAAATGACGTTGGAAGAGAAAGTCGCGCAATTGCTGCAGCTTACGGCTCATTTTCATGAAGGCGCAGCGAGTGAAGGACAAGTTACCGGTCCAATGGAAGAGATGGGAATCACGGAATCGATGGTCACCGCCAGCGGATCCGTGCTCGGACTGTCGGGCGCGCAAGCGGTCATTGACGTGCAGAGATCCTATTTAAGCAAAAGCCGGCTCGGCATTCCGCTGCTGTTCATGGCGGATGTCGTGCACGGGTTCAAGACGATATTTCCGATTCCGCTCGCGATCGGCTGCTCCTGGGACGTGGACCTGGCGGAGAAGAGCGCGGCGGTGGCCGCCAAAGAATCGGCGGCGGCGGGCATCCATGTCACCTTCGCGCCGATGGTGGATCTCGTGCGCGATCCGCGTTGGGGAAGAGTGATGGAGACGACCGGGGAAGATCCGTATCTGAACAGCCTCTTCGCGCGCGCATTCGTTCGCGGCTACCAGGGCGGCAATCTGAAGGAGGACACCGGCCGCCTCGCGGCCTGCGTCAAGCATTTCGCCGCTTACGGCGCGCCGGAGGGCGGACGCGACTACAATACAGTCGACATGTCGGAGCGCCAGCTGCGCGAATCATATTTGCCGGCCTACCAAGCGGCACTGGACGAGGGCTGCGAAATGGTGATGACCTCCTTCAACACCGTCGACGGCATTCCGGCCACCGGAAATGAGAAGCTGATGCGCGGCATCCTGCGCGAGGAATGGGGCTTCGACGGCGTCGTCATCTCCGACTGGGCGTCGATTCGGGAAATGATCGCCCACGGCGCGGCCGAGGATGATCGCGAAGCGGCGTACCGGGCCATTCGCGCGGGCGTCGATATCGAGATGATGACCCCGTGCTATGTCCGGCATCTGCCGGAGCTCGTGCGGAGCGGTCTGGTCGACGAAGGGCTCATTGACGAAGCCGTGCTCCGGATTTTGCGGTTGAAGGAGAAGCTGGGGCTGTTCGACAATCCGCTGCGCGGGGCGGATCCGGAGCGGGAACGCGAGGTGCTCTTCTGCGAAGAGCATCGACAGGTGTCCTACGAGCTGGCGGCCAAATCATGCGTGCTGCTCAAAAACGACGGCGTGCTTCCGCTGCGGCCGGGGGCCAAGGCGGCGCTTATCGGGCCGTTCGCCAACAGCGAAGATATTCTGGGCTGGTGGTCCTGCGTCGGCGTGAAGGAAGACGCCGTCAAGCTGGGCGACGCCCTGGCCGAGCGGATGCAGGACGGGCTGCTGGAGATCGTGCCCGGCTGCGGCATCGGCCGCATGACGCCGGAGCAATGCGAGGCGGCGCTGGCCGCGGCCCGGGGCGCCGATATCGTCGTGCTGGCTCTCGGCGAGGAATCCGCCATGAGCGGAGAAGGCGGCTCCCGGACGGACATTCGTCTGCCGGAAGCGCAGCTTGAGCTGGTGAAGCGGGTGAATACCGGACGGCCTATCGATCCGGCCAAGACGGAAGAACGCTATGTGTCGAAGTATATCGACTGCCCGAATGAGCCGCTGCTTCCGTTCGGCTTCGGCTTGTCCTATACGACGTTCGAATACGGCGAGGTAACGCTCTCCGGCAGCGAGATGACGCCGGAGCAGCCGCTCCGCGTGAGCGTCCGGGTGACGAACACGGGCACAAGAGACGGGGTGGAGACGGTGCAGCTCTATATCCGCGATGTCGCCGGCGACGTCGTTCGTCCGGTTCGCGAGCTGAAGGGCTATGCGAAGGTGGAGCTGGCGCCGGGCGAGAGCGAGACCGTGACCTTTACCGTGACCGAGGAGCAGCTGCGGTACCATCATTCCGATCTCCGCTGCGCCAGCGATCCGGGGACGTTCCGCGTCTATGTCGGGCCGAACAGCCGGGACACGGCGGAGCAGACGTTCAAGCTGGTCCGGTCCAACTGACGGAGCCTGCCGTCCGCTTTCCATATTTAATGGAGAATTAGATATTTTCGCAATATTCGCAATAGATGAAACGCAATTGACGATGCAAGAGCTGGGAGGAATGACACACACATGACAACGATAGCGGCATCCAAGACGTCCAAACTTGAGGTTCTAGCCGGCGATCTGCGCTTTACCTTTTGGGAGAGCGGGGATCTGTACCAGGCCGTAAGCGGCCGGACAATGATCAATCAACTGATGGCAAGCCCGCTTGACGGGTCCTTGAACAACCTGTATCTCCGGATTCATGGGGAATCCGGCATCCGGTCCTGCCCGCTGCTCGGCGTTCATTCCGGGAGCTCGGTTCGCGCCGGCGAAGGCCGTCTCGTCTGGGAGGGCGCGGCCGAAGGCGTCGCGTATCGGGTGACGTTCGCGCCGACGAAGCAGGGCGTCTGGTTCTGGGACGTCGAGGCGCGCGGTGACGGCGTAGTGATCGACGTCATCTACGGCCAGGATATCGGCGTCGCCGATCCCGGCGCCGTGCGCAACAATGAAGCGTATCTGTCGCAATATATCGACCACGTCGTATTCGAGGACGAGGCGAAGGGGTATGTCGTCTGCTCGCGCCAGAACCAGCCGCAGGGCGGGGCGTTCCCGTACGTTCAGCAGGGCGCGCTGACCGGCGCGGCCGGATTTTCGACGGACGGGTTCCAATTTTTCGGCCGCTCCTATAAGGAGACCAATGTCCCGGCAGCCCTAAGCCAAGCCAAGCTGGCCAATGCTATCTATCAGTACGAATTCGCTTATACGGCGCTTCAATCGCAGCCGGTGCGGCTCAGCGGGGAAGCCCGCTTCGTATTCTATGGCCTCTTCAAGCCGGATCATGCGGCCGCCGTGACGGAGCTGGAATATGGCGATGAGGTACAAGCGGCCTGGGAGGTCTATCTTGCCGCCGCAGACGCGGCGTCGCCGCTGCGCGAGCTGCCTCCGGTCCGCCTGAAGCCGGCGATTGGCGAGCCGCTTCGCACCCTCTCCTTGAAGGAGGAGGAAGTGAAGGCGCGGTTCCCCCGAACTCGCCAGGAGGAGCGCGACGGGCAAGGGCGGCTGCTGGCCTTCTTCACGGACACGTATGAGCATATCGTGCTAAAGGAGAAGGAACTGCTTGTCGAGCGCCCGCACGGGCATATTTTGATGAGCGGCCGCAGCGTGAAGCTGGGCGCCGAAGTCCTGACGACCACTTCCTATATGTACGGGCTGTTCAATTCCCATGTGGTGGTCGGGAACACGAATTTCAACAAAATGATGAGCAACGCCCGCAATCCCCTCAACGTGCCGAAGACGGCCGGGCAGCGCATTTACGTGGAACGGGAAGGCACATACCGGCTGCTGACGATGCCATCGCTGTTCGAACTCGGATTCAACTATGCACGGTGGTATTACAAGACGGAAGACGACATGTTTATCATTACGAACTTCACGGCGGCGGATTCGCCGGAGGTGCGCCTGCATGTGCGCGCGGAGAGCGGCAAGCCGTACCGTTATCTCGTGACCAATCAGGTCACGATGCATGTCAATGAGTATGAACTGCCGGTGCAGATGGCCAATGACCAGGGCAAGCTGATTTTCTCCGCGGATCCCGCTTCGCTTAGCGCGGGCGTCTACCCGAAGCTGCAGTACCGCATGTGGGTGGATGGCGCGGATGTCGCTGTCGGCGACGAGACGGCGCTGGCCGACGGCATCCGTCCCGGCGACGCTTCCCTCGTGACGCTGGAGCTGGGCGCGAGCCCGGAATGGACGCTGACGATTCAAGGGCGGCTGGACGGAGAGGAGCCTGCCCGGGCTTCGCGCGGCATGGAGGAAGAGATTGCGGACTACCGCGAATTTTTCAGAGAGACGATGAACGGATTCCGGCTGTCGCGCGGCGGCGAGAGCGCGGAGGAGCTTTTCAAGGTGAACGCCCTCGCTTGGTGGTACACGCATAACATGCTTGTCCACTATGCGGTTCCGCATGGGCTGGAGCAGTATGGCGGCGCGGCCTGGGGAACCCGGGACGTGTGTCAGGGACCGGTCGAATATTTCATGGCGACGCAGAAATACGAGCAGGTGCGGGATATTTTGAAGATGGTCTATTCCCATCAATATGAAGACGACGGCAACTGGCCGCAATGGTTCATGTTCGACAACTATTTCGCCATCCAGCAGGAGGAGAGCCACGGCGACATTATTGTCTGGCCGCTGAAAGTTTTGGGAGATTATTTGACGGCTACCCGGGATTACAGTATTTTGGAGGAAAAGGTTCCCTATACCATCAAGCGCCGGTTCGATTTCACCGAGCGGACGGCGACGATACTGGAGCATGCGGCCAAGGAAATCGATTATATCCGCACTCATTTCTTGCATGATACGTACCTGTCCTCGTACGGAGACGGGGACTGGGACGACACGCTCCAGCCGGCGAATGCGCAGCTGAAGAAGTATATGGTCAGCAGCTGGACCGTCGCGCTGACGTACCAGGCGCTGAACCAGCTCTCTCGCGCGCTGCTTCCGGCGGATCAAGCGCTTGCGGCCGAGCTGCGGGAGATGGCGTCCGGCATCGAGCGGGACTACAACCGGTATATGCTGGACACGAAGGTGATTCCGGGCTTCCTCTATATGGAGGATCCGGAGCATGTGAAGCGGATGCTGCATCCGACGGATACGGACACCGGCATCCAATTCCGGCTGCTGCCGATGACGCGCAGCATTATCGCGGAATTGGTCGAGCCGGAGCAGGCCGAGGCCAATTACCGCCTCATTAAGGACAAGCTGTTCTTCCCGGACGGCGTCCGTCTGATGAACCGTCCGGCCCAATACGCGGGCGGCGTGAGCACGCATTTCAAGCGGGCGGAACAGGCGGCCAACTTCGGACGCGAGGTCGGGCTGCAATATGTGCATGCACATATCCGCTATGTGGAAGCGATGGCGAAGCTGGGACATGCGGACGATGTATGGAACGGATTGGAGATGATTAATCCGGTCGGCATTCATGAGGTCGTGCCGAACGCGGAGCTCCGCCAGAGCAATGCCTACTTCAGCAGCTCCGACGGCAAATTCAATACGAGATACGAGGCGCAGGCCCGTATCGACGCGCTGCGCGGAGGGGAGATTCCGGTGAAGGGAGGCTGGAGAATCTACTCCAGCGGACCGGGAATCTATATGAACCAGCTCATCTCCAACGCGCTTGGCATCCGGCAGGACAACGGCGATCTCGTGATCGATCCGGTGCTTCCGGCCGGGTTGGACGGGATGCGGTTCGACTTCCGCTTCGCCGGGGCGAAGGTGACCTTTATTTATCGCATTGCGGATGGAGCGGTCAGCCGTGTCGTGATGAACGGGAAGCCGCTGAATGCCGATCGGGTATCCAATCCGTATCGCCAGGGCGGCCTGCGCGTGGCGAAGGATGTCTTTGAGGCCGAGATGAAGCCGGATCGGAACGTAGTCGAGATCTTTATGTAGTGGCGGCGCTGCCGATGCTACAATAGGTTTAACATTACCGTTCATTATTGATGCATTGAAGGACTGGTGAACCAACGGAGGAGCGAGGACAAGTGGTTAGTATCAAGGATATCGCTAAAAAAGCCGGAGTTTCGATTTCAACGGTATCTTATGCTCTTAACGGCAGCAGTAAAGTGACGGACGAGACAAGCGCTAAAATTTTGGCGATTGCCAGAGAACTGAACTATGTGCCCAATGCTGCCGCAAGAACATTGAAGAAGAGGGAGTCCAGGATTGTAGGCGTGTTCTTAACGGACTTCAAGGGGGATGTATACGGAGAGCTTCTCGACGGAATGAAGGAAGTCTGCAACGCGCAGGGCTATGATCTGATCGTGTGCAGCGGCAAGCAGTCCCATCGCATGCTCCCCGAGCGGATGATCGACGGCGCCATTATTTTGGACCAGACATTCTCAAGCGAAGAACTGATTCAATACGCGGACCGCAATCACCGCATCGTCGTGCTGGACCGGGAGCTGGATCATCCGAATATCAATCAGGTGCTGCTGGACAACAAGGCGGGAGCGACGCTGGCGACGGAATATTTGGTTGAGCGGGGTCATAAGAAAATTTATGTCGTGACAGGCCCCGAGGGCTCGTACGATTCCAATCAGCGGATGAAGGCCGTGAAGCTGGTCGCGAACCGGGCCGAGGATGTGGAATGGATCGAGATTCCGGGCAATTTCAAGAAAAGCGGCGGGGAGCGTGCCGCAGAGCAAATTATCCAGGAATATACGGGGCCGGCCGCCGTCTTCTGCCTCAATGACGACATGGCGATCGGACTGTGCGACCGGCTGGCCGATACCGAGTACCGGATCGGCGAGCATATCCATGTCATCGGCTTCGACAATATCGAGCTGACGCGTTACATGCAGCCGCGTCTCGCCACGATCGATTATTCCAAGCATAAATGGGGCGCGCTGGCCGCGGAGCAGCTCATCAAAATTATTTCCGGGGAAAAGGTCGAGCATGAACGGATTTACGTGACGCTTGTGGAAGGGGAGTCCGTCGGCAGGGGATGATGGGGTTCTGTGAGTGTGAGGCAGGCAAAGATACGATGAAAAGGATTGTTACGAAAAAGATGTTTTCTGATTCAAATTGGTAGATTTGAACCCGAATCAAGTAGGGAGAAACGAGGAAGCACCTGATGATAAGCTCTTGGCTTATCATCAGGTGCTTCCTTTTTATGTTATACTAAAGGGAGGAACCGCGAAAATGAATCGTGAGAAAATTGAAGCGCTCATTGACGAACTGACCCCATGTTTAATTCACAGGGAAACTGGCGAGGAATATAAGACGAACATTGAACCGTTGAAGTATTCCGACCTCAAGCAATTGACGGAGAAGCAAGGTTGGGTTAATTTCGATTGGAAGAAGGAATACTGTGCACCGAACCGCCTTGTTTACAAGCTGATGGTTGTTGGTTCCGATGAAATTCAGGGACTTGTCAGCTTAGAGGTTGCACAGGGTTATATCGACGTTTTCCTTGTCGAAAGTGCTCCATGGAATATTGGGTCTGCTTCCCAGGTTTTTATTGGGGTAGGGGCTCATTTATTCGCTTTTGCTTGTAAGGTCAGTTTTGAACGTGGATTTGAGGGAGTAATCGCGTTTACCTCAAAGACTAAACTGTTTAAACACTATCAAGAGAAGTTGGGAGCAGCAAGGATTGATGGGCATTTGATGACCATAGAGACTAGCGCGGCCAAAAAATTGGTAAACCAATACTTCGGGGAGGGTGATTCATAATGACCAGTGATAGCAAAGAAATGGTGGATGTTTTTGAAAAACTGTCTGAGGCGGGAAATGGAGTTCTCGCAATCCCCCCGCAAAACAAAGAGGAGCGTAAAGAGCGCGATCGACTCATGCAAGAGTATCTTCGTAGACGGATTTCGGACAAAATCATAGCCCAGCGGAAGTAATCACTTTGGATCAGATAAAAAATATTGCCCCTGCATGGTACATGGGAGGTCCGGCATTCGTGCCGGATCTTTTTAATATGGGTATAAGGATATGCTGCATTCCTCTATATTCTTCATTTTGGTATCATTGTAAATGACTGCTGCAACTGTCCGGTGAAAAGTTTGAATCAGGGGGGAGGCAGGATCTTGCCTGCTGCGCGAAATAGATATGTCATTGTCAAATATCTGATTATTGTCGGGGTTATTCTCTTAGGAGGGGCAGCGATTTTTAGCAAAGAGAACAAATCGATGTATATGGGCATGATGCTGAACTGCATCTCTCTCGGCGTTATCAATGAGGGAATTATTCTGCGGCTCAAGAAAGAAAACAAAGCAAGGGAAATCTCATGTTACATTGCTGGCACATTTGCATTTGTTGTTGCATGGCTTATTTTGCTCGACCTCTTACACGGGTTTTGATTATGCCCCGGAGGCAGGTTGCGATTTCGTTCGCGGCCTGCTTTTTTCTTTTCCCCTTCCCCAGATCCGAAAAACCAGCCCCTCAATACGAAATATGAGCCCTTATGGACGATAGGAATCCGATTTACAATAGCAATTGAGGGTTGAAAGTGCTTACAACAAACAGGCCTGAGGCCAAAGAGAGGAGGTCGACATCATAGAAACGCGTGCTTTCGTTGAATCGCCCGCTTCGGGGACGGAAAGGCATCTCGCACCCGAGATTCCCCCCTCACGTTGGCGCCAATGGCTGAAAAAGCTTGGGGCCCAGAGAACACTGCAGTTGATGGCGCTCCTGGGCGTGGCATGGATGATTGTGTTCAACTATATCCCGATGTACGGCATTATCATTGCCTTCAAAAATTTTAACATCGTTCGGCCGATCGCCGAAGCGCCCTGGGTCGGACTGGATCATTTCCGGGAGTTCCTGGAGAACGACGATCTGTGGAATGTCCTATCCAACACGCTCGGCATCAGCTTGCTCAAGCTGCTGATCGGCTTCCCGCTGCCGATTCTATTCGCCTTGTTCCTGAACGAGCTGCGCTCGTTCCGTTTCAAGCGGGCCGTGCAGACGATCTCTTATTTGCCCCATTTCCTGTCGTGGGTCATTTTGGGGGGCATCCTGGCGACCTGGCTGTCCGATGTCGGGGTGATCAACAACATTTTGCTCGGGTTGAAGCTAATCCGGGAGCCAGCGAACTTCCTGGCGGAGCCGGATTATTTCTGGTCGATTCTTATCGCCTCCGACATTTGGAAGGAGCTCGGCTGGTCCGCGATTATTTATTTGGCGGCCATTTCCGGCGTCTCGCCGGAATTGTATGAGGCCGCGACCATCGACGGCGCGGGGCGCTTTCAGAAGATGCGGTACGTCACTCTGCCGGGCATCAAAGCAACGATTGCGATCCTGCTTATTCTCGCCGTCAGCGGCGTGCTCAATTCCAACTTCGAGCAGATTCTGGTGCTGCGCAACTCGCTGAACGAGAGCGCCAGCAATGTGATCGACATTTTCGTCTACCAGACCGGCATCGTGTCCGGGCGGTACTCCTATGCGACAGCGGTCAATCTGATGAAGTCGGTTGTTGCCTTCTTCCTGCTGCTGCTGGCGAATTATGCTTCGCGCAAAATCAATGACACTTCTTTATTCTAGCGACACATTCCCGTGACAGAAGGCGGTGAAAATCCATGTCATCTCCACGCGCGCCGCGGCGGGCCGGCGAGAAGGCGTTCGACGCGGTCAATATCGTCATGATGCTGTTCATCTGCTTCCTGACGCTGTATCCGATCTGGTATGTGCTCGTCAATTCGTTCAATGACGGCACCGATGCGATGCGGGGCGGCATCTATTGGTGGCCGCGCCAATTCAGCGTCTCGAACTATGCCGCCGTCTTCTCGAATCCCGGCATTATGCAGGCGATGCTCATAACGGTGGCCAAGACGGTCATCGGCACGGCCACGCATGTCTTTTTTACGGCGATGGTCGCCTATGCGTTCTCCCGCAAAGATCTGATCGGCGGCAAGATCTATATTTTGCTCGGGACGTTCACCATGTTTTTCAGCAGCGGGCTGATTCCTTACTACTTATGGATTCGCGACATCGGGCTGCTGGACAACTTCCTGGTCTATATCATTCCGGCGATGTTCAATTTTTTTCATCTGATTATCTTCATGACGTTCTTCCGGGAGATTCCGGCCGGGCTTCAAGAAGCGGCCAAGATAGACGGGGCGGGCGATTTCTCGATCTTCGTTCGCGTCGTCCTCACGGTCTCGATGCCGGTCATCGCGACGATCGCGCTCTTTCAGGGCGTCTATCAATGGAATGATTACTTCACCGGCATGATCTACATGAACCATACCGATCTGCAGCCGATTCAGACCTTCCTGTACCGCGTCGTCGCCCAAGCCTCCTCGAACCAGATGCTGGCGGCGGCTCCGAGCGGCATCACGAAGACGGTCACCTCGCAATCGCTGAAGCTGGCGACGATGGTCGTGACGACGCTGCCGATCGTCATCGTGTATCCGTTCCTGCAGAAGTATTTCGTCAAGGGGTTCATGATCGGCTCGATTAAGGGCTGAACCGGCGGCTAGAGCTGAATCAACGACTAATCAACGATGAAAGCTGAATCAACCAATAGGCAGAGGCCGTGCAGGACCCGGTTTTTTGAACAAGTACGATATTTTGAAAAAAAGGGGTAGATACAATGCGCAAGCGCGGCAGTCGACTTCTGTTATGGGTGAGCATCCTGGCGATGGCGCTGACGGTTCTGGGCGGCTGCGCCTCCAAGGGGCCGGACACGGCCGATCAGGGCAGCGGCGCGCCGAAGGAGGGGCAGGCGGCGGATCAGAAGCTGTCTCCGGATGAACCGGGCTGGAGGCGGACACTTCGCCGATTACGTTCGACTGGTACTTGAACTTCTCCTGGTTCCCGAACAAATGGGGGGTTGATCCGACATCTCAATATATTACGAAAAAAACCGGGGTCGACATCAACTTCATCGTGCCGGCAGGCAATGAGAACGAGAAGCTGAACACGATGATCGCCTCCGGCAAGCTTCCCGACTTCATCACGCTCGGCTGGTGGGAGGATGCCGTCAAGCTGATGGTCGATGGCGGCCTTGTCCTGCCGCTGGACGAACTGGCGGAGCAGTATGATCCGTACTTCCTGAAGGCGGCCGACCCGGCGAAGCTGTCCTGGTACCGCCAGCCGGACGGCAAGACATACGTCTATCCGAACGCGTCATCCTCGCCGAAGGACTTCCAGAAGTTCGGGGATCAATATGTATCGAACCAGACCTTCGTCGTGCGCAAAGACATGTATGAAGCGCTCGGCAAGCCGGACATGCGGACGCCGGAAGGCTTCCTGAACGCCCTGAAGGCGGCGAAGGAGAAGTTCCCGGAAGTCAACGGACAGCCGCTGATTCCGATCGGGGTTCATGAATTCACGGAATTCGGCAATTACACGTTCGAAGGGTATTTGCAGAACTTCCTGGCCATTCCGATGGAGAAGGACGGCAAGCTGTACGACCGCACCTCCGATCCGGAATATACGGCCTGGCTGAAGACGTTCCGCCAGGCGAACGAGATGGGGCTGCTCGCGAAGGATATCTTCATCGACAAGCGGCCGCAGATGGAAGAGAAGATCGCGCAGGGCCGCTACTTCGCGATGATGTACCAGCGCTCTGACTTCGCCGCGCAGGAAGCGGCCTTGTACGAGAAGGATCCGGACTCGGTCTATATCGCGATCGACGGCCCGGCCAATTCCAAGCTGGATCCGCCGACCTTGTCCGGCCCGGCCATCTCCGGATGGACGGTGACGCTCATCTCGAAGGATGTGAAGGATAAGGCACGCGCCATCCGCTTTCTCAGCTATCTCATCAGCGAGGAAGGGCAGAAGGATATGTTCCTGGGCGAGAAGGGCGTCACCTACGATACGATTGACGGCAAGGAGCCGCTATGTGTCCGACGTGCGCCGGGCGCATTCGGAGCGGGAAGAGATGAAGGAGGCGATCCGCTATATTCGGGAACACTACGGCCAGCCGCTGACGATGGCGATGGTGTCGAATCATGTCTCGCTCAGCTATACGTATTTCAGCGAGGCGTTCAAACTGCATACCGGAGACAGCTTCGTGAACTATGTCAAAAAGGTGCGGCTGGAGGAAGCGAAGCGGATGCTGGCGGAGACGGACCGCAAAATTGCGGACATCAGCCGCCGCGTCGGATACGAGCATGTCAAGCAATTTACCCGCGTTTTTAAGGAGTTGGAAGGAATTACTCCGCACGAATATCGCGCGAAACAAAAAAGTGAGCGCTTTCGCGGCGGCATTGCGGATTGACTCGGCTTTTGTCGGTTCGTTATAATTATGAGCAATATGGTTTGGGAGGCACGGCAATGACAAAGCCACATGAAATGATCGTCGTCCTTGATTTCGGAGGACAGTACAACCAGCTTATCGCGCGCCGTATTCGGGACTTGGGGGTATACAGCGAGCTCATTCCTTACAATACCCCCGTGGACAAGATCAAGGAACTGAACCCGAAAGGGATCGTGTTCTCCGGCGGCCCTGCCAGCGTATACGAGGAGAACTCGCCGCTGGTGGATGAGGGCGTCTATGAATTGGGCGTTCCGATTCTCGGCATATGCTATGGAATGCAGATGATGTCCCATCAATTGAAAGGCAAGGTCGAACGCGCAGGCAAGCGCGAATACGGCAAGGCCGAAGTCGTCTTCCAGCCGGGATGCGGCCTTGTCGGCAACCTCGAGCCGAACCAGACGGTATGGATGAGCCATACGGATCTGGTCGTCGAGCTGCCGGAAGGCTTCCGCGTCGATGCCGGCACGGAGCATGCGCCGATTGCGGCCATGAGCCACCCGGAGAAGCGCTTCTATGCGGTGCAATTCCATCCGGAAGTGCGCCATTCGGTACATGGCAACGAGATGATCAAAAACTTCCTGTATGAGGTGTGCGGCTGTCACGGCGACTGGACAATGGAATCGTTCATCGAGGAGAAGGTTCGCGAGATTCGCGAGACGGTCGGCGACAAGAAGGTGCTGTGCGCCTTGAGCGGCGGGGTCGATTCCTCTGTCGTCGCGGCTCTGATTCACCGCGCCATCGGCGATCAGCTGACGTGCATGTTCATCGATCACGGCCTGCTCCGCAAGGATGAAGCCGAAGGCGTCATGGAGACGTTCGTCGGCAAGTTCGACATGCATGTGGTCAAGATCGACGCGCGCGAGCGCTTCTTGGGCAAGCTGGCCGGCGTATCCGATCCGGAGCGGAAGCGGAAGATTATCGGCAATGAGTTCATCTATTGCTTCGATGAAGAGTCGGCGAAGCTGGGCGAGTTCGATTTCCTGGCGCAGGGCACGCTGTACACCGATATCGTAGAGAGCGGAACGGCGACCGCGCAGACGATCAAGTCTCACCACAATGTGGGCGGCTTGCCGGAAGATATGAAGTTCAAGCTGATCGAGCCGTTGAACGCGTTGTTCAAGGACGAAGTGCGCAAGGTCGGCGAAGAGTTGGGCCTGCCGCGCGCCATCGTATGGCGCCAGCCGTTCCCGGGACCGGGGCTCGCGATTCGCGTGCTTGGCGAAGTGACGGAGGAGAAGCTGAAGATCGTTCGCGAATCGGATGCGATTCTGCGTGACGAGATTGCCAAGGCGGGACTCGATAACGAGATTTGGCAATATTTCACCGCGTTGCCGGACATGAAGAGCGTCGGCGTCATGGGTGACGCCCGTACGTATTCGTACACGGTCGGCATTCGTGCGGTTACGTCCATTGACGGCATGACCGCCGATTGGGCGCGCATTCCGTGGGATATTCTCGAGAAAATCTCGGTCCGGATCGTGAACGAGGTCGACAACGTCAACCGGATTGTCTACGACATCACGTCGAAGCCGCCGGCGACTATCGAGTGGGAGTAAGAGGCAGGCAAGGCAATGGCATACGCCTTCGTTCCATGTGGAACGAAGGCTTTTTTTCCATTTTCGTGCGGAAATGGGATGCTTCCTGGTTCGAGAAGAATGCTTCAGAGGTTGGAGTCAGAGATGGCGCGCACCGCCGATTGGAGCATTTTCCTATGACTGCGGAACCAGATTATTAGCTAAGAATTGAAGCAAATTGCGCCCAACGATATGCTGAGAAGGATACATATGGATAACAAAAAGGGAATTCGGAAAACGAATTGACAAGGGAGGCCTCATGTTATGAAAAAGACAGCAATAGTGACGATTACGGCGGCTGCGATGGCGTTCGGCGTTGTCGCCGGCGTCAGCGCCGCACCGGTATTGGAGAAGATTAGCGCGCAGCTCAACTGGTCCATCAAGTTCCAGGTGAACGGCAAGGAATGGAAGGCCCAGGACAGCGCCGGCAATAAGCTGGCGCCGATTATGTACGGCGGAACCACCTATCTTCCGGTGAGGGCGGTAGCCGATGCGCTGGGCACGGCCGTCGAGTATGATGCCAAGAACCAGATGATTTATCTGGGTGAGAAATCAACCACGGTACCGATCATTTCCGAAAAGATCAAGCTCAGCTACTCCGCGATGTCGACGAAAGACAAGCAATATACGGTACAGGGCGGAGTCGATTACGGTTCGGGCGTCGTGCTCGATGATCTGAACTCGGCGGAGAAGTCGTTCGAGCTCCAGCCGCAGAATAAATATCAGAAGCTGGACTTGAAAGTATTCGTGCTCGATGTAGAAGGCGAAATCAATGTCAAAGTATACGACGACAACGATACGGTGCTCAAGCATGTCAAGCTGTCGGGACAGGACAAAGTCCAGGATATCTCCGTGGATATCGGCGGAATGAAGAGCATCCGGATCGAAGGCAAGACGCCTGTATTCGACAAAGGCAAAATTTTTGTAACGGGAACTTATCGATAAGCTTATTATGAACGGCTCCCCAGGGCTTCTTGCCAGGGGCGTGCTTTTAGCGGAAGCGAACGTTCTTGTCGCGGTGGCGGCAAGGGCGTTTTTATTTACACCCGTTCACATAAAAACACGAACAAATTATATTGTTGGCATATTAATGTTCGGATTTACCGTTGACAAAATTCGAGTGCAAGCTTTACAATGAGTACGTAACCTCATACGTGCTCTTTTTCGTATAATCCCGGGAATTGGCCCGGGAGTTTCTACGAGATCACCGTAAATGATCTGGCTACGAAGGATTTTGGCACCGGACTGCGCATGCGTCTGTCCGAACGATCTGCCCTGCCTGCCCGCAGCGCGCTTTCCCATTGACAAGGGATGGGCGCAGCGATCAGGCGAATAACGGGTGCAGTTTGCCGACCTTACAGCCGGAACTCGGGAGAATCTCCTGAGTTCTTTTTTTGTCCCTTTCGAGGGAAGGTGCTGCGGAAGCGGGAAGTGCGGGATCAGGTTACTCGGAACAGAGAGATTATTCAGTTCATGGGGAGGATGTAAACGCATGGATCGCTTCTTCAAAATTAAGGAGCAAGGGTCGACGGTAAGAACGGAAATAATGGCAGGGATTACGACCTTCATGACGATGGCATATATTTTGGCCGTCAATCCGAACATATTGACCGCTTTCGGCAAGACGGGCATGGAATGGTATCCAGTCTTTCTCGCGACTGCGATTGCCGCTGGAATTTTCACGATTGCGATGGGGATTTTCGTCAACTTTCCGGTCGCGCTGGCGCCGGGGATGGGGCTTAACGCCTATTTCGCCACGGTTATCGTATCGACAGCCGGCTCGGACCACCCGATTACATGGCAGATGGCCTTGACCGCCGTCTTCATTTCCGGGATCGTGTTCTTCCTGCTGACGGTTACGCATATTCGGCAGAAGCTGCTGGAAGCCGTGCCTGACGCGTTGAAGCATGCGATTACCGTCGGTATCGGATTGTTCATTACGATTGTCGGCTTGAAGAACAGCGGCCTGCTGTCGGTATCCGTCGAAGCGGTGAACGACGTGCCCAAGGGCGTATTTACGCCGCTGCAAGGCTTCGAGACCGTCTTCGGACTCGGAAGCTTCACCGACCCGAACGTGCTGCTCACGATTATCGGGCTGGCGCTCATTTCGGTATTGATGATTTTGAACGTGCCGGGCGCGATTTTGTTCGGCATCATCGGGACGGCCTTGATTGCCATTCCGATGGGATTGATTGATTTCAGCTCGCTGCAGGGCGCTCAATGGGTGCCTGACTTGACGCAAATGACGGTGTTCGAATTCGACTTCGCCGGCATTATGGGCGTCGGCATTGTATCGATTATTTTGACCTTTACCTTCGTTGAATTGTTCGATACGTTCGGAACATTGGTCGGCACGGCGAACCGCGCGGGCTTCATGAAGAACCGCGAAGAAGGCAACAAGCGCGTCGGCAAGGCCATGTTCGTCGATTCCATCGCGGTCGGCGGCGGCGCCGTCCTCGGCACAAGCACCGTGACGGCCTTCGTCGAGAGCTCGGCCGGGGTAGCGGCCGGCGGACGCACCGGGTTGACTTCGGTCACGACGGGCATCTGCTTCCTGTTCTCGCTGTTCCTGGCGCCGGCCATCGCCCTCATTCCGGGACCGGCCACGGCGGCGGCGCTGATTGTCGTCGGCGTCCTGATGATGCAAGCCGTGCGCGAGATCAACTTCAATGACCTCGTTATCGGCATTCCGGCGTTCATGACGATTACGTTCATGCCGTTCACGTACAGCATCGCGAACGGAATCTCCTTCGGCATTCTCGGCTACGTGCTGCTGGCCTTCGTCGCGAACGTATTCGGCAAAGGCGAGCAGAAATATAAAATTCATTGGCTGATGTGGATTTTGTTCGTCCTCGTCATTCTCCGCTACGTGTTCATGGGCGGACACTAAATAGATTCAGCGCACCGGCGGCATGCTTGCGGCACCGTCCGTGCAGCAGACGTTATACCAGCCGATCATCGGCTTCATCCAAGACTCGCATCCAGGAGGAACTGACTTCATGAAAAAACTCGCAACGACTCTCGCTATGCTACTTGCCCTGGGCACGCTGCTCGCAGCCTGCTCCGGCAGCGACAATGCCGAAGGAGGCAAGGACAAGCCGACGGAATTGGTCATCTCGACATGGGGATTTGCCGAAGATGCAATGAAGAAGAACCTGTATGAGCCGTTCGAGAAGAAATACAATGTCAAGATCGTCACCGAGATTGGCAATAACACTGACCGCCTCAACAAAATCCGCCAAGGCAGCTCGAAGGTCGACCTGATCTACTTGTCCGACTATTACGCGCTGCAGGGCATCGAGGAAGGGCTATTCGAGAAAATCGATCGCAAGAACATCCCGAATATCGACAACCTGTACGATATCGCCAAGGCCCCGCTTGGCCAAGACTACGGCCCGGCCCACACGGTCGCGCAGCTCGGCCTCGCCTATAACGCGGATGAGGTGAAGGAGCCGGTGGAATCCTGGGAGGATTTGTGGAAGCCGGCGTTCCAGAACAAGCTCGCGCTGCCGAATATTACGATTACGACCGGCCCGATGCTGATCGATATGGCCGCCAAGCATGGAGGCAGCATGGATATGGCCGCCGACGCGGCGTTCAAGGCACTGAAAGAGATTAATCCGGGCGTCGTGAAATATTACTCCAAGTCGGCCGATCTCGTGAACATGTTCGCGCAGGGCGAGGTCGTGATCGCGCCGATGCAGGATACGTTCTACGGCAGCGTGTCGGAGGCCGTGCCGTCGGCCAAGTTCGTGACGCCGAAGGAAGGCGCGTATGCGCTGCTCAACACGGTCAACATTGTCAAAGGATCGAAAAATAAGGAATTGGCCGAGAAATTCATCGACTGGCATCTGAGCCAGGAGGTGCAGCAAGCCAATGCGCTCGATCGGGTCGATTCCCCGACCAACAAGCTCGTCACCTTGACGGAAGAGCAAGCCGCAGGCCTGACCTATGGCGCAGACGTCGTCGAGAACCTGAAGACATTGGATTTGCGCAAGGTGAATCAGGAGATGGCCGAATGGATCGACCGCTGGAACCGGGAGATCGAGTAGGCCGGGATGTATAGAAGGTAGGGAGGGCTGCTGGAATACGCACCCTCTTTTTTATGCCCCCTAGCGGATTACAAGCCAAGACAACAGGAGAACACGACCTATGAAAAAACGATTTTTGTGGCCGCTGCTGCTGCCGGGACTTCTGTTCCTTACCGTTTTTATGATTATTCCGATCTTTCTGACGATCGGGTCCACCTTTTTCAATGAAGGGCAATTCACGATTCAAGGCTATGTCAAGCTGCTCGGTGATCCGTATATTTTGAAAATCTTGCTGACGACCCTGGAAGTCAGCCTCGTAACAACCGCCGCCTGCATCCTTATCGGGTTCCCGACGGCCTATTACATTTCCAAAAAGAAGGCCCGGGTCAAAGGCATCCTGCTGGCCCTGGCGCTGTTCCCAATGCTGACGAGCGCGATTGTCCGTTCGTTCAGTTGGATGGTTATTCTCGGCAAAAACGGGATCGTCAACAACCTGCTTACCGGCATCGGCCTTGTTGATGAGCCCTTGAAAATATTGTACACCCCGACGGCCATGATGGTTGGCCTGATCCATCTGTTCTTGCCGCTCATGATCATCTCGCTCGTCGGAGTGATGGAGAACATCGACGGCGATCTGCTGCGCGCCTCCGAGAGTCTGGGCGCCTCGCGCCTCAAAGGCTTCATGAGCATCATCGTACCGCTGTGCGTGCCCGGGCTCATCGTCGGCAGCATTCTCGTCTTTGTCGGCAGCCTGACGGCCTATACGACGCCTCAGTTGCTCGGCGGAAAGCAGCGCGTCATCGCCACGTTCCTCTATCAGAACGCGATGACGCTCAATGATTGGACGATGGCATCCATTATCGCCACAGTGATGATTGTCGTCACGTTCATCATCATCGGATTGATGAACCAACTGGCGCGCAAATTGAATCCGAAGGGGTAACGAACATGAAGGACACACATCGCGGACTCGCCCTGTTTACGGCTCTCGTCTTTCTCTTTTTGCTTGGGCCGCTGCTTATCATTATGGCTACGTCGTTCGGAGACAGCTCCGTGCTCAGATTTCCGCCGGAGGGGTTCTCCTTCCGCTGGTATCGCAATATTTTCGACGTCGAGATGTTCATGACGACATTCAAGGTGACGATTGTCGTCGCCCTGGCGGGGAACCTGATTGCGCTTCTCATCGGCGTTCCCGCCGCTTATGCCCTCAGCCGCTTCCATTTCCGGGGCAAAGGGCTGCTGAATTCGATTTTCATCTCGCCCATCCTGATACCGGGCGTCGTGCTCGGCTTCACGATGCTGAAATATTTGGTCGTCCAGTTCCAACTGCCGATCTACACCAGCCTGTTAATCGGGCATATCGTGCTGATGCTGCCGTTCATCATTCGCGTCATCGCATCGAGCTTGTCGAACTTCGATTATGCGGTCGAGGAAGCGTCCATGAGTCTGGGCGCCAGCCGCCTGAAGACCTTCTTCACGGTCGTGCTGCCGAATATCCGCTCGGGACTGATCGCGGGCGTGCTGCTCGCCTTCCTCGAATCGTTCAACAACGTCGACATCTCGGTGTTCATGACCGGACCGGGGGTCAGCACGCTGCCGATCCAGATGCTGACCTATGTCGAGAACTATTTCGATCCGACCATTGCCGCCATCTCGGTGCTGCTGATGGTCGTGACGGCCCTGCTGATGTTCTTGATCGAGCGCCTGATGGGACTCTCCTACTTCACGAAAAATAACTAGCATAAACGGAGGCCTGACGACCATGGAATACCTATCCCTGCAACATATAGCGGTAGCTTATGAAAAAAATACGATTTTGAAAGATTTCTCGCTCAATATTCAGGAAGGGGAGCTTATCTCCCTGCTCGGCCCTTCGGGCTGCGGCAAGACAACGACGCTCCGTCTCATCGCCGGCTTCCTGGAGGCGAAGGACGGCAAGTTCATGTTCAAGGGCAAGGATTACACGAAGATGCCGGTGAACAAGCGGAACTTCGGCTTCGTCTTCCAGAGCTACGCGCTGTTCCCGCATATGACCGTGTTCGACAATGTCGCTTACGGACTGCGCCTGCGGAAGGTCGACAAGGCGGAGATCGGGAAGCGCGTCCTCGCCATGCTGGAGATCGTCAATCTGAAGGGCTTCGAGAAGCGATTCCCGGGCGAGCTCTCCGGCGGCCAGCGCCAGCGCGTCGCGATTGCGCGCGCGCTCGTCATCGAGCCGGATCTGCTGCTGTTCGATGAGCCGCTCAGCAACCTGGACGCCAATCTGCGCGTCAACATGCGCGTCGAGATCCGGCGCATTCAGAAGCAGCTTGGCATTACGACCGTCTATGTCTCGCATGATCAGGAGGAATGCTTCTCGATCTCGGACAAGGTGGCGATCATGAACAAAGGCATCATCGAGCAATTGGACGCCCCGGCCAACATCTACAAATACCCGGCCACCGAATTCGTCGCCCGCTTCATCGGGTTCAACAACTTCATCGAATTCGGAAGCATGAAGCAGGACGGCAACGTCATCACCCTCGAAGGGGAAGGGAATGTGCGGCTCCAGGTCATCCACCGCTCGGGACACCCGATCACCGATGCGATGAAAGGCGCCCTCCGGCCCGACAATGTCATTAAGATAAGGCGCGGAAACCATAATCAAGCACAAGAGCAGGTTATCAAAAAGATAGCCCGCTCTTTTTTTTGTTTCAAAAGAAAATCAAGACTTAACAGGTAGATGGATATGTGTGGCGAAGCCCCTTGAAAAAACGAGGAGGTTACGCCAATGAATGAGTACGCGAATTCGCTAAAAGAAACGCTGACATCCCTCATACGAGAAATGGCAGCCGCACCAGCACCTTATGTCAAAAACCCTGAAAAAGATTTTACCCGAAAGAAAAAGCTATCCTTTGAAACGGTGATGCAACTCCTGATCTCCATGGGGGGCAACAGCATATATAAGGAACTCCTGGAATCCCAAGGTTATAACGTAAACACCGCAACCACTTCCGCTTTTGTCCAACAGAGGAATAAAATCCTGCCGTCTGCTGTGGAATTCTTGTTTCACGCATTTACGCAATCGTATACGGATATCAAGGACTACCGAGGGTATCGATTACTTGCCGTTGACGGTTCGGATTTACATATCGCAACTGACTCTGCGGACACGGACACCTATTTTCAAAGTCAACCGAACACGAAAGGCTATAGCCTTCTGCATTTGAACGCTGCCTATGACTTGTGCAACAGACTGTACGTGGATGCCATTGTTCAACCACGAAGGTTGTGCAACGAGGGAAGGGCGCTGGCTGCTATGGTTGACCGTTCTCCCATCAAGGGCAAAACCATTGTTATTGCCGATAGAGGTTATGAAAGTTACAACAATTTCGCGCACCTTGAACGCAAAGGGTGGAACTATGTCATACGGGTAAAGGATTTGGATTCCAATGGTATTCTTTCGGGCTTGCGTTTGCCCTCTAGCGGAGAGTTTGATAGGGACGTTCATCTGACACTCACCAAAAAACAAACCAAAGAGGTCAAGGCTAATCCCGAGATGTACAAGTTCGTTCCTTCCACGTCTACATTTGATTTTTTGGATTTGCATGAGAACTTGTTTTACCCGATTACCTTTCGGGTTGTTCGTTTCGTCCTGCCTCATGGCGCTTATGAGACCGTCATTACGAATCTTTCTGCCGCTGATTTCCCACCCGATGAAATCAAGTCTATGTATAACAGGCGATGGGGCATTGAAACCTCTTTCAGGGCATTAAAGTACACTGTCGGTCTGACGAATTTTCACGCAAAGAGACGAGAGTCCATCACCCAAGAGATTTTCGCAAGAATGATCATGTACAATTTCGCTGAAATGATGACCTCACACGTCGTCATTTCCCAAATGGATAAACGGCACTCATACCAAGTCAACTTCACGGTTGCCGTTCACGTTTCTAGACATTTCCTGCGCTCACGGCACGATGAACCCCCGCCCGATGTTGAAGCACTGATCCGCAAAAACATTTTGCCGATTCGCCCCGTTCGCCCAGGGCAGCAGAATACGCGCAAAATACGCTACAAATCAGTTGTTAGCTTCGTCTATAGAGTAGCATAATTCGTTTCATATGAACATTTTTTAAGCGGATCTTCCGTCCGCTTTGTTTGCTGTACGCTTTTTCCTTGCTTGCACCAAAAACAAACGGCACAGGGCTTTTTCCCATGCCGTTTCGGATTCCATTTTTATTTCCGCTCTTGTCTTTGAGCTTAACTTAATGACATTG